>NZ_CM009565.1 GCF_002933355.1 Candidatus Pantoea edessiphila
AAAGTAATCTGTCTCATTGGTACTTTTATATCAATGTTATTACTCTGTAGATATATACGTTTTGAGTTAGGAAAAACATTGTTTGTAAAATTATTAATGAAAGTTTTAGCTTTTGTTTTGTTTTGTCGGCGTGAATTTAAGTTCATTGATGAAGTCATTCAAATCTCCTTGTTCAAGATAATTTAATGATAAGTTGTTTTTGCTTTATCAATTATAATTTTTGTATTCAACGATTTAGTTGCAGACATAATAGATTAAAGTTTTAGCATGTTTTTATATTAGTTGAGTTCTTGTTTATCACATAAAGAACACCGCCATAAATATCAGCAGTGTCCTTTTATTTAACCAGGATAAATACCTCTATCTTTACGAGCCATTAATATACGTTCACATGCAACGATATAAGCTGCTGTACGTAAAGAACATTTATTTTCTTTTGCTTTTTTCCAAACATTAACCATAGCGTCTATCATAATTTTATCTGAACGTTTATTGATTTCAATTTCGCTCCAGAAAAAACTAGCCATATCTTGTACCCATTCGAAGTAACTGACAGTAACTCCACCTGCATTGCATATTACATCTGGAACTACTGTGATACCTCTCTTCGCTAAAACATCATCAGCTTCAGTATAAGTTGGACCATTAGCTGCTTCAAGTATTAATTTACAATTAACAATTTCAGCACGTTTTTGGGTTATTTGGCCTTCTAGTGCAGCTGGTATTAGTATATCCATATGTGATTTCCAGAATGATTCTTTATCTATAGAAATTGCTCCTGGAAAACCAGCGATTTTTTTATTTTTATTTTGCCATTTTGTTAGTTCTTTAATGTTTATTCCTTTTTCATTATATAAAGTTGATGTATGGTCTTGAATTGTTATAACGATTGCGCCAACTTTATCAAATAAGCGAGCTACTTCACTTCCTACATTACCGAAACCTTGTATTGCTATTTTTGCGCCTTGAATTTTAATTTTTTCACGTCTTGCTACTTCACATCCGGTAATAAATACGCCTCTACCAGTAGCTTTTTCTCTGCCTAGTGAACCTCCAAGGTGTATAGGTTTACCAGTAACAACTCCAGTAACTGTATTACCTTGATTCATGGAATAAGTATCCATCATCCAAGCCATTACTTTACTGTTTGTACCTACATCAGGAGCAGGAATATCTTTTTGGGGTCCAATGATAATACCAATTTCGCTAGTATAACGGCGAGTTAGTCGTTCTAATTCATTTTCTGATAGTTTGAATGGATCTACTCGAATACCTCCTTTAGCTCCTCCATAAGGCAGATTTACGGCTGCACATTTGATTGTCATCCATGCAGATAGTGCCATAACTTCATTTAAGTCTACATTAGGATGGTATCTGATGCCGCCTTTTCCCGGACCCCTAGAAAGATTATGCTGAACTCTATATCCTTCAAAATGTTTTATTGTGCCGTTATCCATCTGTAAAGGAATGTCAACAATTAAGGTACGTTTAGGATGTCTTAATGTATCTATCCAACGTGAAAGGTTTCCTAGATAGGATGAAACACGGTCAATTTGTTGTAAGTATATTGACCAAGCTGATGTACTTTTTTCCGGAGCATAAGATAACTTATTCATAGAAAATCCTTATTAACAATAATTAATTATGTTTATAAAATTTATTTAGATATGTTATTTATATTTTTAGTACAAGAATTCATTCGTTATTTTAGTTATGGTATTTTCTATTTTTTTAAGTTACATTATTTTTTATTTAAGTGTTTTTAAAAAATTATTTATAAATAAAATTATATTTTATATTAAAATTTTAATTTGTATATTGAGAAATATTTAATTAATTTTTTATTATGGGTTATTGAAAGTTAATTTAATTATATTTTTCGTGATTTTAAAATTTATTTATAAAAAATAAATTTAATTATTTATGTTTTAGCCAAGGATTAGGGTTAATTTTTTTAAATTTTGTTCTAATAAATTCTTTTTTTAAATTATATGGTACTGTACAGTCAAATATTGTTTTTGTTGTAGTACCTTTTTTTTGTATTTTATTGTTATACATGGGACTTTGCGATGGGTCTAGTATATGCCCTGTAATGCCAGGAATGAATATTGTATCTATATCTCCGGAATATCTTGTTTGCATAGCCCATAAAACATCATTAGTATCAAATAGATCAATATCTTCATCTATTAAAATTATATTTTTTAGTTCCCGATACACCGCTAAAGCTATTAACGCTGCTTGTCTTGCCATACCATCATCATTGGAGTTACGTTTACTAATTTGTAATATAGCAAGTAACTTACCTCCTCCTGAGCTATGTGCATAGACATTTTTTACTAATCCAGGTATTGAATCTTTACATTTTAGATAAATACTAGCTTCTGTTGGTATACCGGATAAATTAACATGTTCTTCTCCAGGACCAATTAAAGTTTGTAATATAGGATTTTGTCTTGTTGTTATACCTTTTACTTTTATCACTGGTAAGGATGGATTAGCTTTCCCCATATATCCAAGAAATTCTGGCATTGCTTTTCCAGTTTTGCTGTTGTTGTCTTCTGAAATTCTAATATTAGGAAGTATTTCTCCTTCAATGACAATTTCAGCTTTTGCAATAGCTTTTTGTTTGATGAATATGCAGTTTGCCAATTCTATCGGTTTATTTCTTAATCCTCCCGCTATACTTAATTCATTAAAACCAAAAGGTGTTGTAGGAGCTTCAAATTGCGCACCGATATATATAGCAGGGTCTAATCCTATATTTATTGATACTGCTAAGGATTTGCCTTGTTTTTCTGCTTGTTTACGAAATATCTCGATATGTCTACCTGGTGCAAAGAAGATTGATAGTTCATCTTTACTTTGTATACACAATCTATGAATACTTACATCAGTTTGTTTAGGTTTAAGATGATTGTTTGTTAGTATAAGTCCCAAACATAAGTATGGACCAGCATCTTTATTGGTATTGGTTATAGTAGGCAAAATTTTTCTTAAATCAAAATAATTATTTTTAGCATCATAAATTATTTCTTGGCATGGAATTTTTTTTGTTTTAGTTAAAACAGGAGGTATTATATTTTCTCTAGCTTGAGCTAAATGAATGCCTAATGTGTTTGATGTTACGCCTAATATTTTTCCTATTCTCTCACGACTTGCCATTAAACCAACTAAAATACGAGCATTGGGAAATCCTTTAATATTTTTAAATATCATAGCTGGTCCTATTTTTGTAGGTCTTGATACTGTCCCTCCAGCGCCAATATGTCTGTAAACCCTTGCTAGTTCTTGTATAGGATTGATGGGATGATCAGTTTCAATATATTGGTTGGGATCGTTTTCTATACATTTTATTGAAGAACGTAAATCATTTATCTTTGGTAGTAGGCTGTCTATTTTAGAATATTTTGTATTATTTTTTTTCATTTTTATCTGATCTTAATCATTTTTTGATTTTAACTACTATTGTATATTTTATTTAATTATTAACAGTTAAATTTTTTTAAATTATAAAAGTATTTTTTACTGATCTTATTGATATTATTTTAAATAAAGTAAGGTTCTTTGATATTATTTAAAAGTTATCCACTTATACATTAAGTAGATCCTATATAGATCCTAATAGATCCTAATAGATCCTAATAGATCCTAGTTGCTCTGTAAGCCATACTACATAAGGGCTGGAACGGTATTAGAATTCACTATAGTCAGTAAAACGTTCACTATAGTCAGTAAAACGTTCACTATAGTCAGTAAAACGTTCACTATAGTCAGTAAAACATTCACTATAATCAGTATTAATATTCACTATAAGTGTAAAATTATAGTTTCCTTTATTAACAATAAGATGAATTTAAGTTATGAAAGATAACAATAATGAAACTAGAACATTATTAAGATCTTTTTTATCGGTAAATAAAAACAGTGGTGAAATAGTTAAACTATATCCTAATAGGAATAATACAGTGCAACCTGCTGCTTTAATGAGATTAGGGTTGTTTGTTCCCACCTTAAAATCTACTTCGAGAGGAACAACAGGCTCTATTGCTTCAACAGATGCTACAAAAGAATTGAAAAACCTATCATTAGTTAAAGCTGAAGGATATCAAAAAATTAGCATTACAGGTGCTAGATTAGATATGGATAATGATTTTAAGACTTGGGCAGGAATAGTTCAATCTTTTTCACGTTACCCAATTCAGGGAGATACTGTAACTTTGTCTTTTATTAATTTTGTAAAGATGTGCGGTATTCCTTCTACACACTCTTCATCAAGATTACGTAAACGTTTAGATTCATCTTTAAGAAGAATTGCAACAAACACGTTATCTTTTGAAGGTAATGGTAAAATATACCATACTCATCTTGTACAATCTGTTTACTATGATAGAAAAAAAGACATAGTACATATTCAAGCAGATCCAAAATTATTTGAATTATATAGTTTTGATCATAAAGTATTACTACATCTTCGAGCTATTTCATGTTTAAAGCGTAAAGAATCTGCTCAAGCTCTTTATACTTTTTTAGAAAGTCTCCCAACAAATCCTATCCCTATTTCCTTACTTAGATTACGTATGCGTTTAAATTTATCTTCTAAAATTACTACGCAAAATCATATTGTAAGAAGGGCAATGAAACAATTAAAAAAAATCGGGTATCTTGATTACTCTGAAGTAAAACGTGGTAGAACTGTATTTTTTATTATTCATGAAAGAAAACCTAAATTAAATAAAATTAATAATTATGAAAACATTGATTCAATTATGAATAATTAATAACATTCACTATATTGAGTTATATAAATAATAATAAAAGAGCTAAAAAAACATATTAAATTATAATTGACGAGATGGTAAAAATAATTAAAAATGAATCTTTCTCTTGTTTAATTAATTAATGTTAATTTATTAATCACATGATATATTTATATTTCATATAAAAAACCAATATAGATATAATATTAATAATATTAATAATTTAATTAGATATTTAGATTGTGTAGATAATAATATTTTTACATGAATAAGGAACAAATTTTATGAGTAGAATTTCAAGAAGAAATTTTATTACATTTGCATTAGGGAGTACATTAGCCTTTATTAGTTCTAAGGCACAAGCCTATGATATGGGGATTAAACGTTATTTATCTCGATATAATAATCATAAACTTGATCCAGGTCCTAAAGATCCTGTGAGAGAAAAAGAGAATCCAGATATAATTAATCCTCCTGTAACAGATAGTGGTACTTTACCAAATCTTCGTTATTCATTTAGTGATGCGCATGTTAGAAAAGGGACTGGAGGTTGGACAAGACAAATCACTCAAAGAGAATTAAGCGTAGCAAATACTATAGCTGGAGTTAATATGCGTCTTAATGCTGGTGGAATAAGAGAATTACATTGGCATAAAGAAAGTGAATGGGCCTATATGATATATGGTGATGCTAGAATAACTGCATTAGATATTAAAGGTAATTGGATTATTGAAGATGTTAAAGCTGGTGATTTGTGGTATTTTCCGTCTGGAATCCCCCATTCAATTCAAGGAATAGGTGAAGATGGTTGTGAATTTTTATTAGCTTTTGATAATGGACGCTTTGATGAAGAAAGTACTTTTCTTCTTTCAGATTGGTTCAAACATATACCAAATGAAATTCTAGCTAAAAATTTTAATGTTAGTTCTTCAATTTTTAATAAGTTACCATCGCCAACAGACAAGTATATTTTTTCTGGAAAAATAAATGGTAATTTGTGTTCAAATATTATCGATAAATCAACAAAATCATTAAATATTTTTACTCATAAAATGTTAGAACAAAAACCAATTACAGCTTCTGGTGGAACAGTAAGAATTGTAGATTCTACTATATTTACAATTGCTAAAAATATTGCAGCAGCATTAGTAGAAATAGAACCCGGTGGAATAAGAGAGTTACATTGGCATCCTAATAATGATGAATGGCAATACTATATTAAAGGTGAAGGACGTATGGGAGTTTTTGCTTCTGCAGGACAGGCAAGAACTTTTAATTATAGAGAAGGTGATGTGGGTTATGTACCTTTTGCAATGGGACATTATATTGAAAATACGGGTAAAACAACTATGAAATTTTTAGAATTATTCAAAAGTAATTACTATGCTGATATTTCATTAAACCAGTGGCTTGCTAATACTCCAAAGGAACTACTTAAACAACATTTAAATCTTAATAAAAAGTTTACTGATTCTCTTTCTTGTAAAAAAAATCCTGTAATTAAATAAATTAATTATTGATGAAAATAATTTTTATTATTTAATGGTTTTAATTAAATTATTATCTTCATAAAAATATATTAATCATCTAAAGTAAATTTTTTTGAATATTGTTAATTAAAATACATTAACAATTTTAATGCTTTAAAATATATTGCATATAATTTTATAATTAGTTAGCAGATAATTATTGCAAAAAGGGGCTTTTTTGCAATAATTATGTTAAATTTACTCTGATAAAACAGTTAATATTTATGAAAATCATACAATATATGTTGATCTGTTTTATATAAATATTTATTGTTTAAATTAAATAATATCTTTTAATAAGATGAAATTAATTTATTAGTTAGTTATTATAAATAATTTTATTATTTTTTACCACCATTCGTGAAAGTGATGTACAGGTCCCATACCTTTACCTATTAATAAGCTATCTCCATGTATGATAGCTTTTTGTAGCCATTTTTTAGCTTCATAGACAGCTTGAAACCAATCTTTACAATTAGGTATTTTTGCTGCTATTGCTGCAGATAAAGTACATCCAGTGCCATGAGTATTTTTTGTATTAATTCTGATATCATCTATTTTTATCGATTTCTTTGGTGTTATAAACCAGTCAGTACTTAATTTTCCTGATAGGTGACCACCTTTCATAATTACTGCCTTACAACCCATTGATAATAATTGTTTACCTTGTTCGATAATTTGTTTTTCGTTTTTTGCTTCAAAGCTATTAAGAAGCACTGCTGCTTCAGGAAGATTTGGAGTTATAATGGAAACTAAAGGTAACAATCTATTTTTTAATATTTTAATTGCATTCTTGTCTAATAACTGTTTACCATCACTAGAATTTATAACAGTGTCTAAAACTACTAATGGGATTTGATATTTATTTATTTTTTCTATTACTACTTTAATAATGCTATGTTTACTAAGTAGCCCAATTTTCATACTATGAATATTTATATCACTAAATATTGATTCTAATTGTTTTTCTACAAAAGATGATCTAACTGGGTAAACAGACTGTACTCCACAGGTATTTTGAGCTATTAATGAAGTTATAACTGTAGTACCATATACTCCTAGAGCTGAAAAGGTTTTCAGATCTGCTTGAATACCCGCTCCTCCAGTGGGATCTGTTCCAGCGATACTTAATACGTTATATATTTTTTTTGTTTTCATAAAAAATTTTCTAAATTAAATTTTATAAAATATCTTTTGATATACACCATTATGTTTTACTGAAATTAATAATAAATAATATTATTTATTAAATAGCTAAAAAATTTAAAAATAATAAGTTTTCATGATTTTTTGTTTATATTCGTCCTAAATATGAATCCCAATCTTTCCATATTGGTTGTAATCCAGCTGATAATAGTACTTGATACATTTCTTGAGGTGAACGATTATCAGAAATAACGAATTGCTCTAGTTCTTTTTTATTGCTAGCATAACCTCCTGGATTTGTTTTAGAACCAGCGCTAATATTATTAATTACAATTGGAGTGACGTTATCTCTAAAAATTGGAGATTCTCTAGTAGAAAGAGAAATTTCTACCTCTGGCATTAACAAACGAAAAGCACACATAACTTGTAATAAATCAATATCATCTATTGTTAGAGAATAATTGGCTGAATATTTTCCAATGAAAGGACGCAAACGAGGGAAAGATATTGAATAACTACTTCTCCAATATATATTACGTAAATATAAAAGGTGTTGTGCTGCTATATAGCAATCTACACGCCAATTGTCAGATAAACCAATTAACACTCCTAATCCAATTTTATTAATTCCAGCACGAGCTATTCTTTCTGGAGTTTCTAATCTCCAAAAAAAATCTGTTTTTTTTCCTTTTAAGTGACTAGTATTATACGAATTCATATCATATGTTTCTTGATATACTAATACACCATCTAATCCTATTTTTTTTAGTATTGTGTATTCTTCTTGTGACATTGGCTGTACTTCCATCAATAATAAATTACAGTAACGTCTAATTAATGGTAAATAACGGCAAAAATATTCCATACCTACTTTACCGTTATGTTCTCCAGTAACCAATAAGAAATGACTAATACCTTGAGCGTTTATTGCCTTACATTCTTGAATTATTTCATGTTCATTTAGTATTTTTCTTCTGATATTATTATTCATAGAAAAACCACAATATGTACACTCATTTGAACATATATTAGAAAGATAAAGAGGTAAATAAAAATTTACAATATTACCAAATCTTTGGCGTGTTATTTTTTTTGCTATTTTTGCTAGAGGTTCTATATAGTTTTTAGCAGATGGGGACAGAAGCGCACTTATTGCTTCTTTTGTATCAAATTTTTTCAAATTTAATACATTTTTTACATCATTTTCATTTTGATTGTTAATGTAGGAAGATAAGTTATTTTGATTAATTTGTTGCCAGTATTGAGTAAAACTTTCCATTGTTTTATTTTATGTCTTATTTATATTAGCATATAGAAATTTAGTTAAGGGGCTAGTAGCATGAGCTTCTGAATCAATAGTTCCTAACACTGCTTTTCTAGCTAAAATTCCAGCTTGAGTTGCGAGTTTAAAGGCTTTTGCCATAATAACTGGATTTTGTGAAACGGCTATAGCGGTATTGATCATTATTGCATCAGCTCCCCATTCTAATGCTTCGGTAGCTTGACTAGGAGCACCAATTCCTGCATCAATTATTACAGGAACTTTAGTTTGTTCAATTATGATTTGTAAAAAATCTTTAGTCTTTAAACCTTGATTAGAACCAATTGGAGATCCTAACGGCATAACCGCTGCACAACCTACTTCTACTAATCTTCGGCAAATTACTGGATCTGCATTACAGTAAGGTAATACTGTAAAACCTTCTTTTACTAATTGTTCAGATGCTTTTAAAGTTTCTATTGCATCAGGAAGTAAATACTGTGTATCTGGATGGATTTCTAATTTTATCCAAGAAGTATTTAAGGCTTCTCTTGCTAAACGAGCAGCAAATATTGCTTCTTCTGCTGTTTTAGCACCTGAAGTATTAGGTAAAAGTTTTATACCAGTTTTATTTAAGGTTGCTAAAAAAGAATCATTATTATTTTGTAAATTTACTCTACGCATTGCTAATGTAACTAATTCAGTTCCAGAAGCAAAAATAGTTTTCACCATTAAATCATTATTAGCAAATTTTCCTGTTCCTACGAACAATCTTGATGTAAAATAAGTCCCTTGAATATTTAACACATCTTAACCTCCAGCAATAGCTTGAAAAATGATTATGTTATCTTTATCTTTTACCTCATATTTTGACCATTGATATCTAGGAATAATTTTGTTATTAACTGCTATTGCAATACCATTAATAGTTCCATATTCTTGAACAATTAAATCATTTAAAAAAGTTGGTTTTAATAATTCTATCAAATTATCATTAAGGTTAATTTTCATTGTAATTATTTTGTTGGATATTAAATATATATTATTAATCAACGTAAATTTTTATGAACAAACTGAACAGTAAGGATTTTTAGTTAAGTATAAATTTTTCCATTTCAAAGATTTTCCATTAAACAACCATAATTGACCTTGATCAGTAGATTTTATATTACATAATAATTTAATAGCTTCTAAAGCTTGCATTGTTCCCATAATTCCTACTATAGGACCTAATATACCGAAAGAATAACAATTTATATCGGATATTTCTTTTGTTTCTGGATATAAACAAGAATAACATCCATTTTCCCAAGGAGGACTAAATGTTACAATTTGTCCATTAAAACCAATTGCACTAGCAGTTATAAGTGGTTTATTATTAGTTATGCATGCCATGTTAATATTATATCTAGTAACCATGTTATCACTACAATCTAGTACTAGATTTACTTCTTTTATATATTGGTTTAAAAGATTGGCATCTAATTTTTTTATTAAGTAAATATATGATCCTTCAGGATTAAGCATAGTAAGTTTATTTTTTGCTATTTTGGCTTTGAATTGTCCTAGTTCATTTGTATTATACAAGATTTGTCTTTGTAAATTAGTTATTTTTAATCTATCATGATCTACTAGTATTAGTTTACCTATACCTGCAGCAGCAAGATAAAGAGCAGCCGGTGAACCTAAACCTCCCAAACCAATTAACAATATTGTGGTTGATTGTAATAAATTTTGTCCATGTAAACCTATTTCATTTAATAAAATTTGCCTACTATAACGTAAAAAAGATTGATCATCGATCATAAATTTTTATCCTTAAGATTTACTCAAAGAGTTTAGTTATTTACATATTGATTTTCCCATTGTTTGATTTTTTCTAGTAATTGAATAGTTACTTGATGCCAATTAGGAACCATATTGATAGCACTTACTACAGATACACCTCCTACTCCACATGCTAAAACATCATCTATGTTAGTTAAATTTATACCACTGATAGCAACTGTAGGCATATTTTTTAATTTAGAACAATAATTAGAGAGTTTAATTAAACCTTGCGGATTAGAAATCATTTTTTTTGTTTTTGTGGGAAAAATATGTCCTAAACTTATATAAGAGGGTTTCCAAGATATGGCTTTCAATAATTCTTGTTCAGAATGTGTAGATAATCCTAATCTTAATCCAGATTTTAATATTGTATTCTTATCAGCTGTATCTATATCTTCTTGACCTAAATGCACTCCATAGGCATGGTATTTTATAGCTAATTTCCAATAATCATTGATAAATAATTTTGCATTATAATTTTTTACTAATAATACTGCAGCTTCAATTGTTTTATTTATTTGGATTTCTGTTTGATTTTTTATACGTAGTTGTATTGTATTCACACCTAAATCTAACAAACGTACTAACCAAGTTAGAGAATTTACTATTGGGTATAAACCTAGTCTATGCGGCACTGCTGGAAATTTTGTATTAATAGGCATTTTTTATTCTCAAAATTATTTATTAATTTATTTACCTTTTTTTTTCATACAATCGTTAATTTCTTGAGATATTTTCATTGAACAAAATTTAGGTCCACACATAGAACAAAATTTCACTAATTTATCAGATGGTCTCTGTAATGATGTTTCATTATGATAATTTCTAGCAGTAAATGGATCTATCGCTAAATTTAATTGATCTTCCCAACGAAATTCGAAACGTGCTTTTGATAAAGCATTATCACGTATTTGTGCACCAGGATGACCCTTAGCTAAATCTGCAGCATGAGCTGCAATTTTATACATAATGATTCCTTGTTTTACATCTTCTTTATTTGGTAGACCTAGATGCTCTTTAGGTGTTACATAACATAACATAGCACAACCAAACCATCCTATCATTGCAGCTCCTATTCCTGATGTAAAATGATCGTAACCGGGTGCTATATCAGTAGTTATAGGTCCTAATGTATAAAATGGAGCTCCATGACAATGTTTTAATTGCTCAGTTATGTTTCGTTGAATCATATTCATTGGGACGTGTCCAGGACCTTCTATCATTACTTGAACATCATATTTCCATGCAATTTTAGTTAACTTTCCTAAAGTATACAATTCTTCAAACTGTGCTTTATCATTTGCATCTTTTATTGATCCTGGTCTTAATCCATCACCTAATGAAATTGATACGTCATAGTCAGAACAAATTTTACAAATATCCTGGAAATGTTCATATAAAAAATTTTCTTTGTTATGGAATAAACACCATTGTGCTATTATAGCTCCTCCACGTGAAACTATACCAGTTAGCCTGTTTTTAGTCATAGGAATGTGATTTAGTAAAATTCCAGCATGTATTGTAAAATAATCTACTCCCTGTTCTGCTTGTTCTATTAATGTTTCTCTATAAATAGACCATGTAAGTTTTTCTGCTTTTCCTTTGGTTTTTTCTAAGGCTTGATATATAGGTACTGTTCCAATAGGGACAGGACTATTACGTATAATCCATTCCCTATTTTCGTGTATATATCGTCCAGTAGATAAATCCATTACTGTATCAGCTCCCCATTTTATGGCCCATATTAGTTTTTCAACTTCTTCTTCGATAGAGGAACTTAAAGCTGAATTACCTATGTTTGCATTAACTTTTACTAAAAAATTTTGTCCAATAATCATAGGTTCAAGTTCTGGATGATTAATATTTGCGGGAATAATTGCTCTACCAGCAACTATTTCTTGTCTAATGAATTCTGCAGTAATTTTTTTTGGTATTGTTATATTATTATTTATGTTACCATTGGTCATTTTATTAATTTTATGTTTTATAACATCAATACCCATATTTTCACGTATGGCTATAAATTCCATTTCGGGAGTAATTATTCCAGCACGTGCATAGTGCATTTGGGTAACTTTTTTTCCTGTTTTTGCTTTAAGTATTGTGTTTACTTTATTAAAGCTTATTTTATCTAAAATTGAATTGGTTTTGTATTTTTTGTTTTGTTTAGATTCTTTTCGATAGAGATATTCTATATCTTCTTTAGTTTGTATCCAATTTGCACGGATTTTTGTAATACCAGCGTTTATATTTATATTTGCTTCAGAATCTCCATATGGTCCGGAAGTATCATATATTAATATTGGTTCATTATTTTTTTTGATAATATGGTTATTTTCATTAATAAAACTAGGACTT
>NZ_CM009566.1 GCF_002933355.1 Candidatus Pantoea edessiphila
TTGAATACATTAAAACCGCGTAAACACAGATTAGAATTTTTTATTGCAGATAATATTGAACTTTCTAGCTTTAGAGATGAAATCGCTAGTATGGAACATCCATTTTTTGCTTTAAAAGGTGGTAATACAAAAACAAGAGAATATAGAAATGGTAATATAACTGTTATAGTTAAACCAAACTCAGATGGATTAGCTACTATTTTTGATAAAGATGTGTGGATATACGTGATATCAAAATTACAAGAATCAATGAATGTAAATCAAGAAATAAGTAAAACTGTCTGCTTTACACCTTATGATTTTTTTGTAACTACCAATAGAACAATCAGTGGTAGAACATATCAAGAACTTGAAAGAACTTTGGATAGATTGAAAGGAACTACCATAAAAACAAATATTTTTTACTCTAAAAGAAAGCAAGAAATTATAGGATTTGGTCTTATTGACAGTTGGCAAATTCTTGAAGAAAAAAAGGGTAAACTTGATATTGGTATGGTTAAAGTTACTTTACCGGATTGGTTGTATCAAGCATTGCATAAAAAAAGATTATTGAAAATTAGCCCTGATTATTTTCGTATTAGAAAAGCAATAGATAGACGTATTTATGAAATAGCTCGTAAACATTGTGGTATTCAGAGTTATTTTAGTATTACACTTGATAAATTACATTTAAAAACAGGTAGTACATCTTTATTAAAGATGTTTAGACATAATATTAAGAAACTTGCTAATACTAATGATCTACCAGATTATACTATACGCTATGATTCTGTAGAAGATATGGTTATTTTTGATAATCGAAAAAATAACTTAAAAGATAAAAAAATAAATTTTAATTAATATCTCATTAAAAAATTAGAGAAATTTACTATAAAAGTTTAAAATTTTTTAAATTAAGATTTTTTTATTTATTAAGGATAAGTTAGTGAAGTTAAATAAACACAGTAAAATATTTTGGAGTTGTTAAATGATTTACAGAAAATTAAATACTGCTATTTTTTCTATTTTAGTTGTTATATCTATCTCAGTTATTGCTCAAGTTCATGATTGTAATGATATAGAAATAGGATTTTCACCTGGTAATACTGCTAGTAAAATTATACTTAAAGCTATTAAAAAATCAAAAGAATCAATTTTTATTGCTGCTTATTCCTTTACTAGTAAACCCATAGCTTTGGCATTAGTTGAAGCTCATAAAAAGGGAGTAAATGTACGTTTAGTTGTTGATAAAAAATCAAATACTGGTAGATATACTGCTGTTACATACTTAGTAAATCATAGAATTCCAGTTATGTTAAATGATAAGTATTCTATTATGCATAACAAATTTATGATATTTGATCAAAAATCAGTTGAAACGGGTTCTTTTAATTATACTCAAGCTGCAACTTTACGTAATGCTGAAAATGTTGTTTACATTAAAAATAGAATTGATATTGCTCAAAAATACATTCGGGAATTTGATCGGTTATGGGACGAAGGAAAACATGCAACACCTAGTTATTAAAATAGGATTAGGATAATAATTTATTGAGAATTAACATAAGTTATCTTAATATTGCAATGATGATCAATTATTTTATTTATTAAGGAACGTTAACTATGGAATTAGAAGAAAAAAATCTTATTGAGAAATTATTTCAGAGACTACAAAAAGCCGAAGAAAATTCATCGGTTAGGGACTGTGAAGCAGAAAAACTAATCCAGGATTGTATAAGCAAACAACCTATATCACCTTACTATATGGTCCAAACTATTTTAATTCAAGAAGCTGCTCTAAATAAACTTAACCAAGAGATTTTGAAGTTGAAAAATGAAATTTTTCAACTTCAAATGAATCAGAATAAGGATAAGAGTTTCCTAGGTAGGTTGTTCAATAGTAATCAAACAGCTCAGTCAGCTCCCACAAATAATTTGCATCCATTTACTGAAGCTAATAATAGTTTTGTTCCCAGTAATATGCAAGCACGTAATAGTACTAGTAGTTTTATGAGTGGTGCATTACAAACTGCAGTTGGAGTTGCGGGAGGTGTTGTAATAGGAAATATGTTAAGTAACATGTTTCATCATTCTGCTCCAGAAGAAATTTTAAATGTCATTGATGATCCTGGTTCTATGAATGAGGGTGATCCTTTTAGTTCTGATTTGAGTTTAGATGCTGACAATCATTTAGATATGTTAGACCATGATTCTGATAGTCAAGTAATTGATTGTGACGACCAAATATCTGATAATGATTTCGAATTAGGTGGTTTTGGTGATGATGATTTTATATAAAAAAATGAATTTCTTTTTTTAATTTGGTTTACTAAGTTTTATGACTAATTTTGTTACTTAGAAAGAGGAAGGTTTTTTCAAAAAAATAATTTTAATCAATCATTTTGGAAAAATTAAATAGAAAATATATTTATGGAAGATGAAAAATTATATAAATATGCAATATTTTTGCTATCTAACAAAGATTTTTCATCTAACAATATTATTAATTTGATGAAAAAATTAATAAGAGGTTCAGATCTTTTAGATCATTAAATGTATAAACTTCAAAAAAATAATTATATTGATGATAATAGGTTAATCGGTGATCTGTTTAAGCAATATGTTATGAAATTATATGGTCCAGTTAGGATACGACAAAAAATAAAACAGAAGGGATTTAAAAATTCTGATATCGAGCAGTAATTTGATAAATATGAGATAGATTGGTTTGAAATAGCTAAAGAATCTATAATGAAAAAAGTTTGGTAAAATAATTCCTAAAAATCAAAAAGAAAAAATTAAATTAATAAGATTTCTTCAATACAGGGGATTTCCTAATGGAGATTATATGTAAGTTTGTTTTTTTAAAATTGTCTGGTTCGGTAAGTTTTGTAAATTTTTAATGGCTTTATTTTCTCTTTTTATTATATCCAATAATTCCCCTCTATAATTCTTTTTAAGGGACTTTCTTTTTCTGGGGTCCTTTCCTTCATCTTATGTCTTATAATCGCTCTAAGGAGATTTTAGGGGGCTGTAAGAGCTTTTTAATAGTTATGTTCCAGTCAGTAAGTTTGTTTTGATTTTTTTTGATTTTTATGAAAAATGCAATTTTTAAAAAAGTTATCCACAGACAAACCTCGCGCGCGATAAGTTAAAAGATTTTAAGTTAAATAATAAGTTAAATAAGTTAAGGCTTTTTTTTTGCTTTTATCATCATGAAAAATATAAAAAATTTTTTGATAGTGGTTTTTAAATCACAGTATTTGGTTTTTAAATCACAGTAGTTGGGTTTTTAAATCACAGTAGTTGGGTTTTTAAGGCTTTTTTTTTGCTTTTATCATCATGAAAAATATAAAAAATTTTTTGATAGTGGTTTTTAAATCACAGTATTTGGTTTTTAAATCACAGTAGTTGGGTTTTTAAATCACAGTAGTTGGGTTTTTAAATCACAGTAGTTGTTAACTACTTATCCACAGCATATTAACGTATTTTTGGGGATAAATAATAATGTTTTTGGTAAACTAAATTTTAAGAATTGTAGTTTATTAATTTTCTATATTTTAGAAAAATTTTTAATTATTGATCATAAATTAATAACTCATTAATTATTAAACGATCAAATTACTGATCTATATGAAATAAATAATGTATTATTAAAGTTTATTGATGAATTTGTAGTAATAGTTAGTAGAGAGCACAAAATT
>NZ_CM009567.1 GCF_002933355.1 Candidatus Pantoea edessiphila
AATCTTTTTAGTCGAATTACTGGTGAAAAACCATTAATAGATACTCCTTCTTATAATTTATTACAAAGAGATAAAGAGAGTTATGAACTTACTGTAAGTGTTCCTGGTTATTGTCAAAGTGAATTAGATGTTACTATGTTGAATAATCAGTTAACTATTAGCGGTAAGCCTAATCTTGGAAAAGATGGATCTAATGAAGAAAAGAATGAGAATGTTAGGTGGTTACATCAAGGTATTAAGAAAAGTGAGTTTTCTTTGAGTTTTAGTCTTGAGCATAGGATAAATATTAGTCATTCTAGTTTATGTAATGGTTTGTTAGTTCTTAGATTTTCTTATGATATACCTGAAAGAGAGAAACCTCAGAAAATTTCTATTGGTGTTCAAAATGAAACTGGTCGTGTTATTGAACATCATGGTTCTTAATTAAATTAGTTTGTAGTAATTTATTTTTTAAAACAAAAACGCTTCGAAAATTTCGAAGCGTTTTTGTTTTAAAAAGAAACTTAAAAAGTTATTAAGTATTTATTAATAATATTATTAGTAGAAAACAATTATTTTCTTTATGAAAGATGTAATTATATATACGAATATATTGCAGATAAGATTATCACTTGAATGCAGATAAAAAAATTCTCAATTTGCGGATAATTGTGGATAAAAAATTTTAATAAGTATTTTTTCAGAAAAATTAGTTTAATAATCTATTTTAAATTAATATTTGTTAGATTTTTTTAAGAAAGATAAAAAATGAGCAAATGGATATTATCATCAATTAAGATGGATATATTGAAATATGAAAATTAATTTATATATTTATTGTCAGGTCCAGGTTCTAGTTTTAGTCCTAATCTTAATCTATTTAAGTGTTGCCATACTAATCTATCAAAACTTTCTGGATCCATATTTAAAAGGATGTAGTTAGGATAGTTATGTATAATCCATGATGCCATAGTATAGCGACGTTGATCTATAGGAAGTTTAGAAAGACGTCTACGACGTTTTTCTGATGTAGCTTTTTCTCTTCTATGTTTTATAGTAGCTAAACGCATTTTTTCATACCAACGCTTTCTAGCTGTTCTTAATGAAAGATAATTACCTGGTTCGAGTATACCTTCAGATTCTGCTTCTAATCTTTTATTACGTTGGTATAATAATTTATCTATGTTTGCCCCACATAATTTCCAAAATCTTTCTGTTAAAATGATGTGTCTTGGAATCCAATATTCTTGTACTGGATCCCATTCTAAATTTGGTAAATCACATAATCCATATTTCATCATTTCAGGAAATAAACGTGATAGCCTTGATGGAGATACTCTAGTTTCTGGAATTATGTCCTGATTTTCGTTTTTAGGGCTTAATTCGTTAGCTAGTTTAGTTATATTAGTTGTTACTATCCAACTGCCTATATCTGCTCTTTGAATTAAAAGTGGGAAAATTGCGTCAACAAGAAATTTTCTTTCTGGTCGAAAATCTCTAGTTCTTCCTGCAACTTTTCTTAATTTGATAAAGTATGGATCTCTAGAAACTCGACGTCTTAAACAAAGTTTACCACTTTGTTTATCTTTCATTACCAATTTTCTCATTGCATGTCCAAATTCTCCTGGTAAGGATTTATAATGCTCTGGTGCAAACCATTCTGGTTTAGGACATTTACATTTTACAGAATGATTACCACGATGTCTTTTATCTTTTTTTTGTGGGTTTTGATTAATATTATTTATTATTTTATTATTCACTTTATGCTATACTTGTATAATTATTTAGATGGATTTGAATGGGGTTATTTTGTAAAGTTCATTTAGATAAGTTTATATTAACCTCTTGATTCTATTTTTTATCTTTTTTGATATTTTAATCATGAATCAAGGGGTTTTTTATTTCATCTGTTGTAAGAATATATTGCTATTTTTTAAAATTTTTCTTCCTTCAATGAATAAAAAGTAATTTTATTTTTGTATTTTTCATATTCTTAATATTTTATATTAGTTTATTCATTATACACTTAATAATATAATTATAAAAAATAAAATATTTTTATAATAACTTATTAAGTATTAAGTTTAATTAACAAATTTTCAATTAAAAATTAATAGTTTTTAGTTTTGTTTTTTTATATCTGATTATTTTGTTAAAATTTTATATCAAATTAATTTACTAAAGCAATAATTTAATTTTTCCCATTATTTAGATTTTTTCTTACTTTTTTATGTAAGTGCTTGCAAAAAGGGGCCTTTTTGCAAGTTTGATGTTTTAATATAGTAAAATAGTTTTTGTAGACTTGATAATTTTGTTATTATCTTTTTTTTTGGATGAATTAAAATTTTTATAAACTTATTAAGTTATGGTAATTTAATATGCGAATTGGTTATGCTAGAGTTTCAACGAATGAACAAGATCCTAGTATGCAGATCTCTCGTCTTAAAGATTCTGGTTGTAGTTTAGTATTTGATGAAAAAGTATCTGCTGATTGTTGGAATAGGCCAAGGTTACTTCAATTGATTAATCGCCTCGGTCCAGGTGATGTTTTAGTAGTATGGAAGTTAGATCGTTTGTCTCGTTCTTTGAAGGATTTATTAATATTGATGGAAAAAATACAATTAGTGGGAGCTGAGGTTGAAAGTCTTACTGAAACTATCAATATAGCAACTGCTGCTGGTAGGATGATGATGCAGATGATTGGTTCTTTTGCTGAGTTTGAGAGAGCTATATTGTATGAACGTACTATTATTGGTTTAGAAGCTGCTCGTAAGGAAGGAAGGATAGGTGGACGTCGTCCTAAACTTAATTTACAGCAGAAAAAGGAAATTTTAGAAGTGGTGGGTTCTGGTAAAAAAACTGCAGCTAATATTGCTAAATTATTTAATGTTCATCCTTCAACTATATCTAGATTATGTAGTAAAAGTAAAGACAGATTAGTTAATAGTTAATTTTTAATTTGTTGTTTTTTGAATTTTGTTTTTTTACTTGAAAAGTATTTTAAGTATCCCAATAGTGATTTATAATATATTATGTATGATTATTTAAGTGTTTAAGGAGGATAATATGTCATATCGTTCTTTTTCTCTTATGCCATCATTTAATAATAATTTATTTTCTGATCGTTTTACTCAAATGGATAATCTTTTTAGTCGAATTACTGGTGAAAAACCATTAATAGATACTCCTTCTTATAATTTATTACAAAGAGATAAAGAGAGTTATGAACTTACTGTAAGTGTTCCTGGTTATTGTCAAAGTGAATTAG
>NZ_CM009568.1 GCF_002933355.1 Candidatus Pantoea edessiphila
AGAAGGGTTATTTCCAATAAATAAGGTGTATTGTTGCACATTATTGAGTATCTGTTGATTTTATGTGAGACTAAGGGGAGTAAAGTATTTTGGATTTTTTGCTATAATATTTTCGTAATAATTAAACTAGAGATAGATGATTGCTTGATTAAACGCTTGATTATTAGAGGTATTTGATTAATTTTGATAATTTTAAGTTGTTTATATTTTCCTAATTTACCTTTCTCAATAATAATATTACTCTTTGGAATTTTAAATTCCAAAGATAAAAAATTCCTTAATAAATTATTTGCTTTTTGTTGTATTGCAGGTGCAGCAACGTTAATTTTAATTTTATTGTTATGAATTCCAATTATTTTGTTAGAATTAGTACCTGCATTTATGTGTACATTTATTAAAAATGAGTTTTTTTTAAATGTAATGAAGTTCATAAATAATACCAAAATTTGGAAAATAAATCTAAACATAGATAATTCAACGTGTATAGTATAAAAATCACTATCATTGGCGAAAAATCTATAATTCCCGTATTTGGTAATAGTTTTCTAATTGGACCGATAATAATTTCACTCATTTGATGTAATGTGAAATCTAAGGGGTTGTAACCTTGATTAATCCAACTCAATAAAGAACGAATGATAATTACCCAAAAAATTATACTGCCGGTGGATTTAAATAATGCTAACACCCCTACTAACAAACTAGTTGGTGTCATGTAAAAAATTCCTGTGATAATTGATCTTAAAACAGGCAATTTCATTGTTGATAAAAAATACACCAAACTTAAGGCTGCTATATCTATGGTCTTTACAAAAGGCAATATTTTATATAGCGGTTTAAGGATAGGTTGGGTAATTTTTATGATAGACTGTGAAATTGGATTATAAGAATCACATTTTGATACTTGCATCAGTATTCTAATTAATAATACTGTTATGAAAAAATCAAATGCTGTGTTTGTCAGAAAAAATAAGGTTAACATAAGATAGTCTTAATTTAGTTTTGTTATAAATGTTTTATTATCTACTTTGATGTCATTTCAAATTCCCCTTCAAAACCAAAACAACTGCTCTGAAAATATTATACAGTCTTTCTAATTATTATTCAACTAGGAAAGTAAATTTTTTGTTAAACGTTTACTTTTTAGTAATTTTTAGTTTTTCTCTTTTGGAAAGTTATCCACAGATTTTTTTTCTTAACATCAACATAATATATATCTTACATAATATATATTAAGTTAATATATAAGTTAAAGAAAAAAAAGATCAAATAAAACTTTGATATAAAAGAATTTTTTTTTAGCTCCTATGTGTAAATCACAGTAGTCCCATGTGTAAATCACAGTAAAAACAATTTTAATCCACAGGATATTGTGTATAAAAAAAAAAAAGATCAAATAAAACTTTGATATAAAAGAATTTTTTTTTAGCTCCTATGTGTAAATCACAGTAGTCCCATGTGTAAATCACAGTAAAAACAATTTTAATCCACAGGATATTGTGTATAAAAATAGTATTTTTGAATAGTTATCCACAGGTTTTCAACAGTTATTAATAGGTAAGATTTACTTGTCGTATTATTTAAAAACAAGTGTTTTATTTAAGATTAATTGATTAATAGTAAATTTTTGCTTAACAAGCTTAAATAAAATATTAAAAATTAATTCTTTATATTGCAGAACTTTAAAAAGTATTTAAGACGCTTTAAGGTAAAATATCGTGTTAAATGATAAAAATATAGTGATATCTCATCTTAAAAAACATGAAATTGACTTTTTCATTGCTAATGAATTATCAATTTCTGGTTTTCGAGATGAAATGTCGAGTATGGAACATCCATTTTTTGCTTTGAAGGGAGGAGATAGAAGTACTAGACGCTATGTGAGTGGGGATAAAACAATTACCGTAGCACCTAATGCTGCATATGGCATGGCAACAGTTTTTGATAAAGATATATGGATTTATGCTATTTCTAAATTACAAGAATCCATTAATGTTAATAAATTTACAAGTAAAATAATACTTTTTACACCCTATGATTTTTTTATCAGTACAAATAGAACTGTGAGCGGTAGAACATATAAAGAGCTGAAAAAATCTTTAGAAAGGCTAGCTGGCACTAGAATAACAACGAATATTCTTTACTCCAATAAAAAACAAGAATCTGTTGGTTTTGGACTATTAGACAGTTGGCGCATTGTTGAGGATAAAAGAGGAAAGATTGATATCGGTATGGTTGAAATAGTCCTTCCTGAATGGTTATATCAAGCATTACATAAAAAACAATTATTAAAAATTAGTTCCGATTATTTTCGTATTAGAAAACCTATAGATAGACGTATTTATGAAATAGCTCGCAAACATTGTGGAAATCAGAATGAATTTATTGTCTCTCTTGCTAAATTGCATGTTAAGGTAGGTAGCATGTCTAAACAATCTGAATTTAAAAGAATGTTGAAACGGTTGGAAAAAATAAATTATTTGCCAGATTATATTATCCTTTATGATGTAAAAACCGATTTAGTAAAATTTACAAATCGTAATTCCATCACTTAATAAAATTTATATTGCTGTTTTTCGGGATTTTAAGAGGGGTTGTTAAACAAACCTATGTAATGGTATTGGTAATCGTATTAAAATGCCGCTACGGGTTTTTT
>NZ_PDKU01000001.1 GCF_002933355.1 Candidatus Pantoea edessiphila
AAATATTGAGAATATATAAAACTTTAGCTTGTTATAAATTTAATTTTTAAAATTATAAGTTTATTTTTGCCTGGCGGCTATAACGCGATAGTACCACCTGAAACCATGCCGAACTCAGAAGTGAAATGTCGTGGTGCCAATGGTAGTGTGGAGTTTCTCCATGTGAGAGTAGGAAACTGCCAGGCATTAATTTTTGTATGCTAATCTAAAATCTCTTAGATTGCTTTTTAAGATCATATTGCATGATGATATTGAATAATGATATTGAATGATGGTTATAAACATTGTTCTTTAAAAATAAATAATACTTTAGGTCTTAATATTAATACCCGCTTTCTTTTTGTTGCTAAAAATAGAGAAACCATCTTAAAAGCATGGAGATTTAGTAAATTTCTTAAATTACCATTTCTAACTCTAGGAGAAGCTAGTAATGTTTTATTTCTTGAAGACTTTAATGGTGTTATTGTTCTCAATAGAATTAAGGGAATAAAAATTTCTGAAAATCATAAAATATGGAAGTTACATGTAGGTGCTGGAGAAAATTGGCATTGCTTCGTAAAAAAAATGTTGACAAAAGGTATTTTTGGTTTAGAAAATTTAGCTTGGATTCCTGGTACAGTAGGTTCGGTTCCAATTCAAAATATTGGTGCTTATGGTGTTGAATTAAAAGATTTTTGCAGTTATGTAGATGTCATGCATTTAAGAAATGGAAGTATTAAAAGAATATATAGTGATGAATGTAATTTCTCTTATCGTGACAGTATTTTTAAAAATAAATATTGGACTGATTTTGTAATCGTAGCTGTTGGTATTAGTTTAGAAAAAAAATGGCAACCAATCTTAACATATAAAGATTTAAAATATCTCAATCCAATTAGTGCATGGGATATATTTAATGAAATTTTTATTATACGCAAACGTAAACTCCCTGATCCTAAAATTATAGGCAATGCTGGTAGTTTCTTTAAAAATCCTATAGTTACTCAAAAAAAAGCCACGTTATTGTTAGAATATTTTCCTGCTATGCCTCATTATCCATTTATAAATAATCAGATAAAATTAGCTGGTGCATGGTTAATTGAGCAGTGTAACTTAAAAAATTTGTATGTTGGAGATTCAGCTGTTTATCATAAACAAGCTCTAGTGTTAATTAATAAAGGACATGCAACTCCACAAGATATTTTATGTTTAGCAAAAGAAATACGTATACGAGTCGGTAGACAATTTGATGTATGGCTTGAACCAGAAGTTAGATTTATTAAATCAACAGGTGAATGTAATGCAATTGAGATGATTTCATAATGTTTAGTATTCCATTACGGTTGATTGATATTTTATCTAATGGTGAGTTTTATTCTAAACAAAATCTTAGTAAAATTTTACATACTTCTGAATCAGATATAGTTAATAATATAAAAATATTAAGAGATTGGGGTCTTGATATATATAGTAATACTGAAGAATACTACAGTTTATCAAGATCTCTAGAATTATTAGATGAAAAAAAAATTAAATCAAAACTAGGAAAAAATACTGTTTTATGTATTCCAGTTGTTGATTCTACAAATCAATATTTATTAAATTGCATTGATAATTTGAAATCTGGTGATATCTGTATTACTGAACATCAAAGATTCGGAAGAGGACGGAATGGAAAGCATTGGTTTTCACCATTTGGTTTTAATTTATATATGTCCATGTATTGGCAACTAAAATGCATTCATAATAATATATCAGCACTTAGCTTAGTAATTAGCATTCTTGTAGCAGAAACTCTTCGAATGTCAGGTGTTAAAAACATTAATACAAAATGGCCAAATGATATTTACTTTTATGAAAGAAAATTAGCAGGTATTTTAATAGAAATTAATAATAATAAAAAGAAAACATGTAATTATATTGATATCGTGATTGGTATTGGTATCAACATTAAGATGTCAAATAAGTTTAACAAAAATAAATATTTAAAAAATTATTCCAATTGGATTTCTTTATCTGAAATGAATTATAATATAAACAGAAATGATCTTATAGTTAATTTAACTACTAATTTTCGTAAATATTTAATTATATTTGAACAAGAAGGTTTTACTCCATTTATATCACGTTGGAAAAATTTAGACTATTTAGTTAATAGGTCAGTTAATTTAATTATCGGTAATAATATAATAAATGGTATTGCTCGAGGTATAGATTACACAGGTGCATTAATATTAGAAAACAAAGGTGAATTTACATCTTGGTCAATTGGAGAAACATCACTTGTAACCTAATATATCTTTTAATATATAAATCATCTTTTTAAGCGAATTTGATAAACAAAATGGTTATTAGTTTTAGTTAGAATAACATTTGCTCTTTCACGAGTGGGTAAAATATTTTCTTTAAGATTGATTTTATTGATGCTATTCCACAAATTTTCAGCTATTGTTATAGTTTTTTGTTTAGTTAAACTAGCGTAATTACAAAAATAAGATTCTGATTTAGTAAAAGCACTTTCACGAAGTTTTAAGAAACGATCGATATACCACTTTTTCAATAGATCTTCAATAGCATCAATATAAATAGAAAAATCTATAAAATCAGAAATAAATATTCGATAAGGATTATCTGGATAATCTGATACATTCTGAAGTACATTTAATCCTTCAAGAATCAAAATATCTGGTTGCTGAATAATTTGGCTTGTTTTTGGTAATATATCATAAATAGAGTGTGAATATGCTGGTGCTATTACTTGTTTTGCTCCTAATTTTAAGTCTAAAACAAATTTCATTAACCGGCTTATATTGTAAGATTGCGGAAATCCCTTCTTTTTCATTAAACCTTTTTTTTCAAGTATTGTGTTCGGATATAAAAATCCATCTGTTGTAACAAGTTCTACTTTATTGTTTTTATTATATCGACTCATTAAAGTTTGTAATACGCGAGCTGCAGTACTTTTACCAACTGCTACACTTCCAGATATACCTATTATATAGGGAACTTTGTTTATTGTTTTACCTAAGAATTTTTCAATGACTTCTTTATGGCGAAAATTAGAATCAATAAAAAAATTGATTAAACGCGAAAGAGGTAAATAAATTTCTATGACTTCCTTAATTGATAACTCATCATTAATCCCTTTAATTGTGTTAATTTCATCATTAGATAGACTGAATAAAAAAGAATCACACAGATTAGCCCATTCTTTACGAGTAAACACCAAATAAAAATTTCCCATTATCATTAATTTATTAATAATAGCGAATTTAGTATTTATGATTTTTTAAATACTAATGATATTTTAAATACAATACTATATACAAAAATACTAATCTTATATATAATGTGATTTTGAACCGAATGATTACATTAGAAAACAGTACAATCCATGATAATATATTTTTTTTGATTTTTATGAATTTCTTATTAAACAGATAGTAGGATATTATATCCTATAAGTAATGTATACAAGTTCAATTATTAATAAAAAATTGATTATTACATATATAAAATTAACTTTATTAGTAATAATCAATTAATTCAATATGTTGTATTTTTATATAGATATAATTGCAGAATATATACTTTATTTAATTAAAAATATTTGTTGCATCATCTATATAACGCTTCTAGAATAAATACTATTCAATGCCGGCTTAGCTCAGTTGGTAGAGCAACTGACTTGTAATCAGTGGGTCACCAGTTCAATTCCGGTAGCCGGCAAAATTTGATAGGTGGGATTCCCGAGTGGCTAAAGGGAGCAGACTGTAAATCTGCCGTCTTAGACTTCGAAGGTTCGAATCCTTCTCCCACCACCATTCTTAATAGGTTTATTATAATGATGTGACTTGTACATTTTAAATTTTTATATTATTTTTTATTTATAATATGGCGGGTATGGTATAACGGTTATTACCTTAGCCTTCCAAGCTAATGATACGGGTTCGATTCCCGTTACCCGCTCCATATATCTATGCTGGTATAGCTCAGTTGGTAGAGCGCACCCTTGGTAAGGGTGAGGTTCCCCAGTTCAATCCTGGGTATCAGCATAATTTGTTATTAGATTTATGTTTGGGTTTGAGGTGTTTACATAAAATATTATCTTTTCGGTTTTTAATGAACAAATTGATTGCTATTATTATAATAATTTTATGAAAGAAGTATTTGGATATCAAATCGCAACACAATTATTGAATAATATAAAGATATTTAATAGTAATAAATTAATACAATGTGTTATAAAAACCATCAGTTAATATACTTTTCCGATCCTTACTATTTCTAAAAAATTAATGCGGTATAAAACTACATGATATTAGAATTATTTTAGCAGGTTGAAAATGTATGAGTAATAATAACGAAGCTAAAGTAACTTTTTTCAGCTTAGAAATAGCAAAGTGGATAATTATATTAACATTATTGCTAACTGCAATTGTAGGTAATTGTTACTACCAAGAAACAAAATTATATTTACGTATAATAGCTCTAATGATATTAGTAGTAATTTCTATTTTTATTTTACTATCAATGAAAACAGGCAAGACAGCTTTAATTTTTATTCGAGAGTCAAAAGCTGAAATGAAAAAAGTTGTTTGGCCTAGTTATCAAGAAACATTTCGTATAACAGTAATTGTTATAGCTGTTACTATCTTAATGTCATTACTTTTGTGGGGACTGGATAATATCCTAGTCCGTGTTGTATCATTTATTACTGGTCTGAGGTTGTAAGATGTCTGAAGTTCCAAAAAAACGTTGGTATGTTATACAAGCGTTTTCCGGTTTTGAAGGACGCGTAGCGCAATCGTTGCGTGAACATATTAGGTTATATAATATGCAGAACATGTTTGGGGAAATTATGGTTCCTACAGAAGAAGTGATTGAAATTCGTTGCGGTCAACGCCGTAAAAGTGAAAGGAAATTTTTCCCTGGTTACGTACTTGTCCAAATGGTAATGAATGATTCTAGTTGGCATTTAGTAAAAAGTGTTCCTCGCGTTATGGGTTTTATCGGTGGCACTTCTGATCGACCTTCTCCTATCAGTGATAAAGAAGCTCATCTTATTATTAATAGACTTCAAAAAATTGGTGATAAACCGCGTCCAAAAACTATTTTTGAACCAGGTGAAATAGTTCGAGTTAATGATGGTCCATTTGCAGACTTTAACAGTATAGTAGAAGAAGTGGATTATGAAAAAAGTCGCCTAAAAGTATCAGTTTCAATTTTTGGAAGAGCGACGCCAGTAGAACTTGATTTTTCTCAAGTAGAAAAAGGTTGAAAAGTATTTTTTCTATGATTAGCTATGGAAATAGACAATATCCTATTGTATTATTGAAATAAATATTTATTTAATTAAATTAATAAGGAGATATATGGCTAAAAAAGTTCAAGCATATGTGAAGTTACAGATTCCTGCTGGCATGGCTAATCCAAGTCCACCAGTCGGACCTGCTTTAGGGCAGCAAGGTGTTAATATCATGCAGTTTTGTAAGGATTTTAATCTTGAGACAGCACCTTTAGAAAAAGGTATCCCAACTCCAGTAATTGTAACGGTATATACAGATCGTACATTTACATTTATTATAAAAACACCCCCCGCTGCTGTTTTACTTAAAAAAGCTGTAGGGATTAAATTAGGTTCAAGTAAACCTAATCAAGAAAAAGTTGGTACTATAACTCGGGCACAAATTCTTGAAATAGCAAAAAATAAATCAACAGATATGACAGGATCTAATATAGAAGCAATGTCTCGTTCTATTGAAGGTACTGCTATTTCTATGGGATTAGTGGTAGAGGATTGAAATGATTAAAATAACTAAACGTGTAGCAACAATACTAAATCAAATTGATGTGACTAAAAAATATGATTTTAATGAAGCTGTTCTTATACTTAAAAAATATGCTGTTTCTAAATTTATAGAAAGTATTGATGTAGCTATACATTTAAGTATTGATGCAAAAAAATCAGATCAAAATATTCGTAGTGCAACCATTTTACCTCATGGTACAGGTCGTTCTTTACGTATTGCAGTTTTTGCTGAAGGATTAAAAGCTGAAGAAGCAATTAAAGAAGGAGCTATAATCGTTGGTATGCAAGATCTTGTTGATGAGATTAAAAGAGGTAATTTAAATTTTGATGTTGTAATTTCAACTCCAGACGCAATGCATATTGTAAGTCAATTGGGACAAATTTTAGGTACCAAAGGATTAATGCCTAATCCTAAGATGGGTACTGTGACTTCAAATATTGCTAAAGCTGTTAAAAATCTCAAAAATAACCAAATTCGTTATAGAAACGATAAAAACGGTATAATTCATACGTCTATTGGTAAAATAAATTTTGAAGTTGAAAAAATTAAAGAAAATCTAGAATCTTTGTTGATTGATTTAAAAAAAATGAAACCTATTCATGCAAAAGGTAATTATATAAAAAAAATTAGTATTTCAACTACGATGGGTATAGGAATCAATATTGATTTAGTTGGTTTGAATATTTAGAAATTTAAATTATCTATTAAAACAAGAAATAATAAGATTATCTTATTATTAATTCTATAATATAGAATAAATTATTTAACTTAAAATTGAATATTATCTTGTATATATTAAATTAATAGTATATAAAATAGAATCAAGTGATAATGAAAATAATAAATAAACATATCAATGCCAGGACAATATACTTTCTTGATTTAGCAGATTTTATTATCCTTTTTTCAATTTTTATTCAATTAAAAAAACAGTTTTTTTAATATTTTCTCCAATTTAAGTCTAGGAGTGTAGGATAATGCCACTAAATCTTCATGATAAAAAAGCGATTGTTACTAAAATTTGCAAAATAGCAAAAAAAGCAATTTCGGCAGTTGTTGCCGACTTTCGTGGTGTTACTGTAGATAAAATAACTGAATTGAGAGAAAAAGCTCGTAAATCTGGTGTATATATATATGTCGTTCGCAATACTTTACTACATAAAATTGTTAAAAATACACAATTTGAATGTTTAAAAAACACTTTTGTGGGTCCTACATTAATTGCATATTCTATAGAACATCCGGGTATAGCTGCTCGTCTATTAAAAGATTTTGCAAAAGAAAACGTAACATTTAGCATTAAAGGTGCAGCTTTTGAAAATCAACTAATTGATGCTCATAAAATTGATTATTTAGCAGCTCTTCCAACTTACGAAGAAGCGCTAATAAATTTAATGTTAACTATGAAAGAAGCCGCTGCAGGAAAAATAGTTCGTGTATTAACTGCGATTAAAAATATAAAATAGATAATTAAAAATTTTCTATGATATAAAGGTTTTTCTGATTTTTATTTTAGGAATAATCGTAATGTCTATAACTAAAGACCAAATTTTAGAAGCTGTTTCTGCTATGTCTGTAATGGAAATTGTTGACTTAGTTTCTGCTATGGAAGAAAAATTCGGTGTTTCTTCTAAAGTGGTTGTAAATTCTGGCCCTGCTGAGACTATTGAAGAACAAACTGAATTTAATGTAGTCTTAAAATCTATTGGGCCTAATAAAGTAGCAGTAATTAAAGCTGTGCGGGCAGCAACTGGGTTAGGACTAAAAGAGGCTAAAGATTTAGTTGAAGCAACTGGTGTAATCAAAGAGGGTATTACCAAAGAAGATGCAGCAGCTTTAGAAGTGATTTTAAAAGAAGCCGGAGCTGAAGTTGAAGTTAAGTAGAATTTTTAGCTTTATAGTCTAGTAAGACTGACGGCTGGTGATAAAATCACCAGCCTTTTTCCTTTAAAAATTTTAGCTGATAATAAAATTTAATAAATTTTATTATCGAAAGTATAAAAACCTAAAAATAGGTTGACCTATCAGCTAGCTGAGGAGCCATAATGGTTTACTCTTATACAGAAAAAAAACGAATCCGTAAAGATTTTGGTAAGCGTCCAAAAGTGCTAGACGTCCCTTACCTGCTTTTTATTCAACTTGACTCTTTTCAAAAATTTATTGAACATGATTCAGAAGGTCAATACGGCTTGGAAGCTGCTTTCCGTTCTGTATTCCCTATTATGAGTTATGGCGGTAATTCTGAATTACAATATGTAAGTTATCGTTTAGGTTCACCTATTTTTGATGTAAAAGAATGTCAAATTCGTGGTGCAACTTTTTCTGCTCCACTTAGGGTGAAGTTGCGTTTAATAATTTATGAAACTGATTTTTCAGAAAAAAATGTAAAACATATTAAAGAACAAGAAGTTTATATGGGAGAAATTCCATTAATGACAGAAAACGGTACTTTTATTATTAATGGTACTGAACGTGTCATAGTATCTCAATTACATCGTAGTCCAGGTGTATTTTTTGATAGCGATAAAGGTAAAACTCATTCTTCAGGCAAAATATTATATAATGCACGTATAATTCCTTATAGAGGTTCTTGGATAGATTTTGAATTCGATCCCAAAGATAATTTATTTATTCGCATTGACCGCAGACGTAAATTACCTTCAACTATTATTTTAAGAGCATTAAATTATAAAACTGAAGATATTTTAAATATGTTCTTTGAAAAAATAATATTTGAGTTTCATACTGATCAAATATTAATGCAATTAATTCCTGAAAGATTACGGGGTGAAACCGCTACCTTTGATATTGCAGTTAATGGAAAAATTTATATTGAAAAAAATCGTCGTATTACTTCAAGACATATCAATCAATTGGAAAAAGATAATATCAGATATATTGAAGTTCCAATTGAATATCTTTTAGGTAGAATTTTAGCTAAAGATTACTACGATTATAGTACTGGAGAGCTAATTGTTTTAGCTAATACAGAAATCACAATAGATTTAATCTATAAATTAAAGCAATTAGGATATAAGCAAATTGAAACATTATTTATTAATGATTTAGATCATGGAGCTTATATCTCTGAAACATTACGTATTGATACTACTAACGACAAATCAAGCGCACTTGTTGAAATTTATCGTATGATGCGACCTGGTGAGCCTCCAACACGTGAAGCTACTGAGAATCTTTTTGAAAATTTATTCTTTTCCGATGACAGATATGATCTCTCTGCTGTAGGTCGTATGAAATTTAATCGTTCATTAGGGAGAGAACAAATAGAAGGTTCTGGTGTTCTTAGTAAAAAAGATATTGTTGACGTAATGAAAAAACTTATTAATATTCGTAATGGTAAGGGAGAGGTAGATGATATTGATCATTTAGGAAATCGGCGTATTCGTTCAGTAGGTGAAATGGCTGAAAATCAATTTCGTATAGGTTTAATACGTGTTGAACGTGCGGTTAGAGAACGTTTATCTTTAGGAGATCTCGATACTTTAATGCCTCAAGATATGATCAATGCAAAGCCTATTTCAGCAGCAGTAAAAGAATTTTTTAGTTCTAGTCAATTGTCTCAATTTATGGATCAAAATAATCCTTTATCAGAAATAACTCATAAACGTCGTATTTCTGCACTTGGTCCAGGAGGATTAACACGTGAAAGAGCCGGTTTTGAAGTGAGAGATGTTCATCCTACACACTACGGACGTGTTTGTCCGATTGAAACTCCAGAAGGTCCAAATATTGGCTTGATCAATTCTTTATCTGTATATGCAAAAACAAATGAATACGGATTTTTAGAAACACCCTATCGTTGTGTTTTTAAGGGTATTGTTTCTGATAGAATCAATTATTTATCTGCTATTGAAGAAGGTAATTATGTAATTGCGCAAGCAAATGCTCATATAGATGAAGATGGTAAGTTTATAGATGATCTAATAATTTGTCGCAATAAAGGAGAATCAGGATTATTTCATAAAGAACAAGTTGATTATATGGATGTTTCAACTCAACAGATAGTTTCTGTTGGTGCATCATTAATACCATTTCTTGAACATGATGATGCTAATCGTGCTTTAATGGGCGCAAATATGCAACGTCAAGCTGTCCCAACATTACGTACTGATAAACCTTTAGTTGGAACAGGAATGGAACGTGCAGTAGCTGTTGATTCCGGAGTGACAGTGGTAGCTAAAAGAGGTGGTTTAATACAATATCTGGATGCATCTCGTATTGTTATTAAAGTTAATGATAAAGAAATACTTTGTGATGAAGTTGGAATCGATATTTATAATTTAACGAAATATACTCGTTCTAATCAGAATACTTGTATTAATCAAATTCCTTGTATTTCATTGGGTGAAAAAATTGAGAGAGGTGATGTAATAGCAGATGGTCCTTCTACTGATTTAGGTGAGTTAGCTTTAGGACAAAATATGCGAGTCGCTTTTATGCCTTGGAATGGATATAATTTTGAAGATTCTATCTTAATTTCAGAACGTGTAGTCCAAGAAGATAGATTTACTAGCATTCACATTCAAGAGCTTGCATGTATGTCTAGAGATACTAAATTAGGTTCCGAAGAGGTTACTGCGGATATTCCAAATGTAAGTGAAGCTGCTCTTTCTAAATTGGATGAATCAGGTATTGTGTATATAGGAGCAGAAGTAACTGGTGGAGATATTTTAGTAGGTAAAGTAACTCCTAAAGGTGAAACTCAGTTAACACCGGAAGAAAAATTATTACGTGCTATTTTCGGTGAAAAAGCATCTGATGTAAAAGATTCATCACTGAGAGTACCAAACGGTGTATCTGGAACGGTTATTGATGTCCAAATTTTTACTAGAGATGGGATAGAAAAAGATAAGCGTGCTTTAGAAATAGAAGATATGCAGCTAAAACAAGCAAAAAAAGATTTTTCAGATGAAAGACAAATTTTAGAAGCTGGAATATTTAGTCGTGTTTATACATTACTATTATCTGACAATATTGATATTAGTGAATTACATAAAATACCCCGTGAAGACTGGTTTAAATTAGATATTAATGATAAAAACAAAAAAGATCAATTAGAACACTTAAATTATCAATACTCGGAACTTAAGCAAGAATTTGAGAAAAAAATAGAAGATAAACGTCGAAAAATTACTCAAGGTGACGATCTCGCACCTGGTATATTAAAAATAGTTAAAGTATATCTTGCTGTTAAACGTCAAATTCAACCGGGCGATAAAATGGCAGGTCGTCATGGAAATAAAGGAGTTATCTCAAAAATCAATCCAATAGAAGACATGCCATATGATGAACACGGTATTCCAGTTGATGTTGTATTAAATCCTTTAGGTGTACCATCACGTATGAATATTGGACAAATTCTCGAAACTCACTTAGGTATGGCTGCTAAAGGAATTGGCGAAAAAATAGATGAAATGCTAAAGAAAGAAGAAGAAATTATTAAATTGCGTAAATTTATACAGCGTGCTTATGATTTAGGTACAGATTTGCGTCAAAAGGTAGATTTAAGTAGCTTTAGTGATACAGAAATATTATGTTTAGCCGAGAATTTAAAAAAAGGAATGCCAATTGCAAGTCCTGTTTTTGATGGTGCTAAGGAAAATGAAATTAAAGAATTACTGCAATTAAGTGGTTTGCCTTCTTCTGGACAAATTACTCTATTTGATGGACGAACAAGTGAAAAGTTTGAAAGAAAAGTTACTGTTGGATACATGTATATGCTTAAACTTAATCATTTAGTAGATGATAAAATGCATGCACGTTCTACAGGTTCCTATAGCTTAGTTACTCAGCAACCTTTAGGTGGTAAAGCTCAATTTGGTGGTCAACGCTTTGGTGAAATGGAAGTTTGGGCATTGGAAGCTTACGGTGCAGCATATACTTTACAGGAAATGCTTACAGTAAAATCTGATGATGTTAATGGTCGTACTAAAATGTACAAAAATATTGTAGATGGTAATCATAATATGGAACCAGGCATGCCAGAATCTTTTAATGTATTATTGAAGGAAATTCGATCATTAGGTATTAATATAGAGTTGGAAGACGAGTAGCTTAATGTTGTTATATCTTCTAAAAGATACAGATTAAAAGTTTTATTCACTGTAATTTATATTTGTTGATTATGGAGTATTTAAGTTATTTTGTTTTAAACACTCTTAAATCTCACCCCCCCGACGAGAACTAATCCGTGAAAGATTTACTTAAATTCCTAAAAACACAAAATAAAAAAGAAGAATTTGATACCATTAAAATTTCTTTAGCCGCACCAGATATGATACGTTCTTGGTCTTTTGGTGAAGTAAAAAAACCAGAAACTATTAATTATCGTACTTTTAAACCAGAACGTGATGGCCTTTTTTGTGCTCGTATTTTTGGACCAGTAAAAGATTATGAGTGCTTATGCGGTAAATATAAAAGATTAAAGCACCGTGGTGTAATTTGTGAAAAATGTGGTGTTGAAGTAACACAAACTAAAGTACGCCGTGAGCGTATGGGACATATAGAACTTGCATCACCAACAGCTCATATTTGGTTTTTAAAATCTTTACCATCACGTATTGGACTATTATTAGATATGCCTTTGCGTGATATAGAAAGGGTACTATATTTTGAATCTTATGTTGTAGTTGAAGGTGGTATGACAAGTCTTGAAAAACGACAAATTTTAACTGAAGAACAATACCTAGATGTCTTAGAAGAATTTGGTGATGAATTTGATGCAAAAATGGGTGCTGAAGCTATTCAATACTTATTAAAAAACATGGAATTAGAACAAGAATGTGAACAATTGCGGGATGAACTTTATGAAACTAATTCTGAAACTAAAAGAAAAAAATTAACTAAAAGAATTAAATTATTAGAATCATTTATTCAATCTGGAAATAAACCTGAGTGGATGATCTTAAGTGTATTACCAGTTCTTCCACCAGATTTACGCCCTTTAGTCCCCCTTGATGGAGGACGTTTTGCAACTTCAGATTTGAACGATTTATATCGTCGTGTTATTAATCGTAATAATAGATTAAAAAGATTATTAGATCTTTCTGCTCCAGATATAATTGTTAGAAATGAAAAGAGGATGTTACAAGAAGCAGTAGACGCCTTATTAGACAATGGTCGTAGAGGTCGTGCTATTACTGGTTCTAACAAACGCCCATTAAAATCACTAGCCGATATGATTAAGGGCAAACAAGGGCGTTTTCGTCAAAATTTACTAGGTAAACGAGTTGATTATTCAGGACGTTCTGTTATTACGGTAGGACCTTATCTTCATTTGCATCAGTGTGGATTACCAAAAAAAATGGCTTTGGAATTATTTAAACCTTTTATTTATGGCAAATTAGAAATAAGAGGATTAGCTACTACAATAAAAGCTGCAAAAAAAATGGTTGAACGTGAAGAATCAGTTGTTTGGGATATTCTTGACGACGTTATTCGTGAACATCCAGTATTACTAAATCGTGCACCTACATTGCATCGTTTAGGAATCCAAGCATTTGAGCCGGTTCTTGTTGAAGGTAAGGCAATTCAATTACATCCATTAGTATGTGCAGCATATAATGCTGATTTTGATGGAGATCAAATGGCAGTACATGTACCTTTAACTTTAGAAGCTCAATTAGAAGCACGTGCATTAATGATGTCAACTAATAATATTTTATCTCCAGCTAATGGCGAACCAATTATTGTTCCCTCTCAAGATGTTGTACTAGGTTTATACTATATGACAAGAGATAAATTTAGAAGTAAAGGTGAAGGTATGATGCTAACTGGTCCAAAAGAAGCAGAGCGTTTATATCGAACCGGACAAGCTGAATTACATGCTCGTGTTAAGGTTCGTATTAATGAATTTCATAAAAATGAACACGGTGAATTTGTTTCTAGTACAAGTATAGTTGATACTACTATTGGTCGTGCAATTCTTTGGATGATTGTACCAAAAGGTCTACCTTACTCTATTGTAAATCAAGTATTAGGTAAAAAAACTATTTCTAAAATGTTAAATACCTGTTATCGCATCTTGGGATTAAAATCTACCGTTGTTTTTGCTGATCAAATTATGTATTCTGGTTTTGCTTACGCAGCTCGTTCAGGTGTTTCTGTCGGGATTGATGACATGGTGATTCCTGAAAAAAAATCAGAAATTATTTCTGAAGCTGAATTAGAAGTTTCTGAAATACAAGAACAATTTCAATCTGGATTAGTTACTGTAGGAGAAAGATATAATAAAGTTATTGATATTTGGGCTGCTGCTAATGAACGTGTTGCTAAGGCAATGATGGAAAATCTTTCAACTGAAGTAATAATTAATTGTGATGGAAAACAAGAAAAACAATCTTCTTTTAATAATATATTCATGATGGCTGATTCTGGTGCTCGTGGTTCTGCAGCTCAAATTCGTCAATTAGCTGGAATGCGTGGTTTGATGGCGAAACCAGATGGATCAATTATTGAAACTCCTATCACTGCTAATTTTCGTGAAGGCTTAAATGTTTTACAATATTTTATTTCAACTCATGGCGCTAGAAAAGGATTAGCAGATACTGCTTTAAAAACTGCAAATTCAGGTTATTTAACGCGTCGTTTAGTAGATGTTGCACAAGATTTAGTTATTACTGAAGATGATTGTGGTACTTATGAAGGGATAAATATGACTCCAGTTATAGAGGGAGGAGATGTTAAAGATCCTTTACGTGAGCGTGTTTTAGGTAGAGTAATTGCAGAAGATATTCTTAAGCCAGGAACAGATAAAGTTTTAATGTATAGAAATACCTTGTTAGATGAGTATTATTGTGATTTATTAGAAGAAAATTCAATAGATAATGTAAAGGTTCGTTCAGTTGTATGTTGTGAAACTGATTTTGGAGTATGTGCTAACTGTTACGGTCGTGATCTAGCACGAGGACATCTTGTTAATAAAGGTGAAGCAATTGGTGTTATTGCAGCACAATCAATAGGAGAACCTGGTACTCAGCTTACAATGCGTACATTTCATATTGGAGGAGCTGCATCACGTGTAGCTACTGAATCAAGCATTACAGTTAAGAATAAAGGCACCATAAAACTTATTAATGCCAAACTTGTATCTAATTCTTTAGGTAAGCCAGTAGTTATATCGCGTAATGTTGAATTGAAAATCGTTGATGAATTTAATAGAACTAAAGAAAGTTATAAAATTCCTTATGGATCGATAATGGAAAAAGATAATGGGCAATCTGTTGTTTCAGGAGAAATTGTAGCAAATTGGGATCCTCATACTATGCCTGTCATCACTGAAATAGACGGTTTTATTAGGTTTATAGATATAATTGATGGTCAGACAATTACAAGACAAACAGACGATTTAACTGGTTTATCTTCTTTAGTAATATTAGAAAATGCTGAACGTACTAGTCTTGGTAAAGATTTACGACCTGCACTGAAAATTGTTGATGATAAAGGAGAAGATATTTTTATCTTGGGTACTGACATTCCAGCACAATATTTTTTACCAGGCAAAGCAATTGTACAATTGGAAGATGGAGTAAAAATTAGGGCAGGAGATATATTAGCTCGTGTTCCCCAAGAATCTGGTGGGACTAAAGATATTACTGGAGGTTTACCTCGAGTTGCTGATCTTTTTGAAGCTCGTCGTCCTAAAGAACCGGCTATATTAGCAGAAATTAGTGGTATTATTTCTTTTGGAAAGGAAACTAAAGGTAAAAGACGTTTAATGATTACTCCACTGAACGGCAACGAAACATATGAAGAAATGATTCCAAAATGGCGACAATTAAATGTTTTTGAAGGGGAACGTGTTGAAAAAGGAGATGTAATTTCAGATGGTCCTGAATCTCCACATGATATTTTACGTTTACGTGGTATTCATGCAGTAACTCGTTATATAACTAATGAAGTACAAGAAGTTTATCGTTTGCAAGGTGTAAAGATTAATGATAAACATATTGAAGTAATTATTCGTCAGATGTTACGTAAAGCTACCATTATAAATACTGAAAACTCAGAATTTTTAGAAGGCGAACAGGTAGAATTTTGTCGAGTTAGAATATCTAATCGTAGACTGAAGGAAAAGGGAAAAAAGACTACAACTTATATGAGAGAACTACTTGGTGTTACTAAAGCTTCATTGGCAACTGAATCATTTGTTTCAGCAGCTTCATTTCAGGAAACTACACGTGTTCTTACAGAAGCTTCTGTAGCAGGTAAATATGATGCACTTCGAGGACTTAAAGAGAATGTTATAGTTGGTAGACTTATTCCAGCTGGTACTGGCTATTCATATCATAAAGATCGAATAAGAAATAGAATTGTTACTAAAGATAGTGTATCTAAATTAAATATTACCGCTGATAAAGCTTCCGCTAATTTAGCAGAGTTGTTAAATGCTGGGTTAAATGACCGTACTAAAGATGAATAAAGTTTATTAACTTTTTATTGCTGTTAACAAAATCAATATCATTATCAATCATTGGTAATGATATTAAATTTAATAGTACTTCCATAATTTATCATGACAAACTAATCATTAATGGACCATGTTTAATCTAAAAAATGATCGTTATTTACGTGCTATATTACGTCAACCAGTCGATGTTACTCCAGTTTGGATGATGAGACAGGCTGGAAGATATTTACCTGAGTATAAAAAAATACGTTCTAAATTTAATAATTTTCTTTCGCTTTGTAAAGATGTTGATATGGCTTGTGAAATTGCATTACAACCTTTGCATCGTTATGATTTAGATGCAGTAATAATTTTTAGTGATATTTTGACAATTCCAGATGCAATGGGATTGGGGCTTTATTTCGATGAAAAATGTGGTCCTGGTTTTTTATATCCTATTACTTGTAGTGCTGACGTTGAACGTTTACCAGTATATGATCCAGAACAAGAATTGAATTATGTAATGAATACAGTACGGATGATTTATAAAAATCTTAAAGGAGAAGTGCCGCTCATTGGTTTTTCCGGAAGTCCTTGGACTCTAGCAACATATATGGTAGAAGGTAGCAGTAGTAAAGTATTTAATAAAATAAAAAAAATGATGTATTCCGACCCAATTATTTTACATAAAATGCTAGATAAATTAGCAAACAATATAATTTTATATTTAAACGCACAAATTTGTTCAGGTGTACAATCAGTAATGTTATTTGATACTTGGGGTGGTATATTAACTGGATCTGCTTATAGAGAATTTTCTCTTTATTATTTAGAAAAAATAGTTAATGGTTTAATTCGTAAAAACAAAGATTGTTATGTGCCTATTGTATTATTTACTAAAGGTGGGAATCAATGGTTAGAAGATATGGCAGAAATCGGTTGTGATGCTCTAAGTATTGATTGGACTATAAATATTGGTGAAGCACGTCGTCGCGTTGGAAATAAAGTTGCAATTCAAGGAAATATGGATCCTTCAGTCCTCTACTCTTCTCCTGAACGCATAATATATGAAGTAAAGAAAATCCTAGAAAGTTTTGGTAAAGGTAGTGGTCATGTTTTTAATTTAGGTCATGGTATACATCACGATACATCACCGGAAAAAGCAGGTATATTTATTGAATCAGTACATAGTCTTTCTCGCATATGGCATTAAATATTATTTGTTTAATCAAATCCAATGTCAGTGCGATAGTAAATGTTTTTCCAATAAATTGATTCAGCTATTTTATACAGTCGTTCTTTTACTTTTTTAGTATCTTCATCTAAAGTAGTTATACACAACACACGACCTCCATTAGTAAATAATTTATTTCTACATAAAGATGTACCAGAATGAAATATTTTACTATTATTACAATTTATTTTAGACAATCCATGAATTTCATCATTATTAATAAAATGATTAGGATACCCTTTTGTAGCTAAAACTAAACTTAATGCATATCGTGAATCCCAATTTATATCTTTTTTATCTAGTATACCATTACATCCAGCCATACAAAGATCTACAAAATCAGATTGTAAACGCATCATAATTGATTGAGTTTCAGGATCTCCTAAACGACAATTAAATTCTATAACATATGGTTTGCCTAATTCATTGATTATTAGTCCAGCATAAAGAAAACCAGTATAAGGATTTTGTTCCATTGCCATTCCAAATACAGTTGGATATATAATTTGTTCGATTATATTATGATATAAATTATTATTTATAAATACAGCTGGAGAACGTGATCCCATTCCTCCTGTATTTAAACCTGTATTATTATTACCAATACGTTTATAATCTTGACTTGTAGCCATTGGTAAAATATTTTTACCATCAACCATCACAATAAAACTAACTTCTTCTCCATATAAAAATTCTTCTATTATAATACTTTTTCCAGAATTTCCAAATAAATTACCTGTAAGCATATTTTTTACGATTTTTTCTGCTTCTTGTTTATTATGAAGAATCATTACACCTTTACCCGCTGCTAAACCATTTGCTTTAATAACAATAGGAAATTTTATTGTGTTAAGATAAGATATTGCTAGGTTTATTTCCGTAAAATATTCATATTTCGGAGTCGCTATATTATGACGTAATAAAAATTTTTTAGCAAAAACTTTAGAATTTTCTATCTGAGAAGCAGATTTAGTTGGGCCAAAAATATTTAATCCTGATTTGCGAAACTCATCAACTATACCCATGATTAGTGGTAGTTCTGGACCTACAATTGTTAGATCTATTTTTTCTTTTTGAGCAAATTTTATTAATGCAGGTATATCAGTAGATTTAATTGCTACATTATATACACGAGTTTCTAAAGCTGTACCGGCATTTCCAGGAGCAACAAATACAACATCAGTTAGTGGTGATTGTAATACTTTCCATACTAATGCATGCTCACGTCCACCACCACCAATAATTAAAATTTTCATTTTTTATTTTCTATATGTTAATAATTAATGACGAAAATTACGTATATTAGTGAATATCATTGCAATATTATGTTCATTAGCTGCTTCAATTATTTCTCTATCACGAATAGAACCACCTGGTTGTATAATACAACTTACATCCATTACAGTAGCAGCAAAGTCTATACTATCGCGAAATGGAAAAAAAGCATCAGAAGCTATAACAGCATTTTTAGTATGTAATCCTGCATTTTTTGCTTTCATATTAGCAATTTTCACTGCATCAATACGGCTCATCTGACCTGCGCCAATACCAATTGTAGTTTTATCTCTAGCACATACAATAGCATTAGATTTAACGAATTTAGATACCTTCCAGCAAAACATAGCATCTTGAAGTTCTTTTTTACTTGGTTTAATCTTAGTGACTACACTAAGTTGGTTCATATCTACAGTTTTACTATTATGTTCTTGGACTAATAAACCACCATTAATATTTTTAATATCTAATTTTGGAATATTATTTTTCCATTGATTATATAGAATTAATCTAATTTTTTTCTTTTCGGAAATAATTTTTAATGCAGTTTTAGTCACTGAAGGAACTATAATAACTTCTACAAATTGACATTCAAGAATTAAACTAACTGTATATTGATCTAATTCACAATTAAAAGCAATCACTCCACCAAATGCTGAAATTGGGTCAGACTTGTAAGCAATTGAATATGCAGAATAAATTGAATTGCTTGTTGCAACACTACATGGATTTGCATGTTTAACTATTACACAAGTAGGTTCAACAAACTCTTTTAAACATTCTAAAGCTGTGTCAATATCTATCATGTTATTATATGAAAGAGTCTTTCCTTGAAGATTTGAGAAGTTTGAAGAATATTTTTCATCCACAAATTCTTGTACATAAAAAGCTGCAGATTGATGACTATTTTCTCCATATAGCATATTTTGTTTTTTGATAAAATTTATATTAATTGTTTGTGGTAAATTGTTCGTAATTGTACTATTATTTTGTTCACCGTGATCGTACAATGGTAATGTTAATTCATTGAAATAATTTGCAATTGTATTATGATAAGTAGCTAAATATTTGAAAGCTTTAATTGCTAATTTCAAACGAGTATCCAGAGTTAGTGAATTATTATTAGCATCTAATTCATTTAAAATAGACTCATAATCAGTATCTTTTGTAATAATAGATACAAATTCATAATTTTTTGCTGCAGAAGATAACATAGTTGGACCTCCAATATCTAAGTTTTCTATTGCATCCTCTACTAAACAATGTTTATTAAAAATTTTTTGTTCAAATGGATAAAAATTAACTACTATCATATCTATTGGCAAAATTTTATAGTCTTTAATTAGATAATTATCTTTACCTCGACGATACAAAATACCACCATGTATTTTTGGATGTAAAGTTTTAACCCTCCCATTTAAGATTTCTGGAAATTTAGTATATTTAGCTACTTCTAACACCGGTATTCCTGATGCAATCAATAAATTTGCAGTACCTTCAGTTGCAATTATTTTAATATTTCGTTTATGAAGATCTGTAACAAATTCAATGATACCGGTTTTATCATAAACACTAATTAAAGCATATCGAATAGGATAAATTTTTTCAGAATAATTTTTTTGCATAATATATTGTGTTACCTTTACCTTAATATAACATTAATCATGTTAATATGGTGTTTCCTAAATTCTAAAGATGGAATAATATTGTAAAATTGTGATAATTTTAATATCTTTGTTGATGAGTTATATGGGTTTGTTATTCATATCTAATGCATAAATTCAAGATATTCTATAAATTAAAAATTCCAATCTTCATCTTCAGTATCTACTGATTTACCTACCATATAAGATGAACCAGAGCCAGAAAAAAAATCATGATTTTCATTGGAATTGGGGGAAAGAGCAGACAGAATAACTGGATTTACCATGGCGATTTCTTCTGGAAATAAAGCTTCATAACCTAGGTTCATTAATGCTTTATTAGCATTGTAATGAAGAAATACGATAACTTCTTCTGCCCAACCTATATCACCATAAAGCTGATTGGTATAAACAACTTCGTTCTCATATAAAGCTAATAAGAAATCATAACAAAAATTTTTTAGTTCTTTACGGCGATTTTCATTAACATTTCTCAATGACTTTTGATATTTATACCCAATATAATAACCATGTACTGCTTCATCTCTCATGATTAAACGTATTAAATCAGCTGTATTGGTCAATTTACCACGACTTGACCAATACATTGGCAACCAAAAACCAGAATAGAAGAGAAATGATTCAAGAAATACACTAGCTATTTTCTTTTTTAATGAATCATTGGATTGATAATGTACGAGAATCATATCTACTTTATTTTGTAATGGTTGATTTATATCACTCCATAAATAAGCACTATCTACATCTTGAGTATTACATAATGTAGAAAATATTGAACTATATGAACGAGCATGCACAGCTTCCATAAAACTGATATTAGACAATACAGATTTTTCATGAGAAGTTAAAGCATCATTGATTAATCCTGGTGCACCTATCACATTTTGAATAGTATCTAGTAATGTTAAACCTGTAAATACTCGTGTAGTTAGTTGCTGCTGATATTTATCTAAAGTTTGCCAAGTAGGAAAATCATTGGATAATGGTATTTTTTCTGGTATCCAAAAATTACTGGTAAGTCTATTCCATACTTCAAGATCTTTTTCATCTTGAATTCTATTCCAATTAACTGCTTGAATTCTCTTAAATTGCATAATTTCCATTATAATGTACATGAGATACAGCTTTTAACTTCTGTACCTTGAAGAGCTGTTTGTCGTATTCGAATATAATAAAGTGTTTTTATACCTTTTTTCCAGGCATAAATCTGTGCTCTATTTATATCACGAGTTGTTATGTCGTCACGAAAAAATAATGTTAAAGATAGACCTTGATCAACATGCTGTGTAGCTTCAGCATAAGTATCTATAATTGCTTTATAGCCAATTTGATATGCGTCTTGGTATAATTCCAAATTATTGTTGGTCATAAAAGGTGCTGGATAATACACCCTGCCTGTTTTGCCTTCTTTTCTTATCTCAATACGTGAAACGATGGGATGAATGCTTGAAGTAGCATGATTAATATATGATATTGATCCAGTTGGAGGTATAGCTTGAAAATTTTGGTTGTATAAACCATATTTCATAACTTCTTCACGTAGTGAAAACCAATCATTATAAGTGGGTAATTTAATATTTGATTTTTTAAAAATCTTCATTACGTGTTCAGTACGAGGATACCATTCACGTTGTAAATATTTATTAAAGTAAACACCACTAGCATATTGAGATTCTGAAAAACCATCAAATGATGTTTTAAGCTCTTTAGCTAAACAATTTGATGTAAGTAATACATAGTATGCGATGCAGTAAAAATACATATTAGTGAAATCTAGAGCTTCAGGAGAACCGTATTGAATACCTTCACGTGCTAGATAACCATGTAAATTCATTTGACCTAATCCAATTGCATGGGAAGTTTTATTACCTTTTGCAACTGATGGAACACAATTGATTTCACTTATCATCGAAACAGATGTTAATGCGCGGATCGCTATATTAACAGTATGTTCTAAATTTTTAGAATCCATTGCATATGCAATATTTAAAGAACCTAAATTACAAGATATATCTTTACCAATATAGTGGTAACTTAAGTCATTATTAAATTTACTAGCACTATTTACTTGTAATATTTCTGAACATAAATTGCTCATGTTAATTCTTCCATAAATCGGATTAGCACGATTTACACTGTCCTCATACATAATATAAGGATATCCTGATTCGAATTGGATTTCTGCTAATGTTTGAAAAAAATCTCTAGGTTTTACATAAATTTTGTTAATACGATCATCTGCAACCATTTCATCATATTTTTCACTAATGCTAATATCACTAAATGCATATCCATAAATTTTATTTATGTCATAGGGTGAAAATAAAGCCATTGCTTTATTTTCTTTTGCTAATTTAAATGTAATATCAGGTATTACTACTCCCAATGACAAAGTTTTAATACGAATTTTTTCATCAGCATTTTCACGTTTAGTATCCAAAAAACGAAAGATATCCGGATGATGTGCATTTAACCAAACCGCACCTGCACCTTGCCTAGCACCTAATTGATTTGCATAAGAAAAAGCATCTTCTAATATCTTCATAACAGGAATTATTCCAGATGATTGATTTTTTATGCATTTAATTGGTGCTCCAAATTCACGTAAATTAGATAATAAAAACGATACTCCACCACCTCGTTTAGATAGTTGTAATGCTGAATTAATCGCTCGACCAATAGACTCCATATTATCTTCTATTCGTAGTAAAAAACAGGAAACTAGTTCACCTCGCTGTTTTTTACCACAATTAAGGAACGTTGGAGTAGCAGGCTGAAAACGACCACTTAATATTTCTTCTAATATATTATTTGCTAATAATTTATCACCTCTTGCTAAAGTTAATGCTACCATGCAACTTCTTTGCTCAAAATTTTCGAGATAATATTTATTATCAAAAGTTTTTAGTGTATAACTAGTATAGTATTTCCATGCACCAAGAAACGTTTTAAATTTAAACCCCCAATTATCTGCTTTATTATGTAAATCACATAAAAATTGAAAATCATATTGACCTAAAATATTGCATTCATAGTAACCTTCTTGAATCAAATAATTTAATCTTTCTGCTATTGAATTAAAAGTTATAGTATTAGGATTAACATGTTGAATAAAAAATTGACGAATGGCTTCATGGTCCTTATCAAATTGAATTTGACCATTAGTATCGTATAGATTTAACATAGCGTTTAGTGCATGATAATCTAATGTTATATTACTAACAGTATCAGTTATTACCAAAATTGTGTTACTCCTGCTTTTACATTAGCAATATCTTTAGGGGTACCCATTAACTCAAATCGATAGAGATAAGGAACTTGACATTTTTTAGCAATGATATCTCCAGCTATGCAATAACCTTTTCCAAAATTTCTATTGCCAGAAGCTATTACTCCGCGAATACCATTTCTATTTGATTCATCGTTAAGAAATTGTATTACTTGTTTAGGAACTGCACCTTGACTACCACCACTACCGTAGCTTGGTACTAATAGAATATAAGGTTTTTTTATTTTTAACTGTTGTGTAATATCTAAGGGTATTCTATCAGCCGGTAAATCTAGACATGTAATAAATCGATATGTATTTTCCGACTGGCTAGAAAAATAAACCAGTGGTAACATTTCATTATCCTCTAACATTAGTTAGTTGAGATAAACCAGCAATTTTATCTGGACGAAATCCACTCCAATGATCATTATCTGTTATCACAACAGGAGTTTGATGATATCCAAAAGATTTTAAGTATTCAATAGATTCTGTTTGGATTTCAATATTAATTGATATATAATTTGTACCTTTATGATTCATAGCATTTTTTATGGTATCGCATTGAATATAGTCATTTTTAAAATAAACAATAACACTCATAATTAATTTTTCTCTTTTGATTTTTTATTTTCAACTTTAGATTAGTTTCTACAGTTAAATATTCTATCTTTTACTAACTATAGCATGTCATTTTTTTTTGAACTAAATATTAGAATATCAGATATGGTAGTTTTATAGGCTGAAATATTATTATACATATAGCCATGCAATACTAAATTTAGTATTAATTATTAAGTAATAAGTAGTAATAAATAATCATTATTATGATTTTAGAAAAAATTATTCTGGAGTATTAATAGATTGTCTTATACAAAAGCCTCGCATATGCGAGGCTTAGAAACTATTTTAGAATATTGTAATTAACGTCTTAAAAATAACAATATACTTAACATAATTCCGATTCTATAACTCTTATAACACTACACCAGTGCCTTTCGTGCATATCACATATCAGCATGAATTATTTAAAATTATCAAATTTTTAATTCACTTAGATATAATATTATTGTTGTTTATCTTCTTTTTGTTTTTCTAAAATTATTTTTTCTTTCATTAATAGTTATGAACAATATGATCCTTTTGATCAACTATATGTAATGTAACAAATGTTTAAGTAAATTGATTAATCCTTTTTATCGTGATTTATATTATAATAATCTTCAGTTTGATTCAATATTGCTATTTTAATATTGCTACTTTATTATTACTTTTTCCCATGATTATCAATATTATGAATTAAGTTTATAAAATATTTTAAATTGAGGGTATTCTATATTTAACTTGAAACTTGTAATGATACTTTTAAAAGAAATCTAATTAAAACAATCTAAAGGTAAAAATAAAAGGATAATTATATGCTTAAATTATGGGTCGTTAAAACGGGAAATTTACTATGTTTTGTGTAAAATCACAACTATCTCTACTTATAAAAACATCAATTTAACAATAATTTCTTATTGGTGGAGCTGGCGGGAGTTGAACCCGCGTCCGAAACTTCTACATCTTAAGTTCTACATGTTTAGTCTAACTTTTTTTCATTCGATAAATGCAGTTAGACAAGCTTATATCGAATTAACCTAAGTTTTTATTTTTAACACTTCTCATTTTTAGGTAAGTCTGATTAGTGCGATCTCTTGATATATTGACCTTTCTATTTCCTATTTCCAAGAGCAAAATCAGGTAGAAAGGGCCCTAGAAACTTATTAGGCTGCTAAAGCGTAGTTTTTGTCGTTTGCGACTATTTATTTACGGTTTATTAACGAGGCCTACCGTACCTCGACATGCGCTTCAGATTTTGAAAATCTCGTCAAATCCAAAATCAGCCCCTTAATTAATTTTATTTCAATACTAGCAAAAATATAAGAAATAATCTAGTCTTTCGTAATCTTAGTATTTTTTAGAATTCTTGATTTATTGATTTTCCATTCACGATTTTTAATCTCATTGCGTTTGTCATGTTTTTTCTTACCATGTGATATACCAATTTTTAATTTACATAAGGCATTTTTCCAATACATCGATAACGCAATTATAGTATAGCCCTTTTGTTTATTGTTATAATATAAATAATTAATTTCAGGTTTAGTTAATAATAATTTACGTCTCCTTTTAGGGTCAGGTGAGCAACTATTAGAAACATATATTAGGGGTTGCAATGTAGATCCTAATAAATAGGCTTCTTTTTCATATAATAAAATATAACTTTCGCTTATATTAACTTTTCCTGCTCTTAGTGACTTTACTTCCCATCCTTGCAATACTAAACCAGCTTCAAATTCTTTTTCAATAAAATATTCATGGTAAGCATGTTTGTTTTTAGTAATAATATTAAAATTAGGTTTTTTTGATATTTTTGTCATGATTGATTCTGATTAATATTTAACATGTATAATATTTATAAACTTTAACTAAGTTATTAAATTATCGTTAATAATAATATATTAAAATAAGTATTTAAACATTAAAAATACATTTTTTGTCGAAAAAAATTATTTTTTATTAAAAAAGCATATAACCTTTTAAGGTTAACTTTGAATGATATATTTCTAAAAATATTTTTTTAAGAGGTTTATAGTGTCTGATACTATATTAGTAGAATTAGTTTATGTTCTTCCTAAACAATATTGTCATTTTCACCTTGAATTAAAAAATCATAGTACAGTAAAAGAAGTGATTGAAAAATCAGGAATATTAAAATTACATAAAGATATAGATTTACGCATAAATAAAATAGGTATTTACGGAACATTAGTCAATTTAGAAGACATAGTAAGCAAAGGTGATAGAATAGAAATTTACCGTTTACTGTCATTAAGTCCTATGGAATTGCGTCGTCAAAAAGCGAAAAGACTAAAAATCAAAAATTAGTCTAATTAAAAATTTTATTATTTAGATTTTTTATTGTAATTCAAATACTTTTATGATTAAAAATCAAGAATGAAAAATTTTTAATTCATTTACCGTTGTTGTTTGAGTACAAATACCAAGTTTTATTTTCGCATGAAAATTTTATTATAAGGTGTTATAAGCCATATGGATGATTTATTTTCTTGCAATTCCAAAATGGATTTTTAAGTATATAACCAATATTTAAGCAAGTACCTTGATTTATTGTAGGAAGAATAATTTTTTTATTCAACATGCAACATACCTTGAAGAATAAAAACAATTAAACATGATACAAAAGAAATAGTGTCTTATTAATCATAAATATAGTTGCATATTAATTCAGACCCTATAATATAGTTGATATATTATAATATGATAACAATCAAAAACTTTTTTATACTAATGATCTATTATTTCAATAATCATCATTTTGAAATTGTCTATATTCAGAAGTAACATAGAAATAATATTCTGTATAACTTATTTTCTATAATGTTAACAGATAAACATTTATCATTAAAAAAATTTTTTTGCCCAACCTAATTTAGAATTTAATGTATTGAAATAACAATAATTATTTGGATGAATCAAACTGAGATTGTTTTGACTCCGGCGAATTATTATATCTTCACCTTCTTTGATTGAAAGTACAATTTGACTATCTAAACTAATTTTGATATTATTATGACGATTATTACATCTACATCTCAATCTAATAATACTATTACTATTAATTACTAACGGACGAATAGATAGAGTATGTGGAAACATGGGTACTAATGAAATTGCATCTAAAGAAGGTGTTAAAATAGGACCTCCAGCGGAAAGAGAATAAGCGGTAGAACCTGTTGGTGTAGAAATAATTAATCCGTCTGATCTTTGAGAAAAGGCGAAAATATCATCAATGTAAACTTCAAATTCAATCATATGAGCTATTATGCCAGAATGTAAAACTATTTCGTTCATAGCTAAACCTACATATTTATGATAACTTTTTCTTTTTATTTCAGATTCTAATAAAAACCGATTTTCTGTAATATATTTTCCTTGTAACACTTGATCCAATTGAAATTGAGCATTATTTGGATCAAGATCAGTTAAAAATCCAAGATTACCTCTATTGATTCCTATTACTTTAATATCATATTTAGATAAAATACGAGCTGCACCTAACATGTTACCATCACCGCCTACTACAATAGCTAAATCTGCTTCATGACCAATTTCAGGTAAAGTTATATCAATTTTCATGTTGTTTAATTCAATTGCTTGAGCAATTTTATTTTCAACAATAACATTGTAACCTTTTTCAGTTAACCATGCCCATAACATTTTATAAGTGGAAACAAGATTAGGAGGACTTTTATGAAAATCTATATACCCCACAATACCTATACAATTAAAGTGCCTTCGCATATATTAAATAATCCTCAATAACTTAAATTAAATACAATATTATAAGTTCTATTGAAACACTTGAACCAAGTTCTATAATAACCTAACTGTTAAAATGAATTTATGACAATATGGAAAAAAAATGAAGAATAAAAAACAAAATATAAAAAACAATATTTCATTAAATAAAGATGAACTAATAGCTGAATTAGAAAAATCAGCTGAATTAGAAAAATCAGCTGAATTAGAAAAATCAGCTGAATTAGAAAAATCAGCTGAATTAGAAAAATCAGCTGAATTAGAAAAATCAGCTGAATTAGAAAAATCAGCTGAATTAGAAAAATCAGCTGAATTAGAAAAATTAACTGAAGAGTCAAAATTAAAATGTCATATTTCAATTCTTGAAGGTAAATTAATCAAATATCAAGCTAATATTCGTGATTTGAAATTACGGAATCAAGCTGAAATAGAAAATATTCGTCGTCGAAATGAATTAGAAATGGAAAAAGTTCACAAGTTTGCATTAGAAAAATTTACTATTGAATTATTGCCAGTAATTGATAGTCTTGAACGTGCTTTAGATTTGACTTATAAAGAAACCAATCAGTCAAAACCAATGATCGAAGGTATTGAATTAACTTTAAAATCATTATTGAATGTAATGCATAAATTCGGAATACAGATAATAGATCAAATAAACATCCCTTTTAACCCAACTATACATCAAGCAATGTCAGTGACAGAATCACAGCATATTGCTCCAAATCATATTGTATCCATCATGCAACGGGGATATATGCTAAATAATCGTTTATTGCGTCCAGCTATGGTTATAGTAACAAAAATACAATAACAATTTAATTAAAAACTTTTTTTATCACAACCGATTTTAAATATGGTTGTGATAAATATGCTTGTTATAAACTATATAATTTAGGTGTCCAGTCAATAGGTTGTTTACCAAAATCAATTAACAACTTATTAGCTTTAGAAAAATGTTTACATCCAAAAAAACCTAGATGTGCGGATCTTGGAGATGGATGTGATGATTGTAATATATAATGACGTTGGTTATTTATTATATAAGCTTTATTTTGTGCATGTACACCCCATAGTAAAAAAATTATTCCGTTGCAATGTTGATTAATAATATTAATTACTTTATCAGTGAACTTTTCCCAACCAAGTTTTGCATGAGAATATATCTTACCTGATTCTACAGTTAAAACAGTATTTAAAAGCATTACCCCCTGTTTTGCCCAGCTTTCAAGAAAGCCATGATTTGGGTATTTAAAATCATGAATATCTTGTAGTAATTCTTTATAAATATTTTTTAATGAAGGTGGAATTTTAGCATTAGGTAATACAGAAAATGCTAATCCATGAGCTTGATTAGGTCTACAGTAAGGATCTTGACCTATAATGACAACTTTTATATCTTTTAATTCAGTTAGACGAAAAGCATTAAATATATTTTTCTGTTCTGGATATATTTCTATACCAGCTAGACGTTTTTTTCTAAGCGATGTTAAAATTTTAATGAAATAAGATTTCTTTTTTTCTTCTGCTAGTACATGATGCCATGTTAGCAAATTACTCATATTTGCATTACCTACTGTAATGTTAAAAATTTTTATGATGATAGTAAAATAAGTTCTATTTGATATAATTACTTGGTATTAAAATTGTTGGAAAAGCATTAGGTAATAAATCAGGATAATCATCAATAAAATGTAACCCTCTGCTTTCTTTTCTATTTATAGCTGAGTTTATTATTAATTCAGCAACTTGAACTAAATTCCTAATTTCTAACATTTGACGAGATAAATGTGTATTAACATATTGATTATTTATTTTCTTTTTTAAGATATTAATTTCATGTTTTGCATATTTAAGAGATTTAGTAGTACGGACTATACCAACATGATCCCACATATATTTTTTTATACTATTTAAATCATTTTTAATATCGCGCTCACTAAAAAAATGATTTGCATAATGTGTTTTCTTGAAAGAAGGCAATAAATCTATCAAATTTATGTTAGGTAACATCTGAAATAAATTTTTTGCTATAGACCAACTATAAACTAAACATTCTAATAAAGAATTTGAAGCCATACGATTTGCACCATGAAGACCAGTATAACTTACTTCACCAACTGCATATAAACAATTTATATCAGTACGTCCTGATTTATCAACTATTACTCCACCACAAGTATAATGTGCAGCTGGTACTACAGGAATAATATCTTTCGTCAAATCAAATCCAAATTTAAGTAATTTATTATAAATTACTGGAAAATGATCATGAATAAATTTTGGTGATTTATGAGTAATATCTAAATAAACACAATCAATGTTATTATGTTTAATTTCATAGTCAATAGCTCTTGATACAATATCTCTAGGTGCTAATTCAGCTCTTTCATGAACATCTAACATAAAGCGAGATTTATTAGGACGTAACAATAAAGCACCTTCGCCGCGTAAGGCTTCAGTTAGCAAAAAATTACTTTGTCCCTTGGGATAGAATAAGCAAGTAGGATGGAATTGATTAAATTCTAAATTAGCTACACGACAACCAATACGCCAAGCCATCGCAATACCATCTCCAGATACTACGTCAGGATTAGTAGTATATCTATATACTCTTGATGCTCCTCCTGTGGCTAAAACAATTACCTTCGCTGAACAAGTTTCAACTTGTTTTTTATTACAATTCCATAACCAAGCTCCTATGACACGACGTGGAATATATACATTGTTATTATCTGAAGTAATTAAATCCATTGCTATAATATTTTCAGCAACATCAATATTATTGTTTATTAAAACTTTATTTACTAAATTATTTTGAATTTCACGTCCCGTACAATCGGCATTATGTAAAATACGTCTATAACTATGTCCACCTTCTCTAGTAAGATGATAATTTATTTTCCCCTTACTACATGATTTAATATCAAAAGATATACCATTACTAACTAACCAATTGATACATTGACGTGCATTATTAATGATAAATGAAACTACTTCATGGTCACATAAACCATTTCCAGCAATTAAAGTATCTTTTATATGCGAATCAATACTATCTTTTTCATCAAATACTGCAGCTATACCTCCTTGAGCATATAAAGTTGCACTTTCATTGATTTTTGATTTTGTTGCAATCATGATTTTATATTTACTTGACAAATGTAAGGCCAGTGACAGACCGGCTATACCACTGCCTATAATTAAAACATCGTATTGGTAATCAGATTTTGAATATTTTTTCATTGTTTTTGATGACAAGTAATAGACTTATTTAAGTATAAGTGTTAATTTGATAAAATAAATTACTTTATAATGCATTATAATATTTAATGCTTATAATACTTAATACTTTTATTTAATAAAAATTTTTATTTAGCTAGATTCAATCTTAGGTATAACTTAATATTGAATTGTATTTCCGAATCATTTTTGACCATGAAAAATAATATTTTAACTCTATATTATTAATATATAATATAAAACACTAATTGCTTTTAGTGTTGATTAAAAATTAATTCTTATGTTATTTATAAAATAACCGACTATTAATAGAAAATATTTTTAATATATAATTAATAAATTGTAAATTTTATAATTTACTTAAAAATATTATTTTTAGTTTTCTAAAACACTATTAGCAAAAACCAATATAATGAAACAAATAAGAAATTTTTCCATTATTGCACATATTGATCATGGAAAATCTACATTGTCTGATCGTTTTATTCAGATCTGTGGTGGTCTAACAGATCGAGAAATGTCCGAACAAGTTCTTGATTCTATGGATCTAGAACGTGAACGTGGCATTACAATTAAAGCTCAAAGCGTAACTCTTAATTATAAAGCATGTGATAATAAATATTATCAGCTTAATTTTATTGATACTCCAGGACATGTTGATTTTTCTTATGAAGTTTCTCGTTCTCTCTCAGCTTGTGAAGGTGCGTTATTAGTTGTAGATGCTGTTCAGGGAGTACAAGTACAGACTCTTGCTAATTGCTACACGGCTATAGATATGAATTTAATAGTTTTACCAGTTTTAAATAAAGTTGATTTATTATCAGCTGATCCTGATCGTGTAGCTAAAGAAATTGAAGAGATAATTGGTCTTGATGCAACTAAAGCAGTACGTTGTTCAGCTAAGACAGGATTTGGTGTTAATGAAATTCTAGAAAATTTAGTTTTAAAAATCCCATATCCAATAGGAAATCCTGACGCTCCTTTACAAGCATTAATAATTGATTCATGGTTTGATAAATATCGCGGAACAATACTTTTAATACGGGTTAAAAATGGTTCCCTATCTAAAGGAGATAAAATCAAGATGCTCAGTAATAATCGTGTATGTTACGCTGATAAACTTGGTGTTTTTACTCCAAAAAGAGTTGAACGCAGTCAATTAAGATGTGGTGAAGTAGGTTGGGTAGCATGTAGCATTAAAGAAATTATTAATGGTTTAGTAGGAGATACAGTAACTAAAGCACATAGACCAACTGATCAGGCATTACCAAGCTTTAAGAAAGTTAAACCGCAAGTTTATGCTGGTTTGTTTCCTACAAAACCGGATTATTATGAATTATTTCGTGACGCACTTAAAAAATTAAGTTTAAATGACGCATCTCTATTTTACGAACCAGAAAGATCAAATGTGTTAGGATTTGGTTTTAGATGCGGTTTTTTAGGTATGTTACATATGGAAATTATTAAAGAACGTCTAGAAAGGGAATATAAACTCGATTTAATTACTACATCACCAAATGTTGCATATGAAGTAAAAATTTCTAATGGTGATGTCATCTATATTGATAATCCATCAAAATTACCGCCAATAAACAAAATTAAAGAATTACGAGAACCTATTGTTACTTGTAATATTTTATTACCAAAACAGTATCTAGGTAAAGTTATTACATTATGTGTACAAAAAAGAGGTGTACAAACTGAAATAATATATCATGGTAATCAAGTGTCACTTACTTATGAAATACCAATGTCAGAAGTAATTTTAAATTTATTTGATAAACTGAAATCTATATCTAGTGGTTACGCTTCTTTAGATTATAATTTTAAATGTTTTCAAGCATCTAATATGGTAAGAGTTGATATTTTGATCAACTCTGAAAGAGTTGATGCTCTAACACTAATTACTCATCAAGATGATGCTTCAATAATGGGGAAAAATTTAATTGAAACATTGAAAAACATTATTCCGCGTCAGCAATTTGATATTATACTTCAAGCAGCTATAGGAAATCATATAATAGCACGTACGAATATTAGACAATTAAGAAAAAACGTTTTAGCCAAATGTTATGGTGGTGATATTAGTCGTAAAAAGAAACTCATACAAAAACAAAAAGAAGGAAAAAAAAAGATGAAATTAATTGGTAATGTTGCAGTACCTCAGGAAGCTTTTATAGCAATCTTAAACATTGGCAAAAATATAAAATAATAATTGAGGATATATAAAACATGATTAACAATTTTTCTGTAATTCTATTAATTTTAACATTATTTACTGGTATTTTTTGGGTTATCAATTACTTTCAATGGATACCTAAAAATGATGTTATAGATCAAAAATCTTTTATAAATTTGCACAATATTACTGGATATATAGGATCAATATTTCCGACAATAATGATTGTATTTATTTTTCGTTCTTTTTTATATGAACCATTTCACATACCTTCAGGCTCTATGATGCCTACTTTACTAACTGGAGATTTTATCCTAGTAAAAAAATTTGCGTATGGAATCAAAAATCCAATTAATCAAACTACATTAATTAAATATGAAAAACCAAAACGTGGTGATATTGCAGTATTTAAATATCCAGATAATCCAAGCATAAATTATATCAAACGGATTGTTGGCATACCAGGAGATAATATAACATACAATATTAATAGTAAAACTCTTAAAATAAAACCAGAATGTAATGACAAAAAAAATTGTAATGATTTATTACAAATTACCTACACTAATATTGAACCGAGTAATTTCGTTCAAATGCTTAATGGCAATATTAATGTGTTTCAAGAAATACCTAAAGATACAAAAGATACAAACAAAGATAAAGATAATGGTTTTCGCTTGAATATGCGTCAAGAAACTATTGGGACAATTAGTCACGATATATTACTGACAAATGAAAAACCTAGTCAAGTTGACTTATACTATCAACAAAATAATCAATCAAAGTCAAGTTGGGTAGTCCCTGAAGGTCAATATTTCGTAATGGGTGATAATCGTGATAACAGCTCAGATAGTAGATATTGGGGCTTTGTTCCTGAAGATAATTTCATTGGTAAAGCTGTTTTTGTTTGGATGAGCTTTGAAAAACAAGAAGGAATGTGGCCAACTGGAATTAGATTTCATCGCATTGGTACCATTAAATAGTACATTATTTGGATAATCAACATTATGGATAATAAATCTTATATACTATACAAGAGGTTATATAAAACAAATATAAAGCACATTAAATACTGAATTTTATTTTTATGTTAAAATTTATAAATGTAAAAAATTGGAATCACATGAACCATTTTTTGATAAATAAACTTCAAAATAAACTTGGCTATACTTTTATACATTTAGAACTTTTAAAACAAGCTTTAACACACCGTAGTGCAAATAGTAAACATAATGAACGTCTTGAATTTCTGGGTGATTCTATCCTTAATTACGTAATTGCAAATGTACTGTATCATAAATTTCCATGTATAAATGAAGGTGATATGAGCCGTATGCGAGCTACTTTAGTAAGGGGGAATACTTTAGCTGCAATGGCTCGTAAATTTGATCTTGGTGCATGCTTACGTCTCGGGACAGGGGAATTAAAAAGTGGTGGATTTCGTCGTGAATCTATCCTTGCTGATACAATAGAAGCTATTATAGGTGGTATTTTTCTTGATAGTAATATTCATACAATAGAAAAATTAATTTTGAACTGGTATCAAACTCAATTAAATGAAATAAGTCCAGGAGATAAACAAAAAGATCATAAAACCCGTTTACAAGAATATTTACAAAGTCGTCACTTACCTCTTCCTACTTACTTGATGGTTATGGTACGTGGTGAAGCTCATGATCAGGAATTTACAGTTCATTGTCAAGTCAGCGGAATAAATGAGCCAATTGTAGGTATAGGTTTTAGTCGTCGCAAAGCAGAACAAGCTGCAGCTAAGCAAGCCTTAATTATATTAGGAATTAAATGAATCGATATCTTTCTTATTGTGGTTTTGTATCAATTATTGGCAGATCTAATGTTGGAAAATCTACATTAATGAATAAATTATTAGGAGAAAAAATATCAATAACTTCACATAAATCTCAAACTACTCGTGAATATATTACTGGTATATACACCGAAGATAATTATCAGATTATTTATTTAGATACTCCTGGTGTGAACTTTGAAAAAAATCAATCATCAATAAATAACAAAAAAAATAATTTTATGAATAGCAGTATTGATAATGTCAGTTTAATCATTTTAGTAATTGATGGAATAAATTGGACTACTGATGATGAGATAATAATAGATAAATTATATATGAAAAAATCTCCAGTAATTTTAGCTATAAATAAATTAGATAAAATTAAAAATAAAGATGTTTTATTACCATTTATAAAATTCTTAAGTGATAAAAAAATTTTTCTTGAAATTATTCCTATATCGGCTAAAACTGGTAAAAATGTAAATTATATTGTAGATATTGCAAAAAAAAAGCTACCATATAATAATCATTATTATTCCAAGGAATGTGTAACTACTTGTTCTGAACGTTTTATAGCATCAGAAATTATTAGAGAGAAGTTAATGCGTTTTCTTGGTAATGAGTTACCTTACGAATCTGTTGTTGAGATTGCAAATTTCGTTAGCGACAAAAAAAATAGTTATAAAATTAATGGGATAATTTTAGTTAAACATAATAGTCAAAAAAAAATAATAATAGGTCAAAAAGGTAATAAAATTAAAACTATAAGCAAAAATGCTCGTATGGATATGGAAAAAATGTTTAAAATTAAAGTACATCTTTACCTATGGGTAAAAATTTATCCTTATTTTTATAAAGAATGAGCTTATATTAAAATTGAGTTTTAAAATTTTTATATTCTGTTTTAAAATATTAATTATTAGTATAAAATAATTTACAGATTTGATACCATTAAATAATATAATTAAGCTACATAAAAAGAAAATAAAAAATATTTATAAGTGTTTATGAAATAAATATTTTATTTATAATCTATTTTACACTATCATATAACCACTTATAAATTGTATTTTCTTAATAAATATAAATGATGGAAATAACTGTTAAATGTTATTGAAAAAATAAAATAGGTGATTATGGCAAACTTGCTGTTAGGTGTTAATATTGATCACGTAGGTACTATAAGAAACATACGTGGTACTAGTTATCCTGATCCTTTATTAGCTGCCTTGATTGCTGAACAATCAGGTGCGGATAGTATTACTGTTCATTTACGTAAAGATCGTCGTCATATTACAGATCGTGATGTTAAAATAATCAATAAAACGATACAAACTCACATGAATCTCGAAATGGCAATTAACAAAGATATGATTGATTTCGCTTGTAAAGTTAAGCCTTATTCCTGTTGTTTAGTACCTGAAAACAATCAAGAACTTACTACTGAAGGAGGATTAGATGTATACAATCTTCAAGATGATGTTAATAAGGCAGTTAAATTATTGAGCGAATCAGGTATAGTAGTTTCACTATTTATTGATGCAAATCAAATTCAAATTGAAGCTGCATTAACTAGTCAAGCACAGTACATTGAAATTCATACAGGCATATATTCTAAATTAACAGAAAGTTTATTACGTGATCAAGAACTAGACCGTATTAATCAGGCTGTAATATTTGCTGCAAGTCATGGATTAAAAATAAATGCTGGACATGGTTTGAATTATCATAATGTTATACCAATCGCATCAATACCTGAAATATGTGAATTAAACATAGGTCATTCTATTATTAGTTATTCTTTAATTCATGGTTTAGAAAATGCAGTTAAAGATATGAAACAGTTATTAAGAGAAGCACATAGATAATGGCTATTTTAGGTATAGGAACCGATATTGTTGAAATTGAACGTATTATTAAAATAATAAATCGTTTCGGTAATTGCTTAGCGAACCGTATTTTAACTAAACTTGAAAGCAAACAATATCAATTAAATAAACAACCCGCTAGATTTTTAGCTAAACGTTTAGCGGCTAAAGAGGCTGCAGCAAAGGCTTTAGGAACTGGTATAAGAGATGGTTTAGCTTTTAATCAGTTTGAAGTTTTTAATGATTCACTGGGTAAACCCAAATTAATCTTTTTTCAAAATGTAAATAAATTAGCAAACAGATTAGGGGTGAAAAATATACATATTGCTTTAACTGACGAACGTTACTATGCTTGTGCTACCGTTATTATAGAAAATTAGTTAATTATTTAAAATAATTAATTTTTGTACCAATTAGGATAATTTTGATTTGATTAAAGATATAAAACAACGTCGTATAGTATTTTTTGACTTAGATGGCACCTTGCATAAACAAGATATATTCAGTAGTTTTATATTTTATTTAATCTTGCGCCATCCATTGAATATATTATTATTAATAATGTCATTACCGATAGTAGGTCTTGGATTAATAATAACAGGATTTACATCTCGTTGGCCAGTTAGTTTATTATTATGGTCTATAACTTTTTGTAGAGATGAAAAATCATTATTACATTTAGAACAAGAATTTACAGCAAAGTTTAAATCACATATAAAAATATTTCCAGTAGTTCAAAAAAAGTTAATAAATTATCTTATTAATCAAAATACAGAAGTTTGGATCATTACAGGTTCTCCCCAATCCTTGGTTGAACAGATTTATCGTGATTATTCTTTTTTTAAAAGAATAAATTTAATAGCTAGTAAAATGGAACGTAAATGGGGAGGAAGAATTTTAAAAATGCGTTGTATTGGATATGAAAAAGTCATTCAGTTAGAGAAAAGAATTGGAATACCATTAAAACTTTATAGTGGATACAGTGACAATAAAAAAGATGATCATTTACTATTTTTTTGTCAACATCGTTGGAGGGTTACTTCTTCTGGTACACTGAAAAAGTTAAAATAAAATATATTTTCTTAAGGAACATAAGGTTTTGAATCAACTACAAGACGAATATTGGATGAGATATGCAATTGACATGGCAAATATAGCATTGACAGCAGGGGAAGTGCCAGTTGGTGCGGTTTTAGTCAAACATACTAATATTATTGGAAAAGGTTGGAATAGCTCAATTAGTAAAAATGATCCAAGTGCTCATGCTGAAATTATAGCAATACGTGAAGGAGGTAATACTTTAAAAAATTATCGTTTGTTAAATACTACTTTATATGTAACTTTAGAGCCATGCATGATGTGTCTAGGAGCAATGATACATAGTCGTCTTCATAGGTTAGTATACGGTATACACGATATAAAAACTGGTGCAGTAAAATCAGTAATGAATATTTCAAATTATTCTTGGGTCAATCATAAAATAAAAACGACTGATGGTATATTATCTAGAGAATGTGTTTCATTATTAAATACTTTTTTCACAGATGTTCGTGCAAAAAAAAATTACAATTAAACACATAATACAAAAAAATTATATTTTTAATAGTAACTTATATAAAATTTTAATGTATTTTTATTAGTTATTATATTTTTAATAAACAGATTAAATCTTAATAAATAGATTAAATCTATAATATAACTATGATATAGAGATTTAATGATGCTTGAAATTTTTCGTGGTATTTCCGTTTTGTCAGATATTCGAAAAAAAAAATTAATAGCTAATCTTAGCAATTGTAATTTAATAATAGACGATATTTATGCTGAGTATATTTACTTTGTGTATACAAAAGTAGCATTAGATATAGATACAAAAAATCGTTTACAATTTTTAATTCAATACAAACATTGTTCTAACATACCAAAAGGACGTATGTTACTGGTAACGCCTCGTCCTGGTACAATTTCACCATGGTCTTCAAAAGCTACAGATATTGCTCATAATTGCAATTTTTCTCAGATAATTCGTTTAGAACGAGGTGTAGCGTTTTATATTAACGCTTGTAATTTAAGCCATTTACAATGGCATGCAATATCTACAATATTACATGATAAAACTACAGAAAAAACATATAATACATTTTTACAAGCTAGAAATTTATTTGCTAAATATTCTGTTAAACCTTTAAAAATTATTGATTTAATAAATAAAGGTCGTGATGCATTAGTTAAAGCAAATCAAAAATTAGGCTTAGCACAAACAGAACAAGATATTGATTATTTATTCAATGAATTCATTAAATTAGGACGTAATCCAACTGATGTTGAAATTTACATGTTTGCTCAGATTAATTCGGAACATTGTCGACATAAAATATTTAACGCTAACTGGATTATAGATGGAAAAAAACAAAAAAAATCTTTATTTGAAATGATAAAAAACACTTTAATAAAGACTCCAGATTATATCTTATCAGCATATCATGACAATGCTTCAGTTATGGAAGGTCCCAGAGTAAGTTATTTATTTCCTGAAAATAAAAATAGAGAATATAAATATCATATAGAAAGATTAAATGTCATAATGAAAGTCGAAACACATAATCACCCAACTGCTATTGCTCCTTGGCCGGGAGCGGCAACTGGATCTGGTGGAGAAATTCGTGATGCAGGATCAACTGGGCGTGGTTCGCAACCAAAAGCAGGTTTAACAGGTTTCTCTGTTTCTAATTTGTTTATTCCTGGCTTTGAACAACCTTGGGAAATACATTTTGGTAAACCAGATAATATATCTGACGCAAAGGGTATCATAATAAATGCTCCATTAGGCAGTGCTTCATTTAATAATGAATTTGGTCGTCCAACATTAAACGGCTATTTTCGTACTTATGAAGACAAAGTTGATAGCTATAATGGAAAAGAATATCGTGGTTACCATAAACCTATTATGCTAACTGGTGGAATAGGAAATATTAGAGACCAAAATATACAAAAAGAAAAAATTACAGTAGGTGCTAAAATATTGATATTAGGTGGTCCAGCAATGAATATTGGTTTGGGAGGAGGTACAGCTTCTTCTATAAATTTTGGAAAATCTAATATTGATTTAGATTTAGCCTCGGTACAACGTGAAAATCCAGAAATGGAACGTCGTTGTCAAGAAGTTATTAATTGTTGTTTACGATTAGGAAATAAAAATCCAATAGTATTTATTCATGATGTTGGTGCTGGAGGGCTATCTAATGCTATCCCAGAATTAATTAATTTTAGTAACTATGGTGGATGTTTTAATATTCGTGATATATTAAGCGATGAACCAAGCATGAGTCCTCTGGAATTATGGTGTAATGAATCTCAAGAAAGATATGTAATCGCAATAGAACCCGAAAATATAGTAAAGTTCGATTTAATTTGTAAACGTGAAAAAGCACCTTATGCAATAATTGGCGAAATTACCAACAATAGAAATATTACATTAATTGACAGTCAATTTAATAATAAACCTATTGATATGCCTATTGATATATTAATAGGAAAAATTCCGAAAATTACAATTAATACTAAAACAAAAAAAATAAAAGGTAAAAATTTACAACTTGATAACATTACACTAGATGATGCAATAAAACGCATATTACATTTACCTGCAGTAGCAGAAAAAACATTTTTAATATCTATTTGTGATCGCAGCGTAACTGGTATGGTATCTAGAGATCAAATGATTGGGCCATGGCAAATTCCTGTTTCTGACTGTGCTGTAGTTACCGCTAGTTTTGATAGTTATTATGGTGAAGCTTATGCTTTGGGTGAACGTCCTATTGTTTCTTTGTTAGATTGTATTGCTTCTAGCCGTTTAGCTTTAGGTGAAGCTTTGACTAATATAGCAGCAACGAATATTGGTTCTTTAGAAAGAGTAAAGCTTTCTGCTAATTGGATGTCTGCATCAGGACATCCAGGAGAAGATAGTGGTTTATATCAAGCAGTAAAAGCTATTAGTGAAGAATTATGTCCCATGTTAGGTTTAACTATTCCAGTTGGTAAAGATTCTATGTCTATGAAAACCACTTGGTATAAAAATAACAAAAAGCATGAGATGATATCTCCTATGTCTTTAATTATTACTGCATTTGCTTGTGTAAAAGATGTTCGTCTTACTGTTACTCCTCAAATAAAATCTAATGTTGATAATATGTTAATATTAATTGATTTAGGCAAACATCATAATGCTTTAGGTGCAACATCATTATCTCAAGTATATCGTCAATTGGGTAAAGAAACTGCTGATATAAGAGATGTGAAACAATTAAAAAACTTTTTTATTGCTATACAAAAATTAGTACTGCACAATAAATTAATAGCTTATCATGATAGATCAGATGGTGGTTTAATAGTTACATTAGCAGAAATGGCATTTGCAGGTCATTGTGGTATTGAGATTGATATTTCTTTATTAGGTAAGGATCACTTAGCTATATTATTTAACGAAGAATTGGGAGCAGTAATTCAGATTAACAAATCCGATTATAATGCAGTTAATCAAATCTTTGCTGAAAGCGATCTTTTAGATTGCAGTTATGTTATTGGTCAAGCAAAAGACAATAATTCGTTTGTAATTTGTGCAGGTAATAAAGGAACAATTTATAAAGAAAATTGTTTTGTTCTACGTGCATGGTGGGCAGAAACAACTTGGCAAATACAACGTCTTCGTGATAACCAAGTATGTGCTGATCAAGAACATGAAGTGAAGAAAAGTAATAACAATCCAGGATTAAATGTAAAATTAACATTTCAACTAAAAAATTTTGCACCTAGTTTAATCTCTAAACATCCTAAAGTTGCTATATTACGTGAACAGGGTATTCATTCATATCTTGAAATGGCAGCAGCTTTTAAGCGTGCTGGTTTTATTGCTATTGACGTACATATGACTGATTTGATTTCAGAACGTTGCAATTTAAAAGAATTTCAAATTCTGGTAGCTTGTGGTGGATTTTCATACGGTGACGTTTTAGGGGCAGGTCAAGGATGGGCAAAATCAATATTATTGAATTCACGTATTTATGATGAATTCGCGAATTTTTTTCATTCAGATCAAACCTTGACTTTAGGAGTATGTAACGGATGTCAAATGTTATCTAATCTAAAAACAATTATTCCTGGAAGTGATTTATGGCCTAATTTTATACAAAATAAGTCAGAAAGATTTGAATCACGTTTTGTTCTTGTTCAAGTCAGTAATAGCCCCTCTTTGTTATTAGAAGATATGGAAGGTTCTCATATTCCTATTGTTGTATCACATGGTGAAGGTTGCGTAAATATTACTACTGATCAATGTATAGCATTGGAAAGTAAACATCTTGTTGCATTAAGATTCGTTGATAATTATGGTAAAATTACGGAAACATATCCTGCTAACCCTAATGGTTCTTTAAAAGGCATTACAGCAGTAACTAATGAAAATGGACGTGTCACTATAATGATGCCACACCCTGAAAGGGTATTCCGGACTGTTAATAATTCTTGGCATCCATCACATTGGAATGAAGATAGTCCTTGGATGCAAATTTTTTATAATGCAAGAAAACAATTTTTATAATTGTTACATAAAATTGTATATAATTAAGTAATAAGAAATAATTTTTTAAAAGTCAACATCAAAATAATAGATAGTTTATAATATCTTCTTTTAAGATAGAACATAAACTAATATCTCTTAATTCTTTGTTTCTAATTTTTTGATAAGCCAGATAATTACTTATATTAACATATTGTTTTTAGTTTATTAATCTTTTTTCTTTATTTATAAGAAAACATGGAGTATTAATGTTAAAAAATTTAAATATTTCAGACTATGATGTTGAACTATGGAAAGCAATTGAACAAGAAATATTACGTCAAGAAAATCATATAGAGCTTATTGCTTCTGAAAACTATACAAGTAAATATGTAATGCAAGTACAAGGATCGCAATTAACTAATAAATATGCTGAAGGTTATCCAGGAAAACGTTATTATGGTGGTTGCCAATATATCGATATTATAGAAAAATTAGCTATTAATCGTGCTAAAAATTTATTCAATGCTGATTATGCTAATGTTCAACCACATTCTGGTTCTCAGGCTAATTTTGCTGTATATACAGCATTGTTAAAACCACAAGATACAATTCTTGGAATGAATTTAAATCAAGGTGGTCATTTAACTCATGGTGCATCTGTCAATTTATCTGGTAAGTTGTATAAAGTAATCCAGTATGGAATAAATAAAAAAGGAGAAATAGATTATGAATCACTTAATATATTAGCAAAACAGCATAAACCAAAAATGATTATTGGAGGTTTTTCTTCTTATTCTGGTTTATGTGATTGGGCTAAAATGCGAGAAATTGCTGATAGTGTTAATGCTTATTTACTTGTAGACATGGCACATGTTGCTGGATTAGTTGCTGTTGGTATATATCCAGATCCTCTCCCATATGCACATGTTGTTACTTCAACTACCCATAAAACTTTAGCTGGTCCACGTGGTGGACTTATTTTATCTAAAAATGGTAATCAATCTTTATATGATAAATTAGATGCTTCTGTTTTTCCTGGTAATCAAGGAGGTCCTTTAATGCATATTATAGCAGCCAAAGCCGTTGCATTTAAAGAAGCGATGGAACCTTCTTTTAAAAATTATCAGAATCAAATAATTAAAAATTCAAAAGTTATGGTACTTATCTTTAAAAAAAGAGGTTATAAGATTGTGTCTAATAGTACTTTTAATCATATGTTTTTATTAGATTTAACAAATAAAAATTTGACAGGTAAACAAGCTGATTTTGTTTTAAGTAAAGCTAATATTACCGTTAATAAAAATAGTATTCCTAATGATTCGAAAGGACCATCTATTACATCTGGTATTCGCATTGGCACTCCAGCTATAACACGTCGTGGTTTTAGAGAAAAAGATATATCCAATGTAGCTATGTGGATAGCTGATTTATTAGATGATGTTGATAATCAAAAACTTATATCAAAAACAAAACAAAAAGTTTTAGAGCTTTGTAGTCTTTATCCTGTTTATTCGAATTAAAATAATTATAAAACAAAATTATATATTTATAATATTGTTATTAAAAATACAACTTATTAAGTTTTATTATATTTAATTGAATTTTATTAGATATATGAATATATTATTGTAGTAGTAATAGCTAAAATAATAATTTTAAAACTTTATTGTTTATTTAATCTTTTGATTTTTTAAGATTATAGTTAATTATAAAAAACTAAACCAAATAAAAATTAATAATTTTTATTTCCTTATAAAAATTAATTATTTTATTATTTTTAGATCAACGATACAGTATTCTGTATAATATTTTAGTATCATTACGAATATCACAATATTTTTTCATAATACATGTAAAATTTATTTGCAATTTTTATTTTTTATATTAATTTATGTTTGATTAATATGTTTATCTCATGCTTTTCATTAGTCTCTTATATAACTCAATTATTATTTCTTCACACCTTTTCTGGTTAAAATGTATTTCTCTGACTAATCTAAATTATACCTATTAAATATTCATGATACTATACTAAGAATGTTGGTAATGTTTGTATCGATACTTCTTTATTACAAGGAGAGTTTATTATGTTTGATAGAAAAATTCACAATGATAGTATAGAAAAAGTGGCAATAGAAAGGACAACAAGTAATTTTATATACGACTCTATTTCTTGGAGTGCAGTTTTTACAGGTGTGATCTTTACTTTAATGTTACATGTTTTATTAAGTACATTAGGAGCTGCAATTGGTGCTACATCAATTAATCTATCAGAACATCATTTAACATACTTAGGTAGTGGTGCTTTGATTTGGATTTCTTTGACAATGCTAATTTCTGTATCAATAGGAAGTTATATTGCTGGAAGTCTAGCAAGATGCAAGGGATCAATACATGGATTATTAGTATTTAGCTTAAGCACATTAATTACTTTATGGTTGGCTTTTTCCTTTACTGGAAGTATTTTTACTAACATTCTAAATGTTGCTAATGCTAGTTTTAAAGATGTAGCAAATAATATTCATAGTAAAGTATTACCTCTAATTAACAAAGAAAATGAAAGAATAGTAAACAAATTTAATTATAACACGAACAATTCTTTAGATGACAAACAGAAAAATTTAAAACAAATCCTACATCAGGAGCAAGATTATAACATCACACCTAGTAGGTTTATTAATATGAGTGATTATTATAAAATTTATCACATTATTTTAGTAAATTGGTTACATCAACAAAGTCACAACAATAGCAACAGTCATATACAGAAAGATTTTACAAAAATATCTAAACTTAGTAATACAGAATTTAATAATAATATAAACAATAATGAGAAAAATTGTGAACAAGAAATAAAAGAAACAACACAAGACCAATATAATTCTAGAATGAGTATAATTGAACAACAAACTATTCAAGTAACTTCAAAAGCTAGTTGGTTTACTTTTACCATTTTAATAGTTGAAGGATTATTAGCAGGTGTATTAGGAATGTTAGGTTATAAAAATCAGTTTAAAAAATTATAAAATTTTTTTAAAATAAAGAAAGGCGGCACTTGTGTGTCGCCTTTCTTTATCCATTATTATTAATTATTTTTATTTAAAACTAATAATAATGACTTTAAGATATAAGGATTAGCTGCAATAATGTTTTCCGAATTTATACAATATTCTTTTCCATTAAAATCAGTTATTAAACCACCTGATTCTCTTATTAATAACTCACTAGCAGAAAAATTCCAAGGTCTTAATCCTATATGAAAGTAACCATCTAAACGCCCTGCTGCTACATATGCCATATCTAATCCTATTGAACCAGTGCGACGAAAATCTATATTTTCATGATCAAATATTTTAATAATTTTATTTATATATTTTTTAAAAATATCCCTTTTCCCAAACAAACAACTAACAGACAACAATATTCCCTTTAAATTAACTGTATTATTACAACGTAAACGATAACCATTAAGTTGAGCACCTTGACCACGTACAGCACTAAATAACTCATTGAGTATAGGAGCATATACTACAGATACTTCAATGCGATCTTTAATAATCAAAGTTATTGAAATCGAAAAATTAGGTAAGCCTTTAATAAAATTATGCATACAATCTAATGGCTCAACAATCCATAGTATATCTTGATTATTAATAATTATATGATTACCAATTTCGGTATAAATGGTATGTTGAGGATATGCTTTATGAATTACTTCAATAATAGAACTTTCTACTTTTAATTTAATAGCTTGTATAACATTTAGGTTGTTTATTTCGTTAATTTTAATAGATCTTATAATTTCATAATTTTTAATAATTATATTTCCAGCTTTTCGGACTGCACGTATGGCAATATTCAGCATTGGATGCATTATTATTTCTCGTTAGATATAAAACTAAAAAAGTAGAAAATTTAATCAAAATAAGTATAATCTTAAAACTATATTATAATATTTCTTCATAAATTATCATTTTCTTCTTTTTAATTTAAATTGATTTTAGCTATCCTTAATTAATATAAATTGAATTATAACATTAGATAACAATAAACTCGTTTCTTATTGTAATAATCTATCATAATAAACTTATTAACATCATAGAAATTAATTATCAATTTGAAAACATAATGGAATTAATAAATATTGATAATTATTTTATAAAAAAACTAGAAACAATAATTAATTTTACGGAATTATTATATACAACATCTTCTATCATAATACATAATACTTAAAATTTATGATTAAGATATATTATTTATAATGACAAATAATTTTTACAAATATCAAACCTTAATGTAAACATCAAATTTTAATTATATATGTTCCTATGTAAAATAAATACATAATTAATTTCTTTGTTAATTATTATTTCTTTTATTTAGTTGATAATGAATGAATTTATTTTTTATCAAGTTAACGGAATAATCATAAAATGAAATTGCCTATTTATCTAGATTATGCTTCAACAACTCCAGTTGATCAAAGAGTAGCTGATAAAATGATGGAATTTTTAACAACAAATGGAATTTTTGGTAATGCTGCTGCTAAATCTCATCGTTTTGGTTGGAAAGCAGAAGAAGCAATAAATATTTCTCGTAATCAAATAGCAAAAGTAATTAATGCTGATCCACGTGAAATCATTTTTACTTCTGGTGCTACCGAATCGAACAATTTGGCTATTAAAGGAACTGCTCAATTTTTTAAATCAAAAGGTAAACATATCATTACGAGTAATATCGAACATAAATCAGTTCTAAATACCTGCAATTACTTAGAAAAAAAGGGATTCAAAATCACTTACCTTAAATGCTCAAGTACAGGTATGATATCTATTGATGAATTACAATCTGTATTAAATAATGATACAATTTTAGTGTCTATTATGCATGTTAATAACGAAATTGGTATTATTCAAGATATCGCCAATATAGGAGAATTATGTAACAAACATAATATTATTTTTCATGTAGATGCAGCACAAAGCATTTGTAAAATACCAATTGATCTTCAACTATTAAAAGTAGATTTAATGTCTTTTTCAGCTCATAAGACGTATGGTCCAAAAGGTATTGGTGCATTATATATACGTAGGAATTTACATGCTCAAATTGAAGTTCAAATCCATGGAGGGGGACAAGAAAGAGGTATTCGTTCGGGAACTTTACCTGTACATCAAATTGTTGGCATGGCTGAAGCTTATAATCTTACAAATAAAATAATCAAAACAGAAGCAATGAATACAAAAATTTTAAGAGATAGATTATGGCAAGGAATCAGTGCATTAGATAATGTATCAGTTAATGGTGATTTAAAATATAGTACACCAAACATACTTAATGTAAGTTTCGGTGATATAGATGGAGAATCTTTGATTTTAGCATTAAAAGACCTAGCTGTTTCGTCTGGTTCTGCTTGTATTTCAGCTAATTTTCAAGCTTCTTATGTACTTCGTGCTTTAGGTTTAACAGAAGAATTAGCCTATAATTCTATCCGTTTTTCTATAGGAAAATTTACTACTCTAGATGAAATAGATTATGCTGTTGCATTGATAAAAAAATCTGTAGATTGTTTACGTACTAACCCTTTATTTTAACAATACTAAATAGTTTATTAGATGATTAATTTATTGAAGTTTATACATACCCATTACCTACATTAATGTAATTGAAATTAAAAATAAGCTAAATTAAAATTATTTATCTTGTATTAAGATTAATAAAGATATTTTAATTTTGTTTATTCACTTATTCACTATTAGTTAGGTTATTTGATTAAATGATACGTAAGAATTTAAAATAAAAACAATTATTATAAAATATCTATTTTTGATTAATAATATCATTATGATACTTTACTAAAGTATTTTAGTATAAGATAATTATAAGGTATAAATATTTTAAATAAGCAGATAATTATATGAAGGTTGAACGAACTCTATCTATTATCAAACCAAATGCAGTTGCTAAAAATGTAATTGGTGAAATTTTCAATAAATTTGAAGTATCTGGATTTAAAATTATTGGCATCAAAATGATGCGTTTAAACAAAAAGCAAACTGAAAATTTTTATCATCAACACCAGGATAAGTTTTTCTTCATAGATCTAATTCTTTTTATGATTTCAGGTCCTATAGTTGTTTCTGTATTAGAACGTAAAAACGCCGTTAGATACTATAGAGAATTAATGGGAGCTACAGATCCAAAGAAAGCAATAAAAGGTACATTACGTGCTGAATATGGTGATGATTACACTGCAAATGCACTGCATGGTTCTGATTCCATAAAATCGGCTATATTTGAAATTGATTATTTTTTTAGAAGTGATGAACTATCTTAGTATAAGAAACATATATAGATTTATTTTTTAGATAATATTTCTAGATAAGATTAAGTTTTTAGTATTAATTTTATAAAAAAAGATAAAACACTAATCATTATGAGGTTTAATTAGATTTTATGTCTGATAAAATGGTGACATTTGCACCGTTTGCATGTTGTAACAATTCTTATATAAGAAATCAAAAAGTTAATTTATTAGAATTAAATCGAAAAAAAATGAGAGAATTTTTCATTTCATTAGGATCAAAAGCATTTCATGCAGATCAAGTCATGAAATGGATTTACCATCATTATTGTGATGATTTTCAAAATATGACAAATATTAATAAATCACTTCGTTTAAAATTAATGAAATTTGCTGTAATTATTGCACCTAAAGTAGCTAAAGAAGTCAGATCTTGTGATGGTACTATAAAATGGTCCCTGAATGTTGGAAATCAGTTTATAGAAACTGTTTATATTCCATATAAAAATCGAGCTACTTTATGTATTTCATCCCAAGTAGGTTGTGCATTAGGATGTAAGTTCTGTTACACTGCTCAACAAGGTTTTAGTCGTAACTTAAGTATATCTGAAATTATTGGCCAAATTTGGTGTGTATCAAATATTATACATAGTAGATTGATTCGTGATATGCATCCAATTACCAATGTAGTAATGATGGGTATGGGAGAACCGTTATTAAATTTAAATAATGTCGTGCAATCAATAAACATCATGCTAGATAGTTGTGGTTTCGGTATATCTAAGCGTCGTATCACTCTGTCGACTTCTGGTATAGTACCAGCTTTAGACAAATTAGGTGAAATGGTTGATATATCTCTTGCAGTATCCTTACATGCTCCAAATGATAATCTTCGTGATAAAATTTTACCTATAAATAAAAAATATAACATTAAAATGCTTTTAGAATCAATCAAACGTTATTTAACTAAGTCTAAAGCTAAAAGAGGAATAGTTACAATTGAATATGTTCTACTAAGTCATGTAAATGATCATATTCATCATGCATATGAACTAGCAAAATTACTTAGAGATTTACCTTGTAAGATTAATCTCATTCCTTGGAATGAATTTCCAGGTTCACTTTATCATTGCAGTTCTAATAATCGTATCTTTAGATTTTCAAAAATTTTAACAGAACTTGGATTTAATAATACTATTCGTAAAAATCGTGGTGGGGATATCAATGCAGCTTGTGGTCAATTAAGTGTAAGTGGTGGAGTTAAAAGTAATGTGCATAAATGAACAGTAATCTAGTAATAATGTTTTTATGTTCTTTATAATTATGTTAGCTGTAGTTATATATATTTATTTTAAATAAAAAACTAAAAATAATTATACATTTATAACCTTAAAAAAATTTAATACCACTAGTTAGTACATATTCAAATAAGATTTTTTATTAAATTTATTAATAATTAAATAAATATATGGTATATTTTTTAAAATATTTCAATAGTATTGTTCTTTTATTACATAGTTTAGTAATTTAAAGACAAAATTATTTTCAAAAATATATAACCAAAATATTTTACTTAATTTTTATGGGGATATTGCTATCTATTTCATAATGAAATGATTGTGGAGAAATATATGAATAGCGAGCAGCCTATCATTCGTCGCAAATCAAAACGTATTTATGTTGGTAAGGTACCAATTGGAGATCAAGCGCCAATAAGTGTTCAATCAATGACTAATACTTGTACCACCGATATTAATAAAACAATTAGTCAAATTGAATCTCTTGAAAAAGTAGGAGCAGATATTGTTAGAGTTTCAATACCAAATATAGATTCTGCAGAATCATTTAAACTAATAAAACAAAAAACAAATATACCATTAATAGCAGATATTCATTTTGATTACCGTATTGCATTAAAAGTTGCTGAATATGGTGCGGATTGTTTACGTATTAATCCAGGTAATATTGGTAATGAAAATAGAATTCGTATGGTTGTTGATTGTGCGAGATACAATAACATTCCAATTCGTATTGGTGTTAATTCAGGATCTCTAGAAAAAGATTTAAGGAAAAAATATGTTAAACCAACAGCTGAAGCATTAGTAGAATCAGCTATGCGTCATGTGGATTATTTAGATCGTTTTAATTTTGATCAATTTAAAGTTAGTGTGAAAGCTTCAAATGTTTCAATTGCAATTAAATCCTATCGTTTACTTTCGAAAAAAATTGATCAACCATTGCATATAGGTATAACTGAAGCAGGAAGTATACGTAATGGTACTGTTAAATCTGCTATTGGTATAGGGATACTTCTTTCTGAAGGTATTGGTGATACTGTACGTGTTTCATTAGCAGCAAATCCTATAGAAGAAATTAAAGTTGGTTTTGATATTCTTAATTCTCTGAATATTCGTTCACGTGGTATTAATTTTATTGCTTGTCCTACATGTTCACGTCAGGAATTTGATGTTATAGGTACTGTAAAAGAGTTAGAAAAACGTCTTGATGACATATCAACACCTATAGATGTTTCTATTATTGGTTGTATAGTCAATGGTCCTGGAGAAGCTGTTATCGCAACCATAGGTTTAACTGGAGGAAATAAAAAAAGTACTTTTTATGAAGATGGTTTACGTCATAAAGATAAGATTGATAATGATGATCTTATTAATCAATTAGAAAAACGTATTCGTAATAAAATCTTAAAGATTAATAAAAATGTTTAGATAACTATTTAAATTAGTTAATATACCAAGGAATTTTCAATGTGATCAGAAATATTCGATCAGTTAGAGGAATGAAAGATTATCTTCCTAACAGTACAGTTATATGGCAACAAATCGAAATTATATTAAAAAATATTTTAAGAAATTATGGTTATAAAGAAATTCGTTTACCAATTATAGAAAAAATTTCATTATACGAAAGAGCAATTGGTAATGTTACTGACTTAGTTGAAAAAGAAATGTATACTTTTATTGACCGTAACGGGGATAGTCTTACATTACGTCCGGAAGGAACTGCAGGATGTATTCGTTCGGGAATAGAACATGGCTTTCTTTATCATCAAGAACAAAGATTATGGTATATGGGACCAATGTTCCGTCATGAACGTCCACAGAAAGGCCGTTATCGCCAATTTAATCAAATGGGAATAGAAGTGTTCGGTTTAACCGGACCAAATATAGATGTTGAACTTATTATGATGAATATTAGGTGGTGGAAAGCGTTAGGAATTGAAAATCATGTTAGATTGGAAATTAATTCTCTAGGATCAATTGAGGCATGTAGTAATTATCGTAATGTATTAATTAAATTTTTAGAAAAAAATGAGCATTTGTTAGATGAACAATGTAAGCATCGTATGTATACTAATCCTATGAGAATATTAGACAGTAAGAATCCTAAAGTTAAAGAATTGATGCAAAATGCTCCAAAAATTATTGATTATCTTGACAATGATTCTAATATACATTTTGAAAAATTTTGCAAGTTACTTAATGAACTAGATGTAAAATATGATATCAATCCTTATTTAGTCCGTGGACTTGATTACTATAATCGTACTGTAATTGAATGGATTGCTGATTCTCTCGGTGCTCAAAGTACCATTTGTGGAGGTGGTCGTTATGATAATTTAGTTATGCAATTAGCTGGTTATCATACACCAGCTATAGGTTTTGCTTTAGGAATAGAACGTTTAATTTCTTTAGTAGAATCAGTTAATCCAGTTTTTAAGACAACAAATTATGCTAGTATTGATGTTTATATAATAAACAATAATTTACATAATCATATAGCAGCTATAATCTTAGCTGAATCAATACGTGATGCAATGCCTGAATTAATATTTGTAACAGATTTTAGAGGAGGTAGTTTAAAAAAACAAACGATACGTGCTGTAAAATTGAATGCATCTTTAATATTAATATTAGATGAATATCTAGCTAATTCTAACCGAGCTGTAATTAAAGATTTAAGAACTGGAACACAGCAAATAATAGATAGGATAGATATTGTAAATACATTGTATCTTTTATTGAAGTAACATTGTTAAATTAAATAATAAATAAAAAATACTATTTTTTAAGAAAAAACATAATGGGTTAAGTAATCATGCATAGCAATGAAACTAAAACATTAAACATAATAAAAGAATTTATCTATAAAAAGAAAAAAATATTAATGATTAGTATAATATTTTTCATTTCCATGTGTATGTTTATAATAAGTGGTTGGTTGTTTGTCTATCAAAAATCTAATGAAAATGTTATTACAACTAAAGATTTATTAGAACAATATCAAAGGATAATAAGCTCACTACAAGTTAACCAATCTAAAAATTTTTTATCTGAGCTTTCTTTGAAAGAGATTGATAATTTTATATATAATAATAAAAACGTTTATGGTTCTATGGTAGGTATGATACTAGCTAAGCACTATATAATACATAATAAATTTGATAAAGCTATTTTATCATTAAAAACAATATTAAAATTTACTAAAGATATTAATTTGCAATCATTAATAAATTTACGTTTAGCACGTATTCAAATTGAACAAAATAAATTTGATGAAGCATTAAAAACACTTGATTGTATTAAAGATGATAGCTGGTCAGTTGTTGCTTCTGATCTTCGTGGAGAAATATTATTTAGTAAAGGCAATAAAGATCTTGCTAAAAAAGAATGGAATAAAATATCTAACAGTAATATATCTCCCATATATAATCAAATAATACAGATGAAAATCAATAAATAACACCATCAATATAAGAGAATTTTTATGATATTAAAAAATTATTTATTACCTATATTGGTTCTAGTTTTGATAGGTGGTTGTTCTTCATTTGATTTCCAAAAAGATGGAGTTCATTTAGCATCATTACCAAAAAAAGTTGAAAAAAATTTAGTACCAAGGAAGATTTGGAGTAAAAGAATTGGACAGGGAAATAACTATTTTTATTCTAATTTACATCCTACTTTTAAAGGAAACACAGTCTATGCTGCTGATAGATTTGGTATTGTAAAAGCATTAAATTTATCTAATGGTAAAGACAGATGGATTATTGATCTTTCTGAAAACAATGAGGAATATAACGGAAATACAGCATTATTATCTGGTGGCATTACAGTATATGGTAATAATTTGTATATTGGTAGCGAACATGGCAAACTGTATTCTCTGAGGACCAAAGATGGATCATTAGTATGGACAACGCAAGTAATAGGTGAAATATTATCATCTCCAGTTGTTAAAGATAATTTGATATTTGTTCATACAAGCAATGGTTTTTTACAAGGTATAAATAGAAATAATGGTAAAGTTCAATGGAGTTTTGAATTAGGTACTTACCCTATTTCTACTAGAGATGTTTCTACTCCAACATTTATGTTTGACAGTTTAATAATAGGCGATGGTAAGGGCAGAGTTAATGCTATATCAATAAAAAATAATCAGATGATATGGAAACAAAATATTTCAAGTATAAATAGTTTTTTGTTATCTGAAAACCTAAAAGATGTTAATGTTACTCCAATTATTTTTGAAGGAGTTGTTTATATAGCGTCTTATAATGGTAGTTTAACTGCTCTAAATTTTAATTCGGGAACAATATTATGGCAAAAAAATATTGGAATCGTAAAAAAATTAATTGTCAGTAAACATAAATTATATATAGTAGATGGAGATGATAATTTATTATCTTTAAATACTGATAAAGGTAATATTATTTGGAAACAAAATCATTTGATAAATCATCAATTAACTACTCCTGTGATATACAACAACTATTTAGTTGTGGGTGATATAAAAGGTTATTTACATTGGATAGATACAAATAATGGAAAATATATTATACAACAAAAATTAAGTAATTCAGGTTTTCAAAGTAAACCAATTATTTCTCATAATACTATAATAATTCAATCTAAAAATGGTTATGTTTATGCTGTTACTGTTTAATTTAGTTAATAGTATTATAATTGATAATGTATATTTAATTTTATTATATTAGGATATATTTATGGAACCAATTATTGCGTTAATTGGTCATTTTAATGTAGGTAAATCAACATTATTCAATAGATTAACAAAAACCGCAGATTCGTTAGTATCCAATATACCTGGAGTCACTCGTGATAGAAAATATGGTTATGCAAAACTATCTGGATTAACATTTATTGTAATTGATACAGCTGGTTTTGAGGACGTAACAATTGGTGTTGAACAAGGTATGATTTCTCAATCTTTAATAGCGATCGAAGAAGCTGATATAGTATTATTTGTTGTTGACAGCACTGTTGGCATAATAGTTGCCGATCAAAAAATCGCAAAATATTTACATAAATACAAAAAGATGGTTTTCGTTGTAGTAAACAAAATTAATAGGTTAGATGGCGATTTGAACATTACTAATTTTCGTGCTTTAGGTTTTGAAAATATCAATGCTATAGACGCTGTTAGTGGATATGGTATAATAGACCTTTTTAAAAAAATAACACTATATTGGCAAGATTATATTAAAAATAATGTAAGTAAAATAAATACATTATTAGATACACAGATATTAACTTTTAAAGAAAATAATCATTTAAAGAAACATAAATTACCTACATCACTTGATTTGCCTATTAGACTAGCAATAGTAGGTCGCCCAAATGTTGGAAAATCTACTTTGATTAACTGTATATTAGGTAAGAATCGTGTAATAGTTCATGATACACCAGGCACTACACGCGATAGTGTTTATATATCTATAAAATATCTTGATCAAAATTATATCATAATTGATACAGCTGGTGTACGTAAACGTAATAACGTTAATCACATAATAGAAAAATATTCTATTAATAAGACATTACAAGCAATTGATGATTCTAATGTAGTGCTTTTAATAATTAATGCACATGAAGAAATTTCTCATCAAGATTATTATTTACTAAATTTTATAAATAGTAAAGGTAAATCATTAGTTATTGTAATCAATAAATGTGACAATTTATCATGGAAAGTTCGTGAAGAAATTGAACATAAAATAAAATTGCGTTTAGGTTTTATAAATTTTGCACGTATTCATTTTATTTCAGCTTTGTATAGTATAGGTATAAACGACCTATTCAAATCAGTTAATGAAGCTTATATTTGTTCTAGAAAACATGTTAATTCCTCTCTTATAACTAAAATTATGAATTTAGCTACTAAAAATCATAAACCTCCTTTAATCAATGGTAATCCTATTAAAATGAAATACGCACATATCGGCAGTCATAACCCACTTACTATAATAATTCACGGTAATAGATTAAAATTTTTACCAAAAACTTACAAACGTTATTTAGTAGCATTTTTTAGTAAATCAATGAATATTATTGGTTCTTTGATTCGTATTCAATTAAAAGAAACTAAAAACCCCTATAAATAGTTTTAACTTACTAAAATATTAAACAATTAAAATATAAATGTGATTAATAAATTCATTATCTAAATGATAAAATTACGTATAATAAATACTGTGATTTATTTAAATTTTTATGAAAATTAATTAATAATAATTGATATTTTTAAATAAAACACTAGAAGAAATGAATTATATTCTGTAGAATCTCGATGCAATATTTTATCTGTTTAAATTAATTAGAGATGGAGTATTGCTATGTTTAATAAAATAATCAAAAAAGCACTAACTTTTGACGATGTATTACTTATTCCTGCTTATTCTACAGTTTTACCTAACAAGGTAGATTTAAGAACTCAGCTAACGAAGAATATTGGCTTAAATATTCCTATGATTTCTGCTGCTATGGATACTATTACTGAATCATCCTTAGCAATTGCTTTAGCACAGGAAGGAGGTTTAGGTTTTATTCATAAAAACATGTCTATTGAACGTCAAATAAATGAAGTACGTAAAGTAAAACAGTATGAAACAGGTATTATCATGAATCCACGTACTGTTCTACCAGATACTAAATTATCTGAAGTTCAATATATCACTAAAATCAACGGATTTGCTGGATATCCAGTAGTTGATAAGCAAAATAAATTAGTAGGTATTATTACTAATCGCGATGTTAGATTTGTAACTGATTTAAGTCAACCAGTCTCTGCAGTTATGACACAAAAAAGTAGATTGATAACAGTAACAGAAGGTGAATCTCGAGAATTGGTTCTACAAAAAATGCATGAAAAACGTGTAGAGAAAATATTAGTTATAGATGATAATTTTTACTTGTTAGGCATGATAACTGCAAAAGACTTTCAGAAAGCTGAAAGAAAACCTAATGCATGTAAAGATAGTCAAGGTCGTTTACGAGTTGGAGCTGCAGTAGGTATTGGTGAAGATAATGAAGATCGTACAGATGCATTAGTGTCTATTGGTGTCGATGTTTTATTGGTAGATTCCTCTCATGGACATTCTATACACGTGTTAAAATGTGTTAGTAAAATACGTGCAAAATATCCTGATCTAGAAATAATATCTGGAAATGTAGTAACTGCTGCTGGTGCATTATCATTAGTGGAATCAGGAGTTAATGCAGTTAAAGTTGGAATTGGCCCTGGTTCAATCTGTACTACTAGAATCGTTACTGGTGTAGGAGTACCACAAATTACTGCTATTTTTGATGTTGCTTCAGTATTGAATAGGATGGATATTCCATTAATTGCTGATGGTGGCATTAGATTTTCAGGTGATATTGCAAAGTCAATTGCTGCAGGTGCTTCTTGTGTAATGGTTGGATCTATGTTGGCTGGCGTTGAAGAATCTCCAGGTGATATTGAATTATATCAGGGTAGATCCTTTAAGTCATATAGAGGTATGGGTTCTTTAGGCGCTATGTTAAAAGGATCATCTGATCGTTATTTTCAATCTAATGAAAAATTAGTTCCAGAAGGTATTGAAGGACGAGTGCCATATAAAGGTAATTTAAAAGAAATAGTTCATCAACAGATGGGAGGTTTACGTTCTTGTATGGGATTAACGGGTTGTTTAAATATTAATGAGCTACGTAACAAAGCTAATTTTGTTCAAGTTAGTGAGGCAGGAATGAAAGAAAGTCATGTTCATGATGTAACTATTACTAAAGAATCTCCTAATTATAGCATGAAATCATAAGCTGAATTTTATAACAACTAATTTTTTAAAAGAATAATTTACAATGACGATAAAAAATATATATAAATATCGTATTTTAATACTGGATTTTGGTTCTCAATATACCAAATTAATTGCAAGAAGAGTACGTGATATAGGAGTTTATTGTAATATTTATCCATATAATGTTAGTGAAAATAAGATTAAAAAATTTAATCCCAATGGCATTATACTATCTGGTGGTCCTAGTAGTACTTTTCAATCCAATAGCCCTCGTGCACCTGATTGTATTTTTAATATGCAAGTACCAATAATAGGTATATGCTATGGTATGCAAACTATGATTTTACAATTAGGTGGAGAAGTTGTACCAGCTACAAAACGTGAATTTGGTAATGCTAAAATTGAAATAATAAATTCAATAGCTCTATTGAAAAATATAAAATACGATGTAAATTCATATGACAAATCTACATTAAATGTGTGGATGAGTCATGGAGATCAAGTAAATTCTATACCTGATGACTTTATCATAGTAGCTAAAACTCACAGTTGTCCTTTTGCTATAGTAGTGAATGAGAAAAAGCATTTTTACGGATTACAATTTCATCCAGAAGTTACACATACTGATCAAGGTATTAATATTTTAAAAAATTTTGTTATCAATATATGTTTATGTAAACCTTCTTGGGTAGCAAAACACATTATTCAACATTTAATTAAAAAATTACGTAAAAAAATTGGTCTTGAAAAAGTAATTTTAGGTTTATCAGGGGGTCTTGATTCTTCTGTTGTAGCTATGCTGTTACATTTCGCTATTGGTAGTCAGCTAACTTGTATATTTATTAATAATGGGTTATTACGTTTAAATGAAACAGAAGAAGTTATAAATACATTTAAGACCAATTTTAATTTAAATATTATATATGTTTCAGCTGAAGAAAGATTCTTAAATGCATTGATAGGTATTGAAGATCCCGAAAAAAAACGTAAAATTATTGGTTCTATTTTTATAGAAATTTTTAATGAGGAAGCTAATAAATTAAATAATGTTAAATGGTTAGCTCAAGGAACTATTTATTCAGATGTGATTGAATCTACAACCCCTTCATTGACCAGTAAAATAAATGTGATAAAATCACACCATAATGTAGGAGGGTTACCTAACAAAATGAGTTTGTCTCTTATTGAACCAATCAAAAAATTATTTAAAGATGAAGTTCAAAAAATTGGTATAGAATTAGGTATGCCTCATAAAATGCTATATCGTCATCCATTTCCAGGACCAGGATTAGGTATACGAATCTTGGGTGAAATAAAAAAAGAATATTGTGATATAGTACGTAAAGCTGATTTTATCTTTATAGAAGAATTACGAAGACATAAACTCTATGATAAATTAAGTCAAGCGTTTGTTGTTTTTTTACCTATTCGTTCAGTCGGTGTGATGGGTGATAATCGTAAATATGATTGGGTTATTTCATTACGTGCAGTTGAAACTATTGATTTTATGACTGCAAGTTGGGCATGTTTACCTTATGATGTACTTGCTTCTGTTTCTAATCGTATCATTAACGAAGTTCATGGTATTTCTCGTGTTGTTTATGATATAAGTAGTAAACCACCTGCTACTATTGAATGGGAATAATAAAATTAAACTAAAATATTTTTTATAATTATCAATTTACTTAACGTGTTCTAGATTTTTAATGTAATTATACACAGTTAATTGTGATCTTATTTTATTCCGACACTTGACATAAGAATTACTTAATGCTTTATCAATAATACGTGCTTTTACTGTATCGTTTAGTTGAATGGCAAGTATTTTTGAAATACGTTTTTTTATATCTGGATTAAGAATAGCTACAGCAACTTCAATACGATAATCAATATTACGTGTCATCCAGTCCGCAGAAGATAAAAATATTTTCTTATTACCTTTATTTTCAAAAATATAAACTCGGTCATGTTCTAAATATCTGTCAACAATGCTAATAATACGAATGTTATCACTAATTCCAGGTAAATTTGGAATTAGTGAGCACATACTTCTTACTAATAAATTTACTTTTACTCCAAAACTAGATGCTGTGTATAGTTTATTAATAAGACCTTTATCTACTAGATTATTTAATTTTAAAACAATAGATGCTGGTAATTTCTTTTTAGCATTAGCAATTTCATTATCAATTAATTTATAAAGTTCACGGCGAGAATTTTGTGGAGATACAATTAAATATTGAAATGTCACTGGAAGATATGGATTTTTAATAAAATTAAATACAAGATGTATTTCATTAGTAATTCTTATATCAGAAGTTAATAGGGAATAATCTGTATAAATACGTGCAGTTTTCTCATTAAAATTACCTGTTCCTATATGTCCATAAAGAACTACTGCATTATTTTCTAGACGTGAAATCAAAAAAAGTTTGGCATGAATTTTTAAACCTGGTGTAGAAAAAATCACATGCACACCGGCTTCAGTAAGACGTTTAGACCAATAAATATTTGCTTCTTCATCAAAACGAGCTTGCAATTCAACAACTACTGTAACCTTTTTACCATTATAAGCAGCATGAATCATTGCATCTATTATTCTAGAATGTTTTGCAACTCGGTAAATATTTATTTTTATTGCTAAAACATTAGGATCAAAAGAAGCTTGTTGTAATAATTCTAATATATGTTCAAAAGTGTAATAAGGATAATATAAAAGTATATCGTTATATCGAATTGCATCAAAATAATTACGAAAACCATTAAAACCAATATGACGAATTGGAGGTAAGTAATGATTAATAAGTTTATTTTTTCCAATATCAGGAAATTTAATAAAATCTTTAAAGTTATGATAACGACCACTGGGTATTACTGAATCTAGACTTGTAATAGAAAGTTTACGGCATAAAAGGTTTACTATACTAATAGGCATATCGTATTGATATACTAAACGTACTGGTTCTGAAGTTAAACGCTGTTTTAGACTAGATGACATCAATTCTAGTAAACTTGATTTTATTTCTGATGCTAAATTATATTTAGCATCACGAGTTATTTTCATCGAATAAGCATTTAATAAATCATAATCGTAAAAACTTTTAAAAATATCGTCTAAACAATATCTTAAAATATTATCTAATATAATAATAAGCTTACGTCTATATGGTGGTTCATCAGGAATTTGAATAAAACGGGATAATTTATCTGAAGGAATTTTTAATAATGCATGAAAATTATTTTTTTTATAAATTATTTCAACTACCAAATAAGTATGATCATCTTTCAGAAATTTGGTTAAATCAGTATCTGTAGTAATAATAATAGGAGTTATATGTTGTCTTAATTTGTTTTTAAAAAATTGACGAAGCCAAATTTGCTGAGTATTAGATAATTGCATTTCATCAATTAAAAATATCTGATTACGTGCTAATTCAATTATTAAATTATTATATATAGCATTAAAATTTTGATCAGATTTTATAACTTGTTTTTGAATTTTTTTAAAAAGATAGTATAGTGGTGTAATTGATGATTTTCTTTCTTCATCTATTAAGATATGTCTTTTTAAATCTGCAAAACGAACTCTATAAAATTCATCTAAGTTGTTTGAATAAATACCTAAAAACCGTATTCTTTCTATTAATGGATTTCTTTTATCTTTTGCTTCCTGTAAGACACGCTCATTAAAAGATAACCAACTAAGTTCTTTATCAATATAAAGCATTACTACATAACCTATATTCATTTTATCGGTTACAATTTTAAACCCTATCACTGAATTTAATTATTAAATTTCAATCATTTTTAATTTTTAATTAAATTATCAATGTTACCTGTATAGCCTTGCGGAGGTAATGTTTTGCCATCTAACCAAACTTTCTCTTCTTTCATGATCAATCTTGTTTCTATATACCACTTAATTGCAATTGGATATATGATATACTCTTGACTTTTAACACGTTCTTTTAAAGAAAATTTATCATCTGTAGATAAAACAGGAACTCTACTTTGTATAATAATTGGACCACTATCTAATTTATCAGTAACAAAATGTACTGAAGATCCGTGTTCTAATTCACCGTTTTCTAAAACTCTACAATGCGTGTTTAGACCAGGATATTTAGGTAATAAAGAAGGATGAATATTCATTATTCTACCTTTATAATAATTTACAAAAAAACTACCTAAAATACGCATATATCCTGCTAATACAATTAAATCAGGTTTATATTTATCAACTTCTTTAGTTAGCATAAAATCAAATGTTTCAAAATTTATAAATCTATTTACATCAATTATATTAATTGGTATTCCTGATTTTTTAGCATAGGTCAGACCATAAGCACAAGATATATTACTAAATACAGAAGCTATTCTAGCATTAATTATGCTATTCTGACAAGCATCAAGAATAACTTTAAGATTACTTCCTACACCAGAGATAAATGTAACTATTTTTTTCATTTTATAAATATTACGCGTTCTTTAGAATTAGATTTTTTAATTGTACCAATTATCCATGACTTTTCATTAATTTTTTTCATAAATGAAATTATTTCGTTTGCTTCTATTTGATTAGCTATCACTATTATACCGACACCACAATTAAATATATGATACATTTCACGTTTTTTTATATTACCTTGTTTTTGTATCCATTGAAATATAGGAGGCCATGTCCAAGTGCTATCAATAATTACAGCTTGAGTGTTATTTGGTAATATTCTAGGGATATTTTCTACAAAACCACCTCCAGTTATATGTACAATGCCTTTAATATCAAATTTTTCTGTTAATTTTAATATATTTTTTACATATATACGGGTCGGTTCAATTAGATAATCTATTAAAGGTTTTTCATTAAGTTTACTAATTAAAGGATTAATTTGATTTGTTTCAAGGATTTTATGTATCAAAGAGTAACCATTAGAATGTGGTCCACTTGAGCTTAGGGCTATTAGCATATCATTTTCTTGAATTTTTTTTCCATCAATAATTTTAGATTTTTCAACTACACCAATACAAAAACCAGCCATATCATAATCTTGATTTGTATAGATTCCAGGAATTTCCGCAGTTTCACCGCCTATTAACGCACAATCTGAAATTGTACAGCCTTTAACAATGCTATTTATTACTGAAGTAGCAATTTCCACATCTAATTTACTCGTTGAATAATAGTCCAAAAAAAATAAAGGTTTTGCACCACAAACTATTATATCATTGACACACATAGCGACTAAATCTATACCAATATTTTCATAATTCTTCGTGTAATTAGCTAAACGTAATTTAGTGCCTACACCGTCGGTAGTTGCAACCAATACTGGTTCGGTATAATTTTTTGGTAATTCACATAAGGAATTAAAACCGCCTATTTGACTTATTATTTCAGGCATATTTGTTTTTTTTACTATTTTTTTTATTCGTTGAATTAACGTACTACTATTTTCAATGTTAACACCAGCATCTTGATATGTTATAGATAATTTATTTATCAATGTTTTGCCTCAAGTTATTAATTAGCAATATAAAATAACATCATTTGTTCATAGAATAAAAAATTTAATATTGTAATATAATTTTCTATTAAATACATACAACTTATATTTTGCTTATTAATAGTAAAGTTTTGTTATTTAAATAGATAATAAACAGAAAAGAAAGTAGTATTATAGTACAGTTTAATATAAATTTTCCTTAGGAACAATTAATGAAAATTGTTGAAGTAAATCATCCTTTAATTAAACACAAATTAGGTTTAATGCGTATTCATGATATCAATACTAAACGTTTTCGTGAATTAGCATCTGAAATAGGTAGTTTACTTGCTTATGAAGCTACATCAGACATAAAGACTGAAAAAGTTATTATAAAAGGTTGGAACAGTTTAGTACAAGTTGAAAAAATTAACCATAAAAAAATTACAATAGTTCCTATTTTACGAGCTGGACTTGGTATGATAGAAGGTATACTACAATATTTGCCTAGTGCTCGTATTAGTATAGTTGGTATGTATCGTGATCAAAAAACCTTAGCTCCAATACCGTACTTTCAGAAGTTAGCATCGAATATTGAAGAAAGCATGGCAATAGTAGTAGATCCTTTATTAGCTACTGGAGGATCAATGATTGCAACTATTAATCTTTTAAAAAAAGCTGGTTGTAAAAACATTAAAGTTTTAGCCCTTATAGTCGCACCAGAAGGTATTAGTGAATTAGGAAAAATACATAAAGATATTGAATTATATACAGCATCAGTTGATAAAAAATTAAACGACAAAGGTTACATTATTCCAGGTCTTGGAGATGCAGGAGATAAAATGTTTGGAACGCAATAACATAATCAATGAAGTGAAATGATTGTTAAATCATAATGTTTATTATTTACTTAAATACTTAATATAAGTATCTTTATTATTAATTGCTACAAAACTTGTTTTCTTAATTATTTTATTCGAGAATAAAAATAGCATTAAAATTTATTTATTCCTAATAAAATTAGGCATATTCGTTCAAATAAACTATCCTTTTAAACAATGAATTTTCATATGCACTTAAAAGTATCATATTAATTATATTATAATATTAAAACTTGATAAGTATACGGTAATTATTTATAGTATAAAACTAATGAAAAATTTTATTATATTAATTTTATAATTTATATTTAATTTAATCTTTATAAATTAACTAATATTTAGTATAATAGTGATTGCTCCACTTATCATCTTATAAAATATATATTTCAGTTTATTATTTTTATATAAAAATAATTTATGTAAAAAATATGGTTTTAATTAAAATTATCCTTTATATTATAATTGATAACTAGCCAAATAAACAAATTATGTATTTTTAATTACGTAAAATTTTGTTATTTTATTAACCAGCAAAGTTAGATTAATTTTATTTATAATTATTTATAATTATTAAGGAAAATGCATAATGTTTGCGGGAAGCATCGTTGCCCTTATTACTCCAATGGATATTAAAGGTAAAGTCTGTCGTTCTAGTTTAAAAAATTTAATTAACTACCATATTAATAGTGGAACTTCAGCTATTGTTTCTGTTGGAACTACCGGTGAATCTGCAACATTAAGTCATGAAGAACATGGGGATGTAGTGATGCAAACTTTAGAGCTTGCAGATGGGAATATTGCAGTAATTGCAGGTACTGGTTCAAATGATACAGCAGAAGCTATTTCCCTTACTAATCGTTTTGAGCACTCTGGAGTCATAGGATGTCTAACTGTAACACCATATTATAATAAACCTACACAAGAAGGACTATATCAACATTTTAAAGCAATTGCTAATAGTACTAACTTACCGCAAATATTATATAATGTTCCAGCTCGCACTGGTTGTGATATGCTTCCCGAAACTATAGCTCGTTTATCAAAAATTAAAAATATTATTGGTATTAAAGAAGCAACTGGAGATTTATCACGAATTAATCAGATAGCTTCTTTAGTTGAAAAAGATTTCATTTTGATCAGTGGTGATGACATTACTGCATTAGATTTTATGAAATTAGGAGGTACGGGCATCATTTCAGTCACAGCAAATATAGCTGCAAAAGAAATGGTTCAAATATGTACTTTAGCAAATAGAAAAGAATTTACTAAAGCTTATAAATTAAATCAAAGTTTGATTTTTTTACATAAGGCTCTTTTCTGTGAATCAAATCCTATTGCAGTAAAATGGGCTGCTAAGAAACTTGGTTTGATTAAGTACGATACACTACGTTTACCAATGACTTCATTAACAATTGAAAATCAATTAAAAGTAGAGAAAGCGTTAATGAAATCGGGTTTACAATAATAATAATTAGAAATTTTAATAATTAGGAATTTTGAATGAATTACTTATTAAAGAATTCGAATTGCATTTTAATAGCAAAATGTTTTATTATTATATTGGTTTTATCATCATGTTCTTACAATCAATTTGATCAATATTATTTAAAAACTGACAAGTTATCTACATTAAAATCTCCTCAAGTTGTAGTTTTACCTGTTAATAAAGATGTTTCTTATATACAAAATTTTAACAATACATTCAATAACAACCAAGATAGAAATAGACCTAGTTATTTGTATCCGCCAATGCAGCCATTGCAACCAACTAATGGCTTAAAAATTAATGTGCATGGAAATAAGGGTTTATTGTTTATCAATCATAAAAAAACTGTATTTATTTGTTCAAAAATTATTGATTTAGTGAAACATTATAATTTCCCTATTATATCAATTAATGAAAAATTGTGTAATATTACAACGGATTTGATAAAATTGCCTGTATTTTATGATAATAGAACATATAGTGGCAAATATCATTTTAGTTTACATATGCATAATTCTCAATTATTATTAGATATAACTTTAATAGAATTAAAGAAAGGTGGAGATATTATTTCATCACCTATACATACTACGTATTATACTACACAGATGCTTAATAATTTTATCACATATTTAACACATCAAGATAAACACTATACAAAAGTTAATAAAACGCAAATTATTGATGAACACAAATTGATTATGTTAAAAATTGATAATATTTTAGATACGATGTGGCATCGGTTAGGAAATATTATAAAATTTATAGAAGCAAAAATAAATTATTGTGAACAAATCAAAAGTAGTTTTAATAAAGTTTATAAAAAAATACATGATTCATTTTGGAAACCAGTTGTCTAAAACAACCTTTCATTCACATGATTATTAGTGCATACTATTGACAAGAAATTATTAGAATAGAAATAAGTTGTTTTAGAGGTAGTACATTTTTAGAACTGATCTACGCAAATATTCTTTTATTCTTATGAAGAAGAAAAGTATATTACTACATTATTAATAATGCAGTAATAAGCTGTTTTATATGGATATTAAAATGCAAAAACAATCTGAATTGTATCGTGGAAAATCAAAAACTGTATATCATACAGAAAAAAAAGATTATCTGATAATTAAATTTAGAGATGAAATATCAGCAAACAATGGCATTAAAGTTAAACAATTAAGTCGTAAAGGAACATTAAACAATAAAATTAATTATTTTATTATGACTAAATTACAAGAAAATGGTATACCAACTCACATAGAGGAATTAATATCAAAAAATGAAGTGTTGGTTAAAAATTTAAAGATGATACCTGTTGAATTCGTCTTAAGGAATCTTGCTGAAGGTTCTTTAGTAAAACGTCTAAATATACAAAAAGGTACTATCTTGAATCCTCCAATATTTGAGCTTTTTTTAAAAAATGATGTTCAGTGTGATCCAATGATTAATGAGTCTTACTGTGAGACTTTTGGTTGGATTAACAAAAATACTTTAATTGATATACATATGATTACCTTAAAAATTAACAAAGTTTTAAGCAAATTATTTAGTGATATTGGCATTATATTAGTTGATTTTAAGTTAGAATTTGGGATGATAGATAATCAAATAGTATTAGGAGATGAATTTTCTCCAGATACCGCACGTTTATGGAATAAAGAAAACATGGAAAAAATGGATAAAGATTTATTTAGGGAAGATTCTGGAGAAATAATTCAGGCATATGAATCAGTTGGATATCGTTTAGGTATAGAATTTAATTAATACAAAAAATAGATTCAACATTCATCTATAATCTTAAGCAATTAACTGTTCCATTATAAATTGATACATCTTACTTAAGATTTGTAAATCAGATATTCTGACAAATTCGTTAATTTTATGGATTGTATGATTTACTGAACCCAATTCAACTATTTGTGCTCCTGTACAGGCAATGAAACGTCCATCTGAAGTTCCACCTGTTGTCAAAAGTTTAGGTTTTATTTTATTATAATGTAGAACTGTATTTATAACAGTATCAATTAATCTTCCATTTGCAGTTAAGAAAGGTTTAGCAGCAAGTTCCCATTCAATAGAGTAGTCTAATTGACTACTTGATAGAAGTAATTCAATACGTTTCCTAATTGTTGAATAACTTGACTCGGTACTAAAACGAATATTAAACTTAATAATAAAATCTCCAGGAATAATATTATTACTACCATCACCTGCTTTAACATTGGTAATTTGCATAATAGTTGGAGGGAAAAAGTCATTTCCTTTATCCCAAACCATATTAATTAATTTATTTAATATTTTCACTCCACTATGTATAGGATTGTTTGCTAAATTAGGATAGGCAACATGTCCTTGTATACCATGAATTATTAAACTAGCATTCATTGACCCTCGACGCCCATTTTTTACTACATCTCCTATTATTTCATCACTTGTAGGTTCACCTATTAAACAATAATCCAATCGTTCATTTCTTGCAATTAATCTCTCAATCACTTTTACCGTACCATTACTTGCAGTAGCTTCTTCATCTGAAGTTATAAGAAAGGCCAAACAACCCTTATGGTTTGGATATATTTTCACAAAACGTTCAGCTGCCACTACCATTGCAGCCAATGCACCTTTCATATCTGCAGTACCACGACCAAATAACATATCTCTATAAATAAACGGTTCAAAAGGAAAATGATGCCAACTATTCAGATCACCAGGTGGTACTACATCTGTATGACCAGCAAATACTAATTTTTCTCCACCACGACGTGTTGCCCAAAAATTTTTGGTATCATTAATATCAATACGTTCTATACAAAAACCGATTGATTCCAGACGAGCAATTATCAAATCTTGACATCCAGCGTCATGAGGACTAATGGAAGGACATCGAATAAGTTGTTTTGTAAGTTCAACAATTGGACATAACATTAGTTATTGCTCCTTTGTGTTTTTTCATTTTAATAGTAAAATTACTAGTAATAAGGTAAAATGATATGCATTTAATAACAAGTAATTTTATTCTGATCGAACATTAAGTAATATAATTATATTACTTTACATAGATTTATTTATTTAAGATAATATTTAACTTGAATTTTTATTAAGGATGATTTATTTGTTTCTATGTTTGTACTAGAGATAATACATTATAACAGAATGGATATTATAAATATAAAATTTAGTAAAAATAAATAATAATTATTTTTATTTGAAAACTTAATACCAATAATTATCAATTTAATTATTTTCACATAGTATTTAATGTAATATTTAAACTAATTATTAAATTAATAGTTAATCATTATATATTATGATATATTTATTTTAGTAATGATCAATAAAAATAAATTATTAATTAATAAACGTTATTATTTAATTATGATAAAAATATATTATTTAATTAATATCAATCAAAAATTTTTAGTGGATAATCTTGATTGATTAAATATATCATATACTATATCACAATATTTATTAATTCAATTAATAACCCGTATCAATATTGATAAAACCACATGTTTAATATCATTTTCATTCTAAGTTTTCTGATAATAATTATAAAAATCATCTAAATTTATATTACAGATTAATTAGAATTAAAAGTTTAAAAAATAATTATTTCTAATTTTATTATTTAGTTATTAGTTTTTTTATTAACAGTAATAAAATATTGAATTAATTAATATGTTACATAAATAATTTGAAAAATTGTTATTATTTAAATTTTATATTACTTATTTATATCTTAAAAGATAAATAAATAAAAAGGCTATATTCCTAATAATTTAATAAAAAATTTGATTGTATTCATTAGGATAGACAGGAAAATTATGATACATGAAAAAAAAAAATTAACTGAAGCTCGAGAAGCAAAAAGACGTTGGTTAAATTCTCATGATACTGGTTACCATAAATCCATGGGTAGTAGACACGTTCAAATGATTGCTATCGGAGGTGCTATAGGAACTGGTTTATTTTTGGGGACTGGTGGTCGCTTACAAGTAGCAGGACCTGCATTAGTACTCATTTATATCATATGTGGGATTTTCTCTTTCTTTATTTTACGAGCATTAGGTGAATTAATTTTAAATCGTCCTTCTAGTGGTAGTTTTGTGTCTTACTCAAGAGAATTTTTTGGAGAAAAAGCTTCATATATTGCAGGTTGGATGTATTTTACTAACTGGGCTATGACTGGTATAGTTGATATAACAGCTGTTGCACTATATATGAAATATTGGAAAATATTTGATGGTATACCACAATGGATTTTTGCTCTTACAGCTCTAGCAATTGTTGGTGTTATGAATATGGTTGGAGTTAAATGGTTTGCAGAAATGGAGTTTTGGTGTGCTTTAATTAAGGTGTTAGCAATTGTCATTTTCTTAATTATTGGTTTAGTAGTTTTAATTAGTGGAAAAATGATAGATGGTCATGTCACTGGCATTCATTTAATCCTTGACAAAGGAGGATTTTTTCCACATGGACTATTACCTGCTTTAGTGTTAATACAAGGAGTAGTATTTGCATTTGCATCAATTGAATTAGTTGGTACTGCTGCAGGTGAATGTAAGGATCCAAAAACCATATTACCAAAAGCAATTAATAGTATAATATGGCGAATAGGCATTTTTTATATTGGTTCAATATTATTATTAGTCCTTTTATTACCATGGAATGCTTATCATGAAAGTCAAAGTCCTTTTGTTACTTTTTTATCTAAGCTAGGCATCCCCTATACTTGTAGTATCATGAATATTGTGGTTTTAAGTGCTGCTCTTTCTAGTATAAATTCTGGTTTATATTCTACAGGACGTATTCTTAGATCTATGTCTATGGGGGGATCAGCACCTAAATTTATGTCAAAAATGAATGATCAGAAAGTACCATACGCTGGTATTATATCAACTATTTGCATTTACATAATTGGAGTATTGTTAAATTATAGTCTACCTTCAAAAGTTTTTGAAATTGTATTAAATTATGCTTCACTTGGAATTATTTCTTCTTGGACCTTTATAATGATATGTCAATTACGTCTACGTAAGGCTATTAAAGAAGGTAAAGCAGAAGATGTTAGTTTTAAATTACCAGGTTACCCTTTTACTTCATGGTTAACACTATTGTTTTTATTTGGTGTTTTAGTTCTCATGGCTTTTGATTATCCAAATGGAACTTACACTATTGCATCTATTCCTTTGATTGCATTAATTTTAGTACTTGGATGGTTTGGAGTACGAAAACGTGTTCAAGAAATTTCTAAAGAACAATCAAAAGAAATTAATATATATGAAGCAAAATTAGATCAATAGATTAATAAAAATTTTTGATTTATTTTTCTATTGTAGTATAACGAATATTAATTTATATTAAACAATATATAAAATATAAGTACTTGTTTTCACTGTATATATATTTTATAGAATAATGAAATATTTTTACAATTTACTACACAATTGCTAATTGCAAACTGCTAATTGCATTACTAGGCGGAGCACTAAATCCGCCTTAATATTAAAATTTATAATCTAGATTTAAATATAATTTCTAATTTATCTTGATCATCAGAAAATGTACGAATTCCTTCAGATAATTTTTCTACAGCCATTTGATTTTGATTATGTTTCCAACGAAATTCAGCATCTGAAAGCAAATTTAATTTACATGCATTTTGATTCATGAGTGGTTTAAGTTTTCTTTCTAAAGGTTCATGACTATTCTGTAATTCCTTAAATAGATTAGGAGATATTGTTAGATAATCACAACCAGCTAAGGCAGTTATCTGTTCTATTCTGCGAAAACTAGCTCCCATAATAATAGTTTGAATATCATATTTTTTGTAATAGTTATAAATATTTTGAACTAGCATGACTCCTGGATCTTTATCAGGTGAATAATTATCAAATACATTTTTATTATGATTATTATACCAATCATAAATTCTACCAACGAATGGAGAGATTAGAAATACATTTGCTTGAGCACAAGCACAAGCTTGTGTATGCGAAAATATTAATGTTAAATTACATTTAATACCTTCTTTTTCCAAAATTTCAGCAGCACAAATTCCTTCCCAAGTTGATGCTAATTTAATTAAAACACGAGAACAATCAACTCCATTTTCTTTATATAATTTAATTAATTTTTTTGCTTTTTTAATACATCCTATTGTATCAAAAGAAAGTCTAGCATCTATCTCAGTAGATACACGACCAGGTATATATTTCAATATTTCTGTACCAATATCAACGGTAATTTTATCACTTGCATTAATAATTTTAATCTCTTTACTACCACCTTGTTTTTCAGCATAATTCATTGCACTATCAATTAAATGTTTATAGTTATCTGTGTTAATAGATTTAAGTATAATTGAAGGATTAGTGGTTGCGTCTTCTGGACGATAACTTCTGATGGATTCTATATCACTACTATCTAAAACTAGTTTAGTAAATTGTCTTATAGCTTCTAGTTGATTCATGTAAAATCCTTTAAAAATAAAATAAATTATATAAAATATCTAAATACTATCTTATTACATATCTTATGTATTATTAATTTTCAATTTAAAAAGTATATCTAATAGTAATTAAGTAAAAATAATATTTTTAAATGATATATTTATATTTCATAAGATAAATTTTTAAATGTTTATTTTTACCATATTATTATTTTAAAATTAAGGATATCAAATGGATGACAAATTAAAACAAAATGCACTTGATTTTCACCAATATCCAGTACCCGGAAAAATTCAGATATCACCTACTAAACCTTTATCAACTCAACGTGATTTAGCTCTAGCGTATTCACCAGGAGTTGCTGCACCTTGTATCAAAATAGCTTCTGATCCATTAGAATCATATAAATATACTGCTCGCGGTAATTTAGTTGCTGTCATATCTAATGGTACAGCAGTATTAGGATTAGGAAATATTGGTGCTTTAGCTGCAAAACCAGTAATGGAAGGTAAAGGAGTTTTATTTAAGAAATTTGCTGGAATAGATGTATTTGATATTGAAATAAATGAAGAAAATCCTGATAAAATCATAGATATCATTACTTCATTAGAACCGACTTTTGGCGGTATTAACTTAGAAGATATTAAAGCACCTGAATGTTTTTATATAGAAAAAGAATTACGTAATCGCATGAAAATTCCTGTTTTTCATGACGACCAACATGGTACTGCAATTATTTGTGCTGCAGCAGTTATCAATGGATTAAAAATAGTTGACAAGTGTATTTCTAAAGTTAAATTAGTTGTTTCTGGAGCTGGTGCATCAGCTATTGCTTGCATGAATCTATTAGTTACTTTGGGTTTATCCAAAAATAACATACAAGTATGTGATTCTAAAGGATTAATTTTTCATGGACGCGAAAAAAATATGACAGCAACTAAAATTGAATATGCTGTTCAAGATAATGGTACAAGAACATTAGATGAAATCATTCATGGTGCAGATATATTTATTGGTTGTTCCGGTCCTAAAGTACTTACACCAATGATGGTTGAAAAAATGGCAAAAAATCCTCTTATTTTAGCTCTAGCAAACCCTGAACCAGAAATTATGCCTCCATTAGCTAAATCTATAAGATCTGATGCAATCGTTTGTACTGGACGTTCGGACTTTCCGAATCAAGTTAATAATGTTTTATGCTTTCCTTTTATTTTTCGTGGCGCTTTAGATGTAGGAGCTACAACTATTAATGAAGAAATGAAAATTGCTGCAGTTCATGCTATTGCAGCACTTGCTCAAGCTGCGCAAAGTGCAATAGTTGCATCAGCATATGAAGACCAAAAATTAGTGTTTGGTCCTGAATATTTAATTCCTAAACCATTTGATCCTCGTTTAATTGTTCAGATAGCACCTGCTGTTGCTAAAGCAGCTATGAGATCTGGTGTTGCTACCAGACCTATTAAAGATTTTATAGCTTATCAAGAAAAACTTACTGAGTTTATTTACAAAACTAATTTATTGATGAAACCTATATTTTCTCAAGCATGTAAACTCCAAAAACGTGTGATATTAGCAGAGGGAGAAAATATACGAGTACTTCATGCAACGCAAGAAATAGTAACATTGGGTTTAGCTAAGCCAATTTTAATTGGTCGTCCTCATGTGATTAGAATGCTTTTGCAACAACAGGGATTAAAAATTGAAATAGAAAAGGATTTTAACTTAGTTAACAATGAATCAAATGCTTGTTTTGAAATATATTGGAAAGAATATCATCAAATTATGAAAAGAAAAGGTATTACTCTAGAACAAGCCAAATACATAATAAATAGTAATCCCACTTTAATTGGAACAATTATGTTACGTAGAGGAGAAGCAGATGCATTAATTTGTGGTACTATCGGTAACTATAATGAACATTACAGCATAATAGAAAATATATTAGGTTTACGAAAGAATGTTAAAGTAGCAGCTACGATAAATGCTTTATTATTACCTAGCGGTAATATTTTTATTGCAGATACTTACGTTAATGAAGATCCTTCATCAGAACAATTAGTAGATATTACTTTAATGGCAGCAGAAATAGTTAAATTTTTCGGTATAGAACCACGTGTAGCATTATTATCTCATTCTAGTTTTGGAACCTCTAATGCACCTAGTGCTAAAAAAATGCGAAATGCATTAAAAATTATAAAACAACTTGCTCCTCAACTAGAAATAGACGGTGAAATGCATGGAGATGCTGCTCTGGTTGAAAAAATACGTCATGAAATAATGCCAGATAGCCCTCTTAAAAATGCAGCTAATTTACTTATTATGCCTAATATAGAAGCAGCAAGAATAAGTTATAATTTATTACGTGTATCATGTTCTGAAGGAGTAACTGTTGGTCCTGTTTTATTAGGCATGAAAAAACCGGTACATATATTAACTAATATCGCCTCTGTCAGAAGAATTGTAAATATGGTAGCATTATCAGTGGTACAAGCTCAGAAAAAACCCTGATTGTATAATTTATATTAATTTAGAGCAACCAATTTTTAACAGGTAGAAAGTCTCTGTATAAAGAGGCTTCTACCGAGTTTTCATCAATCTTATAATCATATTCCCAACGAACTAAAGGAGGCATTGAAATTAAGATAGATTCAATCCTACCATTGGTTTGAAGTCCAAAAATTGTACCACGATCATAAATCAAATTAAATTCAACATATCTACCTCTTCTATAAAGTTGAAATTGACGTTCTCTTTCTCCCCATAGGTAATTTTTGCGACGTACTACAATTGGTTGATAAGCAATTAAAAAACCATTGCCTATTGCTTGTACAAATTCAAAACAATATTTAAAATCTGGTTTGTTAAGATCATCAAAAAACAAACCTCCAATTCCTCTCTGTTCATTACGATGTTTAATATAAAAATATTCATCACACCATTTTTTATATTTTTTATACACACATTTACCAAATGGCAAGCAAATATCAAATGCTGTTTTATGCCAATGAACTACATCCTCTTTAAAACCATAAAAAGGTGTCATATCAAATCCTCCACCAAACCACCAAACAGGTTTTTCATACAATTTTTCTGCCAGAAAAAAGCGTATATTAGCATGACTAGTTGGTATATAAGGGTTAAGTGGATGAATTATGATTGACAAACCTAATGCTTGAATAGTATAACCCGATAGGTTTTTATGACATACGGTTGCTGATTTTGGCATTTTACGATTATTGATGAAAGAATAATTAACCCCAACTTGTTCAAATACTGTACCTTTTTTAAATATATAGCTCAGACCATTATAGTCTTTATAATTCCATTTATCTTTTTTAATTTCTATATTATTGTCTTCTTGAACTAAAAAAGCACAAATTTCATCTTGTAATTTTAGTAGAAAACTTTTTATATTAGATATATTATACATATTATTAGTTATTATAATGAAAATTTACTGTATATTATATTAGAATAGACGATAACATTATTTAAATAATGTTATCGTCTTTTGTTTTATTATTTCATATTAACACGCATTATTGTTGTTTCAGCTAATATTACTTGTCCAGACATTTTAGCCAATGTTACAATTCTATCCATATTAGATATTACTATAGGAGTAATTGTAGATTTTGCTTTTTTTTCCAGTAATGATAAATTGAATTCAATAACAACCTCTCCAATGTTAATTTCCTGACCTTCTGTGGCAATACGTTTAAAACCTTCGCCTTTTAATTCAACTGTATCAATGCCGAAATGAACAAATAATTCAATACCATCATTAGATATCATTGAAAAAGCATGATTAGTTTCAAATATTTTACTTATTTTTCCACTAACAGGAGCAACAATTTTATTCCCACTGGGCTTAATTGCGATACCATCACCTACAATCTTTTCGGAAAACACTACATCTGGTACTTCTTCAAGATTAATAATCTGACCAGATAGAGGTGCAACAATATTAATTATTATATCTCTATTTTTTGTTTCACCAAAAAGTTTAGAAAACAAACCCATGATTTTCTCCTAGATAACAATTTTAGGCTAGTATCATACATCATAATAGAAATTTTATTTTTTAAACTGATTAAGCAGTTTTATCAAATCCTTTGATGTAGGTTGACTCAAAGCTCTTTCTGCTAACAATTTTAAATCGTTAAAGTTAGCACTACGAATAATTTTTTTAATAATTGGAATGGAATTTGAACTCATGCTAAATTCATCTAATCCCATTCCTAATAACAATAATGTAGCACGTTCATCTCCTGCAAGCTCACCACACATACCTGTCCATTTACCTTCAGCATGAGAAGCATCAATCACTTTTTTTATTAAATTCAGTACTGATGGTGTCATTGGATTATACAAGTGTGAAATTAAACTATTACCACGATCAACAGCTAATGTATATTGTGTTAAATCATTAGTTCCAATACTAAAAAAATCAACTTCTTTGGCTAAGTGATTTGCAATTACTGCAGATGCAGGAGTCTCAATCATAATCCCAATTTCAATACATTCGTCAAAACTTTTACCTTCTTCACGCAATTTTAATTTTAAATTTTCTAATTCTACCTTTAAAATACGCACTTCTTCAACTGATATTATCATTGGAAACATTATACGTAGTTTACCGAAGGCAGAAGCACGTAAGATAGCACGTAATTGAGTATGTAAAATTTCTTTACGATCCATTGCAATACGAATCGCACGCCATCCGAGAAAAGGGTTTTCTTCTTTTGGTAAATTCATGTAAGGTAAAGCTTTATCTCCTCCTATATCCATAGTACGTATTATAACTGACTGAGAACCCATAACTTCTGTAACTGATTTATATGCTTCAAATTGTTCTTCTTCAGTTGGGAATGAATTACGATTCATAAATAAAAATTCAGTGCGATATAATCCAATTCCTGATGCACCATTTAACTCAACATTTATTAAATCTTTAAGTGTACTGATGTTCGCACATATTTTAACTTTACGGCCATCTAAAGTTACAGCTGATAAATTTTTTAATTTATTTAATTCACTTTTTTCATTAGTATATTTTGTTTGAATTTTTTTAACTTGATTTATGATTATTTTAGATGGATTAATATAAATACAATTATTTAAAGCATCAAGGGTTATTGAATCTCCGTTTTTAATAGATGAAGTGGCATTTTTAGTGCCAACGATGGCGGGAATTGCAAGAGAACGAGCCATTATTGAAGTATGAGAAGTCAATCCTCCTAAGTCAGTAATAAATCCTAATACCATATTTAAATCTAACTGTGCAGTTTCTGAAGGGGTTAAATCTCTTGCTATTAAAATTGATTTATCTTGTATTTCAATTAAACTATCAGAATTTAATCCTAAAATATTCTTTAACAAACGTTTACCTATATCTCTGACATCAATAATGCGTTCTCTAAGATATTCATCTTTTAATTTTTCTAATGCTTCTATCTGATTATCCAAAACTTTTTTCGTAGCAGCAGCCGCGTTTAAACTATCTTGAGTTATTAAATTTATGATTTCTTGCTCTAAAGCTTCATCTTTCAACAGCATAATATGTCCTTCGAAGATTGCTGCTTTTTCCTCACCAAAAGACTTATTAGTTTTATTCATAATTGTTTGCAATTGTTTTTCTGTTTTACTACGGCCTGTTAAAAAAGTCTGAATTTCCTGTTTTATCTGCTTCTGAGGAATTTTCTTATAATTGATATCTGTATCATATTCTTTTAGTAAAACAGCTTTACCAAAAGCGATACCTGGTGAAACTACAATACCTGAAATCATAATCTTACCTTTTTATCACGAGGGTGACTAACTTTATTGTAGGTATTGCACCATCGTCAGAATATTTTAAAGCAAATTGCGATAAAAATTTACTTTTTATAAAAAATGATTTTTGTGATCATGGAAAATTTATTTTAATTCATTGATTAATTTTGCTAGATGTTCAACTGCTATTTTTTCATCTACACCCTCTGCAGTGAGAGTAATAACAGTACCATGAGATAAACCTAATGTTTGCAATTTAAATAAACTTTTTGCATTTGCGGACTTACCTTCAGATATAACTGTTATTTCAGATAGAAAATTCTTAGCATGTTTTACAAACTGAGCAGCTGGTCTGGTGTGTAAACCGTTTAACAAATTAATAGTAATTTCTTGTTGGAACATCATACTTCCCTAATATTTTGGTTAAATTTAATTGTTAATTTAATTTAGATAATAAAATTAATTTTTAATTATGTTTTCTTTACTTTCAAATAAACTATCATATTTTTAAATAAATGTTTATTAAGGATATTTATAATTACATTGTTAACATAACAAACAAATATATCGTATTAAATTAATACTTTTTCATTAAATACTCCGGAAAACAAGGTAGTACTTAAATATCTTTCTCCAGAAGATGGAAGTACAACAACAATATTTTTATTAGTAAATTTATTTTCCTCTTGAAGTTTTATTGCAGCAGCTACAGCAGCACCAGAAGAAATTCCAGATAAAATACCTTCTTCTTCCATTAATTTTCTAGCAATTTTTATAGATTCATCATTTGAAACAGTAATAACACGATCAACAAGGGTTAAATCAAGATTTTCTGGGATAAAACCAGCACCAATACCTTGAATCTTATGTGCACCAGCTATAATGTTTTTACCAGATAAAAATTGCGTTATTACTGGAGAATCAGTTGGTTCTACTGCAACAGATATTAATTTCTTTTTGTTTTTTTTATTTTTAATATAACGACTCACTCCAGTTAAAGTACCGCCAGTACCTACACCAGCTATAAAAACATCTATTTCTCCATTAGTGTCTTTCCAAATTTCAGGACCAGTAGTTATTTCATGAATTTCAGGATTAGCTGGATTGCTAAATTGTTGAAGTAATAAACATTTATCTGGATTACTTGCAACAATTTCCTCAGCTCTAGCAATGGCACCTTTCATTCCTTTAATACCTTCTGTTAACTCAAGATTAGCTCCTAATGCTTTGAGCAATTTACGACGTTCTATTGACATAGTATCTGGCATAGTTAAAGTTAATTTATAACCTCTGGCAGCCGAAACATAAGCTAATGCTATACCTGTATTACCACTTGTAGGTTCTACCAATTCAGTATTAGGTTTTAAAATCCCACGTTTTTCTGCATCCCATACCATATTAGCGCCTATTCGACATTTTACGCTAAAGCTAGGATTTCTTGATTCTATTTTTACAAATATTGAACTTTTTCCGATGCGATTTAATCTCACTAATGGTGTATTACCAATTGTAAAAGAGTTATCACTATAAATTTTATTCATATAGTATATTCAATTAAATTAAACAATAATGATGTTTTAAAAGTTTTAGCATACATTTTATATTCCTATCATAAAGGAAAAATATTATCTATGTATAGACAAAGTAATAATAAAAATATTAATAACACATTATTATTGTGTTCTGATTTTACATAATATTAAATAAAAAATTAATCTTTATATAAAAAACAATTATCAGATAAACAATTGCTGTTTTAGAAAAAAGTCATATTAAAATCAATGATTAATATAAAATTATTTATATTGATATTTAGATTAATACCAATTATGAATAATAATTTAATTTATATTATTTATATTTTTATTTATAATATTTATGAGTAATAGTAATATTACAAGGTTTAATGATACATATTTTGATAACTAGATATTGTAACATAAATTTAATATACATTTGTAAATGCTTATAAAAAATAGATCAGTGATTTCAAATCAAAAAATTAATAGTATTAAAGATATATAATCAAATTTGTTAAATTTTGTTTTTAATAGTGAATGATTATATATAATCACAAACTTAATGAATTAGTATTAATAACAATATTGTTTTAATGGTTTTGTATATTATTTATTATGAGTTCATTTAAAATTTTAAAAACAGTAGAGAATTATGAAATCAATAAAAAAGAAAATTTCTAAACTTAAAAAAGCTTTAAGTTATCATGAACATTTATATTATGTAGAAAATACACCAGAGATTCCAGATATAAATTATGACCAAATGATGACTAAATTACAAAAATTAGAACAAAATCATCCAGAATTGATTACATTGAATTCTTCTACACAAAAAGTTGGGGGAGGAATATCAAAAAAATTTAATACAGTAGAACATATAATGCCAATGCTATCATTAGATAATGTTTACAACGAAAAAAATTTTTTGTTATTTGATCAACGTATACAAAGTAGATTAAACCATAATAATATATTAAAATATTGCTGTGAATTAAAAATTGATGGTTTAGCAGTGAATTTAACATATAAAAATGGCGTGTTATTTAAAGCTGCAACTAGAGGTAATGGTACTAATGGAGAAAACATAACTTCTAATATCCTTACAATTAAATCTATTCCTTTACAACTTTATGGTAATAACTTGCCTACAATATTAGAAGTAAGAGGTGAGGTGTTCATGAATAGAATAGATTTCGAAAAGCTAAATGAAGAAGCTAGAAACAGTAATAAAAAAACATTTGCAAATCCTCGTAATGCTGCTGCTGGTTCCTTAAGACAATTAAATCCCTGTATTACTGCTAATCGTTCCTTAAGCTTTTTTTGCTATGGTTTAGGATATATACAAGGAGGTAAATTATCATCTAGTCATATCAAGAACTTATATCAGTTAAAAGAATGGGGCTTACCTATCAATGATTACGTGTGTACTGCTAATAATACTAACCAAGTATTAGATTTTTATCAAAAAATCAAAAAAATTCGTTACAATTTAGGTTTTGACATAGACGGTATAGTTGTAAAAGTAGATTCACAAGAATTAAGAGAGCGTTTAGGATATATCACAAAAGTGCCACGTTGGGCAGTAGCATTTAAATTTCCAGCTCAGGAAAAACTAACTGTTGTTAAAAACATAAAATTCCAAGTAGGAAGGACTGGTATAGTTACACCAGTTGCTATTCTTCAATCAGTTAAAATTGCTGAAGTTAACATTAAAAGAGCTACTTTACATAATTTTGAAGAAATTAAACGTCTTGGATTACACATAGGAGATACAGTAGTAGTTCGTAGAGCCGGAGATGTTATTCCACAGATTATGCAAATAATTTTATCTAAAAGAACTAAAAATGCAGCAAAAATTGTATTGCCTGTCAATTGTCCAATTTGTGGATCTTCTATAGAACGTTTACAAGGAGAAGTAATTTCACGTTGTACAGGTGGCTTGATATGTAGTGCTCAAAAAAATAATTCACTTAAGCATTTTGTTTCTAGTAAAGCTATGGATATAAAAGGAATAGGTGGTCAATTGATTAATAAATTAATAAAGAAACAATGCATTAAAACAGCTGCTGATTTATTTTTGCTTAAAAAACAAGACTTAGTAAATATTGATCGTTTAGGATCGCAATCAGCTCAAAATATATTGAATTCTTTAAATAAAGCTAAAAGTACAAGTCTTCCACGATTTATTTATGCACTTGGTATTAGAGATGTTGGTGAATCAACTGCTGTAAATTTAGCAAATTATTTCGGTGATTTAAATAAATTAATAAAAGCCGATTTGAATACATTAACTAATGTAGAAAATGTTGGTTGTAAAACAGCCAATCATATTTTGAATTTTATGCAAGAAGAAAGTAATCGTACAATAATATACCAACTTATTAACGAAATCGGTATTCACTGGTTAAATAATAAAATAATATATAAGAAAAATGAAAGTAATTTGTTTCATAAAAAAATTGTAGTTTTTTCTGGTTCTTTCTTTACTATGAAACGCAATGAATTTAAATTACAGTTAATGAAATTAGGTGCACTAATTAGAGATAGTATATCTAAAAAAACTGATTTTTTAATTTCTAATAAAATAACTGGTAACAAATTTATTAAAGCAAAAGCATTGGGCACTAAAATTATAAATGAAAAAGAAATGATCGACATGATTAATAATCAGATATAAGTTAATTCTTTTCCATAAATTATCACATTTTTTAAATTTTATTATTTCTTTTATAACATTGAGCTATATATGAACAAACCATTAGCTGTACCTGATGGAATATCATTAAAGGTAATATTATTATTCCGACTGTACTAGTAGGAAATAGAACATTAGCCATAGGAATACCGTTTGCTAAACTTTTTTTAGAACCACAAAATAGTACTACTATTTCATCTTGTCTATTAAAATTTAATAATTTTGCTGCAAAATAATTGATCATCAATACAAAAAACAACAATATCGTACATTGAATTGCAATCCATAAAATGGTAAATGCACTTACTTGACACCATATTCCATTTGTTACTGCTTTACTAAAAGCAGAGTAAACTACAAACAAAATTGATATTTGATCAATTTTATTAATTAAATTACTATTTTGGTCAATCCATTGACTTATCCAATAACGAGATATATGACCTAGTAAAAATGGTATAAAAAGCTGTAATATTATTTTAGCTATTTGTTGTATTTCTTTATCTATGTTTATGATATTAATATGTAGACCTAATATCAAATTAATAATTAATGGGGAAATAAATATTCCAAGTAAACTTGACGCAGATGCACTACATATGGAAGCTGCAACATTACCTTCAGCTATTGATGTAAAAGCAATTGCTGATTGTACTGTAGCAGGCATACTACATAGATACAAAAAACCATTATTAATTTCTGAACTTACTGATAAGGGATCATACCATACTAAAATTAATCCTAAAAATGGAAAAATTATAAAAGTACTACACATTATCCAAATGTGGAGTTTCCAGTTATTACTTCCTAGTATGATTTTTTTGTGAGATAGTTTAGCACCGTGCATAAAAAAAAGTATAGCAATAGATATACCTGTTAAGTACTTAAATAAAGTTATAAAAATACCTTTTAGTGGTATAAATGAAGCTAATACTACGGTGATTATAATTTTAAAAAGCATTGAATCAAATTTTAAAAATTTCATTATATTAATTGTTATGAACTTAACAAAACAAAGATGAGTTTAAATATGATTGTTATCTAAGAAAATTTTTATAAAAGTTGTAGGCGAAGATTATATTGATGGCACTAAAACAAGTTTTAATGAAAAAACACAATTAAGAAATATATGGTCATTTTTATACTTTTTGGGTCGTGCAGGATTTGAACCTGCGACCAATTGATTAAAAGTCAACTGCTCTACCAACTGAGCTAACGACCCAGGCTATGGTGGGTGATGACAGACTCGAACTGCCGACCCCCTCCTTGTAAGGGAGGTGCTCTACCAACTGAGCTAATCACCCATAACTGTCAATTGAGATTTAATAAATACAATTTATTTTAAAAACCTCTGTGTGCATATAATATAACGGTTTTTTTAGAAAAACAAGTTTTTTGTATTAAAATATATTTTTTAAATTTTGTTATGAAAAATAAATTTTAATATAAAATAATTGTTTAACAAAAATTAATTTAAGGTTTTATTTAATGCAAATAAAAACTCGCTTTGCCCCAAGTCCTACTGGTAATTTACACCTTGGTAGTGTCCGTACAGCTCTATATTCTTGGTTGTTTGCACGTCGTAATAACGGTATATTTATTTTACGAATAGAAGATACAGATTTAGGTCGTTCTACAAAAGAATCTATTAATTCTATTATCGATGCTATGAGATGGTTGAATATAGATTGGAATGAAGGTCCATACTATCAAACGGAAAGATTTGATCGTTATAATGACATAATGAATAATATGTTAAAAAATGGTACAGCATACAAATGTTTTTGTTCTAAAGAAAGATTAGAGTGTTTACGTAAATCTCAAATTTTAGCTGGAAAAAAACCTAAATATGATGGATTTTGTAGAAAAAATTTTAAATCATTGGAAAATAAATCTTATGTAGTACGATTTTGTAATCCAATATCTGGACACACAACTTTTCATGATCAAATTAGAGGTAAAATCACGTTTAATAATGCAGAATTAGATGATTTAATCATTCGACGTACTAATGGTTCATATACATATAATTTTTGTGTAGCAATAGATGATTATGATATGAATATTACGCATGTAATACGTGGTGAGGACCATATTAATAATACTCCAAGACAGATTAATATACTGAAAGCTATTGGTGCCAATATACCAATTTATGCACATATTTCTATGATCTTTGGTGTTGATGGAAAAAAATTGTCTAAGCGTAATGCTGCATTAAGTATTTTACAATATCGAGATGAAGGTTATCTGCCAGAGGCTATGTTAAATTATCTAGTCCGACTAGGGTGGTCTCACAATAATAAAGAAATTTTCAGTATATCTGAAATGATAAATTTATTTACATTAAGTAGTGTAAACAAATCTCCTAGTATATTTGACATAAAAAAACTTAAATGGATGAATCATCAATATATTAATAGATTACCTGTAGAATATATAGCGAAATGTTTACATAAACACATTAACAATCAAAAAATTAACATTAATGCCGGTCTAAATTTAACAAAAGTAGTAAAGTTATTCAGTAAAAGATGTAATACTTTAAAAGATATAGCTATTTCTTGTCGTTATTGTTATGAAGAATTTTCTCAATTTGATAGTAATCATGCTAAAAAATATTTAAATAATATTAATTATCCATTATTAGAATATATTCGTAATCAATTACTTTTAATTTCCGATTGGAATAGTGAAAACATTCAAAATACAATCTTAAGTACAGCTAATAAATTTAATGTAAATGTAAACAAAATATACATGCTTCTACGTTTAACTATTACTGGTATTCATTACTCACCTGCTATTAATGATATCATTGAAATAATTGGTTTAAATACAACAATATCAAGAATTGAAAAAGCTCTTACTTTTATTAATAACAATGTATTTTAATTTAAAATAAATTTTATTAGATCAATATATACAAATCTAAGCAAAAATTATATTATTATTGTATTCTAATAATAATTATTTAGTTTTTAAAAAGTACAAATCAATCTTTATCAAGATTGTTATATTTTTGAGTTAATAATTAAATTATTATATCATTAGATTAATATGTAATAATAGGTGTAAAATTATAGTGTATTAAATTGATTGATAAAGGGGCTATAGCTCAGTTGGTAGAGTATTTACATGGCATGTAAATGGTCAGCGGTTCAAGTCCGCTTAGCTCCAGAAAATCAAATTTTTTAATTTTAAATTTTATATATTTTTTATACTATACTTAGATGTGTTATTCATTATGTTAATGATAAGATTTTTAAAATAAAAAAATTAAAACAATGTAATACCGTTAATTATTTTAATAATTTTAATAAAATTAATTAACGAGTATTTTTTCGTGTATAAATACTATAACAAAAACTATAACTTTTTATTTTAATTAAAATTTATAGCAATGATTAATTGTTTATAGTTTATATAAAAATAAAATAATTACTATAATATAACATTTTAAATTTTAATAAATGTTCAGATAGGAAACTGAATATGTTTGAAATGAGTGTGATTGAAAACCTTATTAAAGGAGCAAAAAAAATAAAATTAGCTCTATTGGGGCCAGCATTTATTGCTGCAATAGGCTATATCGATCCTGGTAACTTTATAACAAATATTCAAGCTGGTACAGCTTATGGTTATAAATTATTGTGGGTGATAGTATGGGCAAATATTATGGCAATGCTAATCCAGTTAATGTCTGCCAAATTAGGTATCGTAACAGGTAAAAATCTAGCTGAACACATCAGAGATAGATTTCCACGTCCTGCAGTGTGGTTTTATTGGATTCAAGCTGAAATTATTGCAATAGCAACAGATTTAGCAGAATTTCTTGGAGCTTCGCTTGGTTTTAAGCTATTCCTCAACATACCTCTTTTTCAGGGAGCAGTATTAACTGCGTTAGCTACTTTTCTAATTCTATTACTTCAAAATTATGGTCAAAAATCTATTGAAATAATAGTTGGTGCTTTACTAATTTTCGTAGCAGGTGCTTATGCTATGGAATTATTTCTCTCAAAACCGAAATTTAATGAACTAATGATTGGTGTTGCTTTACCTGTTTTACCTAATCTTGAGACAGTATTTTTGGCTGCTGCTATATTAGGTGCAACGATTATGCCTCATGTAATATATTTACATTCGGCTTTAACTCAAGTAAGTGATGGTAAAAGTAGTGTAAAAGAACGTTATGCAGCTGCTAAATTAGATGTAATTATTGCTATGACTATTGCTGGTTTTGTAAATTTATCTATGATGGCAACTGCAGCTGCAGTATTTCATACTGGTGGATATACTGGAATAACCCAATTAGACCAAGCTTATTTAATTTTAAAACCAGTTTTAGGACAGGCTGCTGCGACAATTTTTAGTTTAAGTTTAGTGGCTGCTGGTTTATCATCAACTGTAGTGGGTACAATGGCAGGTCAAGTTGTAATGCAAGGATTTGTTCATTTTAGAATATCATTATGGTTGAGAAGAATCATAACTATGCTTCCATCTTTTATCGTTGTTTGTGTAGGTTGGGATTTAGCACATATTTTAATATTAAGTCAAGTTGTTTTAAGTTTTGGCATTGCATTAGCATTAGTACCTTTGATTGTTTTTACAGGAAACCGTGAAATCATGGGTGATAAAATGGTCAATTCATGCTTGTTACAAAACATAGCCAAATTGATTACTGTAATTGTATTTGTATTAAATGTTTATCTTATAGTAGGAGAATGTATGGGTAATATAATTCCAACATAAAAAATAGGATTTTTGATTTTTATCCTTTATTGTGATATAAATTACACTGATTTTAAGCAAATTGTTTTTTAATTTTATAATTTTTAAAAAATTATTAAAAGCTAGGTGCTTATTATTTGTAAGATTTATCAATTAGCAGAGTTAGTGTTTATTATGTATATGTCCCCTACAGGAATCGAACCTGTAATTAACCCTTAGGAGGGGTTCGTTATATCCGTTTAACTAAGGGGACTGCTTTCTTACTATATCAAGTATATTTGTAATATATCAAGTATGTTTGTATCGTTATTGTATCAATTATATTATTTAACAAATCATATATATAAATTAATGTATTGGAAGAGACAAACATTAATAATGTTCGTTATTTTATTTCAACTACAAAATTGTTGTATTTTTATATCATCTTAGATGATTATCATATTATACAAAGATGATTATCATATTATACAAAAATGTTTATAAAAAATTTTTATATAATTTTACAATTAGGTGGTTCCATGAAAATTTTAATGATGCGTCATGGTGATTCTGTAAGAGAAACAAAAGATGATATAAATAGATCATTGACAATGAACGGAATTAATGAATCACGTCAAATTGCAAAATGGCTCAAAGATAAAAAATTTTATATTGATTGTGTATTGACCAGTCCTTACAGAAGAACAATACAAACTTTATTACAAATAAATAGTATTCTAAATATTAGATACCGTAATATATTATCTGAATTAAAGCCACAAGGTAAACCTTCGGTAGTTATTCAATATTTAAAAACTATGGTATTAAATAAAACAGAATCGGTATTATTGATTTCACATTTACCTTTTATGAGTAACTTAGTTAAAATTCTCTGTCCTAATGAAGAACGCGTTATTTTATTTCAAACTTCTTCTATTACCTGTATGCATTTTTCCGTTTTTAATGATCAATGTAAATTACTTTGGGATATTAATTCATCTGATATTAATAAAAAATATATATAAAATTTTAATATAATTTAAGGATAATATTAATGTATTAATTACTATTGCTTATAAAAATAGATAATTTTTGTTTTTGTATTTTATCTATATATATTTAAATAACTCGAAAAAAGGAGTTTAAATGGACCAGATTTTTATTGAGGAGGCTTTAAACGAACTTTATACTATTCAAGATATGCTTCGTTGGGCAGTAAGTTGTTTTGTATCTGCTAATATTTGTTATGGACATGGCACAGATAATCCTTGGGATGAAGCTGTTCAATTGATTATACCTTCTTTATTTTTACCAATGGATCTTAATGAAGATATCCGAGATGCGCGTTTAACTACTAGTGAACGTAAGCGTATTATTAAATACGTAAGTCGGCGTGTTAAAGAATGTGTTCCTTCTGCTTATATTACAAATAAATCATGGTTTTGTGGTTATGAATTTTATGTTGATAATCGCGTGATTATTCCACGTTCACCAATTGGTGAATTGATAGAAAATCATTTTGTAGGTATCATTAAAAACCAACCAGATTGTATTCTCGACATGTGTACTGGTAGTGGTTGTATAGCGATAGCTTGTGCTTATGCTTTTCCACATACTAAAATTGATGCAGTAGATATTTCTGAAGAAGCTTTATCGGTTGCTAAAAAAAATATCAAAAAATATCATTCAGTTCAAAATGTAAATTTTATTCAATCTAATTTATTTAATAGATTGATTGATATAAAATATGATTTGATTATTGCTAATCCACCATATGTTAGTGAGGAAGAAATAGCCAATTTACCTAACGAATATCATTATGAACCTAAACTAGGATTGGTAGCTGGAAGTGATGGCTTAAAGATAATAATTCGTATTTTAGCTAGTGCTACTAAATATCTTAATGATAATGGTGTTCTTATTTGTGAAGTAGGTAACAATATGGTTAAAATGATCGAACAATTCTCAGATGTACCTTTTACTTGGTTAAAATTTGATAATGGTGGTGAAGGAGTATTTATGATCACACGAAAACAACTTATTAATGTAGAACATCATTTTTCTTTTATAGATTATAATTGCACAGGAAAATAACATGGCTGGAAATAGTATTGGTCAACTTTATAGAGTAACTACATTTGGCGAATCTCATGGAACAGCCTTAGGGTGTATCATTGATGGTATTCCCCCTGGTATTCCATTAAATAAAGCTATTATCCAACATGATCTTGATCGTCGTCGTCCAGGTTTTTCTAATTTTACTACTCAACGTAAAGAATCAGATCAAATAAAAATACTTTCAGGTGTATTTGAAGATATTACTACTGGAACTCCTATTGGATTGATAGTTGAAAATACTGACTATCGTTCACAAGATTATTCTGATATTAAAGATTTATTTCGTCCTGGACATGCTGATTATACTTATGAAAAGAAATATGGAATACGTGATTATCGAGGTGGTGGACGTTCATCAGCTAGAGAAACTGTTATGCGTGTAGCAGCAGGGGCAATTGCAAAAAAATATTTAAACTTAAAATATGGTATATTAATAAGAGGTTATATATCACAGATTGGAAATATTAATTGTCAATTTACAAACTGGAGTGTTGTTGATAGCAATCCATTTTTTTGTCCTGACCCTAATAAATTAGAGTTATTAGATAAATTAATTCGTTCTCTAAAAAAAGATGGAGATTCCATTGGAGCTAAAGTAACAGTAATTGCTGAAAATGTACCTCTTGGTTTAGGTGAGCCAGTTTTTGATAAATTAGATGCAGATTTAGCACATGCACTTATGAGCATAAATGCAGTAAAAGGCATAGAAATTGGAGATGGTTTTGAAGTAGTGAATCAACTTGGGAGTCAACATAGAGATGAAATGGGAATTAATGGTTTTAAAAGTAACCATTCTGGTGGGGTTTTAGGAGGTATTAGCAGTGGTCAAATTATCACTTTGAAATTGGCAATGAAACCTACTTCTAGTATTATAAAACCAGGAAAAACTATTAATAAAGATGGTAAAGAAGTACAAATAACAATTACAGGTCGTCATGATCCTTGTGTTGGTATTCGTGCTGTTCCCGTTGCTGAAGCGATGACTGCTATTGTATTAATGGATCATTTATTAAGATATCAAGCACAATGTCCTGATATTAATATAATTAAAAAATAAATTTATAATTAATTTATTTTTTATAAAATATTGACTGATTTATTATACATGTTTTCTATTGAAAAATACTTTAAATATTAAAAATTGTTTTGCTGATGTTTACATAATGTAAAATACTTATTTATCAGCTATGATAATCTCAATAAATATTGAGTTTTTTCATTAATTCAAGTGCTTTCCATAAAGCATATAATATTGATTATAAAAATCATATTTATTTAAAAATGTATCAATACATGCTTATTTTTAATTCATATTAAATGTAGTTATAATAATTTATAAAATAATATTATAATTAAATTTATGAAATTGGATTGTTCATTGTATTCCCAAGAAAGATAAGAAATCATTTTTAATGACTTAGATTTTTTAAAAAAAATTATAACTTATTTAAAGTAAAGGTTTATTTAATGAAATCTGCTGTGATTACTGGTTTAGGAATAATTTCTAGTATTGGAAATAATCAACGGGAAGTATTGAATTCTCTTCTTGAAGGTCGTTCTGGTATAACTTTTTCGCAAGAAATGAAAGATTCAGGCATGCGTAGTCATGTTTGGGGTGATATTAAGTTAGAAACTAAAGGTTTAATTGATCGTAAAATTTTACGTTTTATGAGTGATGCATCTATTTATGCTTATCTTGCAATGAAAGAAGCAATCCAAGATTCCCAATTGAAAGATCAGTTATATCAAAATAATCCTCGTGTAGGTTTAATTGTTGGTTCTGGAGGAGGATCTCCACGTTTTCAAGTATTTGGAGCTGATGCCATGAGAAGTCCGCGCGGATTGAAAGCAATAGGTCCATATATTGTTACTAAAGCTATGGCTTCAGGTATATCCGCTTGTCTTGCTACATCATTTAAAATTTATGGTGTAAATTATTCTATTAGTTCTGCATGTGCTACTTCTGCACATTGTATTGGCAATGCAGTAGAACAAATCCAATTTGGAAAACAAGATGTTGTCTTTGCAGGTGGTGGAGAGGAACTAAGTTGGGAAATGGCATGTGAGTTTGATGCAATGGGTGCTTTATCTATAAACTATAATAATAATCCCCAAAAAGCATCTCGTACTTATGATACAAAGAGAGATGGTTTTGTAATTGCCGGAGGAGGAGGCATAATTGTCGTCGAAGAACTAAAGCATGCATTAAATAGAGATGCTCCTATTTATGCTGAGATTATTGGTTATGCAGCTACATCAGATGGTGTAGATATGGTTAATCCTTCAGGTGATGGTGCGGTCCGTTGTATGAATAAAGCACTACAATATGCTAAAAATCCTATAGATTATTTAAATAGCCACGGTACTTCGACAGTCATTGGTGATAAAATAGAATTAGAAGCAATTCGTAAAGTTTTCGGTACAACTACACCAAAAATATCAGCAACTAAATCTATAACTGGGCATTCATTAGGTGCAGCTGGAGTGCATGAAGTCATTTATTGTTTATTAATGTTAAAATATGGATTTATAGCACCCAGTATCAATATTGAATCTTTAGACTCATTCGCTAAAGGGTTAAATATTATAACTAAAACTACAAAAAACAACCTTAAAACAGCTATGTCAAATAGTTTTGGATTCGGTGGTACTAACGCTACTTTAATAATGCGTAAATATTAATTTGTTACTTGTTCTTTATTGGTTAATGGTTAAGTATAAAACATAATATATATTATGTTCCCTTTAATTTAATACTTTAATACTGATATAAATTATAATAACTTTAATTTTATACATTTAGGAAAATGTTGTGAAAATCTTAGCTGATGAAGCTATCCCTTACGTATATGAATTATTTAAAAATACAGGTAATATATTTCAAGTTCCGCATACACAAATCTTAGGTAAAGAAATAATTGATACAGAATGTCTAATAATACGTTCTGTTACTAAAATTAACAAAAACTTAATCAAAGGAAGTTTAGTAAAATTTATTGGTACAGCTACTTCAGGTATAGATCATATTGATCAAGAGTGGTTAAAAAAATCGGGTATATTTTTCTCTTCAGCTCCAGGATGTAATGCTATTGCAGTTGCGGAATATGTATTTTCTGCCTTACTTTTTTTAGCTGAAAATAATAATTTCCAAATTAAAGATCGAATTGTAGGTATCATTGGTGTTGGAAATATTGGCTCGTATTTAAATAAAATATTTAAAGCTTGGGGTATTAAAACTTTATTATGTGATCCTCCACGTTTTGATTGTGGTGCAAACGATAAATTTTATTCATTAACTCAAATAATTAAATTAGCTGATATAATAACGTTGCATACACCACTATTGTATGAGGGTAAATATAAAACTTTACACATGATCAATAAAAATCTGCTCTTATCTTTAAAACCAAATACTATTTTAATTAATTCCAGCCGTGGTCCAATAATTAATAATAAAGAATTGCTAGAAGTATTGCATCTTAGGAAAGATATAAAGGTGGTAATGGATGTATGGGAAAAAGAACCAAAATTATCTTCTCGTTTACTTAATAAAATAAGTATCGGTACTGCGCATATTGCAGGACATACATTAGAAGGGAAAATGCGTGCAATAATTAAGCTATATCAGGAATGGTGTAAAATAGTTAATAAACCTCAAAAAACAAAATTAAATAAGTTATTACCTATGCCGATATTTAATAATATCTATTTGCATGGTAAAGTTAACCAATCAGTATTGAAAAACTTAGTTTATTTAATTTATGATATTCACATAGATGATAGTTTATTACGGAATGCAATAATATCAAAATCTTTTTCATTTGAAAAATTACGGAATAACTACAGACAACGACGTGAATGGTATTCTTTAAAGGTTGTTTGTGATAATTATAAATCTCATAAGATTTTAAAAGGAATTGGTTTTAATGCTATTCTCAAATTAAATTATTGATATTATCAAAAAATTTTTAATAAAATTTGAAATTAAAAGAGATTAATGTCTATTAAAAATTAATTTAATTTTAATTCAATACTACAATAAATGAATTAAATAAATAAGGTATCTATAGTAGTGTTAAAAATAGCAATGTGTATTGAGTATGATGGTAGTAAATATCATGGATGGCAACGTCAACAAAAAGTACCTAGTATACAACAAAAATTAGAAAATGCTTTGTCGAAAATAGCTGACCATTCAATTAGTGTATTTTGTGCTGGACGGACAGATACAGGAGTGCACAGTACTGGTCAAGTAGTACATTTTGAAACAAACAAAATTCGAACTATAGACGCTTGGACTTCGGGAGTTAATTCAATTTTACCAGATAGTATTTCTATACTTTGGGTAAAATTTGTATCTAATAACTTTCATGCTAGATTTAGTGCTATAGCACGTAGGTACAGATACATTATTTATGATTATCCTCTTCGTCCAGCTATTTTAATTCATGGTTTAACACATTCTTATAATCTTTTAAATGTTCAAAAAATGCAATATGCTAGTACGTGCTTACTAGGAGAACATAATTTTAAATCATTTTGTGATTCGTCTTCTCAAATACAAAATTATTGTCGTAATTTGATGCATATTAATATAATTCGTCAAGGACATTACATAATTATTGATATTAAAGCAAATGCTTTCTTGTATCATATGGTACGTAATATTGTAGGAAACTTAATCGATATCGGTCTTAGTAAAAAACCAATATCATGGATTCAAACACTTCTTGAATCAAAAAATAGAAAACTCGGATCAGCTACGGCTAAAGCTAATGGTTTATATTTAGTAGAAGTAGATTATCCTGCACATTTTTGTTTACCTAAATTATCAATAGGACCGCTTTTTCTTCATAATATGAAAAATTTTAATATTCATTTAGAATGAGAGTGGTTTGTTAAATTTGCTATTAAAGTTATTTATTATTATATTATTATTTTTATATACTTTAATAAAAAAATATATTGGTTTAAAATATTTATATAAAAGAACAATAATTATTTTTAATAACATTAAATGTTTATGGGTATAACATTAAATGTTTATGGGTTATAGATGGATAAGTCATAAATGAGCTGGCTTGAACGTATACTTAAAAAAAGTAAGATTACCCCTATTTTACGTCGTACTAATATACCAGATGGTGTATGGACTAGATGCGAAAGTTGTAATCAAATATTATATAGAATTGAACTAGAACGTAATTTAAGAGTATGTCCAAAATGTGATTACCATATGCAAGTTAAAGCTCGAGATCGTCTAAAGAGTTTATTGGATATTAATTCTGTAACAGAATTAGGCAAAGAATTTGAACCTAAAGATATACTTGAATTCAATGATTCTAAAAAATATAAAGATAGATTAGAAGCTGCTCAAAAAGAAACTGGTGAAAAAGATGCACTAGTTGTTATGAAAGGAAAATTACACAATATTCCAATTGTAGCTGCAGCCTTTGAATTTAATTTTATGAGTGGATCCATGGGTTCAGTAGTTGGATCCAGGTTTGTATGTGCAGTCGAACAGGTTATGAAAGATAATTGCCCGTTAATTTGTTTTTCTGCTAGTGGTGGTGCTAGAATGCAAGAATCTTTAATATCATTGATGCAAATGGCTAAAACTAGTGCTGCGTTAGCTAAAATGGGAACTTTAGGATTGCCTTATATATCGGTTCTTACTAACCCAACTATGGGTGGTGTTTCTGCTAGTTTTGCAATGCTCGGTGATCTTAATGTAGCAGAACCTAAAGCTTTAATAGGATTTGCTGGTCCTCGTATTATTGAACAAACAGTAAGAGAAAAACTTCCGTTAGGTTTTCAGCGTAGTGAATTTTTAATCGAAAAAGGCGCAATTGACATGATAATTAGAAGACCGCAAATGCGTTACAAATTGGCAAATATTTTATCAAAAATGATGAATTTACCTGCACCTTCTATTGATGAAGGTGAAAAATTCAATTTTATTAATTCATTTAAAAATCAATAATAATGAATAGTTTTAGTTCTTCTAATCCAAAAGACTCGTTAAAATTCTGGATTGATTATCTTCAACACAGGCATAAAACAATATGTCTAGATATAAATAAAATAAAATTAGTAGCAAAACGTTTGCAATTATTAAAACCTAAAGAATTTGTTTTTATTGTTTCAGGCACTAACGGTAAAGGTACTACTTGCCGTGCAATAGAAATTTTACTCATAAAAGCTGGTTATCGTGTTGGCGTTTATAGTTCACCACATATCTTAAGTTACATAGAAAGAGTACGTGTTCAAGGAAAAATGTTAACAGAAATAGAACACATTGATAGTTTAAAAAAAATTGAAAAACAACGTGATAATATTTTATTAAGTTATTTTGAATTTAGTACGCTTTCAGCATTAGAATTATTTAAACATTCAAATCTTGATGTAATACTTTTAGAAGTAGGTGTTGGTGGTAGACTTGATGCTACTAATATAATTGATGCAGATACTGCAATTATTACTAATATAGCTCTTGATCATACAGATCTGTTAGGAACAGATCGAGAAAAAATTGGAATTGAAAAAGCTGGAATCTTTCGTGAAGGTAAATTAGCAATAGTAGGTGAAGATGATACTTCTTTGAATATCTCAATGATCGCAAAACAAAAAAAAGTAAAACTATTACAAATAAATAAAAATTGGTCTTATTATCAAAAAAATGATACATGGTCTTTATATAATGGATTTAATTTGTTAGAAAATTTACCATACCCATATATTCCGGTATCTAACGTTGCTATTGCCTTGGTAGCCCTGAAAGCTGCAGGATTTAAAATAACAAACAAAAATATTTATGAAAACTTACCTAATATAAACTTACCTGGTAGATTTCAGACAGTTGGTTATTCTCCACACATTATTCTTGATGTAGCACATAATCCACATTCAGCACATTATTTGTCCAATAGGTTAAAAAATTTACATAGAAAAGGAAAAGTACATGCAGTGATAGGCATGTTACGAGATAAAGATATTAAAGGAACATTAATGGCTTTAACTCCTCAAGTAGATTATTGGTATTGTATAAGTTTATCTCCTCCTCGAGGTGCTAAAGCTGAACAACTGACCTTGTATTTGAAAAATGCTTATTCTTTTCCAAATATTCAAATGGCATGGAAAACAGTGATTCAAAATGTAACAGCATATGATATTATTTTAGTATGTGGTTCATTTGTTACTGTATCTCAAATTATGAAATTATTATCAATCAATAAAATTTTTGATACTAACTTAAATATCAAAATCAATTAATAAAATAAATAGCATTGAACTCAAAACTAATAATATTTAATTATTACAGATAATTGTATGACTCATAGTGTAATAATATTAAAAATATGTTTTGTTGATAAAAGTATTATTTCAAGTTTGTCTATAGCATATATCAATTTTAATTATATATCTAATAATTTAATTTATTAAAAAAAATTAAATTTAACTTGAAAAAGAATATAAATAATATAACTTATGTGTATTATTGTAAACGATAAATTTTTATTTTTTCTAACTCACTAAAACTAAGTCTAATAAATTAATATAACTTTATTATAGAGTTTTCAAAATTAATTATTAAATGATATAAGGTTAAGGCATACGGATTTTGAAGAACTTATATTGAGTGGTAAGAAAATATATTCAATTTTTTAATTTTTATATTAAATATCTATTTTTAAATATTATTTTTGTGATTTAGCAAGTAATAAAAATTTTAAATCGAGGTTATATAATAAAATGATTTGGATTGACTATATTATCCTTATTGTAATTGGTTTTTCAATGATTAGAAGTTTTTATCTTGGTTTTGTATACGAAGCTTTATCTTTAACTACTTGGATATCTGCTTTCTTTGTATCAAATCAATCTCATAAGTATGTTATGATGTTACTTCCGCTTACTTATGGAAACAATTTGATTAGAAAGTTTATTTCTATATTATTACCGTTTATTCTTACTATGATTGCAGGAACAATATTAAATTATTTCATTAGAACTTTAGTAGTAAAAAATAAGTTATCGGGTACTGATAAGGTTCTGGGAATTTGTTTTGGAGCAATACGGGGTATACTAATAATAGCATTAGTTATTTTTTGTTTAAATATTTTTACTGACATTTCTAAATGTACAGATTGGAGAAAATCTCAATTAATTCCTCATTTTAATTATGTAATTAAGATTTTTTTTGACTATTTTAAAGCATATAGAATTTTTCGTATTGATAAAAAATTGAAGACATATCCTAATTAAGGAAAAAATATAATGTGTGGTGTTGTTGGTATTGTTGGTTTTACACCAATAAATCAGTTTTTATATAATGCATTAACAGTACTACAACATCGCGGACAAGATGCTGCAGGTATTTGTACAATAGACAAGTCAAGTTGTTTTCGTTTGAGAAAAGCTAATGGTTTAGTAAAAGATGTTTTCAAAATGAAACATATGCAATACTTACAAGGAAATATAGGAATTGGCCATGTAAGATATCCAACAGCAGGTAATTCTAGTGCTTCCGAAGCACAACCGTTTTACGTCAACTCACCATACGGCATTACCTTGGCACATAATGGGAATTTAACAAATGTTAATGAATTACGTAAACATCTATTTGAAAACAGTAGACGTCATGTTAACACGGATTCAGACTCTGAAGTATTATTAAATATTTTTGCCCAAGAACTGAGTCGTTTTCAACACTGCTCTATACTTTCAGCTAATGATATATTTAAAGCAATTACTTTTGTCCATAAGCAAATAAGAGGTGCTTATGCAGTAGTTTCAATGATTATTGGTCACGGAATAGTAGCTTTTAGAGATCCAAATGGAATTCGCCCTCTTGTACTAGGTAAACGCATTGTTAGTAATTATATTGAATACATGGTTGCATCTGAAAGTGTAGCTTTAGATACAACTGGTTTTGAATTTGTTAAAGATGTTGCACCAGGAGAAGCTATTTACATAAATCAACAAGGACAATTATTTAATTATCAGTGTGCTGAAAATCCAAAAAATAATCCATGTTTATTTGAGTATGTTTATTTTGCTAGACCAGATTCTTGTTTAGATAAAATATCTGTTTATAGTGCAAGAGTAAGGATGGGAACTAAACTTGGTAAAAAAATTTCTAAAGAATGGAATAATTTAGATATAGATGTTGTAATTCCAATTCCAGAAACTTCTACTGATATTGCATTAGAAATTGCACATATTATTAATAAACCTTATCGTCAGGGATTTGTAAAAAATAGATATGTTGGCCGTACATTTATTATGCAAGGTAATAATTCAAGAAGAATAGCTGTTAAACGTAAGCTAAATACAAATCGCGCTGAATTTATTAATAAAAATGTATTGTTAATAGACGACTCTATTGTACGAGGAACTACTTCAAAACAAATAATAAAAATGGCACGTGAAGCTGGTGCAAAAAATGTTTATCTTGCTTCTGCTGCACCGGAAATTAGATTTCCAAATTTTTATGGTATTAATATGCCAATTGCAACAGAGCTTATTGCACATGGACGAGAAGTAGAAGAAATATGTAAGTTAATAAAAGCAGATGCGTTAATTTTTCAAGATCTTAACGATCTGATTGAAGCATTACAAGAAGAAAATCCAAATATTACTCAATTTGAATGTTCAGTATTTAATGGCATTTATATTACTAAAGATATTGATAATAATTATTTAAATAACAACCACTACCAAGGTAGTAAAGGCACTGGAATTTCTTCTTCATATCATGAAGTAGAAAATCTTGAGTTATATAATGAAGAAAATTAATAAATACCGAAAATACTTTTTATTTAAGGTTTATCAATGAAAAAACTAATTATTGGTATTTCAGGAGCTAGTGGTATAATATACGGTATACGTATGCTACAGATCTTAAAAACAGTAGAAGAAATAGAAACTCACCTTATAATGAGCCAGTCTTCATATACAACACTAAAAATAGAAAGTAATGTTAGTTTAAGTCACGTTCAAGAATTAGCAGATGTAGTACATAATGTACAAAACATAGCATCTAGTATTTCATCAGGTTCTTTTAAAACTATTGGTATGGTTGTACTACCCTGTTCAATTAAAACTTTATCAAGCATAGTTAATAGCTACAGTGATTCACTTTTAACTCGTGCTGCTGACGTTGTACTAAAAGAAAAAAGAAAATTAGTATTATGTTTAAGAGAAACCCCTTTACATATTGGACATTTAAATATGATGATAACTGCTGCTCAATTAGGTGCTATTATAATGCCAATAGTTCCGGCTTTCTATCATTATCCTAATAATTTGGATCAAATAATAAACCAAACAGTTAACCGTATTATTGATCAATTTGATATCATACTATCTCAAGATTTATTTGTGCGTTGGAATGGTATATAAAAATGAATCGTTATTTTTTATTTTGTGCCGCTTGTATTGCAGTTAAAGCAATAGTGTAAACTATATCATCAATTGAAGCACCCCTTGATAAATCGTTTACTGGTTTTCTTATTCCTTGTAACATTGGACCAATCGATATTACATTAGCTGAGCGTTGTACTGCTTTATAAGTAGTATTTCCTGTATTAAGATCTGGAAAAATAAGTACTGTTGCTTTACCAGCTACTTTAGAAGTTGGTGCTTTGAGTTTTGCTACATCTTCAATGATTGCTGCATCATATTGTAAGGGACCGTCAATAATTAAATCTGGGCGTTTTTTTTGAGCAATCAGTGTAGCTTGACGTACTTTTTCAACATCACTACCTACACCAGAATTACCAGTTGAATAAGATATCATTGCAACACGTGGTTCAATACCAAATAATATAGCTGAATCTGCAGATTGAATAGCTATATCAGCTAATTGTATAGAATTAGGATTTGGATTGATTGCGCAATCTGCATAGATAAGTACCTCATCAGGAAGCAACATAAAAAATATTGACGAAACTAATGAACTATTAGGTAACATTTTTATAATTTGTAATGATGGTCTAATAGTATTTGCAGTTGTATGAATAGCACCAGAAACTAAACCATCTACTTCATTTTTTTCCAACATCATAGTACCTAGTACTACATTATCTTCAAGTTGTGTTTTTGCGATTAGTGAATTCATTCCTTTATGTTTACGCAATTCAACTAACCTTGCTATATATTTTTCCTTTATTGTAACTGGATTAATGATCTTGATAGCATTATTCAAATTAATTCCTTGTGAAATAGATACACGTCTTATTTCTTGTGGACATCCTAATAGAATACAATTTGCTATTTTTCGTTCAGCACAAATTATTGCTGCCTGAATTGTACGTGGTTCATTACCTTCAGGTAAAACTATACATTTTTTTGCTTTACGTGATAATTCGATTAATTTATAACGAAATGCTGCTGGCGATAAATAAATAGAATGATTGGAAGTTAACGTTAATGACTTAATCCAACTTGGTTTGATAAAATTAGCTATATATTCTTGAGTTTGTTCTATACGATAAACATCATCATTTGGTATTGTTATATTTAATTTTTGCAAATGAAGAAATGTTTGCCAAATATTATGATTTACCATAAAAACTGGTAATCCATTTTGGAAGGCATGCTTACATAATTTATTAATATATTTATTAATTTTATATATTCCGGTTAATAAGATAGCTGAAATTTTAATCCTATTCATGACAGCCAAACATATTTCAATAATTATTTCTTGACGGTCTGCAGAAATAACTAGTAGGGTTTCAGGATTAAAATATTTTATTATATTATGTAAGCTATAGGAACAAAAAACTATGGATTTAATTCTGCGTGTTTTAATATCACCTTGATTAATAATGCGTGCATTAAGATAATTATATATATCTATTGCTCTAATTTTAATTAGATTAGAATTCCAGGGTATTTTACCAATTATGGGTAATGGACTATCAATAAATGTTTTTTTTAAATTATTATCAATACCTTTATTAACTTGGCAATTATCAATAATTTTTAAAACGTTAGAAAAAATATAACTTTCATGATCAATAGGAGCATTTATTTTGTTAAATATAACACCAACTATATTTTTATTCTTCATTCCACCAAAACTATTTTGAGTTAATTTAATATAATCTTGTGCTTGTAATAAATCATTGCTATTGATTTTAAGTACAAAAATAATTTTTGCATTTAACGCTTTAGCTATCTCATAATTTAATGAAGTAGAAAATTGATATTTTGTTATTATACCCTCAATTAACACTACTTCTGTGTTTTGTGAATGTAAATAATACTTATCTATTATTCCTTCTATTAACATATCTTGTTTTTTAGCAATTAATGCTAATTCAACAATTGTTGTTTTCAACGATTGATCTATAGGAACTAAGTTATATTTGCTAAAAATATCATCAGATATGCTATATTTATCATTTTGTAAAACAGGTCTAAAATATTTTATATTAATGCCTTCCCGCTCCATACCCCTAATTACTCCTAGGCCAACGCTTTGAAGACCTACGTTATTGCAGATGGGAACAAGCATGATTGCACGTGACAACATCGAATCCTTAAATTTTAGGTATTATACATTTATCATTTAAAATTGAGAAATTTTTATTGTATTAAATTTAATGTCTCCTTAGCAATTATTAATTCTTCGTTTGTAGGAATTACTAATATTGGACAAAAATTTTTTCTATTTATGAATCCAGTTTTTCCAAATCTATTAATTAAATTAAGATCATTATCTATCTTAAAATTTAGCATTTTTAGTTTTTTTAAAACAAAATTACGTACCATTGCAGAATTTTCTCCGATGCCACCAGTAAAAATCAAAGCATCAAGTCTACCATTCATTAATGTGCTATAACTACCAATATATTTTGCCACACGATGACAGAATACGTCCATAGCGCGTTTAGCTTCTTTCTTTGTTGTATAATTATCTTCTATATAACGACAATCACTTGTAATTTCAGTTAGACCTAGTAAACCTGATTCTGTCGTTAATAATTTATTTATTTCTTCAATATCCATTCCTAATGAATTATACATAAAAAATATAATTGCAGGATCAATATCACCACTACGAGTACCCATTACCAATCCTTCTAATGGTGTTAATCCCATTGATGTATCGATACACATACCGTTACGGATAGCAGAGATAGAACTACCATTTCCTAAATGACAAGTAATTATATTAATATTTTTTATTCTTTTTTTTAAAATTTTTGCTGATTGCTGCATTACATAACAATGGCTAATACCATGTGCTCCGTAGCGACGGATTCCATAATCTCTATAAAATCTGTATGGTAATGCATATAAATATGAAGATTCAGGCATAGTTCTATGAAAAGTAGTATCAAACACTGCAACATTTTTTTGACAAAGATGAGGAAATTTTTGCATTATAACATCAATTCCCATTAAATGGGCTGGAATATGTAAAGGGGCAAATGCAGTAGCTTTTTTAATATTCTGAATAATTGTTTCATTTATTATCACAGATTGAACTATATTTTTACCGCCGTGTACTATACGATGTCCTATTGCAATAATATTATCTACAATTTTTTTATTTTGTTTTAATATAACTGAAATGATAAATTCAAGAATTGCTTCATATTGAACATTGACATCAAATGTTTTTTCTTGTTTTTGGTCATTAGATTGCCATGTAATTTTTATTTTAGATAAATTGTTAAATTCAGCTATACCTGTAAGATACTTGTTACCTGTACTAGCACTTATTATAGTAAATTTAATTGAAGAACTTCCACAATTCAAAACCAATATTAATTTGTTTGACATGGCATTGCCTTTTATAAAAAAATCAATTAATTTTAAATAAAATTTTTTATGCAAAAACAAAAATTTTTAATAATTAATGAAACAAGATTGAATATAACAAATTAAAAAGTTTTTATATAATTAGTATTTTTTTATATTTATTTGATGTATATAACATGATCTTAATTTTTATTAAGATATTTATTTTTATCATATTTTTAATATAATTACTGGTTGCTATTAATAAAAAACAACCATATAAATACACTCAAACTTATAAAGTTATACATGAAGTATTTATTTAAAATACAATAATTATATTATTGTCGATAATTGTTTAAAAAACAATAAAACCTATTAATTGCGAATTCTAAATCGATAATACATGGCAGTATTACTATACTTATATGATCATGCAATAGCTAATTAAATACAGTTCTGTATACTAGTAAAATTTTTCCTGCAATAACAAATCTAATATCATCTTAAAATAGCTATAAATATTAAAATTTTTAATATTAATGCGTAGCAACATATAAAATGATCCTTTTGGTTTTACACAAGTAATACCAGGTATATTATTAATTAAATTCCAAGAAATTTTAAGTTATTCATCAAGAAGCCTACCTGGCAGGATGGAATCATTAACATTTTAGCACTTTGTCAATTCTGCTTTAATAGCATACTGTGAAAGAACATTAGCATATATTCACAAGTATATATTCACATTGCAGTCAAAACTTCCAATCTATCTAAATATAATCTTTAGCATATTTTTAGGTCCGTCCATAACTGTCTAGTATTGACGAAATCCAGCTATAAAATAATTTTTTGATAATCCACTAAATATAAAGATAAGAATATCAGATACTAAAAAAGCAATAGAGTAATAATGCGTTTTATTACAAATTTCATCATAAAAGATGATCAAATTTTATTTACGTGCTATTGTTGCTATATTCGGCAGTAATTCTTTACTATATACTGATCCTGTAGGATTATTAGGATTAATAATTATAATCCCTAGTTAGGGTATTTTGTTATTTTATTAATAATATAATTAAGATCAGAAAATCAATCTGAATCTTCATTACATAAATAATATATTAGTGTACCATTTGCAAGAGATATTGCAGTCGTCCAACATGGATAATCTGGAGCTGGTGCTAGTCATTGCATCAATGATATTTAAAAGTGTTTGTATTGATTGGATAATTAATTTAGAAACTCCATTGCCAATATATATATCTTCAATTGTAATATCATTGATATCATGTTTATAGTAATAGTGCATAATTTTTTTGCTTATTGAATATAAACCTTTAGAATCACAATAACCTTAAGCATTTGATAAATTACTAGCTGTGTCTATTATAATATCAACGAGATTCTTAAAATCAAAATGAACAGGATTTTCCTATGTTTAACTTTATTATATTATTACTTTCTTTTCAATATACATAGCTTCTTTATTAAGAGTACTCCGCGTACATCCTAATGCATTTTTTTTAATTTGTAAGATTCTTAATTATAAATATTATTATTTAATAAAACAAACATTGGTTATTAAACTATACCTTTATAGTTTTACTTAACATGAAAAAATATTTTACATCTTTAATATGTATTGAAATTTTTTGATAAAAATATATTATTCAAATATTTAATCAATTTTTTTATAAGTTATAATATTTATAATAATGAATGATATTTATTAGATATAAAAAAACGATTTTAAATAAAAAATTAAGATTTTAATCTATTGAGTTGAGAAAAATAACTTTCAGTAACATTTTTTGTTTTTTTATGAATTAGAAATAGATAATAACATATGTTATATGATATAAAAATATTATTAGATTTTTATTAATGATTAATACTGTAAAATAGTTTTTCATAATCCATAACAATAATGTTTTCCTTTTAATATAGATTATAAATGCTTAACATATTTTGTATGTTTATATTCAAATTTGATTTTAGAAATTAAGCAGAAATAATGTCCTCACATATAACATGAGGAGTAAAATAAGATGTTGATTAATAGTATACTTATATCTAAGTACTGTGGTTTTGTTTTTTATATTTTTCTTACATGCTTTTTTTGTTTTTTAATGCTACTTGGAGGTTGGTTACTGGGTGGTAAATCAAATGGTCGTTATAAAAACAAACCTTTTGAATCAGGCATTGAATCAGTTGGTAATTCACATATCAGATTATCAATAAAGTTCTATTTAGTTGCTATGTTGTTCGTGATTTTCGATGTTGAATCTCTTTTTTTATATTTATGGTCTATTTCGGTAAGAGAAAACGGTTGGTATGGTTTTATAGAAGCTTTAATGTTTATTACAACACTTTTAATAAGTTTAATATATATTATTAGATTCGGAGTGTTTAATTTGACTCCAAAATATCGTTAAATTTGAAATTATATTATGATTTCGAATAATGATTATAAATATGAAAAAATTGGATAAAGGTGAATATATATGGACTACACACTAACTAAAATCAATCCACATAGTAATGAAAATGATCATTACCCTTTACAACAACGACAAATTGTTAGTGATCCTATAAAACATGATCGTAATGTATATATGGGCAAGCTTAAACAAGTTTTACATAATATAGTTAATTGGGGCAGAAAAAATTCATTATGGCCATATAATTTTGGTCTTTCTTGTTGTTATGTGGAAATGACCACATCTTTTACTGCAGTACATGATGTAGCAAGATTTGGTTCTGAAGTTATGCGTTCTTCTCCACGTCAAGCTGACTTTATGGTTATTGCCGGAACACCTTTTATAAAGATGGTTCCTGTGATTCAACGTTTATATGATCAAATGTTAGAACCAAAATGGGTTATTTCTATGGGATCATGCGCTAATTCTGGTGGCATGTATGATATATATTCAGTAGTTCAAGGTGTTGATAAATTTTTGCCTGTTGACATTTATATTCCTGGTTGTCCGCCTCGTCCTGAAGCTTATATACATGCATTAAGATTACTTCAAAAATCTATTGGAAAAGAACGTCGACCTCTTTCATGGAAAATAGGAGATCAAGGAATTTACCGTCCTAATATGAAATCTGAAAAAGAGAGAAAACAAAAAGAAAATATTGCAGTTGTTAATTTAAGATCACCTGATGAAATTTAAAAAAATAAATTAATAATATTTTGTTTTTTTATGTACAACTATAATCTTATTAAATTATTCTATTTATAGGTAAAATGGTGATTGGAACATGATACATGTAGCCAAAAATAGCTCGCTTTTTCCTATGCGACAAACCCCTGATCATTTAGATGATCCTATCATTAATGAGTTATGTAATAAATTTGGATTTAATTCTTTTAATGTTCAATCTACTATTATTGGATCTTTAGTAATCTGGATTAATAGAGATAATTTATTGAAAATGATTGAATTTTTAAATAATATATCTGATGGGTATGTTATGCTTTATGATCTGCACGGTATAGATGAAAGATTACGTATGCAACGTAATAACTTACCTGATGCTGATTTTTGTGTTTTTTATCATCTATTATCTATTGAACGTAATCGAGATATAATAATAAAAGTAGCTTTATTTGAAAAAGATTTACATTTACCTACTATTACTAGCATTTTTGTTAATGCTAACTGGTATGAGCGTGAAACATGGGAGATGTTTGGTATTGTTTTTGATGGACATCCACATTTAATTAGAATTATTATGCCGCAAAATTGGAAAGGATATCCTCTACGTAAAGATTATCCAGCACGTGCTACTGAAGTTGAACCATTTGTTTTAACTAAAAATAAAGAAGATTTAGCAATGGAAGCTCTTGCATTAAATCCAGAAGATTGGGGTATGAAGCGCCGTACTGATAATGAAGATTTTATGTTTTTAAATTTAGGTCCTAATCATCCTTCTGTTCATGGTGCTTTTCGTATTTTTCTTCAGCTAGACGGAGAAGAAATTGTAGATTGTGTTCCTGATATAGGCTACCACCATCGTGGAGCTGAAAAAATGGGAGAGCGTCAATCTTGGCATAGTTATATTCCTTACACAGACCGTATTGAATATTTAGGTGGATGTGTTAATGAAATGCCTTATGTACTTGCAGTAGAAAAATTAGCAGGTATTGTAGTACCTGATAGAGTAAAAGTAATTAGAATAATGCTTTCAGAATTATTCCGTATTAATAGCCACTTATTATATATTTCTACTTTTATTCAAGATGTTGGTGCAATGACACCTGTATTTTTAGCATTTACTGATCGACAAAAAATATATGATATAATCGAGGCTATTACTGGTTTTCGTATGCATCCTGCCTGGTTTCGCATAGGTGGTTTAGCTCATGATCTTCCTAAGGGTTGGGAACAACTTTTACAAAACTTTCTTAAATGGATTCCAAAAAGACTAAAAGAATACAGCCTAGTTGCATTAGGCAACAAAATTTTGATGCAAAGATCTCAAGGTATTGCTGCATATAATAAAAAAGAAGCATTAGAATGGGGTACGACAGGTGCAGGTTTAAGAGCTACTGGACTTGATTTTGACGTGCGAAAATGGCGTCCATATTCAGGATATGAAAATTTTAATTTTGAAATTCCCATTGGAAACGGAATTAGTGATGCTTATACTAGAGTTAAGTTAAAAATAGAAGAAATGTGGCAATCATTATCTATTTTAGAGCAATGCTTAAAAGAAATGCCGCAAGGACCTTTTAAAGCAGATCATCCACTTACTACACCACCTCCTAAAGAACATACTTTGCAACATATAGAAACTCTTATTACGCACTTCCTTCATGTTTCTTGGGGACCTATTATGCCTGCAAATGAATCATTTCAAATGATTGAAGCTACTAAAGGAATTAATAGCTATTATCTAATAAGTGATGGTGGAACAATGAGTTATCGCACTAGAATACGTACTCCTAGTTTCGCTCACCTTCAGCAGATCCCTTCAGTAATTCGTGGTAGTTTAATATCCGATTTAATTGTTTATTTAGGTAGTATTGATTTTGTTATGTCAGATGTGGATAGATAATTATGCATAATAAAAAAATATCTGTTAAGACAATTCATACTGATAAATCACTGATACTAAGTGATGAAGAATATCATGCTATTATAAAAGAAAAAAAATATTATGAAACTAGCCGCTCTGTATGTATTGAAGCACTAAAAATAGTGCAACAAAAAAGAGGATGGATATGTGATAGCGCAATTGAGTCTATAGCTGCAATACTAAATCTTCCATCTAGTGAAGTAGAAGGAGTTGCTACGTTTTATAGTCAAATATTTAGAAAGCCAGTTGGTCGAAATATAATTCGTTACTGTGATAGTGTAGTTTGCTATATTAATGGTTATAAAGATATTCAATTAAAGTTAGAACAAAATTTAAATATTAAACCTGGTCAAACTACTTTAGATAAATGTTTCACTTTATTACCTGTTTGTTGTTTAGGAAACTGTGATAAAGGACCAACTATTATGATAAATGAAGAAACTTATATTAAGTTAAAACCAGAAGATATTGATGTTTTATTGGAACGATATCAATGAACACAAAAAAAGTTATTTATACTTCTGAAACACATCCCTTAACTTGGCGCTTACGTAAAGATAGGGAACCGGTATGGATTAATGAATACTGTAATAAAAATGGATATTTAGCTGCTAAAAATACTATAAAAAACATGACGTCAGAGGATATAATATCCTTAATTAAGGAATCTGGTTTAAAGGGACGAGGAGGAGCTGGTTTTCCTACTGGTCTAAAATGGAGTTTAATGCCAAAAGATGAGTTAATGAATATACGCTATTTAATATGTAATGCTGATGAAATGGAACCTGGTACTTATAAGGACCGTTTACTTATGGAACAAATTCCTCATCAATTGATAGAAGGTATGATTATTGCTGCTTTTGCATTAAAAGCATATCGAGGTTATATTTTTTTGCGTTTTGAATACATTGAAGCAGCAGCTAATTTACGCCGTGCAATTATTGAAGCAAATGAAGTAAATTTTTTAGGAAAAAATATTTTTTATACTGATTTTAGTTTTGAATTAATAGTTCATACAGGTGCAGGTCGTTATATTTGTGGTGAGGAAACGGCTTTAATTAACTCATTAGAAGGAAAACGTGCTAATCCCAGATCTAAACCACCTTTTCCAGCAAACGTAGGTGTTTGGGGTAAACCAACTTGTGTTAATAATGTTGAAACATTGTCAAATATACCAGCAATTTTATTAAATGGTGTTAAGTGGTATAGAAATATTTCTAAAAGTGAAGATACTGGTACTAAAATAATGGGATTTTCTGGAAGACTTAAAAATCCTGGTCTTTGGGAGCTACCTTTCGGTATTACAGCTGGAGAAATACTTGAAGACTATGCAGGAGGCATGCAAGATGGTTTAAATTGTAAGGCTTGGCAACCTGGTGGTGCTAGTACAGATTTTTTAACTGAAAGACATCTATATTTACCTATGGAGTTTTCTAGTATAAGTAAAGCTGGTAGTCGCTTAGGAACTGCTATAGCGATGGTTGTGGATGATAAAATTAATATGGTTTCTTTATTAATTAATATTGAAAAATTTTTTGCTAGAGAATCTTGTGGTTGGTGTACACCGTGTCGAGAAGGTTTGCCATGGATTGTAAAAGTTTTAATAGCTATAGAAAATAAACAAGGTCAACCAGGAGACATAGAAATGTTACAACAGATGTGTCATCAACTAAGCGTTGGTAAAACCTTTTGTGCACATGCTCCAGGTGCTATAGAACCGTTACAAAGTGCAATAAAATACTTTCGTGAAGAATTTGAAGAAGGAATCTCATTACAATCTTTTAGTAACGTTAAATCTATTATTGGTATTTAATATAATATTTTATATAAATAAATATCTTTTCAATGTTTTTTAAACAAAAATATTATGAATAATTATTCTAATAATCTTTATGGAAGAACGTCACTATGGCTATAATCCATGTAGACGGTAAAAAATATAATGTTAAAGAAACAGACAACTTATTACAAGCTTGTTTATCTGTTGGTCTTAACATTCCTTATTTTTGTTGGCATCCTGCTCTTGGAAGTGTTGGTGCTTGTCGTCAATGTGCTATAAAACAATTCCAAAATACTGATGATAAAATTGGCCGAGTTGTAATGTCTTGTATGACTCCAGCTTGTGATGGAAGTATCATTTCAATTGATGATATTGAAGTAAAACAATTTCGCAAAGATATCATCGAATTATTGATGATTAATCATCCGCATGATTGCCCTGTTTGTCAAGAAGGTGGAAATTGTCATCTACAAGATATGACAGTCATGACTGGTCATAAATTACGCCGTTATCGCTTTAAAAAACGTACTTATAATAATCAAAATTTAAGTCCTTTTATGTTTCATGAAATGAATCGATGTATTACTTGTTATCGTTGCATACGTTATTACAACGATTATGCTGACGGAAAATGCTTAGGAGTTTATGGAGCTAATAGTAATATTTATTTTGGTTGTGTAGAAGGTAAAGTTCTTGAAAATGAATTTTCTGGTAATTTAATTGAAGTATGTCCAACTGGTGTGTTTACAGATAAAATTAGTTCACAAAATTACAATCGTAAATGGGATATACAATTTGCACCGAGTATATGTCAACAATGTAGTATTGGTTGTAATATTAGCGTTGGAGAGCGTTATGGTAAATTATGTAGAATTGATAATCGTTACCATGGTTCTATAAATCATTATTTTATTTGTGATCTTGGACGTTTTGGATACGATTATATAAATCGTAAAGATCGACCTTACCAACCTAAATACTTAAGAGAAAACAATTGGATTACACTTGATTTAGAACAAGCAATTAATATAAGTGCTGATCTTATAAAAAAAGCTAATAGAGTCATTGGTATTGGTTCTTCACGTGCTAGTATTGAAAGTAATTTTGCATTGAAAAAATTAGTGGGTTCTGAAAATTTTTCTACTGGTGTTTTAGATATTGAACAAGTATGTGTTGAAACAGTGGTAAAGATATTACGTGATGGAGGTATTCATACTCCTTCTCTACGCGAAATTGAAAGTTATGATGCTATATTGGTATTGGGAGAAGATATTACTCAAGTAGGTGCAAGACTTGCTCTTTCTATACGTCAAGCAGTTAAAGGTAAAGTTAGAAGCTTAGCTAAAGATTATAAAATACCTGATTGGCATATGGCAGCAGTTTTTAATATTGGTCAAAACAGTAAATATCCTTTATTTTTAACTAATATAAAAAGAACAAAACTTGACGATATTGCAGATTGGAGCTATTACGCATCTATTGAAGACCAAGCGCGTTTTGGATTTGCTGTTGCTAATGCGTTAAATTCAAATGCTCCATCAGTTGATCATTTAGAAATAAATTTACAAAATAAAATATATAAGGTAGTAAAAGCGTTAATAAACGCAAAAAAACCGTTAATTATTTCTGGTACTCATTCGGGTAATACGGCAATAATAGAAGCTGCTGCTAATATAGCCAAAGCTTTAAAGTGTAGAGGTAGTGAAGTTGGAATAACATTATTAGTTAGTAACGTGAATAGTATTGGTCTTCAATTATTAGGCGGAAATACTTTAGATAAGGCTTTGGAACAATTTAATCATAATAAAGCTAATTTATTAATTGTGATGGAAAATGATTTATATCGTTATGCACCAAAATTATTGTTAGAAACTGTACTTGCAAACCCTAGTAATGTTATTGTTGTTGATCATCAAAATACTCTTACAGTAAAAAAAGCTGGATTAGTACTTTCTACAGCTAGTTATGCTGAGAGTAGTGGAACTGTAATTAATAATGAAGGTAGAGCACAGCGTTTTTTTCAAGTTTATAATCCATCTTATTATTATGATGATGATAAAATCATAATTCCCACAAGTTGGAATTGGTTGCATTCTATACATAGTAAAATTCAAAATAAAGATAAAACCTGGACAAACTTAGATGATGTAATTGATTCAATAACTACTGAATTACCTCATTTGAATAAAATTAAAAATGCAGCACCTGATTCTAATTTTCGTATTCAAGGGCAAAAAATAGCAAGAATTCCATGCCGTGCTAGTGGACGTACAGCAACAAGAGCCCATATAAGTATTCACGAACCGCGTCAACCTCAAGACTTAGATACTATGTTTACTTTTTCCATGGAAGGAAATAATCAATTAAAAACATCAAGTTCTCAAATTCCTTTTGCTTGGTCTCCTGGTTGGAATTCTGCTCAAGCTTGGAATAAATTTCAAGATAAAATATGGGGAAATTTGCTTAACGGTAATCCTGGTATACGTCTATTTAATAATGATAATAGTAAAAAGATTCGTTGGTTTAATATCATACCTGATTCATTTATTACTGATAGTTTACGGTTGACCCCTACTTATCAACTTATATTAAGCCAGGAAATGTCTCAGCGTTCTTCAATTTTTAATAAGATTCAAGTACAACCTATGCTTATTTTTAGTCAAAAAGATGCTATTAAACTAGGTTTCCATCAAGGTATAACTGTTGAATTTATTTGTATAAATGAAACATGGCGTTTCCCAATCAAAATTTCTTCTACTTTGCCATCTGGTTTAGTAGGATTGCCTTTAGGTATGCCTGGAATACCCTTATTTTTAATAAACAAGAAAATTTCTAATTTAAGGAAAATAGAGTGATGGTTTTTTCAACTAATATTTCTGTTATACTATTTTCTGTTATTAAAGCTACTATCATTTTTTTTATGGTGCTGGTTTATGGTGCATCTATGAGTTTTTATGAACGCCGAGTATTGGGTCTATTTCAGAATCGTTATGGGCCTAATAGGGTTGGTTGGGGTGGTTCGCTACAATTGTTTGCAGACATGATCAAAATTTTTTTTAAGGAAGATTGGATTCCAGTTTTTTGTGATCGACTATTTTTTATATTAGCACCAATTATTACTTTTGCGTCTATGCTGCTAACTTTTGTTATAGTTCCTATTTCACCTGATTGGGTAGTTATTAACTTAAACATTGGTGTTTTATTTTTTTTAATGATGGCCGGATTATCAGTTTATGGAATTTTATTTGCAGGATGGTCAAGTAACAATAAATATTCTTTACTTGGATCAGTAAGATCTTGTGCACAAATATTAAGTTATGAAGTATTTCTTGGTTTATCAATTATGGGTGTAATTATACAGTCAGGTTCCTTTAATATAAATGATATAGTTAACAATCAAAAAAATATTTGGAATATTATTCCTCAATTTTTTGGTTTTTTAACTTTCTTTATTGCTGGTACTGCAGTTTGTCACCGTCATCCTTTTGATCAACCAGAATCTGAACAAGAATTAGCTGATGGTTATCATATTGAATATTCTGGTATGAAATTTGGCCTATTTTTTATTGGTGAATATATATCAATGACTACTATTTCAGCTATGATAATTACTTTGTTTTTTGGTGGTTGGCAAGGTCCATACTTGTTACCTTGCTTATGGTTCATAATTAAAACTATGATTTGTACAACTATATTCATTTTGATTCGCGCATCCTTACCACGTCCAAGGTATGATCAAATATTATCATTTGGTTGGAAGCTGTGTTTACCTTTAACTTTAATAAATTTATTGGCAACTGGTGCATTAGTTCTTTATACACGGTAATATAGAAGAAGGATAATAATAAATGACTTTTAGAAATATTATCGTTGGCTTAGGAACGATAATACGAAGTATATTTATGACAGCCATGAATGCGTTTGCAAAACGAGAAACACAGATGTATCCTGAAGAAAAAGTATATTTACCACCTCGTTATAGAGGAAGAATAGTATTAACTCGTGATCCTGATGGTAAAGAAAGATGTGTTGCATGTAATTTATGTTCAGTTGCATGTCCTGTCGGTTGTATTGCGTTAAAAAAGAATGAAACTTCAGATGGTAGATGGTATCCAGAATTTTTTAGAATTAATTTTTCAAGATGTATTTTCTGTGGCTTATGTGAAGAAGCCTGTCCAACAACTGCAATTCAATTAATACCTGATTTTGAGTTAAGTGAATTTAAACGTCAAGATTTAGTATATGAAAAAGATGATCTCCTCATTTCTGGTCCTGGTAAATATCCAGAGTATAATTTTTATAGAATGACAGGTATATCAATAAAGGGAAAAAGTAAAGGTGAAGCTGAAAATGAGGAAATTCCAATTGATATTAAAAATTTATTACCTTAATAACGGGGGTAATAGGTAATGGAGCAATTAATATTTTACTTTTTTAGCATTTTAGCAGTTACAACTACTTTGTGTGCTGTTTTTCATACGAATCCAATATATATGCTATTATATTTAATCACTTCATTGTTGTCAATTTCCTGTATTTATTTTTTAATAGGAGCCTATTTTATTGGTGCTTTAGAAGTGATTATTTATGCTGGTGCAATTATGGTTTTATTCGTTTTTGTTGTAATGATGTTAAATTTAGGTAAAATTACTGAACAAAAAGAACGTAAATGGTTAAAATCTTCTAAATGGATCATTCCAACTGTTGTATCTGTTTTATTATTATCTGTATTTATATTTTTTATAATCATAACTGACGATAAAATGATCGTTAGAAAAGTGTTTAATGCAAAAGAAATTGGTATTAGTTTGTTTAATCACTATATGTTAGTGGTGGAATTAGTATCAATATTACTCTTAGCTAGTTTGATAGTTTCATTACATATTGGAAGAAAAGAATATAAATTGTTTAATAAGTAATTTTTAGATTAAAAAATCACAAGGAGTCTTCATGATTAATTTACAACATGGATTAATCCTTGCCATAATACTATTTATAATTGGATTAACTTCCCTAATAATACGTCGTAATCTGTTATTTACTTTAGTTGGATTAGAGATAATGATTAATGCTGCAGCATTAGCATTAGTATGTGTTGGTAGTTCTTGGGGACAAGTTGATGGTCAAATAATGTATATAATGGCTGTCAGTCTTGCTGCTTCTGAAGCCAGTATTGGTTTAGCTTTATTAATACAACTTCATCGATATAAATCTTTAAATATTGATTCTATGAGTGAGATGCACGGATGAATCTTATTTATTTAACTATACTTTTTCCGCTATTAGGTTTTTTATTATTATCTTTCTCTTGTGGATATTGGTCAGATAAAACATCAGCATTGATTGGTGTAGGTTCTATAGGCTTATCAAGTATAGTAACTATATTAATAGGGTATAGTTTTTTTATTAACAATCAAATTCCATATACACAAGTATTGTGGAATTGGATACATATCAATAATTTTAATGTTAGTATTAAGTTTATTTTAGATGGTTTATCTTTAATAATGTTATGCATAGTTAGTATGATAGGATTCTTAATACATTTGTTTTCATCTTGGTATATGCAAGGAAAAGAAGGTTTTTCACGTTTTTTTGCATATACTAATTTATTTATAGCTAGCATGATTGTATTAGTGTTAGCTGACAATTTGATACTAATGTTTCTTGGGTGGGAATGTGTTGGATTTTGTTCTTACTTACTTATTGGTTTTTATTATAGTAGTGAAAAAAATTGCATGGCTGCCATAAAAGCTTTCGTTACTACTAGAATTGGAGATGTATTTCTTATTATTGCATTATTTATGATATATAACGAATTAGGTACTTTAAATTTTAGTGATATATCAAACATAGCAAAATTAAGTTTAATTCATAATAATTATACTATTTCATTAATTACGTTAATGTTGTTAGCAGGTGCTGTAGGAAAATCTGCACAATTACCTCTACAAACATGGCTACCTGATGCTATGGCTGGGCCAACTCCAGTTTCAGCTTTAATTCATGCTGCTACTATGGTTACTGCGGGAGTGTATTTAATAGCACGTATCCATTGCTTATTTCTATTGACACCAAAAATACTATATTTGATCAGTATTATAGGTGTTATTACTCTTACAATAGCAAGTTGTTCTGCTATAGTACAAACTGATGTTAAACGTATTCTTGCATATTCTACTATGAGTCAAATTGGTTATATGTTTGTAGCTTTAGGTTCAAAAGCTTGGGATGTTGCTGTTTTTCATTTGATGACTCATGCATTTTTTAAAGCTTTATTATTTTTATCTTCAGGTGCTCTTATTTTAGAATGTAATCATGAACGTAATATTTTTAAAATGGGTGGATTAAAGAAAAACCTTCCCTTTTTGTATGTTTGTTTTTTAGTAGGAGGCTCTTCCTTAGCTTCTATTCCATTAATTACTTCAGGATTTTATAGTAAAGAAAAGATTATTTTTAGCTCACTATCTAATGATGACATTATTATAATGTTAGTTTGTTTATGCGGTACTTTATTAACCGCTATATATACATTTCGTATGATTTTTAATATATTTCATGGTGAAGAAAAAATAATAATAAAGAAAAAATACACAGGTATTAACTACTATATACCTTTAATTACACTTTTATTATTATCAACTTTTATTGGTGCATTAATAAAACCATCATTAGAAAATATATATCCTAAACACAATTTTCATGAAACTAGTAAATGGACATTAGAAATCATTTCTAGTATATTAATTGTTGTTGGTATTTTAATGTCTAGGATCTTGTTTTTGAAAAAAATTAATATTAATAATAGCACTTATGGCAAGTTTCTTCATGCTTTGTGGTATCAAGCATGGGGATTTGATTGGATATATAGCAAATTATTTATTAAACCATATATTTCAATTGCAAGTATTTTAAAAAACGATCCTTTAAAAAATTTATTTGATTTTCCAATACTATTATTACGTCTTGTTAATAAAGTTTTACTAATTAGTGAAAGTGGATATTTGAGATGGTATATCTTATCCATAAGCATAAGTACTTTGGCATTAATTACTATAATTTTAATAAAAATTATATAATAACATGTTGGTAGAAAATACTTTAATAAAAAATTATTTATAAAGGAATATACGCTGTGTTACTACTTTGGCTTATTATAATTCCTTTTATTGGTGGAATTATATGTTGCTTGACTAGTTTTGTTAATGTAAAAATACCTCGCTTAATTGCTATAGTATCTGTAGTGTTTATTTTATTGATTTCTTTAAAAATTTGGATAAATGGATATTATTCTATGGTTGGTGCTTCTAGTATTCCTAGATGGCAGTTAATTTTTTGCGTACCGTGGATTTCAAGGTTTGGTATTAGTTTTAATTTAGCATTAGATGGTCTCTCTTTATCGATGTTGATATTAACTGGTTTTTTAGGTTTGATAGCAATTCTTTCTTCATGGAATGAAATAGAAAAACATCAAGGATTTTTTTATTTAAATTTAATGTGTGTTTTAGGTGGTATTATTGGAGTTTTCCTTTCTATTGATATGTTTTTATTTTTCTTTTTTTGGGAAATAATGCTTATTCCAATGTGTTTTCTTATTTCATTATGGGGATATAAAGGATCTAATATAAAAACCAGAGTTGATGCAGCTACTAAGTTTTTTATATATACTCAAATTTCCGGTTTAATTATGTTATTGGCTATTTTTGGGTTAGTATTTATATACTATGAATCAACAGGGGTATGGACATTTAATTATGAAAATTTATTACATACTCCAATGTCTCATAATATTGAATACATAATAATGCTAGGGTTTTTCATAGCATTTGTAATCAAACTACCAGTAGTCCCTTTTCATAATTGGTTAATAGATACTCATAGCCAAACACCAATTTGTGGTTCTGTAGATCTAATAGGTATTTTAATAAAAACATCTGTTTATGGATTGATGCGTTTTTGTTTACCCTTATTTCCACATGTATCGCATGAATTTATACCAATTCAGATGTGTTTAGGCCTTATTAATATTTTTTACGGAGCTTGGATGGCATTTTCACAGACAGATATGAAACGTTTGATTGCTTATAGTTCAGTTTCACATATGGGTTTCATATTAATTGCGCTTGGTACTAACAGTGAATTAGCACTTCAGGGTATAGTAATTCAAATGCTAGCACATAGTATTTCAACTGCTGCATTATTTATTTTATGTGGTCAATTATATCAACGTCTCTATACCCGTGATATAGATAAAATGGGTGATTTATGGTCTAAAATAAATTGGATTCCCGGTTTTTCAATGTTTTTTATAGCAGCTAACTTAGGTTTGCCAGGTACTGGAAATTTTATAGGTGAATTTTTAATTCTCATGGGCAGTTTTAAAACAATGCCTATTATTATTATTATTGCAACTTTTGGATTAGTATTTTCTTCCATTTATTCATTAATAATGATCTATTATGTTTATCATGGGACTTCAAAATCTAATATCAATTTATCACGAATCTCATTACGTGAATTTATAATTATTGGAATATTAGTTATCGCTCTAATATTCTTAGGTTTATATCCACAACCTATCTTAGATCTTTCATATAGTTCAATAACTAATATTCAAAAATATTTAATTGTTTAAGTCCTAATAACAAGGCTAAAATATATCATGATAACATTGCCTAATCAATTAATAGCATCGTTTCCATTAATAATTATTGGATTTACAATATTGATTGTATTGATTTCCATATCTGTTAAAAGAAATCATTTTTTTATCGCCTTGGTTACATCTATTAATTTAGGATTTTCATTATTATCGCTTTATTTTGTAAACAAAGTTTCTGAAATCAAAATAATGTCTTTACTATATATAGATAATTATTCTATTTTTTATATAGCATTGATAATTATATCAAGTTTATCAACTTGTATTTTTGCTTATATTTGGTTAAGTAAATTTTTAGATCATAAAGAAGAATTTTACTTATTAATATTAATTTCAAGTTTAGGTGGTATTATCTTATCTAGTACTAATAATTTCGTAACTTTATTTTTAGGTATAGAATTATTATCTTTGCCTTTATTTGGTTTAATTGGTTATAATTTTTATAAAAAAATTTCTTTAGAAGCATCTATAAAATATACCATTTTATCAACGGTAGCTTCTTCTTTTTTGCTATTTGGTATTGCTTTAGTTTACTCTGAATCTGGAAGTTTAAACTATATAGTAATAGGTAAAAGATTCACTTCTGATTTGCTAATATACAAACCACTATTTTTAGTTGGTTTTTGTATGATTATTACAAGCCTTGGATTTAAATTGTCTTTAGTACCCTTTCATCTCTGGACACCAGATGTTTATCAAGGAGCACCTACTTCAATTTCCTGTTTCTTATCTACAGTTAGTAAAATGTCTATATTTAGTACTATTACAAAGTTATTTATTTATATTCCTATTACAAATAGCATAATTATTGCAAATATCTTAATTATCATAGCTTTTATGTCAATAATTTTCGGTAATATTATGGCTGTGTTTCAAACAAACATAAAGAGATTATTAGGTTATTCATCAATTTCTCATATTGGATATTTATTAATATCATTAATTACCATAAAGCAAAATCAGTTATCTTTAGAAAGTTCTGGAATTTATATGATTGGGTATTTATTCAGTAATTTAGGAATATTTGGGATAATTATTTTAATTTCAAAAATTTATGATAAGGATGATAGTGATATAGATGATAATTTTATGAACTATTACCGTGGTTTATTTTGGTATGATCCTTATTTATGTTTGGTTATGACTATAATGTTATTATCATTAGCAGGAATTCCAATTACTTTAGGATTTATTGGAAAATTTTATATTATTTCAATAAGCATAATGACACATTTATGGTGGTTAGTAGGAGGAATATTAATTAGTAGCATAATAGGTGTTTATTATTATTTAAGGATAATCCTTAATCTCTATATGATTCCTTTGAAAACAAATCAAAAGATTATATCTAATGATTGTTGTTTAAAACCAATAAAAATAACATTATTTTTATATTCAACTTTGACTATTATGTTAGGTATTTACCCTCAACCTTTGATAGATTTAATCCTGTCCATACATCCCAGGATGTATTATTAATATTGATTAAATAAGTTAATTGATTACTAGTTTCATAACACTGTGATAATTTTATTTTCATTAAATTTCGAATAGTATTTTGTAATATGTTTTTATAAATTTTAAAATAATAGCAATTAGTATAAATCAAATGTTAAATTGCATTTGAATTTACTTATTAAAACTACTAATATATTATATTAAATTAATATTATAATCTTACTATAATAATTTAATATCAAATTTTGTTATTGATATAACAATTAAAGTTTGAGTTTAGTATGTAGTTAGCAGTGCTTAAAATTTTTACCGAGGACGGAAAAATGTTAAAAAAAACTATATCTTCTGAAGGTACTGTAATTGATGATTTAGCACTAATGACTGATACGCTAGAAGAAGTCTTAAAATCATCCGGTGATTTATCTGATCAAAAATATATTGATTTAAAAAAGAAAGCAGAAAAAATTTTACAAAATGTCACATCACGAACGAATAAAACATCTAATGATTACTATTATAAAGTAAAAAAAACCGCTTATTGTATAGATGACTATTTACATGAAAAACCATGGCATGGTGTAGGCATAGGTGTTTTTATAGGATTCTTAGCTGGTTTATTATTAATAAACCGATAATCTTATTCTTTAGAATAAACGGTGAGTTCATATACTCGCCGTTTATTTTGATATTTGTTTAGTTAATTAATTGTAATGCATTATTGTATTATATGGCAATATACAATATATTTTAATGGTCAATAATAATTTATTAAAATATGATTAGATAAATAATTTAGAGCAGTAATAGTAATTATCACTTTTATTTGATATTATCGGAATTTACAATAAATTTAATATAATGCTAGAAAAACAATTTAAACAGTAGATCAGGGGATAGTTAGCTCAATGAATGGTGATACAAAAGAAATTATACCCATTAATATTGAAGAAGAACTAAAAAATTCATATCTCGATTATGCTATGTCAGTTATTATTGGTAGAGCTTTACCAGATGTTCGAGATGGTTTAAAACCAGTGCATCGTCGTATACTTTTTGCTATGAAAGAATTAGGTAATGATTGGAATAAACCTTATAAAAAATCTGCTCGAGTAGTTGGTGATGTTATAGGTAAATATCACCCGCATGGTGATTCTGCTGTTTATGATGCTATAGTAAGAATGGCACAACCTTTTTCTTTACGTTATATGTTAGTAGATGGTCAAGGTAACTTTGGTTCTATAGATGGTGATTCTGCAGCTGCAATGCGCTATACTGAAGTAAGGATGTCAAAAATTGCTCATGAAATGTTAGTGGATTTAGAAAAATCAACTGTTAATTTTGTTAAAAATTATGATGATACTAATACTATTCCTGAAGTCCTTCCAACTAAAATTCCTAATTTATTAATTAACGGTTCATCTGGTATTGCTGTTGGTATGGCAACTAATATTCCCCCTCATAATATTCGAGAAGTCATAAATGCTTGTTTAGTTTATATAGATAATGAAAGTATTTCTGTTAAAGATTTAATGCATTATATTCCCGGACCAGATTTTCCAACTGCAGCTATCATTAATGGCCAAAAGGGGATTGAACAGGCTTATAGTACTGGTCGTGGTAAAATTTATATTAGAGCTAGAAGCAAAATTGAATTGGATATAAAAACTGGTCGTGAGATAATAATAATTTATGAACTTCCTTATCAAACAAACAAATCTCATTTGATAGAAAAAATTGCTGAATTAATAAAAGAAAAACGTATTGAAGGAGTTAGTATATTACGTGATGAATCAGACAAAGATGGTTTACGTATAGTACTAGAGGTAAAACGTAATTCATCTGCTGAAATAGTACTAAATAATCTTTATTCATTAACTCAATTACAAACTTCATTCAGTATTAATATGGTAGCCCTTCATCAGGGTAAACCTAAAACAATGAATTTAAAAGACATTTTAAAATCATTTATATATCATCGTAAAGAAATTATTACCCGTCGTACGATATTTGAGCTAAATAAAGCTAAAAATCGCATTCATGTTCTTGAGGGACTGCTGGTTGCAATATTTCACTTAGATTCTGTTATTAATTTAATTAGAACAGCAAATACACCTATAGAGGCTAAATCTAATTTAATTAACACAATTTGGCATTTTAATAATATCAAACCATTTTTTAATAAACGAGATGAAAATGATACTTTATCTAACTTAGTAGAAAAATTATTTGATAAAAATGCTAAACAATACAAATTATCAGAAAAACAAACTCAAGCCATCTTAGATTTACGTTTACAAAAACTTACTAGTCTCGAATATAGTAAGTTAATGTATGAATATAATGATTTACTTAATCAAGTTACTCAGTTAACGAATATTTTACAACAATCCATGACTTTAGTAGAAGTGCTTCGGGAAGAACTACGTTTAGTGCGTGATCAATTTAGTGATATACGCCGTACAGAAATTATGACTAATAGTGTTAACATTAATACAGAAGATTTAATAATTTCAGAAGATGTTGTTGTTACTTTATCACATCATGGTTATGTAAAATATCAACCGTTAAGAGATTATGAAGCTCAACGTCGTGGAGGTAAGGGAAAATCAGCAGCTCGTATTAAAGAAGAAGATTTTATTTATCGTCTATTAGTAGCTAATACTCATGATATTATTTTATGTTTTTCCAGTAAAGGAAGACTATATTGGATGAAAGTATTTCAACTACCAGAATCTAGCCGTATATCACAAGGTCGACCAATAGTAAATTTACTTCCTTTAGAAAAGGATGAACGTATAACTGCAATTCTTCCGGTTCGTGAATATACTGAGGGTTTTAATGTATTTATGGCAACAGCTAGTGGCATTGTCAAAAAAACTCCTATAAAAGAATTTAGTCGTCCAAGAGGTACTGGTATAATTGCCATTAATTTACAAGAAGAAGATGAATTAATTGGTGTTGCTTTAACTAGCGGTTGTGATGAAGTGATGTTATTTTCTGCATTAGGTAAAGTAGTTAAATTTTCAGAAGTATCTGTACGTACTATGGGACGAGCTGCTTCAGGCGTAAGAGGTATTAAATTAACAAATAATGATCGTGTTGTTTCTCTAATTATACCTAGTAAGGAAGGATCTATTCTGACTGTGACACAAAATGGTTATGGTAAAAGAACTGCAAACAATGAATACCCAACTAGATCACGTGCAACAAAAGGAGTAATTTCTATTAAAGTAACAAACAGAAATGGTTTAGTAGTAAGTGCTATTCAAGTAGTTAATAATGATCAAATTATGATGATAACTGATGCAGGTACGTTAGTTCGTATAAGAGTATCTGAAGTTAATATTATAAGCCGTAATACACAAGGAGTAATATTACTTCGAACTGCAGAAAATGAAACAGTAGTTGGTGTTCAACGAGTAGCTGAACCAGCAGAAGATGATGTTATTAAATAGAAAACATAGGTTAAAATACATCATGAATTTTATTTTCCATAAAATTTGGTTCCTATACGAATAATATCTCTACCTTTAGAAAGACGATATTTATTAGAATCCCGAAGTGAATAAATACATCCACAATATTCTTGTTGATAAAAATTCTCACGTTTACTAATTTCGATCATTCTTGTAGAACCTCCATTTTTCCTCCAATTATATTCCCAATAGACAATATTTTTATAATTCATTACTGCACGCTTACCACATTCATTTATTTGATTTATATCTTTCCAACGTGAAATTCCAAGTGAACTAGATATGACATCAAAATTATTTTCAAAAGCGTATAAAGCTGTTCTTTCAAAACGCATATCAAAACATATTTTACAACGTATACCACGTTCAGGTTCTTTTTCTAAACCTTTGACTCGTATGAACCAATTGTCTTTATCATAGTCTAAATCAATGAATGGTATATTATATTTATAGGCAAAAGTTTTGTTTTCTTTTTTGCGAATTAAATACTCACGTTGTGGATGTATATTAGGGTTATAAAATAAAACAGTATAAGGAATACTAGAAGCAATTAATGCTTCCATTATTTCTCCTGAACATGGTGCACAACAGGAATGAAGTAATAGTTTGCTAGTATTCTGCGGTAAGGTTAATTGAGTACGTTTATATTTTGAATTCATCTCTATATCTTTATATTATTTAATAAAATGTATTTATTATAATACTTCTAGTAAATTGCTAAAATATTATTTGTTATATATTTTTGCAGTTTATATTTGTATGATTATTTACGTAAATTATTATAATTTTAACAATAGCATTATAATAATTTATATAACATCCTGCATTTTGAGTTTTATACTAATGAATTTTTCAGTTGAAACTTATTTAACGTAATAAATACAATCATTATATTACTAGATGTTTTATCTATAACTGAATTTTAAAATTATCAAAAAATAAACTATTTTCAGTAGATATTTTCAGTATGTTTATATATATTTTTAATACTATTTTCATATAATTTTCAATTGAAAAAATAGATAATGTAGATTATCTATTTTTTATTATACATAAAAAACCGAATCAGTAATTATTACTATTTAATATAAAATATTGTAGATCATTATAAATGAAACATTTACATATTAATAGAATCAAGATCAAAAATAAATATTTTCATGAAAAATCATGTCAAATTATCCTAATATTTTACTATTTGTGATTCAAGATCAAAATAAGGAACATATAACAAAAAATGGAATGGTCTATAGAAAAAATCATCTATGCATCAAGGTGGTTACTCTTTCCCGTTTATATTGGATTGTCTTTTGGCTTTATTTTACTTACTTTAAAATTTTTTCAACGTATAATTTACTTGATTCCAATATTATTCACTATATCTGAATCTGGGTTGATATTAATTGTTTTATCTTTAATAGATATTGCTTTGGTAGGTGGATTATTAGTAATGGTAATGTTTTCAGGTTATGATAATTTTATCGTAAAAATGACTGTTAATGATCAACATCAGAAATTAAGTTGGATGGGGAAAATGGATGTCAATTCTATAAAGAATAAAGTCGCTTCTTCAATCGTTGCTATCTCCTCTGTACATCTTTTAAGGGTATTCATGGAAGTAGAAAAAGTAACTGATAATAAGATAATGTGGTGCGTTATTATTCACTTGGCTTTCGTTCTTTCCGCATTTGGAATGGCTTATATTGATAGAATGAGTAAAATATTAAAAAAGTAATTATTTTATTAATATGATATAACCTATACCATTGCAATTATGTTATATGATTCATTAAACAAAACATAATCAATTTAATTTTAATTAATGAAAAACAAAAATTTTAATATTACTTGTGAAGTATATATTATTTAAAAACTGATCTTTTAATTTTTTAACACAATTTTTCAATCCTTATGTTCGGCACGAGAGGATTTGAACCTCTGACCACTGACACCCCATGCCAGTACGCTACCAGTCTGCGCTACGTGCCGAATTGTGAAATATAATATTTATTATAAATTAACATAATAGGATATTACTGAATTAAACTACCATAAAATCTATATGAGTTATTTTTGGCTTATAAGGGTGTCTTTGAATCTCTTGAATTTTAACTTGTTTTTCCATGTCATTCACAATGATTTTAATTGTTTCTTGATAGAATTTAATATTGATTTGTAAATTCATAATATAGTTGTGATCTAAAGATATGGGAATATTGCATCCACAAGTATCATAAATGATGGCTGGAAAAAAGTTTTTAGCTCTTAATCTTCTACTAGCTCCTTTTCCTGTATCTTTCCTTTCTATTGCATTGATAGTAATCATACTGATTCCTTTACAACTAAAATAATTATCAATCATTAAAAATGATTATTATTTTTATATAAAAAAACAAAAACCTATGATTTATTTTTTAATAAATTGTCTATTTGTGATATTTCAATACGACTATACAATTTTCTATATGAATTTATTTTATGATTGAGTAATGGCTTCTGGATCAGATTAAAATTCAATTTACTATTGAGAAATAATTCTGCACGATCACTTAGAGCAGGCATAATAGGTTTCAACCAAGTTATTATTATGCGAAATAAATTTATACCCATTGAACATATTTCATGTAAGTGATTATAAGAGCTTTTATCCTTTACCAACCTCCAAGGTGATTTTTTATCTATATATAGGTTAGCTATATCAGCCATTGAAATAATCCTCTGTGTTGCTAAATTAAACTCACAATTTAAAAAATAGTTTTCTATTTCATCAGAAGTTTTAAGAAAATTTTGATATAATTCCAGATCATCTAATTTATTTGCAAGTTTATTATCAAAATATTTATTAATAAAACTAGAAGTTCTAGACGCAATATTTATTATCTTGTTAACAATATCGTTATTAACTCGGTTAATGAAATCTCGTAAATTCAAATTGATGTCTTCAATATTAGAAGAAATTTTCGTTGAGTAATAATAACGTAAACTATCAGAATCTAAGTATTGTAACCATTGTCTAGCAGTAATAAAATTACCTTTTGACTTAGATATTTTATTATTATTAACCATAACATATCCATGTACAAATATTTTACTTGGTTTCCTAAAATCACTTGCTTCAAGTATTGCTGGCCAAAATAAGCTATGAAAATATACTATATCTTTTCCAATAAAATGATATAATTTCGTTTGAGAATTTTTTTCCCAAAATTCTTTGAAATTAATATTGGTACGCTTTTTACACAAATTTTTAAAAGAACTAATATAGCCAATTGGTGCATCTAACCAAACATAAAAATACTTATCACAATAGTTTGGAATTTTAAAACCAAAATAAGGAGCATCACGAGAAATATCCCATTGTTTTAATCCTATTTTGAACCATTCTTGTATTTTGTTTGATATTTGACTTTGTAATACTCCAGATTGTGTCCAAACTTTTAACATTTCAGTAAAATGAGGTAAATCAAAGAACAGATGTTCTGATTTTTTAAGTTCTGGTACTGTATTTGATAATATAGATTTAGGTTCTATTAAATCTATACTATTATAAATAGAACCACAAATTTCGCAACTATCACCATATTGATTAGATGCTTTACATTTAGGACATGTACCTTTTATAAAACGGTCAGGTAAAAACATATTTTTTGTACTATCAAATAACTGAGTAATTATATGTTTTTTAATTAAACCATTTTTCTTAAGTCTATTATATATAAATTCAACCAATTTTCTATTTTCATCACTATGAGTTGAGTGATAATTATCGAAACTAATATTAAAACCTGCGAAGTCAATTTCATGTCTATTTTTAATTTGAGTAATCATTTTATCTGGAGAAATACCTGTTTGTTGAGATTTAATCATAATAGGAGTACCATGAGTATCATCAGCACAAATGAAGTATACTGTATTGCCAAGCATTCTTTGATAACGTACCCAAATATCTGCTTGTATATGCTCAAGCAAGTGCCCTACATGAATGTCTCCATTAGCATATGGTAAAGCACATGTAACTAATAATTTTTTAACTGACTGATTCATAATGTAATATATTTAAAGATTTCAAATGAAATTTAATATTTATTTAATAATTAGTATTTTCTTTAAGGAACTGTATAGAAGATCAATTAATCAACTTAATTAAGTATTATTCATACTGCATACTAACTAATATTTTATTAATCGATTGTTTTAGATGTTTTAAATATAAATACAGAATTAATTTAATTAAAATATATTTCACAATGCTATCAAAAATTTTAATTTAAATCAAATTTTATGGAGAATAAAGTATGTCTATTATTAATACTAAAGTAAAACCATTTAAAAATATTGCATTTAAAAAAAATGAATTTATCGAAGTTACAGAACAAAATTTAGAAGGTAAGTGGAATGTTTTTATTTTCTATCCTGCTGATTTTACATTTGTTTGTCCTACTGAATTAGGAGATATAGCTGACCATTATATTGAATTTCAAACACTTGGAGTTGATGTGTATTCAGTCTCTACTGATACTCATTTCTCTCATAAAGCTTGGAATTCTTTATCCGATACTATATCAAAAATTAATTATGCAATGATTGGTGATCCCACCGGTATTTTAACTCGTAATTTTGATATGATGCAAGAAGATACAGGCACAGCGAACCGTGGTACATTTATTATAGACCCAAAAAATATTATTCAATATATTGAAATAAATCCTAATGGTATTGGTCGTAATGCAATTGAGTTATTAAATAAAATTGAGGCTATTCAATATATTTATAATAATCCAGGAAAAGTTTGTCCTGCCAAATGGAAAAAAGGTGATGATAGTATAACTGTTTCTATAGATTTAGTTGGTAAAATTTAATTTATAATTGTCTTTTATATAATATACCAGTACTCGATATTGAGAAATTGAGTATTGGTATATTTAAAATTATTATGACATAATACATTAATTAATCTATATTATGGTATTAATCATGGTATTATGATTAGAAAAATATTGATTAATTTATAAATAATATAAACTATAGAGTTGATTTCATGAGATTATGTGATCGAGATATTGAATCTTGGTTAGAATGTGGTAATTTAACCATAATACCACGTCCTCCTGCTAACCGTATAACTGGTGCTACAGTAGACTTAAGATTAGGTAACCAATTTAGAATTTTTAATGATCATGCAAACGCATATATAGATTTGAGTGGATCTGAATGTACAGTGCGTAAATCATTAAATCAAGTAATGAGTAATGAAATTAATTTAATGGATAATGAATTGTTTTTTCTTCATCCTGGTAATTTAGTCTTAGCAGTAACATTAGAGTCTATAATTATGCCAGATAATCTAGTAGGTTGGTTAGATGGAAGATCTTCATTAGCTCGTCTTGGATTAATGGTTCATGCAACTGCTCATCGTATTGATCCTGGTTGGGAAGGTCATATTGTTTTAGAATTTTACAATTTTGGCAAAATACCGTTAGCATTGCGTCCAGGTATGACTATCTGTGCTCTTAGTTTTGAAATACTTTCTAATTCAGCATTAAAACCATATAATATTCGCAAAAATTCAAAATACTATCGTCAAAAAGGAGCAGAAAAAAGTAAAATCAATGAAGATTTAAAATAAATAATGATTCATTAAACATATTATTTTTAAGCTGCTATAATTATGATGTAGTTAATATAAAATAAATATTTTACGTAGATATTTATATAGAGTTATTATTTATATTGCGTTTCTTTAAATTATTAACAATCATATTAAAATCGATGCCTTGATCTTGTAATAATATCAATAAATGATAAATCAGATCAGATGCTTCATTAATCAGTTCTTGATGATTATTTGTTACAGCTGCTAATGCACATTCAACTGCTTCTTCCCCAACTTTTTGTGCAATGCGTTTAGTTCCACTAGCATAAAGTTTGGAAGTATAAGAATTATAAACATGATATTTTTTGCGTTCAGCTAATAATTTTTCTAATCTATAAAAAAATGACCAATTAGATTCTGAAATACAAAAACAGCTATAATTTCCTAAATGACAAGTTGGACCAACTGGATTTACTAAAATTAATAATGTATCTTTATCACAATCTATTGTGATATCAATTAATTTTAATAAATTTCCTGATGTTTCTCCTTTAGTCCATAAACAATTTTTAGTGCGAGAAAAAAAAGTTATAATACCTTGTTCTAAACTTTTTTTTAATGCTTGTTGATTCATATAACCATGCATTAACACTTGACTTGATATATAATCCTGAATGATAGTTGGTATCATACCTTGTGTTTTTTCCCAATTTAAACAGGAAATTTCTTTTGCATTTATCACTTACGAATCTCCACACCATGATCTATTAAAAATTTTTTCAATTTACGTATGTTAATAATTTTATTATGGAACACTGACGCAGCTAAAGCTCCATCTACATTTTGATTAAACGCATCTAAAAAATGATACATTTCTCCAGCTCCTCCTGAAGCAATTAAAGGTACTTTACATATATTTCTTACTTCTCGCAATTGCACTAAATCATATCCATTACGCATGCCATCTTGATTCATCATATTTAGTACTATTTCTCCTGCCCCCATATTTTGAACTTGTTTAACCCATTCAATTGTTTCCCATTGAGTGATAACCATACGAGATACATCACCTGTATACTGATAAACCAAGTATTTATTTTGAGTTTTATCAAACCAAGTATCGATTCCTACAACGATGCATTGTACTCCAAAACGATCTGCTAATTGTGTTATTAATGAAGGATTTAATAAAGCTGGTGAATTTATAGAAATTTTATCAGCGCCGGATTGAAGGATATTAGAAGCCTTTTCCAAATTATTAATACCACCTGCTACGCAAAAAGGAATATCGATTAATTTTGCAACACGAGAAACCCAACTTTTATCAACTACTTTTGAATTAACGGATGCATTAATATCATAAAATACTAATTCATCTGCTCCTTCTTCAGAATAGTATTTCGCTAATGATAAAATATCACCAACAATTTTATGATTGCGAAATTTAATACCTTTGACAACTCGATTATCATGAACATCTAGACAAGGAATTATTCTTTTTGCCAACATTTAATTGCCTCTAGAAGAGTAAATTTATTTTCAAGTAATGCACGTCCAACAATTATAGATTGAACTCCTATATTCCGTAATGATATTATATCATTTAATGAACTGATACCTCCTGAAGATTGAAATATAATTTTTGGAAATTTTTCTATCATTTCCTTATATAAATTAATATTAGGTCCAAGTAAAGTTCCATCTCTATAGATATCTGTACACAATACATATCTTAGTCCTACTGATTGAAAATTCTTTATTATTTCTTCTATTGTTGTATTAGAAGTATTTTGCCAACCATCGATTGCAACTTTTTTTGAATAATTAACATCAATACGTATATCAATTGCTAATACAATATGTTGAGATCCAAATTCAATGAACCATTTTTTTACTTCTTCATGATTTTTTACTGCCATTGATCCTATAACTACACGATTTGCACCAGAATCAAGTAACATTTTGACATCATTTTTAGTTCGAATACCACCTCCAATCTGAATGCAAACATCAATATTTTTTAATAAATTTTTCAATAAATGAATTTGACGTTTATTAGGGTTTTTTGTTCCATTTAAATCAATTAAATGGATTAATTTAGCTCCTTCCTCAGTATATTTTTTTATATGTAGGAAAGGATCTATGTCATAATTTAATTTTTTATTATAAGATCCTTGATATAATCTAACTACATTACCATCCATTAGGTCTAAAGCTGGAATAATCATTACATCTCCAAAAAATTTTTTAATAACTGCGATCCTACTTTATTAGAACGTTCAGGATGAAACTGTACTCCAAAAAAATTATTTTTCTGTAAAATAGCTGTAAAAGGTTTACCATAACAAAACTGAGATATAGTATTACTATTTACTGGCATAGCATAGCTATGCATGAAATAAAAATAGCTTTCATTATCAATTTTTTTAAATAAGTCATTATTAGATAGAAATTTAATTCTATTCCATCCTGTATGTGGTAACGGTAAATGAGTGTTTATTAAAGAAGTTGATTCATTAACAATACCTAAAGTATTTATACCACCATTTTCATCACTACTAGATCCTAGTATTTGCATCCCAAGACATATACCTAACATTGGTTTTTTAAAGCATTTAATTAAGTCAACTAAATTATTTTGATATAAATTATTCATAACTGTTTTTGCTGTACCAACTCCAGGTAAAATTAGTTTATCAGCACATAATATAGTATCATCATCACAGCTAATATCAGGAGAATATCCTATACGTTTTATAGCCCACTTTACTGATAATATATTAGAACAACCAGTATCCAAGATAACAATTTTCATTATAAAATCCCTTTAGAACTTGGAAGAATGTTTCCGTCTAAACGAATAGCCTGTCTTAAAGTCCGTCCAAAAACTTTAAATAAGCTTTCTGCCATATGATGATCATTTTTTCCTTTAGTTTTTAAATGAATAGTACTCATCATTCCATAGGAAATAGAGCTAAAAAAATGCTGTATCATTTGCGTACTTAAATCACCCACATGTTGATGATTAAATTTAGCTTTAATATTAATGTAGGGACGTCCTGATATATCTAATATACATTTTGACAAACATTCATCCATTGGAAGGATAAAACCATATCTTCCTATACCAATTTTATCACCTAGTGCTTTTAATAATGCTTGTCCTAAGACTATACCTGTGTCTTCAACAGTATGATGATCATCAATATAAAGATCTCCTTTAACATTAACATTCATACAAAAACCACCTTGTATTGAAATTTGTTCTAACATGTGATCAAAAAAACCTATACCAGTATGTATACTACTCTGACCTTCAATATCTAACCAAATTTCAATTAATATTTTTGTCTCTTTTGTGTTGCGTTCTATTTTTGCATATCGTTTAAGGCTAATTAAATATTTTGTAATTTCATTCCAATATTTACCTTTCTTACCATATCTAATTGATTTGATACCCATATTATGCGCTAATTGAAGATCACTTGAACGATCACCAATAACATAACTATGATTTTTATCAATTATGTCATGCCTTAACCATTTTTCTACCATCTTAGTTTTAGGTTTTCGGCAACAACAATTATCTTCTTTTGTATGTGGACAAATCAATATGTCATCAAAAACAACTCCTTGTGATTTAAAAATTTGTATCATTAAGTTGTGAGGACCATCAAAATTAATTTTAGGAAAATTGATTGTTCCTAGACCATCTTGATTAGTAATCATCACAAGATTGTAACCATTAGTTTGTAAAGATAAAAGAGCAGAAATAACATTTGGTTCAAAATGTAGTTTACTTATATGATCTACTTGAAAATTTATTGCAGGTTCTGCAATGATAGTACCATCACGATCAATAAAAAGTGTTTTTTGATTCATATTTATTCCAGTTATAAATCTTGTAACGCGGTAATTACATGTTCACATTCTTGACGGGTTCCAACAGATATGCGTAAACATTTTTCTAATCCAAGATTTTTATCTTGATCACGTAATATAATTCCCTTGTTCCATAAATATTTAAATACTTTAGCTGAATTTTCAAAACGTACTAAAATATAGTTAGATTCACTTGTAAATACTTCTTTCACACAATTACATAGAGTAAGTTGTGTAAATAGCCATACCTTATTGATATTTAATTGTTTGACATTGTTTTGCATCAAAATAATATTCTCTTTACTTAATGCTTGAGTTGCTATATCAGATACTGGTATTGCTACAGGATAAGGTGTGATTACTTTTAGTAAAAGATTAATAACTTTATTATCAGCTAAGATAAAACCACAACGTAAACCGGCTAAAGCAAATGCTTTAGATAGAGTACGCAATATTATTAAATGTTTATGATTTTTTAACAATTTTACTAGTGTAGACTGAATGCAAAATTCAATATAAGCTTCATCTACTACTAAAAGTACTTTACTAGCGGTAATTTCTAGAAGATTGTAAATATCATTTAGTGGAATAAGATTACCAGTAGGATTATTTGGACGACAAATATAAATGACTTTTACATGATTTAAATTTTCAGCAATTGACTGTATGTTTAGCTGCCAATTATTGATTGTAGGAACAATGCGATAGTTAATACCGATAATTTCAGCACTAACTTTATACATACCGTAAGTAGGTGGACAAAACAAAATAAAATCTTTACCCGGTTCACAAAAAGTTTTCATTATTAACTCTATTGCTTCATCTGCTCCACGGCTTGCTAGAATTTGGTCAGAATTTAAATTAGCATAATCAGCATAACGTGCAATCATTAATTTTGGTTGACATTCGGGATACCTATTCATCGTTTTCTGAGATAGCTCAAAATGTACGGAAATTGGAAATTCATTAGCATTTAGCCATATATGACCCTTTCCTCCTAAACGACGTGCTGATTGATATGGTACTAAATTATTCACATTTTTACGTGCTAAATTTTTAATCATATTAAAATTCATACTTTTTCCTTCAATACAGCAACACGCAAACTAACAGCTTTTCTATGAGCATCTAATTTTTCAGCTGCAGCTAAAGTTTCAATTGTAGAAGATAAATTCATTAAACCTTGTGCAGTAATTTCTTGAACGGTAATTATTTTTTGAAAATCTATTATACTAAGACCAGATAAAGTTTTAGTGTATCCGGATGTTGGCAGTACATGATTAGTCCCAGAAGCATAGTCACCAGCTGATTCTGGAGACCATGGACCTAAAAAAATTGATCCCGCATTATTAACTAGTTTTAAAATATTTCTCGGGGTAGATGTTTGAATCATTAAATGTTCAGGTCCGTACATATTGGATAATTCTATACATTCTTGTAAATCTTTAAGTACAATAATTAAACTGTTATTTAATGATTGAATTATAATGTTTTTTCTTTTTAAGTTTATTAATTGTTTTTTTATAGTTGTTGCAACTTTTGTTGCTAATTTCAGAGATGTAGTTAAAAGAATTACTTGGGAATCTGGTCCATGTTCTGATTGAGATAACAAATCAGCTGCAATAAATTCTGGATTAGCATTATTATCAGCAATTATTAATAATTCTGATGGACCAGCAGGCATATCAATTTCTATACCTTCTAATCTTTGACTTATTTGCTTTTTAGCTTCAGTTACATAAACATTTCCTGGACCAAAGATTTTATCTACCCGTGGTATTGTCTTAGTACCAAAACCAAGTGCTGCTATTGCTTGCGAACCACCTACTTGATATATTTCTGTTATTTTACACAGATTAGCAGCATATAAAATTTCATTAGAAATTGGCGGTGGAGAACATATTACTATATTTTTACAACCTGCAATACGTGCTGGAATTGCTAACATGAAAACGGTAGAAAATAATGCTGCAGAACCTGATGGAATGTATAATCCTACTGATTTTATAGGACGAGTAATTTGTTGACATCTTACACCTGTTTGTGTTTCTAGATCAACAAGATTTAGAATTTGTGCTTGATGGAAAGTTGTTATATTATCAAAAGCATTTTTCATAGCTTTTTTTAATTTGTTACCAATCATCATACTAGATGCTGAAATTTGCTGCGATGTAACATGTAAATCTGTAAGTGATATTTTATCTAATTTGATATTTAGGTCATATAATGCTTTATCTCCGTGTATTTTCACTTCATTTAATATATTAAATACTGTTTGCTCTACATTCATGGAAGAGGTAGTTTTTGGACGTGTTAGAAGTGTTTGTCTTTGTAATTTAGTACATTTTCCCCATTCAATTGGAACTAAATATTCCATATGTTTACTCCATTATTTTTTCAATTGGTAATACTAAAATTGATCTAGCTCCTAAAGTCTTCAATGTTTCCATTGTTTCCCAAAATAATGTTTCACTACTAACCATATGCATTGCTACTCGATCACTGTTTCCAGATATGGGGATCACAGTAGGAGATTCTGTTCCAGGAAATAAATTTATTACCTCTTTTAATTTTTCACGTGGTATATGTAGTATGATATATTTAGATTCATTTGCTTTAATAACACCTTGAATTCTTGTCATCATCTTTTTTATTAAATCTTGTTTAAATTCAATCATTGTTCCAGCACGTTGCACAATTACTGCTTTCGAATGATAAACCACTTCAACTTCTTTTAAACCATTTGCTTCTAATGTAGTTCCTGTAGAAATCAAATCACAAATTGCATCAGCTAAACTGGCACGTGGAGCTACTTCTACTGAACCATTTAACATGCAAGTTTTAAACACAACACCTTTTTGATCAAGATATCTTTTTAAAAGATGAGGGTAAGAAGTAGCAATGCGTGCATTATGTAAGCATTTTAATCCAACATATTCATAATTTATTGGCATTGCTATTGATAGACGACATCTACCAAAATCAAGCCTTCGTAATATAATATATTCTGGATTATCACCTTGTGCTAATCTTGTTAACAATTCTTCTTCAAGAACATTTTCTCCTACTACACCTAAATCTACTACGCCATCCATTACAAGACCAGGAATATCGTCATCACGTACGCGTAAAATATCAATTGGTATATTTTCTGCAAGCGCAATTAATCTTTGTTGTTCAAGGTTAATTTTAATTCCACATCGCATTAACAATTCTTTTGAATCTTCGCTTAAACGACCAGATTTTTGTATTGCTATGCGCAAACGAGTATTATTCAACATATTTCCTATCTTCTCATTTCATGTATATTTTCTACATAAGATTATTTATATCAATAATTTATTGATATTACGCAATCTATTCAAGTATATTTAGATAGGATATTTAATAAATATTACTGGAGATTGTATAAAATATGTAGTATGTTTATATAATATAATTACTAAAAATTTTTTGTAAATTAAACAAAAAATATAGATTTAATTAACGTATTATATCAATGATATTATGACTTATTAATATTTTTTAATACTATAATTAGTAATAATTAATAATATATAATTAAATTAAAATGTATCATATGTCATTTTATTGAGTTTTTATATTTATAAAATTATTGATTGTTTTATGATTTAAGTTATTAGATTTGATTAATGTTAATAATTTGTAAACTTAAGAGATATAATTTCGATATTTATTTGATTTTTAAAATGTTATTATTCTTTCAGCAATGTGTTTTTCTATGTTTTTTCATTTTATGTAATTATGCTTTTAGCATAAAAATATAAAGACCTTAATATTTCAATTTTATTTTGATTATCTTTGTAAGATTTTTTCAATAATTTTATTTCTGATAAAAAACTTTTAATTCTTTTATAATTTAAATTAATTTTACAGTGTTTTTTCCAACAAAGCTGTTCTTCGAAACTTAATGTATTAGGATAATTTCTTGCTCGATAACGAAATAAAAGTTCTTTTAATCTATTATTTTCAAAATTCAGATTTAATTTAGAAAGTAGTTTCGGTGATGTTCTATGAATTATATTCATTTTAGCTTGATCTGATGAACTAAAAAATCCATCATATAATTTAGTATCTACATCTGATGTTATATTTTGTTTTTGCATATTGAAAATTATTAATACTTTTTTTCTTATTTCTGGATTATTATAAATTAATTTTAAATTATTAATACAATGAGCACGATCTAATCCTAATCTTATTTCATCCTCTGGACGCAAGACGTTGATGGAAGCTAAAATTGGACACCTATTGATATGCACTAATATTAAAGGAATTTTATCTGCAATTTCCTTATTATATTTTTTTTCGTACAAAAATTTTTGTAGAAAAAAAACATCTCTTCTTAATAAAGGATATATATCGCTAGACAAATCTATCACAATTAGTGTATTACGATTATTTGGATGCCAAGCTAATGGTAAAATTAAACTTATATTATTTCTTGATTTCCCAAATAAATTAGAAACATGCAATAAAGGTTTCATTCCGACAATATCAATCATCGAGATTATTTTTTCTTTATTACGATTCTTGAATAAATACTCAAAAAGTTTTGGCTGTTTTTCTTTAACTAATTTTGCTATAGCTATAGTGGCATACACATCAGACATTGCATTGTGTATATTATCATGTTTGATACCGTTAGCTTTTGTTAAATGTTTCAATTTAAAACTAACAAAACCATCTTTATTTCTTGGCCAATTTATCCCCTCAGGACGTAGTGCATAACACGCACGCATTACATTTAAAAGATCCCAACGTGAATTACCATTTTTCCAACTCCAAGCATATGGATCATAAAAGTTGCGATAAAAAATATTACGGGTTATTTCATCGTCAAATTGTATATTATTGTAACCTACTGTACAAGTTTGCTTAATTGTCAATATGTTATGAATACGTTTGGCAAATTCTGCTTCATTATAACCTTTTTGCATTACTAATTGAGGTATAATACCGTTAACGACTACAGATTCAGGCTTAGGTAGATAATCATTTGGTAAGCAACAGTAAAATATTTTAGGTCTAGTAGTGATATTAAATTTATCATCTGTAAATACTCCAGCAAATTGAGCGGGACGATCAAGAGCAGGATTAGTACCAAAAGTTTCATAATCATGAAAAAAAAATTTGGTTGAATAACAATTCATCTATTCTACCATTTAAATTAAAACGAATAAAAATCTTTTAGTAGTCGGCATTAAGTAACCACTGTATTTTATCATTGAAAGATAAATACATAAATAAAAAATTATGAATTTACATCATATTAAATGGTACCTTAATAAAAAAATACTTGAATTGTGAAAATCAATTGAAAAATAATATGAACGAAATAGTTATTCATTTTTTCATGTTAAGAACCGTAATAATATCAATTAATTTTGCTCCTCTGACTGGACTCGAACCAGTGACATACGGATTAACAGTCCGGCGTTCTACCAACTGAACTACAGAGGAATTTAATAAACTATTAAAAAACACTGGTAGTATAACTTATATGTTATCAAAAATAAATACAATATGCATCTTTATTGAATAATTATTTATAATAAATGAAAATTTTATTTAAAATTGGAGAGAATTAATGCAAATTGGTGATTATGTAATTGTAAAAACTGAAGGTATAAAAAATAGAATAGGAAAAATTTTAGCTATTGAACCTGAGCCTTTCAAAAAATCAAAAATGTATTTAATAATATTGGAAGATTTTCCTATAGGAATTTGGTTTTTTGAAGAAATGAATAATATAAAAAAATACGTTAACTAAAAGATGTAGTATTAATATACGATAATTATAAAAATGTTCATCTTATTTAAGATAATTAAAATGCCATGGAATAAATCTTACCCATGGCTTTTGTTTAATTAATAGTTATAAGATTTGTATTCCCTCCAGCAGCAGTAGTATTAATGCTTACAGAACGTTCAACTAATAAACGTTCAAGAAATATATTAGTTTCAGTTGAAGCAAAACCTTGTATAGGCACTATCTTATCTACTTGATCTGCAATTTGCTTACAAAGATAACTTAATCGATCTTTACTACCATGAAAAATTACAGCATCAAAATCTGATGTAAAAGGATTAGTCATTAATGAAATACGGTTTTTAACTTCTTCAGGTAAATCATTAAATATATTGCGATGTAATTGATCATCTTGCCAAAGCGCCTTGCCACCTATACTAATAAGAGCAGTTAGCTGAATTAATATATCCTGTTCGTTATAAGCTACGCAAAAAATTTTTTCTCTAGGATATAATGAAACAGTATTTCTTTCTCCTGTGGAACTAGGCAAATCAATCATAAATCCAGATTTGGAACAATTATAATAATGTAAGCACAAAGATCCAATTAATGTTTTATTTTTAGCCCATTTACTGAATGCATAATATGGTAATAGAAGCTCTTTTCGTAATCTGTCATTGATCTCTATAAAACTCAGACCTTGTTGATATATAGTTGCATTGATTGAATGATTAGGATAACTTGATAATAAACGATAAAGATATAGTGGACCACCTGCCTTAGGACCTGTTCCGGATAAAGCTTCACCACCGAAAGGTTGTACTCCAACTACTGCACCAATCATATTTCGATTAATATAAACATTGCCAACTTTCGCTTCGGATATTAATTGATGTATGGTTGTATTTACTCTAGTATGTAAGCCCAATGTTAGTCCATAATTCAACATGTTTATTTGTTTGATTATATTTAACAAATTATCTCTTTTAAATCTAACTATATGTAGTACTGGACCAAATATTTCTTCTTGTAAATCGATAATATCATTTATTTCAATAAGAGTAGGTTTTACAAAATTATCACTTAATAATTTGCTATGTTCATTATATTTATTTTCTAATGATGATTGATGAATTTTAAATCCCTTGCTATACATGAAATTAATATGGTTATTTATTTTTTTTGTAGCATGTGCATCAATTATAGGACCAATATCAGTAGATAAACTGTCGGGGCTACCAACTTTATATTCTGCTATCGCACCAAGTAACATCTTTATCGTACGATCAGCTACTTCTTCTTGTATACATAGTAAACGTAATGATGAACACCTTTGACCAGCGCTATCAAAAGCTGATGTTATAACATCTATAACTACTTGTTCAGTAAGAGCAGAAGAATCAACAATCATTGCATTGATTCCACCAGTTTCAGCTATTAAAGGTATAGGATTTCCTTTTTTATCTAAACGACCAGCTATATTTTTTTGTATTATTTTCGCTACTTTTGTTGAACCAGTAAATAAAACACCTTGAATTCTACTATCATTTATTAATGTTTTACCGACAGTTTCTCCTGAACCAGTGAACAATTGTAAGGCTCCAACAGGTATACCTGCCATTAATAAAATCTCAACTGCTTTTACAGCAATTATTGGAGTTTGTTCTGCTGGTTTAGCTATAACAGTATTCCCTGTTGCTAATGCAGCAACAATTTGGCCTATGAAAATAGCCAACGGAAAATTCCATGGACTGATACAAACTACTGATCCTAAAGGTACGTGCGTGTCGTTATTAAAATTTTTTTTGATTATATTGGAATAATAATATATAAAATCAATAGATTCTCTAACTTCAGATATAGCGTTAATGCAAGTCTTACCTGCTTCACGTATTAAAATACATATAAGTTCACTCATTCTATTTTCCATAATCTTAGCAGCACGTTCTAAAATTACAGCTCTTTGTTTTGGTAAGACTTTAGACCAAATTGATCCTGTACTTAAAGAATCTTCTATTGCTTGATTTATTTGTTTCACATCAGTTTCAAGTACTCTACCGAGAATATCATTTGAAATAGCTGGGTTAACTGCTAGTCGGCTGGTTTTAATATTAATTAATTTATTTTTAATTATTGGTTTAGCTAAATAAAATATTTCGGTATTTTTTATCAAATCGTTAGCTATTGTAGTTAAGGATTGCTCGTTATTTATATTGATACCTTTTGAATTTATTCTTTTATCTCCATATAAACAACGTGGTAGAGGAATTTTTGGATGAGATTTACCGATAGTTCCTTCAATAAGACCAATGTTTTTTATTGTCTTTACTGGATTTTCGATTAATTCATTAATTGGTATAGATTGATCAATTATTTTGTTAACAAAAGAAGTGTTAGCTCCATTTTCTAATAAACGACGTACTAAATACGCTAATAATTTTTCATGTGTACCAACTGGCGCATATATACGACAAGGACGATTAAATTTATTATTTCCCTCTATTTTTTTAGCAACTATTTCTTTATACAGAGTTTCTCCCATACCATATAAACACTGAAATTCATATTGTCCTATATAATAATCATTTCCTGCTAATTGATAAATAGTTGATAAAGTATGAGCATTATGTGTTGCGAATTGTGGATAAATTAAATTAGGAAAAGATAATAGTTTACGAGCACAAGCTATATATGAAACATCAGTATATACTTTTCTTGTATATACTGGGTAATTCTCAAGTCCATCTATTTGTGCACGCTTAATTTCTGTATCCCAATAAGCACCTTTTACTAAACGAATCATAATGCGATGATTACTACGCTGTGCTAGATCAATTAATTCATCTATTACAAATATACATCTTTTCATATAAGACTGAATGACAAATCCTATACCATTCCAATTTTTCAAAGCTGGTTCAAAACATAGTTTTTCTAATAAATCTAATGATAATTCAAGGCGCTCAGATTCTTCTGCATCTATATTAATTCCTATATTATAAGAATGAGCTAGCAATGCTAATGACTTTAAATTGGAGTAAAGTTCTTCTATAATGCGTGAGTATTGTGTCCTGGTATAACGAGGATGAAGAGCTGATAATTTTATTGAAATTCCTGGTCCTTCATAAATTCCAAAATCTTTAGAAGCTTTTCCTATAGCATGAATAGCTTCTGTATAAGATCTTAAATATTTTTTAGCATCACTATCAGTTAAAGCTGCTTCACCTAACATATCATATGAAAAACTAAATCCACTTTTTTCTAATTTAAGAGAATTACTTAACGCCTTATCAATATTCTCTCCGATTACAAATTGTTTTCCTAAAAGACGTATTGTGATATTTACAGCTTTACGTATTAAAGGACTACTATGTGTAAAAATTTTACTTCTCAATTTTTTATAAAATGAATTTGACACATGTTGATTATCATTAACTAACATTAGTTTTTTGATAAAGATTAGCCCTCGAGTCATTAGATTAACAATTAAAGTATTATTATTATTTAAATGTAAATCCCATTGACCACTCTTTATTTTATCATAAATCAATATATCACGCATTTGATTATCTGGAATTCGTAATAATGCTTCAGCCAAGCACATTAAAGAAATACCTTCTTCAGATGATAATGGAAAATTTTTCAATAAATTTTGCACTATTCCAGAAGTTTTATTAGTATTTATACTTTCTTGTCTCAATTTACTAGACAGTCTTAAAGCTAAAGCATGAATTTTTTTATTCAAAGTATCATCAATAATACATTGTTCTAGTAAAACAGGTATCAATTCCATTTCAGAAGTACACCAATTTTTTGTCACAATGGATCTAGTGGTTGATTGTGGTACAATTTCATTTAATAATTCTAAAAATGGTTGATATATTCGGTCTGAAGTTATTCGTTCACTGTTATTTAAAGAAAAATGATATAAAGAAATTTCTGGTAAAGTCTTTCCTCCTTCAATTTGAATTAAGTAACTGAAAATAGCTTGTTTGATTAGCCAATTAGGTGTTTGATTAATACTTTGAGCGGCTATTTTGATACGCTTATGAGTAGAATTATCTAAACCTATACCCATGGTAATTATACCCATGATTCCAGTGCTCCTTAAAATTATTTATTTTTAATAATCTGTTATTTATAAACAATATTTAATTTTTTGTTTATCTCTCTTTACTTTATAGAAAAATTTTATGTTGTTATGTATCATGTTTTTTACTATTATTTACAATAAAAGGTCATTAAAATAACTTTAACTAAAAATATAAAGATCTTAACAAACATAAGTGTGCTCGGTTTTTTATCTATAATATCAGAAAGCAAATTTCATCAAATGTATATATTTTTAATAATATATATGTTTAATATACCATATTATGACACGCTTTTCCGTGTAGATTTATACTTTAATTGGTTGGGTGAATCTCTTAACAAAAAAATGACTAGTATGATTATCTATCCTGAAAAATTGTGAATTAAAAATAATTTATTAATAATAAATAAATTATTTCAATAGATTGGAGAACGTATGATTTTAAATGTACCAATGGTAGTGACTTTTATAGTATATATTGTTGGAATGTTAATGATAGGCTTTATTGCTTATCGTTCTACTAAAAGTTTTGATGATTATATTCTAGGTGGACGTAGTCTTGGAAGCGTAGTAACTGCTCTTTCAACTGGTGCATCGGATATGAGTGGTTGGTTATTAATGGGTTTGCCTGGAGCTATTTATCTATCTGGTATTTCCGAAATCTGGATTGCTGTTGGTTTAACAATTGGCGCATGGCTAAATTGGAAAATTGTTGCTGGTAGATTACGTGTTCAAACTGAATATCATAATAATGCATTGACTTTACCCGATTTTTTCACTAATCGTTTTGAAGATAATAGTAAAGTTTTACTGATTGTATCTGTTATAATTATTTTAATCTTTTTTACAGTTTATTGTTCTTCAGGTATAGTAGCAGGTGCTAGATTGTTTGAAAGTACATTTAATATTAGTTATTCATCTGCTTTAATAATAGGTGCCATTACTACAATCACTTATACTTTAATTGGTGGGTTTTTAGCCGTTAGTTGGACTGATACTGTACAAGCCAGTTTGATGATTTTTGCATTAATATTAACTCCTATTATGGTGATTATTGCATCAGGTGGATTGGGTAACTCAATATCAGTAATTGAAGCTAAAAATTTATCAAATATTGATATAATTAAAGGTTTAAGTTCTATCAAGATAATTTCTCTACTAGGATGGGGTTTAGGTTATTTTGGCCAACCTCATATTTTAGCACGTTTTATGGCTGCTAAATCTCACAATTCAATTTCTACAGCAAGTAAAATAAGTATGACATGGATGATATTATGTTTAATAGGTGCAATATCAGTTGGTTTTTTCGGTATTGCATATTTTGAAAATAATCCAGAACAATCTAGTGTAGTTATTGAAAATAGTGAACGTATCTTTATTGAATTAGCTCTTTTATTATTTAATCCATGGATTTCTGGAATTTTACTTTCTGCAATTCTTGCAGCTATAATGTCTACTTTAAGTTGTCAGTTATTAGTATGTTCAAGTGCTTTAACTGAAGACCTATATAAGAATTTTCTTAACAAAAATGCAACTCAAAAACAATTAGTATGGATAGGACGTTGTATGGTTTTATTAATATCAGTTATTGCTATTGCTTTAGCAATTAATCCAAACAATCTAGTACTGAGTTTAGTAAGTTATGCTTGGGCAGGTTTTGGTGCATCATTTGGTCCGGTAGTACTTTTTAGTGTATGCTGGAAACGTATGAACCGTAATGGTGCGTTAGCAGGTATGCTAGTAGGTGTACTCACAGTACTATTATGGAAAAAATATGGTTGGAATGATTTATATGAAATTATTCCAGGTTTTGTATTTGCTAGTGTAGCTATTGTAATAGTTAGTTTAATCGGGGAAAAACCATCTAATAAAATTATTGAACGTTTTGATTTAGCAACTTCTAAACTTCACAGGAAATGAATTTTAGTTAATTAACTAATCTTTAACTTTAATCAGATATATTGTATATTATTTTACATTTTTTATATATGATTGACGGTGAGAGAGGGATTCGAACCCTCGATACGTTTTTCGTATACACATTTTCCAGACGTGCTCCTTTAACCACTCGGACATCTCACCTCATAAAATGAATATAAATATACTGTATAGTATAGTATTTCATTACTAATATTATAAGAAAGACATTTATAATTTGTTTTTTATGAATTCATAAAAAACTATTTCTAAAATTACTACATAATGTTTAAGACTGTAATACCTAAAATATTGAGACCTTGTCTCAATACTTTAGATGTTAAAACAGATAGTTGTAAACGACTAGATCTGATTGATTGATCTTTAAAGACTAAAATAGGGCACTTTTCATAAAAATTAGAAAATTTGCTAGTTAATTGATATAAATAATTACACATGATATGAGGAGTGCCATTATCTGCTACTTGAGCAAGTATTTCTTCAAATTGTAATAAATACATTACTAATGTTTCCTCTTGATTGTTAGTAATTATTATATCTGCATCTAAAATGTTAATATTAATTTCTGATTTATTAAATATGGACATTAAACGTGTATAAGCATATTGCATATAAGGAGCTGTATTACCTTCAAAGGTTAACATTTGATCCCAATTAAAAACATAATCAGTGGTTCTGTTTTTAGATAATTCTGAATATTTTACAGCACTAATTCCAATTGATTCTGCTAGATAATTTATTTCATTGCTATCTATATTTGGATTTTTACTTTTTACCAGTATATATGCTCTTCTAAAAGCTTCATCCAATAATTTAGACAATTTAATTGTGTCACCAGATCTAGTTTTGAATGGATTATTATTTTTATCCAAAATCATACCAAAAATATGATGTTCAAAAACTACAGAATCAGGAACATAACCAGCTTTTCTTACGATATTCCAAACCTGTAGTAAATGTTGTTGTTGACGAGAATCCGTATAATATATAATACGATCTGCTTTCAATGTTTCATATCTATATTTAGCACAAGCAATATCAATTGTAGAGTATAAATATCCACCATCTTTTTTCTGAATAATAACTCCCATTGGTTGTCCTTCTTTATTTTTCAATTCATCCAGAATAACAACAATAGCTCCTTGACTTTGTATAGCTAAACCTTTCGCTTTTAAATCATCGACAATTTCAGGTAACATATGGTTATACGTACTTTCTCCCATAATATCTTTATATGTTAATGTCACATTTAAACGATCATATATTTTTTGATATTGTCTTAAACTGACATCAACAATTTTTTTCCATAAAGCAAGACAATTTTTATCACCTTGTTGTAATTTTAATATGTAACTTCTAGCTAAATCGGCAAATACTGGATCTGTTTCATAATTATATTTTGCTTTACGATAGCATTCTTCAAGATCCTTTAATAAAATTTCTATTGTTGCACAATTTTCATTGTATTTTCTTTTAAGAAAAGCAATCAACATACCAAATTGCGTACCCCAATCACCAATATGATTAGCGCGAATAACTTTATGACCAAGGAACTCAAGAGTATGCGCCATAGCATCACCTATAAGAGTAGAGCGCAAATGACCAACGTGCATTTCTTTAGCTATATTTGGTGAAGAATAATCTAAAACGATTGTTTGTGGTTTGATTTTTGTTATACCTAACTTTGGTAATATTAACATATTTTTCGCTTGTTTTTGCATCCATTGAATATCAAGAAATATATTGATAAAACCTATTCCAGCAACTTCAACTTTACTAGCTATACCTTTTAAATCAAGGTGATAAATAATTTTCTCAGCTAAATCTATCGAAGATTTACCTAGCTTTTTTGCTAAACAAATAATACCATTTGCCTGGTAGTGGCCAAATTTAGATTTTGTAGTTTGACGTACTTGTGGTTTACAATCTATTTCTTTGATACCAGATAAAATCATTGCTGTGATAATTCTTTTAGAAATTAAAAGTTTAATATTCAAATACTTAACCTTATTTTTTCTTTTTTAAACTGATATTTTTATTTCTTTAATTTTAAATAATAATTTTAAAATTATAAACAAATAAATTATAGTATTAATAAATTTACTTTATCTCTTCTTGGTAATTGAATAAAAATAAATTACAAGTTTATATTATTAACTATAACTTAAATTATTAATTTTCAAAGATACATTCATATTTGAACCAATAAATTTATTAAAATTTTTAGTCTTATTAAAATTAATTATATTTTTTTAATGCAACTTTAAGCCTTTTTAAGGCTTCTTCTAAAGTATGACGAGTACAACCAAAATTAAAGCGTATAAAATTATTATCACCAAAATCCATGCCTGAAGAAAAACCCAACCCATATTTTTCAAAATAAAGCTTAGGGTTATTAATATTAAGATTACTAATATCTATCCATCCTAGATATGTAGCTTCTGGCGATACCATTGATAATGATGTAAATGAATTTACTTGATATGACAATAAGTCTCGATTAATTCGGAGGTAGTTAATCAACGAATGTAACCATTTATTTCCTTTAAGCCATGCAGCTTCAGCAGCTACACGAGCAATAAGATTTACTTCTGGAACTATACCTTGACGGATACGCATGAATTTTTTTCTTAAAATCTTATTAGGAATAATTGCTATAGAAGCACCTAAACCAGCAATATTGAAAGATTTTGATGGAGACATGAATGTAATGCTACGCTGAGCAGCATCCTCATTTAAGGAACCAAAAGGTACGTGTTCTGTATTCGGTTCTAATATTAAATCGCAATGGATTTCATCTGAACAAACAATTAAGTTATTTTGCTGTGCAAAAGATAATTGTTCTTTTAATTCTTGCAATTTATAAACTGTTCCTCCAGGATTTTGTGGATTGCATAACATTAGCAATCTTTCTTTATTGCTTATTTTATCCCTAGCAATTTCAAGATTTAATACCCAACGATTATTTTTTAATATCAGAGGTATATTTAATTGACCTCGATTAGCTAATTTTGCAGCATTACGAAAAGGTGGATAAATTGGGATAGGTGTAATAACCCTTTCGTTGATATTTGTAAAAGCACGTACAGATAAATTTAATCCACTAACTACACCTGGTAAGACTACTATCCATTCTGGTTTTAGTTTCCAATTGAATTTTTTATATAAATAGTTAATAAATATATCAACTAACAAACTAGGCGTATCACCATAACCAAAAATACCATGCGATACTCTAGCATTAATTGCATCTATAATACATTGAGGCGATTTAAAATCAGTATCAGCTACCCATAAAGGTATTATATCCTTATTTTTATATTTATTCCATTTAATACTATCACCATAACGTCTTTCTATTTGTTGATCAAAACTAAATATCATTTTTATGTCCTATTGAAAAATATTTATCCTCTTTAGTTATTAGAAATCATTAAAAGTTTTTATGTAAAAACAAATATATTTCATATTCATATTATAATATATATAACAAGTATAATATTGTTTTAGATAGATAATTTTAATTAATAATAATTTGATAATTTTAAAAAAATATATTTAATATGGATAATGTATTGTTCTATATTTTAATAATGTACTAAACATGATAAACAATTAGATGCGAAAAGTAATTGAAAAAATATCCCTAAATGTTAATGAAATTAAAATAATTTATCTTAAAATTATGTATAAAATAACGTTTTTATCATATTATGGTTTTTTCGCTATTAATATTGCACGGACTGGCGCAGGATATCCTTCAACTGTTTTATTTACATTATATCGATCTAAAAAATTAGATAATGATTGACTATTCATCCATTTAGTACTGCGTTGTTCTTTATAGGTTGTAACTGAATAATCGACAATACGTATATCTATAAAATTATTTTTTTTTAACCATTTTTCTAATAAATTAGCTGATGGAATAAAAAATACATTACGCATTTTTGCATATCTTTCTTTGGGTATTAATAAATTGTTATTATCTCTAACGATGATTGTTTCTAGAACCAGTTCACCACCACTTTTCAGTTGATTTTTTAACTGTAAAATATGTGTTAAAGGACAGCGTTGATGATAAAGAACACCCATAGAAAATACCATATCAAATGATTGAAGTGAAGGTAACTGCTCGATTTTAAAAGGTAATACATGAAGTCTACGATCATTATTTAGTAATTTACGTATAGCTTCAAATTGAAATAAAAATAATTGGTTAGGATCTATTCCAATAACTAAATAAGCACCATTTCCAATCATTCTCCACATATAATAACCATTACCACAACCAACATCTAAAATTATTTTATTCTTTAATGAAGAAATATGTGGTATAATCCTATTCCATTTCCAATCTGAACGCCATTCACTGTTAATCTTGATTCCATATAATGAATAAGGGCCTTTGCGCCAGGGCATAAGATTATATAACAATTTTTTTATTCCTTGACTTTGAATATTATTTATATTACCATCGCTTGCCTCGATATTAGATGTTATATTCAAATACTGTGGTTTTAGTAAAGGAAGATGCTCTAATGATTTAAACCATTCATAAAAATGTCCATGCAATTGATTTTCTTTCCAGGAATTGATTTGTAATGGTAATAATTTGAACCAACTTGATAAACTGGGGATTTGTTCAAATTGTTTGTAAACATCTATAAATTCTATCATTTAAGTGCTATTATTGAACCAAAATTAAAACACTGGAACCAAATTTCTATATGTACAAAACCAACTTTTTGTAATCTAGTTTTATGAGTGCTGATGCTATCAGTTAACATAACATTTTTTAACATTTGATTTTTTTGTATAATTTCTAATTTACTGTAATCATTAGCTAACTTAAAATGATAGTGCATATTTGACATTAATTTGTTAATTTTACTGTCTTCAAAACTGAATTTTTCCGATAAAATTAAAATGCCACAAGGATTTAATCCTTCCCAAATATTCTGTATTAATTTAAGACGACTTAAAGGTTTAAGAAACTGTAAAGTGAAATTAAGTATTACCATAGAAGCATTCTTGATTTCAATATCTAAAATATCATTTTCTAGAATTACTATGTTTAGTTTTGTTTTTATATTGTTAATATATTGACGTAGTTGACGTATCATATCTGGAGAATTGTCAACAGCAACAATAGTGCAGTTGGGCGCACTAACATTACGACAAACAGATAAAGCTGCTGCTCCTAAAGAGCATCCTAAATCATAGATATTACTATTAGGTTTTACAAAACTTCTTGCTAATATTCCAATCATAGAAATTATATTAGAATATCCAGGTATTGAACGTTTTATCATATCAGGAAATACTTTTACTATCTCATCATTGAATACCCAGTCACCTATTGTTTCAACTGGTGTTGAATATAACGTATCTCTATTATTCATATATATATGACCGTAAAAACATATTAATGATACTATTTTAATAAAAATCTTAGAATTACTCAATTAGTATATAATTATTGTGTAATAAGTTTAATATCAATATAATTGTGATTCTTATATTATAAAATACGAAAATTTAGTATAAAAACATTGTTGATTGTAATATTATAATTTATTTAATATATCATTTAGTAGTAGAATATATGTTATTTAGTAATAAATTTAATTGAGGATCAATATTCGTGATGCGTACAAAATACTGTGGCCAAATAACTTTAGCTGATTTAGGTCAACAAGTAAAAATATGCGGTTGGATTAATGGTTTTCGTAATTTTGGAAAAATTATTTTTGTAGAGATAAGAGATCGTGAAGGTATTATACAAGTAATTTTTGATTATGATTTATATCAAGAAACTTTTAAATTAGCATCTACATTAAGAAATGAATTTTGTGTACAAATTATCGGTATTGTACGTTCACGTGATATTAAAAACATAAATTCTAAAATGGTAACAGGGAAAATAGAAATTTTAGCTAATTTTTTAAATATTATTAACAAATCTGACCCATTACCACTTGATTTTTATCAAAGTAATAAAGAGGAGATTTGTCTTAAGTATAGGTATCTAGATTTACGTCGTCCAGATTTAAGTAAAAAAATAATTTTTCGTTCTCAAGTTACTAACTTCATTCATAATTTCATGTATAATGAAGGTTTTCTTGATATTGAAACTCCATTTTTGAGTAAAACAACACCAGAAGGTGCAAGAGATTATTTAGTGCCTAGCCGCATACATAAAGGTAAATTTTATTCTTTACCTCAATCTCCTCAATTATTCAAACAACTTCTTATGGTTGCTGGATTTGATAAATATTATCAAATTGTTAAATGCTTTCGAGATGAAGATTTAAGATCTGATCGACAACAAGAGTTTACTCAAATTGATATAGAAGCATCTTTTATTAAATCCTATCAAATACGTGAAATTATTGAACGTTTAATTAGAAATCTTTGGTTACATACAAAAGGCATTGACATAGGTAAAATTCCAGAAATAACTTTTGCAAAAGCAATGCAAATTTACGGTTCAGATAAACCAGATTTGCGTAATCCAATGAAAATAATAGATATTACTGATATCTTTAAAAAAGACTATTTTACATCATTCAAGAATTCAAACAACGCAGTAAAAAGTCGCACTGCTGCATTGTGTATACCTAATGGTATAAAATTTACTAGAAAACAAATGGATAATTACAGTAATTTTATTAAATCATATGGAGTACAAGGATTAATTTATATCAAAGTTAACGATATTAAGAAAGGTTGTGAAGGTATTCAAAGCTCAATAACAAAAATTTATGATCGGGAAACAATTGAAAATCTTTTGAAGAGTACTAATGCTCGAGATAACGATTTAATAGCAATTGTTTCTGATTTTAATGAAAAAACGATACATTCACTTGGTGCATTGCGAATTAAGTTAGGTAAAGATCTAAAAATGTTTAATAGCGATACCTATGCTCCTGTTTGGGTGACCGATTTTCCAATGTTTACTAAAGATATTAATGGATGTTTATATTCAACACATCATCCATTTACTTCTCCAAAAATTACTAATTCAGAAGAATTATTTATAAACCCAACTTCTGCATTAGCTGATTCATATGATTTAGTTATTAACGGTTACGAAGTTGGTAGTGGTTCAGTAAGAATTGACAATATTAAAATGCAGAAAACTATTTTTAATATCCTTAAAATTTCAGAAAAACAACAACAAATTAAATTTGGATTTTTATTGGAAGCCTTAAAATTTGGAACTCCACCTCATGCAGGTATTGCACTAGGTTTAGATCGTTTAATAATGTTACTAACAAATACAGATAATATACGTGATGTTATTGCATTTCCAAAAACTACTTCTGCTAATTGTTTAATGACAGATGCTCCTAATGAAGTAGAATTGAATTCTTTGATAGAATTAGGAATTCAATTAATAAACAATAATCGTTAGTAGAATTATGATAATTATTCATATAAATAACAAACTAATTAATATATAATATTATATTTAATTCTTTATAAGAATTAATTAAAATTTTAATTGTTAAATATCAATTTATTAAGTTTAAATTAGAGATTTATAATGTCTATTATTTTAGGTGTCGATCCAGGATCCCGTTGTACTGGATATGGTGTTATTTATCAATGTAATCGTGAAATATCTTATATAGATAGCGGTTGCATTATTACAAATACGAGTGAACTAGCTAGTTGCTTAAAATTAATTTATACTGGTATTAGTAAAATTATAAAAAAATTTTCACCAAATTGTTTTGCTGTTGAGCAAATATTTATGTCTAAAAATGTCCATTCTGTATTAAAATTAGGACATGCAAGAAGTGCAGCAATAGTTGCCGCTATAAATTACGACCTACCACTTTTTGAATATACTGCTAGTCAGGTTAAAAAAACTGTAGTTGGGATTGGAAACGCAGAAAAAACTCAGGTACAGTATATGGTTCGAATGTTATTAAAACTTTCTATAAATCCACAAGTTGATGCTTCTGATGCATTAGCGGTTGCCATTACTCATCATCATAGTACTCAATAATAAAATAATTGTTATTTAAAAAATTGTTTTTTTATAATAAAATAATTTCTAACTTAACATAAATATGTCTAGCAACTAAGGGAATAATTTTTGTGATAGGTCAATTAAATGGTAGTATTTTAGAAAAACAACCCCCTATTGTTTTGCTTGAAGTTTATGGTGTAGGTTATGAGATAAATATGCCAATGACTTGCTTTTATAAACTACCCGAACTTAATAATCAAGTAACTATTTTTACCCATTTTGTAATAAGGAAAGATATTCAGTTATTATTTGGATTTACTAGTAAAGATGAACGTGTATTGTTTCGAGAATTAATCAAAGTAAATGGAGTGGGACCTAAATTAGGTTTATCTATACTTTCTAGTATTTCAGCCGATCAATTTATTAAATTAATAGAAAATGAAGAAGTAAATACATTAATGAAATTACCTGGTATTGGTAAAAAAACTGCTAAACATTTAATTATTGAACTGAAAGATGTATTTAAAAATATATATAATAATCTAACTAAAGGTGATTTAGTATCTAATACTGTTAATTCAACTATATTTTCAAGTATTACTAATGTTGAAGCCGAAGCTATTGCAGCTTTAATAGCTTTAGGATATAAATCGCAAGAAGCTAAAAATATGATTATTAAACTGAATAAATCCAAAGAAAATAGTTGTGAAATGTTAATTAAAACAGCATTACGTAATATTGTTTGAGGTAGTTTATGATAGAATATAATAATTCAACTACTGATTCTATTATGAAAACAACAGAAGAAAATATCGAAAAAAATATTCGGCCTAAGTATCTTAGAGAATATTTTGGTCAACAACAAGTACGTAATCAAATGGAAATTTTCATAAAAGCAGCTAAATTGCGTGGTCATGCATTGGATCATTTGTTGATTTTTGGTCCACCAGGTTTAGGAAAAACAACATTAGCAAATGTTATTGCAAATGAAATGAATGCTAATTTGTCAATTACTTCAGGACCAGCTTTAGAAAAAACTGGAGATTTAGCTGCTATATTGACTAACCTTGAGCCTAATAGTGTTCTTTTTATTGATGAAATTCATCGCTTATCTCCAGTTCTTGAAGAAATGCTTTATCCTGCCATGGAAGATTACAGATTAGATATTATAATAGGTGAAGGACCAGCAGCTCGTTCTATTAAACTTGAATTACAACCATTTACTCTTATTGGAGCAACTACTCGTGTAGGATCTCTAACATCTCCATTACATGATCGTTTTGGTATTATTCAACGTTTAGAATTTTATCATGTTCAAGATCTAAAAAACATCATAATTAGAAGTGCTAATTGCTTAGGTCTAAATATCAGTGAAGATGGTGCTATGGAAATAGCATGTCGTGCACGAGGAACTCCACGTATTGCAAATCGTTTACTACGTAGAGTAAGAGATTTTGCCGATGTTTATGCTGATGGTAATTTGAGTGGTTCGGTTTCAACAAGTGCTCTTGAAATGTTAAATGTTGATAAGGAAGGTTGCGATTATATGGATCGCAAATTCCTTTTAGTTATTATAAATACCTTTCGTGGAGGACCAGTAGGATTAGATAATCTTGCATCAGCGATCGGCGAAGAACGTGCAATGATTGAAGATGTAATTGAGCCATTTTTGATTTATAAAGGTTTTATTAAAAGAACTCCAAGAGGTCGTATAGCCACTCAACAAGCTTATAGTCACTTTGAATTGCAGTATGGTAAATAAAATACTAATTTTTATTCCTACTATATAATATACTAAATATAAAAAGCATAGTTGAACATAATACAACAGAAGGAGCAGCTGGAGTATCATAAAAAGCTGATATAGCTAAACCCATAGTCACTGAAATAATTCCTATGATAATTGCTAAAATAGCCATTTGTTCAGGAGATTTTGCAAAATTTCTTGATGTAGCAGCTGGTATAATAAGTAATGAAGTAATAATTAATGCTCCTACAAATTTTGTTGCTATACTAATTAATATAGCTGTTAGAAACATCAAAATTAAACGAGTATATCTAACGTTTATACCATCAACTTTTGCCATTTCCCTATTAATAGTTATTAATAGCAAATGACGCCATTTCCAAATTAATATTATTAGCACTAAAGTCATGGTAATTATTATTATCCATAGATCGTAAAACGTAATCGATAATAAATCTCCGAATAAATAAACTATTAAATCTATTCTCATATTTGACATTAAACTAACAACAATGAAACCAAGAGAAAGTGCAGTATTGGCTATAATATTTAAAAAAGTATCCATAGTTAATTGAGGACGATTTTCAATCGTCATTAAAATTAAAGTTATAAATACTGTAAGAAACATTAAAGTATAATGCGGATTGACATTTAATAATAAACCAAATGCAATTCCGAGAAGTGAAGAATGTGCTAAAGTATCACCAAAACAAGATAGTCTATGCCAAATAATACAACAGCCCAAAGGAGCAGCTGCTAATACTAACATAATACCACCTAACCAGGCTGGTAATAAGATATCAATCATAATCATCCTTTTTTTTAATATAATTATTTTTATGAATATTACCACAGTCATCATGGTGATGGCGATAAATGGCTAACTGTTGCATTTCTTGTAAACCAAACATAGATATAAATTCGGGATGTTGTGAAACTGATCTTGAAGTACCAGCACAACAAATATGTTGGTTCAGACATACGACTTCATCAGTTTTTGCCATGACTAAATGTAAATCATGAGAGACCATTAAAATTCCACAATTAAATTCATACCTTAGTTGGTCAATTAAATCATATACTGCGATTTGACCCTGTACATCCATCCCTTGAGTAGGTTCATCTAATACTAATAATTGTGGTTGATTAAGTATAGATCTAGCAATTAAAACTCTCTGAGTTTCTCCTCCAGATAACTTATGTAGCGGACAATTTAATAGGTGACTAGCGTGAACTCGCTTAAGGGATAATAAAATTTTATCATTATTACTACCTTGAGATAATTGCATAAATCTTTTGACCGTAATTGGTAATGTTGGATCAATGTATAATTTTTGTGGCACATATCCCATTTTTAATCCCGCAATCCTATTAATATTACCTGAGGATGGAATTAATAAACCTAGTACTACATGTACTAAGGTTGATTTACCTGCACCATTAGGACCGATTAATGTTAAGATATGATCTGTTTTTAATGTAATATTAATATTTGATAATACAGATCTATTACCATATACAACTGATATGTTTTCAAGTTTTACTATTATAGGCATTTTAATTTAACTAAAGTTTTTAAATATAGTACAATAATATCATTGTATGTATTAAATAAAATTACTCATTATGATTTATAAAAATTTTTTTTCAAATATATTAATTCATTTGATTCTATCTTACCTAATCGTTTTTTATGCTCATGCAAATATATTGGTTTCTATTAAACCAATTGGATTTATTGCATCAGCTATAGCTGATGGTATTATGCCAGTTGATATTCTAGTACCTAATGGTGCATCAGAACATAGTTATATATTACGACCATCAGATGAAAAGAAATTACAAGACACAGATCTTTTAATTTGGAATGGACCAGATGCAGAACCTTTTATGGCTAAATCAGTATTTAATATTTCGTCAAATAAAACCATAGTCCTTACAGATATTAAGGAAATACAAAAATTTTTTATTCCAATTAATAGTAATAATTGTAAAGATAATTCGAAACATGTATGCAAAAACAATGTTGATTCGTCTTTTAATAGTAAAACATATAATATACATTTTTGGACATCTCCTGATGTAGCGCGTAATATTGCAATTACAATTCATAAAAAATTACTACAACTGATGCCACAAAAAAAAGATAAATTAAATGAAAATTTAAAACAATTTGAATTATCTTTAAATAATACAGATAAAAAAATTATGATTGAACTTGCACCAATCAGAAATAAAGGATACTTTGTTTTTCATGATGCTTATGTATATTTTGAAAAGCATTATGGATTATCATCTATGGGTTATTTTACTAAAAATCCTGAAATTCAACCTGGTTTAAAACATCTATATGAAATAAAAAAAACAATAAAAGAAAATAAAGTAGTTTGTATTTTTTCAGAACCTCAATTTAAAGTATCAGTAATTGATTCTTTAATAAAAGGTACAAAAGTAAATCAAGGTGTTTTGGATCCATTGGGTAGTAATATTAAATTATCAAAAGATAGTTATTTAACATTTCTTTTACAGTTATCTAACCAATATCAATCTTGTTTAAAAAACAAAAAATAGGAATAAAAATTAAAATGCTTAGGAGAAATACAACACCTAGCAAATTTAATTATATATTTTTTTTCCAATCAATAATAACAGTATTTGCATTAATTATATGTTTAAAAATTAATATAAATCATTCAAATAAATATCCAATATTATTAAAGAATAACGGGCAGGTTAATTTAAAAGATAACAGAAAAATAATCTTATATACGTATTATAATAAAAGAAAAAATAAATTCACTTTCGCTATTAAAAAATATAATTTAATACAGATTATTAGAAAAAAAAGATTTAGTTTTTATAAAAACTTTAACTTAATAACATATTCAAGATTAGATCTGAATCGTAATATACCAATTATAGTTCCACATAGTAAAATAAAAACTCATCTTATTTTTAATTATATAAAATGTCATAAAAGTTTTCATTCAATTGCATTTAATAGTTTTATTAGTTTATTAACAATAAAAAGACAACTAAAAGTTTCTTCTGATTTTAGTTTAAATCGATTAAATCCAATAACTGGAAACATAACTTTACATAAAGGTATAGATATAGCTTTACCGATAAATACTCCATTGTTTGCAGTTAGTAAAGGAAAAGTTATATCAGTTAAAAACGGTAATATCGCAGGTAACTACATAGCTATTATTCACAATAAGGGGTATATAACACGTTATATGCACATGAATAAGATATTAGTTAAGTTGGGACAAAAAATACATTATGGTGATAAGATAGGTTTATCTGGTAATACAGGACGTTCTACTGGTCCTCATTTACATTTTGAATTATGGATAAATAATCAAGCAATTAATCCATTAACAGTATATTTACCAAATCATTCAATAAGAAAAAAACAAATTTCTTAATAAAACTATTTTGACAATAAACAAAACTATTTATGTTTTATAATTTAGCTAACACGTAACACTCGATTTGTATTTGTAGTACCAGTAGTTCCCATAACATCGCCTTGTGTCACTATTACAAGATCACCGGCAACAAGAAATTTTTTGTCCTTTAATAGGTTTATTGCATCATAAGCAGCTGACACTCCTTCATTATAACTATTAAAAAACACTGGAGTCACACCACGATATAAAGAAGTTAAATTTAAAGTGCTTCTATGACGTGACATAGCAAAAATTGGTAACCCAGATGTAATACGTGAAGTAATTAAAGGAGTATGACCAGATTCTGTCATAGTTATAATTGCTGTAACTCCTTGTAAGTGATTAGCTGCATACATAGCAGACATAGCAATTGTTTCTTCTATGTTTTCAAACTGTACATCTAGTCTATGTTTTGACACATTAACACTTGGTACTTTCTCTGCTCCTAAACATACTTTTGACATTACAGAAACTGTCTCTTGAGGATATTTACCAACAGCTGTTTCAGCTGAAAGCATTACAGCATCTGTACCATCTAAAACTGCGTTAGCAACATCCATGACTTCTGCTCTAGTAGGCATGGGATTATTTATCATAGATTCCATCATTTGGGTTGCAGTAATGATTATTCTATTTAATTGACGTGCACGCCTTATTAAGGTTTTTTGAATGCCCACTAATTCTGGATCACCAATTTCTACACCTAAATCACCTCGTGCTATCATTACTGCATCTGATGCTAGTATAATATCATCTATAGCTTTTTGATTTACTACTGTTTCTGCTCGTTCAATTTTAGCAACTAACTTAGCTTGGCATCCTACTTCACGAGCTAAATGGCGAGCATAATGAATATCTTGTCCGCAACGTGGAAAGGATACAGCTAAGTAATCTAAGTCAATTTTAGCAGCTGTTAAAATATCTAATTTATCCTTATTTGTTAGAGATTCTGCTGATAAACCTCCATATAATTTATTAATGCCTTTGTTATTAGAAATATAACCACCAATCAATACTTTAGTAAAAATTTTCATCTTATCAACTTGAAGAACTTTTAATTGAATTCTTCCATCGTCTAATAAGAGAATATCTCCAGAAATTACATCTTTAGGTAATCCTTTATAATCTATACCAACTTGTTTATTATCGCCTATAATTTCACTAAGATTAGCATCTAGTAAAAAATTATCTCCTGATTTAAGAAATATCTTGTCTTCTTTAAATTTAGATATCCTAATTTTAGGTCCTTGCAAATCACCTAAAATTGCTATATGAAAACCAAGTTTTTTTGCAATTTCACGTACTTTTTTAGCACGAAATTGATGATCTTCAGCAGTACCGTGGGAAAAATTTAATCTCATTACATTAGCTCCTGCAATAATAATTTTTTCTAGATTATTATCATGATCGGTACTTGGACCAAGAGTTGTTACAATTTTAGTTCTTCTTAAACGATTTAACATTAAAGATATCTCCTATTATCTTTTAACTTAATTATTTTTTAAATATTATTTAATATATTGTTATATAATTCATTTTATTTATAAAAGATATTTTTTATAAATTGATAGATAAAGAAAACCATTGCTACTTGATAATAGTTATATATTTTAAAATAAAGTAATAAATAATGTTTACAAATTAAATTTGTTAATATACATTAATATTTTTTCTATTAAAATAAAATTGTTGCTAAATAAATATTACAAAAACAGATATATTATATCTTGCTTAATTGAGATGAAAATTTATGAAAGAACCTTTTGCTAAGCAAATTCCTCATAAAAGGATATTACATGGTACAGAATATATTGACTATTATCACTGGTTACGTGATGATCAACGTAATGATACTGAGGTAATTAAATATTTGCAATTGGAAAATGATTATACAAGATATATCATGAAATCACAAAATAGTTTAAAAAATTTAATTTTTAAAGAAATTATTGATCGTTTACCTCTTTGTGAATATTCAATTCCTCATCTTAACGGTATATATCTTTATCAAAGTAGATATGAACATGATAAAGAATATCCGAAGTATTACCGTAGATTATGTACTGAAGGCGAGGATAAATGGACTTTAATACTTGACACTAACGTGCGTGCTTTATCTACTAGTTTTTACTCTATAGGTTCACTAAAAATTAGTCCAGATAATTGTATAATTGCTATAGCTGAAGATTTTCTTTCTCGCTTTCAATATAACATTCAATTTTTTGATATAAAAAATAATTTTTGGTATTCAGAAAAATTATACAATGCTTATCCAAGTATTGTTTGGGATGGAAATTCAAAAGCTATTTTTTATGTAAAGAATCATCAACAAACCTTAAGAAATTACCAAATATGGTATCATAAATTAGGAACGCAGCAAACAGTCGATAAATTAGTATATGAAGAAAAAGATGATTCTTATTCTTTAAACTTATATAAAACAACATCAAAAAAATTTATATTGATATATATTAGCAGTACTGTTTCAACTGAAGTTAGAATGATTGATATGGATTTTCCTGATAAAACACCTGAAATATTTGTATATAGACGTTTTAATCATATGTATAGTATTGATCATTACAATGACATATTTATTATTTGTTCCAATCGTGATAAAGATAACTTTGCGCTTTATTATACAGAAAAAAATACTCAAGAATGTAACTGGAAAATTACAATAAATGGAAATGATGGTGCTATTATAGAAAATTTTCAGTTATTTCGTGATTGGATAGTAATAGAGGAAAGAAAAAATGGATTAACTAAGTTATATCAAATTAGTTGGCAAGATAAAAATATTAAAAAAAATATTACATTGAACTTTAATGATCCTATTTATAAAGTTTGGCTAGAATGCAATTCTACACCATTTAATAATATATTACGTTATGGTTATTCTTCAATGACTACACCTGATATTATATTTGAACTAAATATGGATAATGGTAATCAATGTATATTAAAAAAAACTATTATAAATAACTTTAACCCTGAAAAATACAAGAGTGAATATCATCTAATAACAGTTAGAGATGGCACTAAAGTTCCTTTATCTTTAGTTTATAATCGTAAGTATCGTAAATTAAATGAAAATCCGGTGTTGATTTACGGTTATGGTGCATATGGTAATAGTGTTGAATCTGATTTTTGCATAAGCAGATTAAGTCTTTTAGACCGCGGATTTATTTATATAATAGTGCATGTACGGGGTGGTGGAGAATTCGGTCAAAAATGGCATGATTCTGGAAGATTATTAAATAAAATGAATAGTTTTACAGATTTTATCGACGTTACTAATTATCTGATAAATTTTAATATAGGTAATTCTAACAAATTATATGCAATGGGTGGGAGTGCAGGAGGATTATTAATAGGAACAGTCATTAATTTATCACCTAAGCTTTTTCATGGAGTGGTATTGCAAGTTCCTTTTGTTGATATTATAAATACTATGTTAGACAAATTTATTCCTCTTACTACTAATGAATATGAAGAATGGGGTAATCCTGAACAATTTAATTATTATCGTTATATGAAAAAATACAGTCCATATGATAATATTAAATCAAAAGATTATCCTAATATTTTTATTACTTCTGGTTATTACGATTCTCAAGTACAATATTGGGAACAAGCAAAATGGGTAGCAAAATTAAGAAAATTTAAAACTGATAAAAACTTATTATTACTATATACAGATATGTGTTCTGGCCATTTAGGAAAATCTGGAAGATATAAGAAATATAAAGACATAGCTTTAGAACTTACTTTTATTATTGCGTTAGCATATGATAATTTACCCAATTTAGCTTTTTAATAATTACTTTTAGTGTTTATTATTTCATAAAAAAGAAATATTAAATATCTGACATTGAAGTCATATAGTTATAACAATCTTTTAATTTCAAATTTTTAATTATATATTATTATCCTATTTTCACTAAATTATTTTATAAAAGTATCTGTCAATAAGAAAATAAAATATTAATAATAACTATTTTAAATTTTAGTATTTATTTACTTTATATAAATTAATATCAAATCAAGAAATAGTAATTGATTTTATTTTATATTAAAAATAATTTTATTTATTAATTGACAATAATTTCCTAAAATAAATCTTTTTAATTTATATCGTTATGCTAAATAATCAGACATATTATATCATAATTTACTGCTATAAATCATAGCCTTATTATTAATTTTTTATAGATTAACAATTATTGTTAATAAACAATTTAATCTGCTACTTGCTTTAGATTGAAATCCAGAATCAAGGAAAAAATAAAACTATGATACGTGTTATTATTTTTGCAAGCACTAATTTTGCTATAATGATATTAATTGGGTTTTTTCTACATTTTACAGGAGTATATCCACATAATATTATTAGACTTATGATAAGTGCGTGTTGTATTGGCTTCAGTGGCGCATTTACTTCGCTTATGCTATCTCGATGGATTGCTATACGTTCTGTTAATGGTAAAATAATCGATAAACCCAGTAATGAAGTTGAATATTGGTTGCTTAATACCATTAAAAATCAAGTAGATAAAATTGGTATTGCAATGCCAGAAGTTGCTATTTATCCTGCATACGATATAAATGCATTCGCTACAGGTGCTAAGAGAAATCAATCATTAGTAGCTGTTTCAAGTGGTTTATTATATAGCATGACTAGAGATGAAGCAGAAGCAGTATTAGCTCATGAATTATCACATATTAATAATGGTGATATGGTAACAATGACTTTAATACAAGGAGTTTTAAATACCTTTGTTATATTTGTTTCAGGTGCTTTAGCTGCAGTTATATCTAAAATATTATCTAATATATTATTACCAAATGTTAAAAATCCTAGGTACAACAGTATGAGTATGTCCTTACATTCTAGTATTTCTACAACACTGAATACTGTATTAGGTGCATTTGCTAATATAATTGTTATGTGGTTTTCTAGACGTCGTGAGTTTTGTGCAGACGAAGGTGCTGCTAGGTTAGTAGGTACTGAAAAAATGATTGCTGCTTTAGAACGTCTTAAAACTAGCTATGAACCAAGAGAGCCTAAAAATATAATAACACTTTGTATTCATGGTAATAGAAATTCATTATTTGAGCTATTGATGTCACATCCATCTTTAGAAAGAAGAATTGATGCGTTGCGTAAAAAAAATAATACGTTTCATCCATAATTATTATTAAAAACCATTTTAGGGAGCTTTAGCTCCCAAAATTGTTTTTATAGGCCTAGAAATTTTATCCAATAACCAGAAATACCAATAATGAAAAATCCAATAATAATCCATAACGGATTTATCTTGCGATTAAGTAACCACATACAACAAAAAGTAAGTAAAAGAGGTACTATACCAGGCATTAACTGATCTAGAACAGATTGTACTGTAGTTATATTCATTTTGCCAAATTGATCAGTAACACGAGATATTACAATTGGAATGTTAACATGTGTCCATTTATTAACTAATGCACCCATAACGAATAAACCAAGAATCGATGCTCCTTCAGTTAATTTCTGTAAAAAATCGGTACCCATATCATTAACAATATTTATCCCTTTTTTATATCCATAAATTACACCATAATAACGTATACCTAAACGTGTTATATTAAATAATATAAAAAACAATAAAGGTCCTAATATACTACCATTCATTGCTATTCCTGCGCCTAAAGCTGCAAATATAGGACGAATAGTACCCCAAAAAATAGGATCTCCAACACCTGCTAATGGTCCCATTAAACCTATCTTTATACTATTAATTGCACCATCATCAATTTTTGCTCCATTCGCACGTTCCTCTTCCATTGCTGCAGTAACTCCTAATATAGGAGCAGCCATAAAGGGATGTGTATTAAAAAATTCTAGTTGCCTTCTTATAGCTTGTTTACGATCATTGTTATTATTCGGATATAAACGACGAATTACAGGTAATATAGAAAAACAAAAACCAAGTGCTTGCATGCGTTCGAAATTCCAAGAACCTTGGAATAAATTAGATCTAATAACCACAGCAGTTAAATCACTGATAGTTAATTTTTTTTCTTTTTTTACATTTACTATCATATTGTTAACTCTCATATATTGTTTGTTGTTTAATCAAGTTCATTATCATAGTTATTATTTATATTATCGTTACTATTTTTAACTAAACTAGCAGCATTGTTATATTTAGGGCTAAGTTGTATATAAAGTATTGCCATAATTACTCCAATTACGCCTAAGGCTATTAAATTAAAATTAGTAAACGCAGCTGTAACGAAGCCAAGATAGAAAAAAGGCATTAAGTAACCGGTGCGCATCATATTAATAACCATTGCATAACCTACTACAACTATCATGCCACCAGCAATATTTAAACCACTTGTGACTACTTCTGGTATAGAATTAAATAGATCACGAATCGTACTAATATTCACTGTAATAGCAATAATTAAAACTGGAATAGCAACACGCATTGCTTGTAATAACAAAGCTAAAATATGAATCAATGAGACCATATTTATATTGCCTTTTTCTGCTGCTTTATCAGCTGCATGTTGAAATGCTACAGTAATGGTGCGTATTATAATAGTCAGAACTTGTCCTGCTGCTGCAAGCGGAATAGCTAGAGCTATACCAGCTCCTTTACTTTGTCCGCCTGAAATCACCAAAATAGTTGAAATAATTGAAGCAAGAGCAGCATCTGGTGCAATAGCTGCACCAATGTTCATCCATCCTAAAGCAATCATTTCTAAAGTTCCTCCTATAATGATGCCAGTTTTCATATCTCCTAAGACTGCTCCAATTAAAGTACAGGCTACCAGTGGTCTATGGAACTGAAATTCATCGAGAACTGATCCCATTCCAGCAATACATGAAACTATAAATATTAATGCAATTTGCACTAAAGTCATTTCTGTCATATTATTGTTCTCATTGTGATAATTAAATTGTTCTATTAGTAAATATTATTAATATAAAATTAAATATTATCTATATTGCTAATTAAATCTATCATGTTTAGTTTAGGATCATTTGAAATTTTTCTCACTTCAAGCTCAATATTAAGTTTGTGTAATTTTCTAAATGCAATAACATCTGTTTTATCTATTGATACTGCCTTACTTATTTGTATCTTCCCTTGTTTAAATGCCATTCCGCCAATATTAACGGTTTTAATTTTTACTCCTTGTTCAACAACACGAAGTATATCAGTTGGATTAGTGAACAATAACATTACACGATCTTGTCCATATTTAGGGTTATTCCAAACACGAACCATTTTATCAACACTAATAATATGAGCAGTAATACCAGGTGGTGTAGATTGCTTTAATAAAATCTTACGTACATTATCACGTGATATTACATCGTTAACTACAATTATTCTTTGTACATTAGTCTCTTTTGTCCATTTTGTAGTGATTTGGCCATGAATAAGACGATCGTCAATACGAACTAAAATTATTTTCATATTTTCATTAACTTTTTCTTCTTGAGACTTTATAACTTTAGTTTTAGAAATATCAAAATCAGTTTTTTGTATTTTAGTTTGAAATGTTTTAATACTTTCTTTCCCCATTTGTACTGCAGTAGACACTAGTGTTTCAAAGCTAATATTTTCTTCTCTTCTCATTAATACTTCTATTAGCATCGGAATATTCACTCCAGTTATTATATCGTAATTCATTTTTTCGAAAACTATTCTACTTGCTGCATTAAACGGACTACCACCCCACATATCAGTTAAGAACAATACACCTTCTGAAGTACAAAGATTATCGATTTTATTTTTATATTTTGTTATTAATGTTTCTGTATTTTCACCTGATATAAATTCAACAAACTCAATATTATTTTGTTTCCCTAATATCATTTCTGTTGTTTTAACTATTTCTTCTGCTGCACAACCATGTGTGCTTACTATAATTGCAATAGTCATTTGTACCTCATATCTAACTATAGAAATAAATAATTAATATTTAAATTATACCTATAATATATAAATAACGTTTAAATATTCTAAAAATATAAGTTATTAAAATAAATGTTACTCTGAATTATCAAAATAGTAAATTTTAAGATAATCATAAAATAATTTTGTTATATAATTTAAATTTTAAATATTATAATATTGTTAGCAGACAGGATTATTTTTTTAATTTAATATTGTTAACTACTCTAATATTTAATCTCTATAGATTAATAATGAGTTTTCTAATATCAAATATATTATGTTGATATTGGCATATGTATTTCAATTTATTTGTTAAGAGTTGATAATGGAGATCATTTTTGATCCATCAATCTGGATAGGTCTGATCACTCTTGTAGCGTTAGAAATTGTGCTAGGAGTAGACAATTTAATTTTTATTTCAATATTAACTGAAAATTTACCAAAGCAACAAAGTGATAAAGCAAGACTGATTGGTTTATCATTAGCATTGATAGTTCGTCTATTTTTAATAGTATTGATTTTCTGGTTTGTAAAAGTTGATAAGTTGCTATGGACATTCAATAATTTTAGTATCTCTGGACGTAATTTAATTTTTTTTATAGGAGGGGTTTTTTTAGTATTTAAAGCTACATTTGAACTATACAAAAAATTTAAAAGTAACCAAAATATAATATCGCATAGAAAAGTTCAACGTAGTTTTTCTTTTATCATCATACAAATTATATTATTAGATGTAATATTTTCATTAGACGCAATAATTACTGCAGCTGGAATGATAAATAATTTAGCATTGATGATAATATCTGTAATAATAGCTACTGTTATTATGTTTATAGCATCAAAATCACTAAATAATTTTATCAGTTTTCATCCTAATATAGCGGTATTATTTTTAAGTTTTTTATTAATTATTGGATTATCTTTAATAACAGAGAGTTTCAATTTTTGTATACCTAAAAGTTATTTGTATTCTATAATTGTATTTTCAGTTTTAATAGAAATTTTTAATCAAATTTCAAATCGTAATATTAAAGATGACTCCAATAATCAGAATGCAGATTATGTTTTATCAGAAATTATTAAATCAAAAAATTTAACACAAGAACTATATATTATCAAAAATTTATTATTATTATATTCAAAATCAATTAGAAGTATCATGACATTAAGAGATGAAATTTTTTGGATTGATAGTACTGAATCAATTGATAACATTAGAACTCAAATATTAAAAAAACCCTACAATTTATTTCCTGTTTGTTGTAAAAACCTTGATAAAATCATTGGAATAGTAAGTGCAAAAGATCTATTAATTAAATTATCATCTGAAATAAATATTGCTAATTTTGCTTGCCAACAACCTGTTACGTTCGCATTAGACAATATAAATTTATTTCAATTGTTAGATATTATAAATAAGTCAAAAAACAATATTATAATTGTAATTAATGATATGGGAGTAATACAAGGTCTCATTACACCATTTGATATATTAAAAAATATTGCAAATAGTGCAAAATATAATGATAACAGTATTTAATTCTAAACTAGAAAAATATGTAATTTATTTTATTATTTGTTTTTAATTATAATAACATTATAATAGTTCTAAAAGTAAAATAAAAAAATAATGTCTTAAAATATTAATACAACATATTGATTCATAATATTAAAATTAAAAAACTAATAGGATTATTCAATGTCTATACAGATATTAGCAATAAATACAGCAACTGAAAAATGTTCAGTATCAGTATTAGCGCAATATAATAATGAAAAAATAATCCATAACTGTTTTGAAATTACTAAAAGAAATAGTTCTGCTTACGTTTTATCATTAATAGATAAAGTATTAAAAATTAGTAAAATTAGTTTGATTGATATTAATGTTATCGCTTTTAGTATTGGTCCTGGAAGTTTTACTGGTATTCGTATTGGAATTAATGTAGCACAAGGTTTATCATTCGGTAGATCAATAAAAATAGTTGGTATTTCCACATTGGAAAATTTAGCTCAAGGAGCATTTCGATATCAAGGTGCTACTCGTGTTCTAACAGCTATTAATGCTCGCATGAATGAAATTTATTGGGCTGAATATCAACTTAATGATAATGGTATTTGGTTTATGCATGATAAGGAAAAAATTTTATCACCTGTTGATGCTATAAAAAGAATGAACTATCTAAATGGAAAATGGACCGTTGCAGGAGATGCCTGGAACGTATATCCTGATCTCTATAAAGGACATTCATTGGTCCTTAATCCTTGTGCTTATTCTTTACCTTCTTCAGAAGATATGATACCACTTACAAAAGTTGCAATGAGGAAAGATTCTTTTATTCAACTAGAACAAATTAATCCTGTTTATTTAAGAAATCAAATTATATCAAACTAATTATTTTTTCTTATTTTTGATACAACTATACTAAATTTAAACATAGAAACATCATTATCCTTTTTGTCTAATTTGATGAAAATCATTTTAGGATCAACACGAATATGTTTGCAAATAATTTTTAAAATATCTTGTTTAAGTTCTTTACACGATAATCGCTGATTAATATCTTGTCTTGTTTCTGATACTAAAATCTGTAATCTTTCTTTTGCAATATCAGCAGTTTGATTTTTTTTGGATAAAAAGAAATTAATTAGAGACATGTTTTATCCTTTAAATAACCGTTTGAAGAATCCTTTTTTTTCTTCTGCAATAAAACGAAACGGGATTGATTCACCAAGTAATCTTTTAACTGTGTCTTCATATGCTTGACCAGCACAAGATTTGGTATCTAAAATAACAGGTTCTCCTTTATTAGAAGCTCTCAATACTGATTGATCTTCTGGAATAACACCTATTATTGGAATATGTAAAATTTCCACTACATCTTGCATACTTAGCATATCTCCATTATTGACCCGACTAGGATTATAACGTGTTAATAATAAATGTTCTTTAATTGGTTCCTGATTATTTATAGCTCTTTTAGATTTTGAAGATATTATCCCTAAAATACGATCTGAATCACGCACTGATGAAATTTCTGGATTAGTAGTAATAATAGCTTCATCTGCAAAATAAAGTGACATTAAAGCACCAGTCTCAATGCCTGCAGGTGAATCACACAAAATGAAGTCAAATTGCATACTATTTAATTCGTTTAAAATATTTTCTACACCTATAAGCGTTAGCGATTCTTTATCACGTGTTTGAGAAGCAGGTAAAATAAATAATAGATCATTACGTTTATCTTTGATTAGAGCTTGATTTAAATTAACATCCCCTTGTATTACATTGATAAAATCAAAAACAACACGTCTTTCACATCCCATGGCTAAATCAAGATTTCTTAATCCAATATCAAAGTCTATAACTACTGTTTTTTTTCCACTATTAGCTAAACCAGTAGCAATAGCTGCGCTTGATGTAGTTTTACCAACCCCTCCTTTCCCGGATGTAACGACAATAATATGTGCCATAAATAAACAATCACCTAATTAAGTTTCTGAATAGTAAGCACGCCTTGTTTAAGATACAGGCTTGCTGATTTACAAAAAAATCTTTTGGGGATTTGATCGATTACCCAATACTTTCCGGCAATTGAGATTAATTCTGCAGCTAAACTACTGCAAAAAATCTGACAATCATGATCTCCACTGATACCTGCTAAAGCTCTACCACGCATAATACCATAAACGTGAATATTACCATCTGATATTAATTCAGCTCCTGAACTAACATTCCCTATTATAACTAAATCGGAATTACGTGAATAAATTTGTTGGCCAGTTCTAATCGGCATATTAATTATTTTTGTTTTATTAAATGATTTTTCATTAAAATTGATTAAATTATCAATTTTTTCATCATGTTTTTTTGTCTCTGTAAGTAAAGGTAAACCTATATTATTCATTACTTTTTTTAATGCAATTTCTTTGCAACCAACAATACCTACAATATAAAGACCAGTAGCTAATATAGCTTGCTTCATTTTTTTCCAATCAACTTCATGATTTAAAAATTCAATATTAAGTACTACTGGTATATTTTTTATTTGAAAACAAGAAACTTGTTTAAGTTTATTTTGAATTGCTGCAAATACTATTTCAGGTTCATGATTGTAAATATATACTACAAACAATGTAAAAGTACTTCCTTTAAATTTTATTGGTGATTGTGGCATTTATAAGTAATCTCTGTATCTTTTTTTAGGTATTTTTAAATATTTTAAACTATTAAAAATTTGAAATTCATACAGTACTAAATTTCGACTACGAATCTATAAAACTAGATAATACTTATTGATTTAATTGTGATATATTTCTATAATTAAAAAATATCACATACTATAAATGTAATAAAGCTAAATCAATTAAGTAATAAAATATTATGTATTTTAAAATAAAATCAACATCACAAGTAGTATATATAATATGTTATTAGTATAATATATTATTAGTATTTAATAAGTTATTATATGTATACCTTTGCAACTATTTGTAAGTAAAATTGCTGATATTTACATAATATGTTAAGTATAGTTGATAATAGTATTTATGCGATATTAAAATTTGTAAGATGCAATATATAAAATTTACATAATAATTCATACTAGTCTTCTAACAAACATACTATAGTATTGCTGCATATAGCCAATCTATTTTATTAAGATTATAAATGATTTTTTGTACTACAGCCTTATAATCAATTGTTTGATAATATTTTGATTGAAGAATAACATTAATCTATGTAAGGTTTAATAATTTTTTTATTAGTAATAATTCAATAATTTATTATAATAATAAATTATTTAAGAAATATAAACTCAAATTGAATCTTAGTCTTACATTATGACACGTCCAATTGTTGCTACTATTAATCAGAAATCATTAAAGCATAATTTATCAATTGTTCGTAGTTTAGCGCCGAAATCAAAAATTTGGTCTGTAATAAAAGCTAATGCATACGGTCATGGTATAAATAACATTTGGTGTTTATCAGACACCGATGGATTTGCGTTATTAAGTATAGAAGAAGCAATAATGCTACGTGAACATGGTTGGCAAAAACCAATATTACTATTAGAGGGTTTTTTCTGTCCCGAAGACTTGTACCTTATTGATCGTTATTCCTTAATAACTACTATACATAGTCAGTGGCAAATTCAAGCATTAGAAAATATCGTTTTACTAAAACCTATAAGTGTGTACTTAAAGATCAATAGTGGGATGAACCGATTAGGTTTTAACTATAAATGCTTTCAAAAATTATGGAATAAATTAAGCTCTTTAAATAATATTCGTGATATAACATTAATGATGCATTTTGGTAATGCAGAGAATAAAACTGAAATTATCAAATCTTATCATCATATTCAAAATTTAATTTCAGGATTAAACTGTAATTGTTGTGTATCAAACTCAGCTTGTGTGTTATGGCATCCTGAAGTTCATTATGATTGGGTTCGTGTTGGAATATTACTGTACGGAGCATCACCAAGTGGAAATTATTCAGATATAATAAACATTAACTTAAAACCAGTTATGACATTATCAAGTAAAATTATCGGTATTCAGAAATTAAAAAAAGGAGAGAGTATAGGTTATGGTTATACTTATTATGCTAAACAACCCCAACGTATTGGAGTAGTTGCATGTGGTTATGCTGATGGTTACCCTCGTCATGCACCAACTGGTACACCAGTAATAGTAGACAATAAAATAACACAACTATTAGGTAGTGTATCGATGGATATGATTACTGTAGATTTGACAAACTGCCCTCAATCAAATATTGGTTCACATGTAGAGTTATGGGGTAATAAACTCAAAATTGATTATGTGGCAAAGGCTGCTAGCACAATAAGTTATGAATTAATGTGTGCTCTTACATCTCGTGTTCCAATAAAAATTATTTGTTAGTCATAACTTAAAAAGATACAAATCACTTAAGTAGTAATTCATATCTTTTTATAATCTTAAACAAATGCTTCAAAAAACAAAAATCATTTAACTTTGCGAAACCAAAGTGATTAAATCAAGAACTTTATTTGAATAACCTATTTCATTATCATACCAAGCTACTAGTTTTACAAAATTTTTATTTAAAGCTATGCCAGCTTTTGCATCAAATATAGATGTTAAAGTATTGCCATTAAAATCACTTGAAACAACATCTTCATCAACATAACCAACTATATATTTCATGTAATTTTCTGAAGCAAATTTCACTTCATCACATATTCTTTGATAAGAACAAGATTTACTCAATCTGACTGTTAGATCAATAACTGATACATTGGAAATTGGAACGCGAAAAGCCATACCGGTTAATTTACCATTTAATTCTGGTAGTACTTTACCTACAGCTTTTGCAGCACCAGTTAAAGATGGAATAATATTTTGAAATACACTCCGACCGCCACGCCAATCTTTTTGTGATGGACTATCAACAGTTTTTTGAGTTGCAGTAGCTGCATGCACAGTAGTCATTAAACCTTCAATAATACCGAAATGATCATTAATAATTTTTGCTAATGGAGCTAAACAATTAGTAGTACAAGAAGCGTTAGAAACTATATCTTGTCCTTGATAACTTTCAAAGTTAACACCTCTAACAAACATTGGAATATCATCTTTAGAAGGACCTGTTAGAACAACTTTTTTTGCTCCTGCAGCAATATGTTTACCAGCGTTTTCTTTCGTTAAAAAAACACCTGTAGCTTCAGCAACAACATCAACTTCTTTTTCATACCATTTTAAATTTACTGGATCTTTCTCTGAAGTTACAAGAATTTTTTGACCATTAATTATTAATGAATCTTCTTTAATATCTATCGTACCATTAAATTGACCATGATTAGAATCATATTTTAACATATAAGCCATATAATGAACATCGGTTAAATCATTAATAGAAACAATTTGAATATCGGAACGATACTGAGCAGCACGAAAAATCATCCTCCCAATTCGACCAAAACCATTAATACCTACTTTAATTTTCATATTTTTAATAACTTTTATTAGTTAATCAATATCTTCACAATTACAAAAACAATTAGTAACGTCAAGTAAAACAGATTCATTGATTGTATTATCTAAATATTAAATATAATTTATTATGTTAATTAAATAAAAAATCATTTCAACTGAACTGATATACAAAAAGTTGTACAATTAACTATTTATTACTATTAAACTAGTTTAACTATAATACTAATAATATATAGTTCAGTTATCATGATTTTTATTGGTATTTCTTCGTTAAGAAATTTATTATTATCATACTAAAGATATACTTGAACATGAATAAAAAAATACTAATTTAATGTATTACATTGTAAACAAAAAGCATATTGATTTTGTGGATCATCAAAATCATCTAAAAATTTAGCTTGATAATTTGTATTAACAACTGGATAATTAAGTTGATTATTTAGTAAATCAAAGAAGATATTAGAAACTGAAACATGATTTAGTATTACATCAATTAATGTTGAATTATCCTGATACCAAATTAACTTTGGATCAGTAATTTTTGCTAATTCTTGTACTTTTTTAACTGCATCATCGAAATCACCTAATGCATCCACTAAACCATTTTGCTTTGCTTCAATACCTGTCCATATATGTCCTTGTGCTATTTTATCAATTTGTTTAAAAGTTTGTTTACGAGATTTTGCTACTAAATCAACGAATTTATTATAGCCATTAGAAACGTTAATTTGTATAATTTGTTCTATTTCTTTTGGCAATTGTCTCGTGCTAAAATTTCTAGCTAAAGGAGATGTACTAACACCATCAGCATGTATACCAATGGCATCTAAAGTATCTTCAATTGTGTTTACTAAACCAAAAATTCCAATAGAACCTGTTAAAGTACTTGGACTAGCGATTATATAATCAGACTGTGTAGAAATCCAATAACCACCAGATGCAGCAACACTGCCCATTAATACAACTACAGGTTTTTTTCCATCACGTAATGCTATTAATTCTTGGCGAATAGATTCTGAAGCTGATACACTTCCGCCAGGACTATTCACATATAATATGACAGCTTTTATATTTGAATTTAATCTTGCATTTCTTATATGCTGAATAATATTGTTTCCAACAACATTATCTGCACGAAATTTATTATTTACAATAGGACCATTAATCATAATAACTGCAATATTACCATTTTGATTTTTATTTCTTGGCGCTTGATAATCATAAATACTAGTATTGTAGTAGTCATTAGTTTTTTTATTCAAACCAAATATTTTTATTAACTGTTTGTCTACTGCCGGACGTGAAGCTATAGAATCGACTAGTTTATTATCCAGTGCATATTTTGCAGTATCACCATTTAATGCTTTTAGTTTTGCAATGATTTTTAATGCACCTGGAAATATTTGATCTTGTTTTACTTTACGATTAGCAGAAACTTTGTCTAAATAGTTGTTCCATAACTGATTGATCCAATTTCTATCAATTTTACGAACTTTATCTGACATCTTATCTAATAAAAAAGGTTCAACCGCTGATTTATAAGAACCAACTTTAAATACATGTGAGTTTATTTTTAATTTATGCAGCAATTTGTTATAGTATAATTGGTTAGTGGAAAAACCTTTTAAATCTACTGAACCTAAAGGAGATAGAAAAATTTTATTAGCGAAACTAGCAATATAATACTGTGATTGATTATAATTATTTCCTATCGCATAAATAGGTTTACCACTAGCTCTAAACTCACCTAAAATTTTTCCTACGTATTGTAATGAAACTTGATCTCCTCCTATAAAATCATGTAAATCTAATACAATACCTGTAATATTTTTATCGTCTTGTGCTTGACGAATAGCTCTTACCACGTCAAAAATCAAATTTTGATGCACAGTACTTTTTTTATGAACTTTGCTTAATATCTGATCTTCAATTTTATTCATGTAACTATTGCCAGATATTTTATCAACTAATACACCTCTCAGATCTAGTTTTAAAGCTCCTTTATTAACTGGAATACCATTGAAAGAATGATTACTTAGTTGAAATAAAAACTTTCCAATAAAAATAAACGCAACTATCATTAAAAAGTTAAGTATAAACGCTCTAGTAAAATTTAACACAAGCCATATACATTTAAATATATCAGCAATTATTCTCCATAATACTTTCATATTATAAATATCTCCATTCTAAATATAGGAAGAAAATAGTAGCTTGAATTAAGCGTTTAATAATATTAAAAATAAATCGGTATTTTAACAAAAGATAATTACCTCTCTAATCATAAAAAATAAATAATATTTCTTTACTTAAGATTCAAATAAAAAACCCATTGTTTAGAATTCAATTTAAAATAGTAACCATTTATTTTAATTAAATTCAAATTTCGACCAAACAGGTGCATGATCAGAAGGTTTCTCCATCTTTCTTATGTTATAGTCAATGCCAGTTTCAATACAGTAATTTGCAAGTTCTTTAGTTGCTAATATTACATCAATTCGTAATCCACGGTTATCACAAAAACCTTTTGAACGATAATCAAACCAAGAAAAACAATTATTAACTTCTGGATTTTTTTCACGCCAAACATCAACTAAACCAAGATCAAATATACTATTAATCCATTTACGTTCTTCAGGAAGAAATGCACATTTCCCAATTTGTAACCATCTTTTTCGATTATCTTCTCCTATACCAATATCAAAATCCGTACTAGTAACATTGATATCACCCATAATTAAAATAAGTTTGTTATTCATTAATTGTTTTATTAGATATTCCCTTAAATCATGAAAAAATTTCTTTTTAGCTGGAAATTTTATAAGATTATTACGATTTTCTCCTTGTGGAAAATATCCGTTAATTACAATTATATTACCAATGGAGCTAGGAATTTTAGCTATAATTAATCTACGTTCAGCATCCATCTTGTCATTCGGTAATCCTTTGGTTATCATAATTGGATTTATTTTTGTAAAAATCGCAACTCCATAATGATTTTTTTGTCCAAAATAAAATATTTTGTAACCTAGATTTATGAAATCTTTAATTGGAAACATAGTATCATTTACTTTAGTTTCTTGTAATCCTATTACCTCAGGTTGATGAATTTTTATTAATTCTTTAACTTGATGTATTCTAGCTCTTAATCCGTTAGTGTTAAATGATACAAATTTCATGATTTTTTTTAATGTAAATTACTCGACATATCTTAATATGTACAGATTAACTAATCTAGTTTTAATATTCCATTAAGTAAATATTTTTATTGATTTGTATAATATTTGAAAATAATAGTAACTTAAGAAGTTTAATTATTTTAAAATAATTAAACTTCTTAAAAGATCTTTTTATATAATTATATATATAATTATAAGTATAAAAAAACATTATCATTTTGCTTGTTATACCGTACTAATATTGCTGATACTGTTCATATTGTTTAAGGATATACAAACAAAAATATTATCTTTATAAGAATATATATCTGATAGAAATAAAATAAACTTATTAAATGTATCTAATATTCTTATCATGTTGAAAAAATAAATTAACACATTAATCAATTAATATCTAGTAAAACTTTTTAAATTAAAAATTCAATAAAACTAAATTTATATTAGGTCTAGTATTATTACAACCAATACATTTATTATCTTCAAAGAAAATAAAAGCTATTCTATAAAAATTTATTCTTGTTAATTGTTAGTACTGTAATAATTTCTCTATAGTAAAGGACTAAATAAATAGAATATCATTTCTATAAATTTTTTCCAAAATGCACGTTTTGCCCAAGTTCTTCTGTCTAATAATCGAGAATTAGCTATATAATTACCTTGTAAACAAGCTAAATTATTGCTAAAGCCAAAATCATCTACAATTAATGTTATTTCAAAATTAAGCCATATACTACGCATATCTAGATTAAAAGTACCTAAGAGTGTTAATTGCTTGTCTACCAATACACTTTTAGTATGTAATAAGCCACCTTCGAATTGATAAATATTTACACCTGCTTCTAACAATTCACTGAAAAAGGCACGGCTTGCCCAATTAACTAATAAAGAATCATTATGAAGAGGGATAACAATCTCAACGTTTACACCCCTTAAGGCAGCTGTACAAAGAGCACGTAACAAATCTTCACTAGGAACAAAGTAAGGTGTAGTCATAGTTAATTGTTCACGTGCAGAGTATACCGCTGTTAAAAGTGCTTGATGCATAATGTCTTTGGGATAACTAGGACCGGAAGCGACTACTTGAGCAGTGCAAGCATTTTTCTTATGCAATAAATTATTTATATTTTTATTTTCATAAATAGACAGAATACGAGTTCCTGTTTCTATTTCCCAATCACAATTAAAGATAATGCTAATTAATGTAGAAATAGGACCTTCTATACGTACCATTAGGTCTATCCATTTACCAATTCCGATATGCTGTTTAAAGAAACAAGGATCTACCAAATTCATACTGCCTATATAGGCAGTATGATTATCAATTAATACTAATTTACGGTGCTGACGTAAATCAATACGGCGTAAAAAAAATTGTAATAAATTTATTTTGAGTGCTTCTATTATTTCAATACCTGCACTGCGCATTTTTTTTACCCAAGGACTACGAAAAAAAGATAAACTTCCTGCAGAATCCAATATTAATCGACATTTAACTCCACGATATGAAGCTGTAATTAATGATTCAGCAACTTCGTCGGCTAACCCACCAGGGTGCCATATATAAAATATCATTTCAATATTAAATCGCGCAATTTTAATGTCATTAATCAACGATTTTATTACTTCATTAGGATTAGATATTAATTCTAATCTGTTACCCTTGATTCCAGGGAAACCCTGCCTATTACTGCATAATTTAAATAATGAATTTGCAACACTACTATGTTCAGTAGTAAAAATATTATTTTGTTTTTTAAGTTTTTTAAGAAAACTATTGGTATATATCCATGTAGAACGTGTCCTTTTAACTCTATTTCTTTCAAGATACAATTCTCCAAATGATAGGTAAGTAATTATTCCTAATACTGGAAGAACATAGATAGCTAATAACCAAGCTAGTGATGAGTTTACAGCTCTACGTTTCATTAATATTCGTAAAGTGACATTAGCAACTATTAGCCAGTAGACGCAAAGAAAAAAAAATCCATAATATTATAGAAACTCATCATTCGTTCAATATCCTAATCGCGCCTTATGTTTATATTTTCAATATAATGCCACATTATTATACTAATGTGGTTAAAATATTATTAAGCTGTGGATCATGATCAATTAACATAATGTATTGTCTTAAATTATTAAAAATTAATTAATTAACATAATATATTATTTTAGAATATAAAAAAACAATTCTTATTAAGAATCTTAAATTATTAAAATTTGTAAATTATAACATTTATAATCATACTTTCAATAATAATATTTTGGATATATAAAAAATGAAGATTTATCTATTGAACACTGTTTTAAAATCAAGATGTAAATATTTAATATAGTATTTTAATATTGTAAATCATTAGTAATGATAACTATAAATTATGCTAGTACTTTGATATTCCTTAAACAATCAGGATTATAATATATAACAATTAAGTTTTTAAATATAAGTTGTTTTAATAAACTATAATGATTTTGAAAGGTAAATAGAATTATTTATTTAATAACATATGAAATCTACTTAAATAAGTAATTAAAAACATGAAAATTAAATTATTTATGAACATGAAAATAAATGATACTAAATGAGATTGCAAAAAACTAAAAATAGAAAAAAACATCATACACAAAATTTTGCTCATTATCCAAATTATAATAGCTGGTATTATAATTTTTAAGTTATCTCGTACTATTTTTGAACTACTTTTTATTGAAGAAAAAATACTTTTTTTATCTCTTACAAGTATTATTGGAGACATTGAACATAAGGTTATGACTATAAATCCTGGAAAGAACAATAAAGCAAAACCAATTTGTATCATCAAATTTATAATGAATATTAAAATCATTAGTCTAGGTATAAATGATATTAATTCCTGAATAGCTACTGACGTATTAATTTGATTTTTCTTACATAGATTAGAAATTAAATATAAAACACTTCCAATTAATATAGTGTTGTTAATTAGTTCTAATAGATTTAAAATCATAACAGTAGTTATGATTTTATTGATTCTATTTAAGTTTTCTTCATTAGTAATTGTTGATAAATAATTATCTTGCATATTATTATTGTTAATAACATTTAAACTTGAGTCATATTCTCCTATACAATAAATAAAAATAGTGGTAATAAACGCTGCTAATAAAGCAGTTAACACAAATGTCATTATTTGATATCTAAAAAAAGTTTTAGTTTCACGGTATAATGAATTTACAGTGATTTGCATATAAGCTCCTTGTTATTTTAAATAATTAAGTTGATATAATTAACTATACAAAAAATACACAGTAAAAATAACTAACAGAGCTTAAGACTAGCAGATTTAAATTTATTAGCTAAAATTTTTAATTTATTTAGCATTAAATCAATTTTTTTATAATTATTTTCGATGACTTTTATGATTGCAGAACCAATAATGATACCATCTACTCCGGTTAAAATGATTTTTTTTGCTTGATTAATATTAGAAATACCAAATCCCTGCATCAATGGAGCTGCATTATATAAACGTAATTTATTAATTACTTGTTGAGAGGTTAGACTAGCAGGCTTTTCAGTACCTGTAACACCTGAACGTGATAATAAATAAACATAACCGTAGCTACGAACTGATATCTCACGTAGTAGATTATCACTAGGATTTGGTGGACAAACAAATATTGGATTTATATTGTATTGTAAGGCTTTTTGACTAAATACTTCAGATTCTTCTATAGGTAAATCAGCAATTAATACTGAATCAACATTTAATTCAGAACATCGAATATAAAAATTTTCAATGCCGTTGTTAAACACAAGATTAGCGTATGTTAATAAACCAATAGGTAAATCAGAATATTTATCACGTATATCAGTAATCATTTTAAAAGATTTTTTAACTGTGATACCTGAATTGAAAGCACGCATATGAGCATTTTGGATAACAGGACCATCAACTAATGGATCTGAAAAAGGAATCCCTAATTCCAGTCCATCAGCACCATTTTCAATTAATATATCTATAATTTTTAATGATAGTAATGGAGATGGATCTCCTAAAACAACAAAAGGGAAAAAAGCACCTTCATTACTATTTTTTAACCTTTTAAAAAGTATATTATAACGTTTCATTTCATTTCCTCATGAAATTTAAAAACATTATTAACAACAGAAATATCCTTATCACCTCGACCAGAAAGATTTACTACTAAAAGTTGTTGTTTTTTTGGATTTAAATTGATAATTTTTAATGCATAAGCAATAGCATGTGAAGATTCTAACGCTGGAATAATACCTTCTAAAACACATAGTTTTTTAAATGCTAATAATGCCTCTTTATCTGTAATTGATACATAATCAGCCCGACCTATACTATTTAAATATGCATGTTGAGGACCAACTGAAGGAAAATCTAAACCTGCAGAAATAGAATGAGATTTTTTTATCTGACCTTCTCGAGTTTGCATTACAGGAGATTTCATACCTAAATAAATACCAACTCGACCATGTTTTAGTGGAGCACCATGTTTCCCTGATTCAATACCATCACCTGCAGGTTCAACACCAACTAATTTCACTTCTTGATCTTCAATAAAATCAGCAAAAATCCCTATAGCATTTGAACCGCCTCCAACGCATGCAATAATTTTGTTTGGTAGCTGATTTTCTTTCTTAAGGATTTGTTTTTTAGTTTCTTTACCTATTATACGTTGAAATTCACGGACTATAGTTGGAAATGGGTGAGGTCCTGCAGCTGTACCAAGTATATAGTGTGTAGTTTTATAATTATCAGACCATTCGCGCAATGCTTCGTTACAAGCATCTTTTAAAGTTAAAGATCCAGTATTAACTGGAATTACTTCTGCGCCCATAAGACGCATACGAATTACATTAGATGATTGACGTTCTATATCTTTTACTCCCATGTAAACACGACACTTCATGTCTAATAAAGCACATGTTAACGCTACAGCAACACCATGTTGACCAGCACCAGTTTCAGCAATTATTTTATTTTTTCCCATTCTTTTAGCTAATAGACCCTGTCCTAAAACTTGATTGGTTTTATGCGCTCCACCATGTAATAAATCTTCTCGTTTTAAATATAATTTAGTTTTTGTCCCTTTAGTTAAATTTTTACATAATGTTAATGGAGTAGGACGACCAGCATAATTAATCAATAGTTCATTTAATTCAAATTGAAAATTATCATCTTTTTGTGCATTAACAAATGCTTCTTCAAGTTGTAAAAGAGCTGGCATTAATATTTGAGGTAAAAACATACCACCAAATTCACCAAAATAAGAATCTAATAAAGTCATATTTCAAATTTTCCTTTTTTGAATTAATATGATTATATGTTTTTTAAACTAATAATTCCGAAGTATTTTAAATACTGAGTGAATTTTATTTGTGTCTTTAATACCAGGTGCACTTTCAACTCCTGAATTAAAATCAAGTCCAGCACAACCTATTTTAGAAGCAACCATACAGTTATTTATATTTAATCCTCCAGCTAGTATTACATTATCGAGATTTTGGTCTTTTAATAAATTCCAATTAAATGTTTTGCCAGAACCTCCATCTTCATTATCAAATACGTAATAATTGATCTCTGATAAATTACGTTCTGGAATTTTATCAATTACACCAAGTGATTTCCAAATTTGTACATTGGAAGGTAATTCTTGACGCAACTTAACTATAAAATTTTGATTTTCATTGCCATTTAATTGAATAACAGATAGACCTAATTTTACTGTATTTGTAATAATTTCATTAATGTTTGTATTTTTGTAAACACCTACATATTTAAGAGGTGTATTAGAAATAATTCTTTTAGCTTGTATTGTATTAATTTTACGTGGAGATCCGTCAACAAAAATTAATCCTCCAAAAATAGCTCCTGCATTGTAAGCTGCATAAGCGTCTTCGGAACGAGAAAGACCACAAACTTTATTATTTCCTAATAACATACGACGCACTGCCATTTCAAGATCGTCTTCTTCCATTAATTTAGAACCAATTAAAAATCCATTAACTAAATGGCTTAATTTTTTAATATCAGAATAATTACTGATTCCAGATTCACTAATTACTATCTCATTTTTTGAAAGATATGAAACTAATTGATTTGTACGTTCCAAATCAACTGAGAAATTTTGAAGATTTCGATTATTGATACCTATAACTTTTGCTCTAAGATTAATAGCACGTTCAATTTCATTTCGGTTATTAATTTCTGTGAGTATTCCCATATTTAATTCATCAGCAATTGCTGCAAATTTGAGATATTGTTTATCATCTAAAATAGATAGCATTAATAAGATAGCATCTGCATGATAATTACGTGCTAAATAAATTTGATAAGGATCGATAATGAAATCCTTACATAGTACTGGTTGTTTTATTACTGAACTAACTATTGAAAGAAAAGAAAAATCTCCTTGAAAATATTTTTCATCGGTTAAAACTGAAACAACTGATGCATAATGTCTATAAACGCTAGCTATTTTTAAAGGATTAAAACCTTTTCTAATTAATCCTTTTGACGGAGATGCTTTTTTACACTCAAGAATAAATTTAGTATTTGGGCCTTTTAATGCATCATAAAAATTACGACTTGAAGGTTTAATTTTTGTTTGAAAACTTATCAGTGGTTGTTTTTTTTTACGTTTCTCAATCCAAACTATTTTGTCTTGAATAATTTGATTTAACACAGTACCTTGCATAGTTACCCTCTTGATGCTAAAGCCAATAAAAGTTTATACGCCTTGCCGCTTTGAATAATATTTAGTGCAAGTTGGGCATTATTATGTAAATTTTCATTACCAAAAATTTTAAGAATCATAGCTACATTCGCAGCAACAATTTCTTCATGATTTTTTTGTCCATTACCTTTAAGTAATTTTATGAAATTGTTAATATTTTCTTCTGGAGTATTGACGGTTAATAATTTTTTTGAATGGAGCCGAAATCCAAAATCTTCTGGTGTCAAATGGTAAAATATAATTTTGCCATTAACTAATTCAGCAATATTATTAGCATCGTATAGGACAATTTCATCCATTCCACCTCCATGAACTACTATTGCACGTTGATAGTCCAAAATTTTCAATATGTTAATCATTGGTAATAAAAGTTTTGGACTATATACACCAATAACTGCTATTGGTGGACGAGCTGGATTAACTAAAGGGCCTAATATATTAAATATAGTACTAGTTTTTAATTGTTTACGTATTTCTATTGCATTGTAAAATCCAGTATGATACCTTGGCGCAAAAAGGAAACAAATATTTAGTTCATCTAACATTTGACGCGCTTCACGTGATGAGATATTCAAATTTATTCCAACTGCATTTAATATTTCAGATGAACCAAAATTATTTGAAGTCCCTTTACTGCCATGTTTTATCATTTTAAAACCACATGTTGCAGCTACTAGGGCACTTGCTGTAGAAATATTGATACTTTTATTTGCATTGCCTCCAGTTCCGACAATGTCTGCAAAAATGTAATTAGGGCGAGGGAATGGCTTAGCATTTTTTAACAAATAATTTACTGCCTCGATAATTTCTTCTTGACTTTCCCCTCGTACTTTCATCGCAATTAAAGCTCCTGCTAATTGTGCAGAACTAAGTTGGCCCTTATTAATTGCTTCAAATAATTGATAGATTTCTTTTTTAGTAAGAATTTTTGATTGATAAAGTTTTTCCAAAATATTATTCATGTTTAAATCTCTAATATTATTTTATCAATACCCAATTTAATGTTTGTTTAATTAACAGTCCTCCTTCTGTTGTTAATATTGATTCAGGATGAAATTGAAATCCACATACTCTATCTAAATCATTTCTTACCGCCATCACCATCTCTCCATATCTAGCATTAATATTAAGACAAACCGGTATATTATCACCTATTAATGAATGGTAACGGGCAACTGACATTGGATTTTTAATATTTTTAAACATAGCTTTACCATCATGATTTATGTATGATTTTTTTCCATGTAAAATTTCACTTGACTGACACACATGACCACCATAAAATTCTATAATTGCTTGGTGACCAAGACAAATACCGATAATAGGTATATGTCCACATAGTTTTTCTATTAACTTTATCATACATCCAGCTTCTTTAGGTGATCCGGGACCGGCTGATAAAATTAGAATTGGGTTTTCCATATATTGAACACAATTCACTAGTAAACTAAAAGGCACACTATTTCTATATACAATTACATTGTGATTAAGAATTCTTAACTGATCAACAAAGTTATATGTGAATGAATCGATATTATCAATAAGCAAAATATTAGCCATTAAAAAATTTCCTTACAACAATGTGCAGCTGTAATTGCACGAAGTACTGCCCTAGCTTTATTACGGCTTTCATCTGCTTCTTCCTGTGGATTAGAATCTAATACAACACCAGCCCCCGCTTGTACTGTAGCTACTCCATTCTCCACATAGGCAGAACGAATAACAATACATGTATCTAAATCTCCTTGTGAGGTTAAGTACCCAACTGAACCACCATAGCTACCTCTCTTAGTACCTTCTGCCTCTGATATTAATTGCATAGCACGTACCTTAGGTGCTCCACTAATTGTTCCCATATTCATACAGGCTCTATATGCATGAAGCGCATCTAAATCAAACTTCAGTTTACCTATGATGCGGGATACTAAATGCATTACATATGAGTATCGATCAACTTTAGTTAAATCAGCTATGTAACGAGTTCCAGGAATACAGATACGTGCTAAATCACTACGTGCTAAATCTACTAACATCAGATGTTCTGAAAGTTCTTTATGATTAGTACGCATTTCAAGTTCAATACGACTATCTAAATCTAAGTCTATAGACCCATCAGAAAGACGTCCTCTAGGACGAGTTCCTGCTATAGGATATATCTCTATTTGACGTGAATTTGCATTATATTTTAATGAACTTTCTGGTGAAGCACCAAACAATGAAAAATTTTTATCTTGCATGAAGAACATATAAGGACTTAAATTGTCATTTTTTAACGTATTATATGCAGATAAAGGAGAAGGACATGGCAAATAGAACCGACGCGAAGGCACCACTTGAAAAATTTCGCCTAACCTTATTGACCTTTGCATTTGTTGAACTATTTTACAATATTCTTTATCATTTTTATTAACCATTAATTTCATGTTTTTTAATGTGTATTTAGGTAATTCAGGCAATGTTTGTGACATTTTTGTATGTAGTTGTTTAGTACGCTCTCGTAGTCTCTGTAATTCATTTGCATCATCACAAAATAAACTAATTTGCAAATAAGCAGTTTTTTTTTGATGATCAAGAACTAATAAAACTTCAGGTAAATAAAAGCAGTAATCAGGACAGCAATGTTCATTTTCAATTCTAGGTAAATTTTCAAAATTTGAAATTAAATCATAAGTAAATAAACCTGCAAGTAAGAAAGCTTCTTTTTGATCTTCAGGAACGTTCATTGATTGTAGAATGAATCTTAGTGGATCAAATATAGATAGATTTTTTAGTCTAGTATCTTCATCTTGTACATCGTAGCATGTTGGAAACTTTAATTTAAGTTCATTATTATCTATTTGATCAATTATATTACTAGGTAATAAATTATTTAATAATGATAATAACTTTTGTCCATTATTAGATAATGCTTGTATAAAAACATAATTATCTATTGCATAGATACGTAACGCACTATCTACAATCAATAAACTTTTTAAATTTTGTTTACTATCAACATTTGCAGATTCAAGTAATAATGTTGCTGGTCTTGAATCACATAAGTGATGGAATATTATTGCTGGATTTTCATGATATTTCACATCAGTACTAATTATTTTAACTGTAGGTCTATCATTTAACATGATTATGTTCTCTCAATTTCTGCATAAAAAAGAAATTGTTTCAATGTCTTTTATATCAATACAGGTAATAAAAAATAATATAAATAATCTATATTTATCTTATTTCTTAACAAGAATATATGAACTAATATGACAATATTACTGTAATTTAACAATGAATTAATAATAATTAAGGTTTGATTTTACTTGCCTAGAAGTTATTAATATCTCTTTAATTACCGAATTGTTCAAATGATTATTATTTATAACGTATAAATGAATATGTTTATTAAATATCTTAAATGTTAAGTTAGGAAGTTATACACGTAATGTTGATTGTATTTAAAATTTCGATTTAAAATATGTAATATTAATTATTATTAATTATTATAAAAATATTTAATACATCAGTTCTTATCTTAATAATTGTTTATTTGTATTTAAAAAACTAATTTCTATTGATTTTATATGTAAATAATATATCTTATATCAACACGAAAATTTGATTATTTAAAATTAATATCAGTTTGTTGATTTTTTAAATTAAATTATGTTATTCATTTATTTATATTTTTAAATGGGATAAAAATAATGAACTTTTTATTAAATTATGGACTTTTTTTGACAAAGTTGATAACAGTAATAGTTATTATGTTTACAGTAATATTAATCTTTATAAGTGGAACTTTAAGAAAAAAACATACTAACGGTCAACTTCACATAACAAATTTAAGTGAAGATTATCAACAAATGAAAAAAGATTTGCAATTAGCTAAATTGTCATTACAAGAAAAAAAAAATTGGTTAAAGAATGAAAAAAAAGAAAAAAAGAAGATATTAAAATTAGAAAAAATAGCTACAAAAAAAGGTGAAATAATAAAATCTAAACCAGCAATGTACGTTATTGATTTCAAAGGTAGTATAGATGCTAAAGAAGTTGATTCTTTGAGAAGAGAAGTTTCTGCAATATTATCCGTAAATCATGTTAATGATGAAATCTTAATTCGTTTAGAGAGTTCTGGTGGAGTGGTAAATGGTTATGGTTTGGCAGCTTCTCAACTGCAACGCATTAGGGATTGTGGTTTACGTGTTACTGTGGCTGTAGATAAAGTAGCAGCTAGTGGTGGCTATATGATGGCATGTGTGGCTCATCATATTATCGCAGCACCTTTTTCCGTTCTCGGTTCTGTAGGTGTAGTTGCACAAATTCCTAATTTTAACCGTTTATTGAAACATAATAATGTCGATGTAGAGCTTTATACTGCAGGAAAGTATAAACGTACTTTAACCTTGTTTGGAGAAAATACAAATGAAGGCCGTAGGAAATTTCAAGATGAAATAAATAAAACACATATACTATTTAAAGATTTTGTTCATAAAATGCGTCCTACAGTTAATATAGATAGTATATCAACAGGAGAACACTGGTATGGTAATCATGCAATAGAATTAGGTTTAGTCGATGAAATAGGTACTAGTGATGATTTTATTATTAAAGCTATGGATAAATTTAATGTTATAGGGGTAAGTTATATAAAAAAACGTAGTAAAATGTTTGATTATTTTATGGAAGTTAAAAATATTGTACAAACATATTTTTTCTAGATTTATGGAATCATGTTAAAATATTTTTTGAATATGATACTTTATGTACAAATTTTATTATGATATTTTTTATTTTAATAATGATTAATTTCATATAAAATGTTTTTATAAAATCAGTTTACTATATTCATTAAGTTATATTATCATCTTACGTTTATGCTTAATGCAAATTGTATTTTAGATCTAAATAAAATAAATATTTATATTATTTAAATAAATACATATAGTTTGAATTTGAGATTAATTATAAATATTAATAATTACTTTAATGTAGTATTTTAAATACGTGTCATTATGCATTTAATTGTTAAGAGAAAAATTTTAAATATATGATTCTGTAATGGATAGAAATTTTTATTTAGGTATCATTAAATATGAGTAAGACACTTGTTATTGTAGAATCGCCAGCAAAAGCTAGGACAATTAATCAATACCTTAACAGCGATTATATAGTAAAGTCTAGCATAGGTCATATTAGAGATTTGCCAAAAAGTAATAATAAAAATAAGGTTGTTTTAAATGCAAAAAAAAGTAAAAAAAATAAATTAGATAAAAAAACAGCTCTTATAAAACGTATGGGAATTGATCCTTATAACGATTGGAAGGCTGATTATCAAATCATTCCTGGCAAAGAAAAAATTGTTGCAGAATTAAAAACACTAGCTAAAAAAGTTGATAAAATTTATCTTGCAACAGATCTTGATCGTGAAGGTGAGGCTATTGCTTGGCATTTGCAAGAAATCATTGGTAATAATGATAAATTCAGTCGTATAATATTTAACGAAATTACAAAAAATAAAATTTTAAAAGCTTTTGAAAATCCTGTTAAATTAAATATTAATAAAGTATATGCCCAGCAAGCACGTCGTTTTATGGATCGTATTGTAGGTTATATGCTTTCTCCCTTATTGTGGAAAAAAATTGCTCGTGGATTATCTGCAGGTAGAGTACAATCGGTAGTTGTTCGATTAATAGTAGAGCGAGAACACAAAATCAAAACATTTGTTCCTAAGGAATTTTGGAAAACAAGAGGTAACTTTGTAACTTTAAAAAATGAAGAACTACAAATGGAAGTTACTCATTTCAACAAAGAAGTTTTCTCTCCTATTAATCAGATAGATATAGAAAAACATATTAAAATATTAGAACAATTATCTTATAAAATTATTAATAAAGAGAGAAAAACAACTTATCTTAAAGCTCCCGCACCTTATATTACTTCTACATTGCAGCAAGATGCTAATATACATTTAGGATTTAGCGTTAAAAAAACTATGCTAATTGCACAACGTTTATATGAAGCTGGTCACATAACTTATATGCGAACTGATTCTACTAGTATAAGTAAAGAAGCGATAGAAAATGTTCGTAATTACATTAAAACACGATTTGGTGAAATATATCTTCCAAAATATCATATAAATTATTGCAATAAACAAAACTCTCAAGAAGCTCATGAAGCAATTAGACCATCTAACATTGAATTATTATTGGATGATTTAGAAACAATAGAACCAGAAGCAAAAAAATTATATAAATTAATATGGCATCAGTTTATTGCATGTCAAATGATGCAAGCTTGTTATGAATTAATTACTATAACAGCAACAGCTGGACAATATAGGTTACAGTCTAAATCAAGAAAATTAGATTTTGACGGATGGCTAAGAATATTACCAAATAGGAAACATGAAAGTCATAAAATAATTGATGTTAATATTGGTGATATTATTAATCTTAAAAAATTAATACCAAGCCAGCATTTTACAAAACCATTACCAAGATTCAATGAAGCATCTTTAGTAAAAGAATTAGAGAAACTTAATATAGGACGTCCATCTACTTATTCAACGATAATTTCTACTATTCAAGAACGTGGATATATAAAAATTGAAAATAATCGCTTTTATGTTGAAAAAATAGGAAAAATAGTAACTGATTCCTTAAAAAGAAATTTTCATGAATTGATAAGTTATGATTTCAGTGCTCAAATGGAAAATACTCTTGATCAAATTGCAAATAATCAAGTGGAATGGAAAACAGTACTTAATACGTTTTTTAATAATTTTATTAAACAGTTTAATATAGCAGAAAAGAATCCTTTAGAAGGAGGTATGCAGTTAAATAATATAGTATTAATCTCAATTAATTGTTCAATTTGTGGTCGAATGATGGGTATTCGTACTGGAAGCACAGGAGTATTTTTAGGATGTTCAGGTTATTCACTAACCTTAAAAAATCGTTGTAAAAACACTATTAATCTAATATTAGAAAACGAAATAATAAATGTTGAAAAACAAAAAAATATTGAAATTAACAATAATATGATTAATAAATACTGTCAAAAATGTAATACACCTATGGATTGTTATATAACAACTAATAGCAAATATAAAATTTACATCTGTGGCAATAATCCAAGATGTGATGGATATAATATTGAAAAAGGTCAGTTCTATATTAAAGGAATCGAGCAGTTAATAATAAATTGTGAAAAATGTGGTTCTAAGATGGATTTAAAATTAGGGCGTTTTGGTAAATATATGAGTTGCATTAGTTGTAAAAATATACGTAAAATTCTAAAAGATGGTAATATTGCTCCACCTGCTGAAGATCCAGTCCCATTACCTGAATTACTTTGTAAAAAATCAAATGATTATTTCGTATTACGCAATAGTGCTACTGGAGTATTCCTTTCAGCAAGTACTTTTCCTAAATTACGTGAAACTAGAGCACCTTTAGTAGAAGAGTTAAAGCGTTTTAGCGACCGGTTACCCAGCAGTTTACAATATCTTGCTGATGCACCATCCACTGATCCAGAAGGAAATAAAACAGTAATACGATACAGTTATAATAAAAAACAACAGTATGTAAGTTCCAAGAAAAAAGGTAAAATAACTAATTGGAGCGCTTTTTATACACAAGGTAAATGGCAAGAAAATAAAAATTAATTATTTCAATATAAAAATAGATTTTAAATATCATTTTTACGTAATTAAATGTAAAAATGCGCTCTGTATTTATATATAAAATAATATATTAATTATGATTTAATTTCTAATAAATTGATTGTAATATTATTTCTAATATATATTATCTTTAATAATTCATATTAGATAATAATATATCAATTGGAATGTTATTCTGTAGATTACTGGGATAAACTAATTATGAAATTACAGCAGCTCCGCTATATCGTCGAGGTAGTTAATCATAACCTTAATGTTTCTTCGACCGCAGAAGGACTCTATACTTCACAACCTGGTATTAGTAAACAAGTGCGGATGCTGGAAGATGAATTAGGAGTACAAATTTTTGCACGTAGTGGGAAACATCTAACTAAAGTTACCATTGCTGGAGAAGAAATTATACGTATTGCTCGTGAGATATTATCTAAAGTTGATGCCATCAAATCAGTTGCAGGTGAATATACCTGGCCAGATAAAGGATCTTTATACATAGCTACTACACATACACAAGCACGTTACGCTTTACCTATGGTAATTAAAGGTTTCATTGAACGTTACCCTTTTGTGTCATTGCATATGCATCAAGGTTCTCCAACTCAGATTGTAGAGGCAGTATCAAAAGGAACTGCTGACTTTGCTATTGCTACTGAAGCATTACATTTATATGAAGATTTAGTAATGCTACCATGTTACCATTGGAATAGAGCTATTATTGTCACTGCAGATCATCCTCTAGCAGGAAAAAAAGAAATAACAGTTAATGAATTAGCTGAATTTCCATTAGTAACTTATACATTTGGCTTCACTGGGCGTTCAGAACTAGATATTGCGTTTAAAAGAATAGGATTAATTCCACGTATTGTTTTTACTGCTACTGATGCTGATGTTATTAAAACATATGTTAGGTTAGGTTTAGGAGTGGGTGTAGTGGCAAATATGGCTGTTGACCCAATATCTGATTCAGATTTAATAAGAATAGAAGCTTCTAATATTTTTACAAATAGTACTACAAAAATAGGTTTTCGTCGAAGTACTTTTTTAAGAAGTTATATGTATGATTTTATACATCGTTTTGCTCCTCACCTAACTAGAGATATAGTAGATAGTGCAGTATCTTTGCGTTCTAATGATGATATTGAAACAATGTTAAAAGATACAGTTCTACCATGTAAATAATTAAATTACATATATCTATTTTAAATGTTGGAATAACAGATGTTTTGCAAAAAATTAGTTTATAATAGTTCTAAATAAAATCAGTATTATAACTAGCTTTTTCATATTCATTAAGAAAAGCTAGTTATATATTTTTTTGATTAAAGGTAATCTTATATTAAAATATTACTAACCATAGGTTATATTAGCACAAATTTTGTCTAAAATTATAGCGTTTTAAGAAGTAATTTTTATTTTTTAAAAATGGTAACAAAAATTAAAAACTAATATTTTTAGTAAGATGTACTATCAATTTATTTTAAATTATTTTTAAAAACAGTAAGATATTTTATATGTTTAATATAAATAGTTATAAAATATTAAAAATCGATTGATTTTCCATTAAGATATGTAATATAAAATTTAAGAGATTCATTGATAAAATCTTTTTTAATAAAAACATTTAAATAGAAAATATCGATTTTATATTTTATCATTAAAAATGAACATAAATATAATAAACATTAGTATTATCTTGAGATAAAAATATTTTTATTTAGTGTATTAATTTGTAATACTATTGAAGTGCATTACAGGTATATCAAGCGGCTTATACTATTCACAAAATCACGTTTAATAAAGAATTTTACTTTAATTATTTATATTAATTATGATAGATCTAATAGATTTTATAAAATAAAAAATGTAGATATTAACTAAATTGAAAATCTAATTTACTAGATTATCAATAGAAACATTTTCTAACATTAAATCTTCAATAATAACTTGCTATAATAGCTGCAATATAAATAAATAATAATTATTTTCGTAATGATATTTTTTCTGAGAAACACCTGTTTTCTATAAGATAAAATTTTTGAATAATCATAAAAAATATAATTTTTACTGTAAAAAATCGATCATAACTAATTTGCTGATTAACATTATAATAACCTAAATTATGAATAGTTATTTTTAATAACATTTCGAAAAAATACTTACCCTTTTAATTTAATTAGAATAAGGATTTTAATCCCTCAAGCATTTAAGATAATTATTACAATTGTTAACTTTTAAACCATCTACAAACAGAATGATAAATTAAATAATAGTAAATTATTATTTTTAGGATTTTGTAAATAAATGTCCCATTTTTTTTGCTTTAGTATCAAGATAATACGAGTTTTTAGGATTTCTACCAACAACTAAAGGTACTCTTTCAATAACATTGATTCCACACTGTGTTAAAATTTCCACTTTTCTCGGATTATTAGTTAGCAATCTTATTGTACTAATACCTAGTAGTTTAAACATATCTGAACAAATCGTGAAATCTCTTTCATCTGCACTAAAACCTAGATGATGATTTGCTTCTACAGTGTCATAACCTTTATCTTGTAATGAATAAGCAAGAATTTTATTTAATAATCCAATATTGCGACCTTCCTGACGGTGATATAGTAAGATACCTGCGTTTTCTTCAGCAATAGCATTTAATGCTGATGTTAATTGGAAACCACAGTCACAACGAAGACTAAAAAATGCATCTCCAGTCAAACATTCTGAATGTATTCTAGCAAGTATTGAATTCTTATTACTAATATTACCAAACACTAATGCAATATGATTATGACCTGTTGATAATTCTTCAAAACCCACTATAAGAAAATCTCCCCATATTGTTGGTAATTTGGCTTCTGTCACTCGTTTAAGCTGCATTTAACTCTCCAAAAAACTCATAATAAAATGAACTACTCATATAACCATTTATATGGTATCTTATTTTTATATAATCTCCTAACTTAAATAGAAAACATAAAATTCATAAAAAATTTTATTCTTCATTTATTAAATGACATAACTTTATTAGGTTAACCATCTCTTTTTTTACAAGGAAAAACGGTGTTTAAAATTTTTCGTCATACTACGTTAGGAATGTTATTATTATTAGTGGTACCATTAATATTCTGGTTATCAGATTGGCATTGGCATCCTTATAAAAGCGCTATAACACTAAAGTGGATATTTTTGATAATGGAAACTGTTACTAGTCCATGGGTAATTTTGACTAATTTGATATTAAATACCTGGATATTTAAATGTTTACATTCCAAAGCAAAAATCTTATTAAAATTATTTTGTATAATTAATATTATAATTATTGCTGGTCAACAAATTAAATCTTTTGTAAAATGTAAATCCCAGGAACCACGTCCTTATATAATATGGTTAGAACATCATTACGGATTAAATATTCATAATTTTTATTTATTAAAAAATAAAGAGCGTAGTGAAATAGTATCAAATTTACTTAATTCTAATCAAATATTACCTGTTTGGCTTAAACGTCACTGGATACATGAAACAGGATATTCACTGCCATCAGGACATACTATGTTTGCTAGCAGTTGGGCATTATTGACTATATCGTTATTATGGCCGTATCGATGTTATAAAACAATAGCAATAATATTTATTTGGGCTTATTTTGTTTCAATAAGTCGTATGTTATTTGGTATGCATTGGATACAAGATCTCATATTAGCCAATATATTAGCTTGGATGTTAGTAAATCTAACAAACTACTTAGTAGATTTTAATAAATTATTATCTAATAATGCGAAAATATAGATAAAATTATTAATTAAAATTTGAAAAAATATTATTTTTTCAATAAAAAATGAAAATAAGTTTATTTTATAGTTAGCATTTCAATTATTCATTACTATTGTTATTTTTAAAACACTTATATTTTGTATTAATTATGATTATTTAACATACAGAAAATTTTATTGCACTTAAGGTAAGTATCATGATAATTTATTTTTATACTCTAATAATTGTATAGTTATTTATAAGATATATTATGAATTAATAAATAGCTATCATATTAAATTGTGATAAATATTAATAATATGATGCAATCAAAAAATAATAAATCTCAAATATTGATTTTAGCTCTTAATTTTAATAATTTAACAAAAACATTCAAACTAGTTGATGAAATAAATCCCAATACTTGCCATTTAAAGATAGGAAAAGAAATGTTCACATTATTTGGACCTTCTTTAGTCAAAGAGCTGCAGAAAAGAAATTTTTCTATTTTCCTAGATTTAAAATTTCATGATATTCCTAGTACAACTGCATATGCTATTGCTGCAGCAGCAGATCTTGGTGTCTGGATGTTAAACGTTCATGCGATTGGTGGAGTTCGTATGATGATAGCTGCAAAAAATGCTCTATTACCTTTAGGAAAAGATGCACCTCGTTTGGTTGCTGTTACCATACTAACTAGTATGGATACAAATGATTTAAAAAAATTAGGTATTTTTTCTTCTCCTGCAGAACAAGCAGAAAGATTACTCAAGTTAACGAAAGAATGTGGTTTAGACGGTGTAGTGTGTTCTGCTCATGAAGCAAAACGTTTTAGACAAATTACTAATAGTAATTTCATATTAATAGCTCCAGGTATTCGTCCTATAGGAAGCAATAAAAATGATCAAATACGTATAATGACTCCTCAACAAGCAAAAAAAGAAGGTATTAATTACCTAGTAATAGGAAGACCAATAACTCAATCTGTTAATCCCATTAAAACTTTAAATTCTATTATAAATGATCTAAAAAATATTTGATTTGATACGATTTATATTTATTAAGAATAAATATATATCGAAACTTATATTTAATCTTAATGAATTGGGCGTGCTTCTATAATGCGTTTGTTTAAACATACTTTTGTGATAGTTATATCTATAATATCAGTTACACGATAGATTATTTTACCTTTAACTTTTAGTATTCCATATTCTTGATTACATATTAACTCATCACGTACTGTATGAATAAATCCAACTGGAATAAAAGCTGTAGCTCCGTTATCTATTAACTTTACTCGCATACCGCTGCGAGAAATATGAACAATTTCAGTTCTAAATTTATGTTTACTGTTAGCAAACTTTGATAAATAACAAGCATATAACCAATCTCCAATATCTTTTTCAGCTATACGATTTAATCGTTTACGTTCACTAATCTTAGTGATTAATTTGTTATCAGGACATTCAATTTTCTTACCAAGAATTATTGCTTTTAATAATCTATGATTTAGCATATCAGTAAATTTACGCATAGGAGACGTCCAAGTTGCATAATCTTCAAGACCTAAACCAAAATGGGGACCTGGTTTAGTACTAATTTCAGCAAAGGATTGGAAACGTCTTAATCTGTTATTCAGCAATTGTGTAGGTTGATTATCTAATTTACGACGCAATAATCGAAAACCATCTAAGGTAGTAATATCTTTAGCATTAACTGTAATACCATGTGCAGCTAAAATTGTAACAGCTTGTTCAATGTTATTCGAATCAAATCCTAAATGTATGTTATAAATACCAAAACCTAATTTTTCACGTAATATTTTTCCTGCACACATATTAGCTAAAATCATAGATTCTTCTACAATATGATTAGCAGTTCTACGTAGCTCCGAAATTATTTCTAATACTTCTCCTTTTTCACTAATTAAAAATTTGTAATCTAAACGATCTTTAAACACAAGTGCATAAGTTTTTCTCCATTGATTACGTATTAAATATAAACGATATAACAGACGAATTTGATTCGCAATATTAATATCTATAGGCTTCCATGTTCCAATGTTTTCCAACCAATCAGAAACTTCATTATAAGCTAATTTAGCCTTAGATTTTATCCATGCAGCAAAAAAATTAATATCTTCTAAATTACCTTCTTTAGTTACAATAACACTGCAAGCTAATACTGGACGTTTAATGTTAGGACGTAAAGAACAAATATCATCAGATATTTGACGTGGCAACATAGGTATGTTAAATCCTGGTAAATAATTGGTAAAACCACGTTTAGAGGCGATAATATCTAATTGACTACCCACGGCAATATATGAAGTAGGATCAGCAATAGCAATAGTAAGATGTAAATGGCCATCAGATAATTCTTTTACATAAAGTGCATCATCCATATCTTCAGTACTTATATTGTCAATAGTAATAAAATCCATATCAACTAGATCCTTACGATCTAACTTTTCATCAATCATTTTACTTAAACAAATACTTGGCGCTTCACGTTCAAGATTATGACGTGATAACGTTACCCACCATGGAGCATACTGATCATTAGCTTTTACTATAAAATCAGTAATGTCAGCACAAAAACCTCGATTTCCTTTTAATGGATGTGAACACATTTTAGCTGCTGCCCAATCACCATTTTGAAAATTACAGCTTGAGTTTTTTATATTATGATAATTACAAGGAATTAATTCTGTTAAGAACTGATTATCCGGAAGTATAGAAATAATATTATTTTTTTTATAAATCCGACCTACAAAATGATTTAAAAATGGTTCAATCAATTTTTGAGGAATTGCTATTTCCTTATCTTCATTGTTATGTATAATCGCAATGATTCTATCACCGTGCATTACTTTCTTCATTTGTACTGGAGGAATAAAATAGCTTTTTTGTGCATTAACCTCTAAAAAGCCAAATCCTTTTTCTTTGCGTTTTACTACCCCTTCGACAAAAACAGTTTGTAATTTTAATTTTTTTTTCAGTTGTATAAGTACTGGATTGTTATGAAACATAATTTTTTTTAGTTATTATAAAAAAACGATAAATTCAACTTACTATCATTACAACAGTAATTTATAAAAACGTTATATTCTAAGTAGATAGTTTTAATTTAACTTGAACTGATTTAGAAGTTGGAGTATAACTATAATCACCAAAACTATCCATTGGTATTAAAACATTAGTTTCTGGATAATAAGCTGCTAAATTACCACTAGTAATATTATATGGTACAAGTTTGAAATTTTTAACAGAACGTTTAATTGCATCATTCCATACTGTTTCTATATCTACATTTTGTCCTGTTTTAAATCCTAATTTATTCATATCATTAATATTGATAAATAATACATTTCTTTGCCCATAAACACCGCGATAACGATCGTCAAAACCATAAATAGTAGTATTATATTGATCATGTGAACGCAATGTTTGTAAAGTAAAATTAACATCATTATTTAAATTTAAAAATATTGACTTAGGTAGCAAAGCATTGCTAAATTGAGCTTTTTTTGATGCAGTATTAAAAACATATTGTGAAGCTGCATTAGCTAAATAAAAACCTTTAAAAACACTACATTTTTTTGTTAGATTAGCAAATCCTGGAATAATATCAGCAATTTGTTTACGAATTAAGTTATAATTACTTGATAAAGCTTTCCAGTTTATTTTATTATCACCCAATGTTTTATAAGCTATTTCAGATATAATTGCAATTTCTGAACGTTGTTGACTAGATAGAGGTTCGCATCTACCTTGAGAACCATGTACCATACTAAATGTATCTTCAACAGTAATAAATTGATTTCTGTTATTTGTTTTATCTATTTCAGTCCGTCCAATTGTTGGAAGTATTAAAGATTCTCTTCCTGGTATTAAATGGCTACGATTTAATTTAGTACTAATATGAACTGTTATCCCACAACTTGAAAGAGCTTTTTTAGTACGTAAATAATCTGGCGCTGCTGCAGCTAAATTTCCTCCTAGGGAAATTAAAACTCTAACATTACCATTTAACATTGCATTTAATGCTTCAATAGTATTATGACCTTTTGATCTTGGAGCTTTAAAATCAAAATATTTTTCTAATTTATTAAGGAATGCAAGGTCAGGTTTTTCATTGATACCCATAGTTCTATTACCTTGCACATTACTATGACCACGAACTGGACATAAACCAGATCCTTTTTTTCCTATTTGTCCAAATAAAAGTTGTAAATTAACAATTTCTCTTACTGTATTAACAGAATGTTTATGTTGTGTGATACCCATTCCCCATGTACAAATTACCCTCTTTGCATTCTTGTAAATCAATGCTGCTTCGTAAATTTGTTTTTTTGTTAAGCCAGATTGTATTGTAATTTCATTCCATTTAGTACTATCTACTACTTTAAGATATTCATTTATCCCTTTAGTTTTATCTTTAATAAAATTACAATTAAATACATCATTTGTTTGACGATTTTCTTCTAGTAAACATTTCACAATACCACGTACTGCTGCCATATCACCTCCCAAATTTGGTTGATAATACGCAGTATTTATAATACTTTCCACAACAGTAATCACTTCAATTGGTCTCTTTGGATCTGCAAAACGTTCTAAACCGCGTTCTCTTAATGTATTAAAAACAACTATTTTTGCACCTCTATCTGATGCACGACGTAAACTATGTAGCATCCTAGGATGGTTAGTGCCAGGATTTTGACCAAAAACGAAAATAGCATCTGCGTGATTAAAATCATCTAAACGAACAGTACCTTTAACCGTACCAATACTTAGATTTAAACCTATACCACTAGCTTCATGACACATATTTGAACAGTCAGGAAAATTATTTGTACCTATTAAGCGACCAAATAGTTGGTACAGCCAAGCTCCTTCATTACTAGTACGTCCTGAAGTGTATAATTCCAATTGATTTGGATGATCCATTGTATTAATATGTTTAGCAATCAACTCAAAAGCGTTATCCCAACTAATAAATTCATAATGATTGTTTCTTGAATTATAATAAACAGGATCGACTAAGCGACCTTGATATTCTAAAAAATGATCGTTTTGCTTATATAAATAATTAACACTATTTCTAGCAAAAAAATTTTTATCAACAGATCTATTAGTAGTTTCCCAAGCAACTGCTTTTGCTCCATTTTCACAAAAATCAAAAATACTTTTGTTATCATTGCCCCAAGCACATCCTGGACAATCAAATCCATCTTGTTTATTAATCTTTAAAAGATTCCTTATACTCTTGAAAGTAGCCTTACTATCAAAAATAAAACGGGCTGTAGATTTTATTGAATCCCATCCACCAGCAGCTGAATTATAAGGTTTTATTTTATTTTTAAATTTCATAATAAATAAAAAACAACAATAATTTTATAATAACCATAACATGATATTATGTATACGATCTGGTAGGCTTAAATTAACATAAAATTACATCGTTAGTTTAATATTTTTATGTTATTAAAATATAATCATATCTTACCTATAGTTGAAATATTAAAACCACCATCGACATAAATAATTTGTCCTGTAATACCACTTGCTAAATCAGAACATAAAAAAGCAGCTGAATTTCCTATTTCTTCAATAGTTACTGTACGGCGAATGGGAGTGATTTGCTTACAATAATTTAATATTTCTCTAAAATTTTTAATACCTGAAGATGCTAATGTACGAACAGGACCAGGAGATATAGCGTTAACACGTACACTTTCTGGACCCATTGCATTTGCAATATAACGAACATTTGCTTCTAGAGAAGCTTTCGCTGGTCCCATTACGTTATAATTAGGTATTATTCGATCAGCTCCTAAATAAGATAAAGTTAATAATGCTGAATTCTTATTCAACATCATTCTGCATTCTTTTGCCATAGAAACAAAACTATAACTACTGACTATATGGGAAATCATAAAGCCATCTTGTGTAACATTATTTACATAATCTCCATTCAACTGGTTTTTTGGAGCAAATGCTATAGAATGCACTAAACCGTCAAATGTTTTCCATATTTTAGATAATGTGATAAATAATAACTTGATATTATTATTTTGAGATACATCACATGGTATTACGATATTTGAATTAAAACATGTAGCTAATTCTTCAACACGATACTTTAATTTATTGTTATGATATGTAAAAGCTAATTCTGCTTTTTGTTTATACATAGCTTTTGCAATTCCGTAAGCAATGGATAATTTACTAGCAACACCAGTAATTAAAATTCGTTTACCACTAAGAAAACCCATGATCTTATCCTTAAATTATTTTTTTAATCAATGAAAATAATTTCATGAATCATAAATATTAAAAATACAATTATTAACATAAATTCTAAAAATAAATAAACTTAAAGATTATATAGTTCAAACATAATTGCTTAGATAAGAAATATTATTATAATTTTCTAATTGTTATATTATCTTTAAAACTTGAATTTAAGTGTTTACTATTAAGTTACTTTAAAAATTGATGATTTTAAAACAGTATCTAAATTAATTTAAACACTATATATCTTTAATACAAGCAATATCGTAATAGAAACAAATTATAAATATTTAGGTTTAGTAATAAATGTATTCTTACTATAATATCCAAACTAATATATCCAAACTAATTATAAATGAATTATTATGATGTAAGAATTATATTTTCGCTATTATATTATATTAATTTGTAGTTACTAATATATACTATTTAATATATTCCTTTATTTTTATAAATTTCCCATTGTTTTATTTAATTTTAATTTATTATTTTTAATAAGGAACGTATATGTTAATCGGGATAACTAAAGAAAAATTAATAAATGAGTCCCGTGTAGCTGCTACACCGCAGACCGTGAGCAAATTGATCAATTTAGGTTTTAGTGTCAAGATTGAAAATGATGCAGGTAAAAATGCAAATTTTGATAATCAAAGCTATATTGATGCAGGAGCAGAAATTACTAGTACTCAGGAAATTTGGCAACTTGATATTATTTTAAAAATCAATGCACCTGATGATAAAGAAATATCTTTATTAAAAGAAGGTAGTATATTAATAAGTTTTATTTGGCCTGCTAAAAATCAACTCCTTGTTAACCAACTAGCAAAAAAGAAAATAACAGTAATTGCAATGGATTCTATACCTCGCATTTCCCGTGCACAATCCCTAGATGCATTGAGTTCAATGGCAAATATTGCAGGTTACCGTGCTGTAGTAGAAGCAGCTTATGCATTTGATAGATTTTTTGGTGGTCAGATTACAGCAGCAGGTAAATTATTACCTGCCAAAGTATTAGTTATTGGAGCAGGTGTATCCGGTTTATCAGCTATAAGTGCTGCAAAAAATATGGGTGCTATAGTACGCGCATTTGATACTCGTTCTGAAGTTAAAGAACAAATACAAAGCTTAGGAGCTGAATTTCTACAATTAGATTATGAGGAAACAATCAATTCTAATGATGGATATGCCTCTGTAATGTCTAAAGATTTTATTAAAGCTGAAATGAAATTATTTAATCATCAAACAAAAGAAGCAGATATAGTAATAACTACAGCTTTAATTCCAGGTAAAGAAGCACCGAAACTTATCACAGAACAAATGGTACAAGGTATGAAATATGGCAGTGTAATTGTTGATCTAGCTATACAATCAGGTGGAAATTGTTCATTAACTATTCCCGATAAGATTATAACTACAAATAATGGAGTTAAAATTATTGGATATACAGATCTCGCAAGCCGTTTGCCAACCCAATCATCGCAATTATATGCAAATAATATATTAAATTTAATAAAATTAATATCTAAAGGTAAACAAGGTAAAATAGAACTAGATTTTAATGATGTTGTGGTTCGTCATATTACTATTATTGATAAAGGTAATATTATTTGGCCAGCTCCTCCTATTAAGATTTCTATTGGACCTGAAATAAAATCACCTGAATCTCAAGAAGAAAAATTAAAAAAACAACAAAAAACAAAAAAAAATCAGGATTATTATAATTATAAGTATATTTTTGCTATCATGATGTCGGTAGTTTTTGTTTGTTTATCGAATAAAGCTTCTTCTGATTTATTATCTCATGTTACTATATTTATCCTTTCATGCATAGTGGGTTACTATATAGTCTGGAATGTTAATCATGCTTTACATACTCCATTGATGTCTGTCACTAATGCTATATCAGGAATTATTATTATTGGAGCAATATTGCAAATAGGTGATAGTAATATTACCAATTATATTGCTTTTATTGCAATTTTAATCTCTAGTATTAATATATTCGGTGGTTTTAATGTTACTAATCGAATGCTAAAAATGTTTCGTAAGGGGTAGACTATGTATAGTGGATTAGTTAAATCAGCATACATTATTTCTGCAATACTTTTTATTTGTAGTTTAGTCGGTCTTTCAAAACATAATACCTCTAAACAAGGCAATTTTTTTGGTATTGTTGGAATGATAATTGCATTAATTATTACTATTATGATGCAAAAAATACTTTATAATACTTTTTTAATTTTTACAGCTATGGTTATAGGTGGATTGATCGGTATTTTTTTATCAAGAAAAATTGAAATGACTAAAATGCCAGAATTAATTGCTATTTTGCATAGTTTTGTTGGTCTAGCAGCAGTACTAGTAGGTATTAATAGCTATTTGAATTTATCTCCTGATATATCATCTTTAATAAATAATAATATTCATTTAATTGAAATTTTTGTTGGTGTGTTTATTGGTGCAATCACATTTACTGGTTCTTTAGTAGCATTCTGTAAATTGTCTGGCAAAATCAATTCGCGTCCACTAGCATTACCGCATTATCATAAACTAAATTGTTTAATGTTAGTCATTTCATTTTTCTTATTATTATGTTTTATAAATACTAATGATCTTATTTTACAAATAATCTCACTAACAATAATGACTTTCATAGCATTTTTATTTGGAGGACAGGTGGTACTCTCTATTAGTGGTGCTGATATGCCAGTTATAGTATCTATGTTGAACTCTTATTCCGGTTGGGCTGCAGCAGCATCAGGATTTGCATTGAGTAATGACCTCTTAATAATTACAGGTTCTTTAGTTGGATCATCTGGAGCTATTCTTTCTTTTATTATGTGTAAAGCAATGAATCGTTCATTTATTAATGTAATTTTAGGAGGATTACATAACAATATAATTGATATTAAAAAGGAAAATATTAAAGGAACGTATCGTGAAATATCAATAGAAGAAATAACAGATTTTTTAAAAAATTCTTCATCTGTTATAATCGTTCCTGGATACGGAATGGCAGTTGCACAAGCTCAACATTCAGTAGCAAAAATTACTCAAAAATTACAATCACTTGGCATAAAAGTACTTTTTGCTATTCATCCAGTGGCTGGTCGCTTGCCAGGACATATGAATGTATTACTTGCAGAAGCGCGAGTTCCATATGATATAGTGTTGGAGATGGATGAAATCAATAATAATTTTATTAATACTGACATAGTATTAGTTATTGGAGCTAACGACACTGTAAATCCAGCTGCACAAGAAGATCCTAATAGTCCAATATCCGGTATGCCTGTTCTAGAAGTATGGAAAGCTAAAAATGTTATAATCTTTAAAAGATCTATGAGTTCTGGTTATGCTGGTGTTAATAATCCATTGTTTTTAAAAGATAATACATACATGCTATTTGGTGATGCAAAAATCACTACTGATTCTATCTTAAAATTAATCTAAAATTATTAAAGATTATTAATATGATATTTAGTTTTTATTTATTTATATATCACCAACCATTTTATCGGGTTTCACCAAGTTATCGAATTCTACTTCTGTCAGATATCCTAACTGCATTGCGGCAGTTTTCAGAGTTAAGTTTTCCTTATATGCTTTTTCAGCTATTTTTGCTGCTTTATCGTATCCTATATAGTTGTTAAGAACGGTAACTAGCATCAGTGATTCATTTAAAAGTTTATCAATCCTTGCATAAGCTGGTTCAATACCGTTAATACAATAACGGTTAAAACTATCTATGCCATCTGTAATAAGACGAATTGACTGAAGAAAATTATATAATATCATTGGACGAAATACATTTAATTCAAAGTTTCCTAAAGAACCGCCTATACTAATAGAGACATCATTACCCATAACTTGACAACAAATCATAGTTATTGCTTCACACTGAGTAGGGTTTACCTTACCTGGCATTATTGAACTTCCTGGTTCATTTGCAGGAATAGTTATTTCACCAATACCACAACGTGGACCTGATGATAACCATCTTATATCATTAGCAATTTTCATTAAAGATACTGCTAAGCTTTTTAATGTTCCATGTGAATTTACTACTGCATTAGTACTACTTAAAGATTCAAATTTATTTGGAGCTGTAACAAATGGATGTTGAGTGAAATCAGCAATAATTTTAGCAATACTAATTGCATAATCTTGATGAGTATTTAATCCTGTACCAACAGCTGTACCACCTAATGCTAATTCAAATAAATTAGGGATGCTCTTTTCTATATATTTAATATTATTTTCTAACATTGCCACCCAACCAGAAATTTCTTGTCCTAATGTTAAGGGTATAGCATCTTGTAAATGAGTACGACCAATTTTTACTATATTTTTAAATGATTCAGATTTACTATATAAAATATTTTTTAGCTTTATTATTTTTGGCAGCATTTGTTCAATAATAGTAATTGCTGAAGCTATATGTATAGCACTTGGAAAAACATCATTGGAACTTTGACTTTTATTGACGTCATCATTAGGATGTACTAGTCTCGATACACCTCTTTTACCTCCCAAAATTTCACTAGCTCTGTTAGCTAATACTTCATTCATATTCATATTAGTTTGAGTACCAGAACCTGTTTGCCAAACAACTAACGGAAATTCTTCATTATGTTTACCATCCATTACTTCATCAGCAGCTTGAATAATTGCTTCAGAAATATGTTTTTTTAATAATCCTAACTTATAGTTTACTATTGCTGCAGACCGTTTAATTAACGCTAAAGAAGAAATAAATGAATTAGGCATTTTTTCTATAGAAATATGGAAATGTTCTAAAGCACGTTGAGTTTGTGCTCCCCATAATCTGTTACTAGGTACATTTACAGATCCCATTGAATCTTTTTCGATGCGACTTGGTATCACTATAAAATCTCCTTATAAATAATTATTACTATATATGAAACATAATAATATATTTTACATGTATAAGATATGAAAAAACTTCATCTATGTTATATCCTATAATATATATTATATAAAATTATTTTATTAGCATATGATACTAAAACTAAAGAATTCTTTACAATATTATGAATGGGGTAACAAATATTTTTTAAAAAATCATTATAATATTAAAAATCCTAGAAATTTACCTATGGCTGAATTATGGATAGGTACTCATCCTAAAAATCCTTCAAAAGTATATTTTAACAATAAAACTATACTTCTTAGCGATGTTATCAACATAAATCCACAACAATTATTAAGTAATTCAGTATTCCAATATTTTGGTAGCGATTTACCTTTTTTATTTAAAATATTATGCGTTGAAAATCCTTTGTCAATTCAAGTACATCCAAATAAATTTAACGCTAAATTAGGATTTGAAAATGAAAATATAAAATCAATTCCATTAAATAGTGACAATCGTATTTATAAAGATGATAATTATAAACCTGAATTAATCTATGCTATTACTCCCTTTTATGTATTAAGTGGATTTAAAAAATTTTCTCAAATAATTATATTATTAAATAAAGTTATTGATATTAATCCCTCAATCAGTTGTTTCCAGAAAAATCCAAATAAATATACTTTATCAAAAGTATTAAAATATTTTTTATATCTGGAAGGTAAAGAAAAATTAATTGCATTAAACAAATTAAAATCTAATGTTGAAGTACTAAAAGAAGAACCTTGGAATATACTGAAGAAAATAATGAAACAATATCCTGAAGATAATGGTTTATTCTTATTTTTATTTTTTAATTATGTTTTTGTAAAACCAGGAGAAGCTATTTTTATCGATTCTGGAACACCGCATACTTACTTAAAAGGCATTGCGATAGAAATTTCTGCTAATTCTGATAATGTTATACGTGCAGGATTAACATCAAAATATAAAAACATACCAGAATTTCTAACCAATATAACATATCAAGAAAACTTCTTAAATCAAATGGTCATAAAACCTGAGAAAAGAATAAATGAAGTACATTTCCCTGTTAAAGTAAAAGATTTTTCTTTCTCAATTCATTCATTACAAAATGAATCTCAATTTATATATCAAAGAAGCATGGCAATATTGTTTTGTATTGCAGGTCAATTTGCTATTGTTAAAAAAAATAAACATGTTATATTCAAATCAGGTGAATCTTATTTTATTTCTGCAGATGAAATGCCAATAAATATCACTGGTAATGGTTTATTTGCTCGTGTATTTAATAAACTAAATTAAATAACTAATAGTATACAATATAAGATATCAAAAGAATATATAAAAATATGGCAATAGTAGAAGATCAAGATATAACCAATATATTGCATTATCTTAATCCAAATCAAAGAATAAAGAAAAATTCGGCATATATTAAAGAAGATTGTTGTATAGGCTGTAATAAATGTGCTAAATTATGTCCGGCCAAAGCTATAGTGGGTAGTATGCGTACTGTTCATACAGTAATGAGTAAAAACTGTATTTCTTGTGATATATGTATTGAATCTTGCCCAGTAAATTGTATCAAAATTATTCCAGTAGATATTACTATTAATAATTTACAATCTAACAAAGAAGATGTATCTATAAGTTTAAATTTAATTTATAACCATAAATAATAGCTAATCAACCTATCTATTATTAAAACAATAATTTAATTAATATTATCCTATTTATATAAAATGCAATTAATAATAATCTAGATGAATCAAGTAATGCGTGTAGAAATACTTAATCGTTTGAAAAAAATAAATCCAAATCCAGTGATTGAACTTAATTTCAGTTCTCCTTTTGAACTTTTAATATCTACTTTACTATCAGCCCAAGCTACTGATAATATAGTTAATAAGGTCACAGCAAAACTTTATAAAAAAGCTAACACTCCTAAAAGCTTATTAAAATTAGGTGTCAGTGAAATTATAAAATATATAAAACCTATTGGATTGTATAATATTAAGTCAATGAATATTATAAAAATTTGTCATATTTTATTAGAAAGATATGATGGTAAAGTACCAAGTAATCAAATGGAATTAGAAACGTTACCAGGAGTTGGGAAAAAAACTGCTAACATTATACTAAATGTCATTTTTAATATACCTACAATTGCAGTGGATACACATGTTTTTCGTGTATGTAATCGCACTGGGTTTGCTTCTGGTAAAAATGTTAATCAAGTAGAAAACAAATTACTCAAAACAGTACCAAAAATTTTTAAAAAAAACTGTCATATTTGGATGGTATTACATGGAAGATATATTTGTAAAGCACGTAATCCAAGATGTGACGTTTGTAAGATTCAAGATTTATGCAATTATTATGAAAAAAATAAATATTTATATTATGCATTTATTTGAATATATCCTATTCTTAATAGTTCCTAAGTAAATTAAATATACTCGTATAAATTTTTATAAATCATAACCAATTAATTAAACAGTAATTTTTTTTCCCGCGTCTAATCAATGTATATTTGCTAAATAGTTTATCAATTTTTCCAAATTTATATTTAGGGTTGGATTGTTTTATGCCATTAATATAAATTGCATTAAAATTAATCATATTACGAGCTTGACTAAAAGAAGTAACTAATTTTGATTTTACTAAAGCTTGTTGTAAGCTTTCAGATTCATTAAGTATGATAGTTGGCACACCATCATATGCAAGTTGTCTGAAATCAGATTCAGTCATATTAATAATATTATTAGAAAATAAATTTTGAGTAATACGCTTTGCAGCATTAAAACCATTTTCTCCATGCACTAAGGTAGTCATTTGTTCGGCTAATACATATTGTGCCTTTGGTGTTTTATTTATATTTTTATCTTCATATTCTAATTTATTAATTTCAACATTATTAATAGATGTAAAATACTTTAAGAAACGATAAACATCATCATCAGAAGTATTAATCCAAAATTGATAAAATTTATAAGGACTGGTTTTTTTAGAATCTAGCCATATAGTCTCTTTTTCAGTTTTACCGAATTTGGTACCGTCAGATTTTGTAATTAAAGGAACAGTTAAACCAAAGACCTGGTTATTATTTAATCGACGTGTTAATTGAATACCTGATGTAATATTACCCCATTGATCAGATCCACCAATCTGTAATGAAACTTTATATATTTCATTCAGATAAGCAAAATCATAACTTTGTAATAGATTGTAAGAAAACTCAGTAAAAGATAAACCATGATCATTACGGTTTAAACGTTGTTTAATGGATTCTTTATTAATCATTTGATTAACAGAAAAATATTTTCCTATATTTCTTAGAAAACTCAATATATTCATATTTTTGAACCAATTAAGATTATTAGTAATAATAGCACTATTCAATCCACAATCGAAATCCAAAAACTTTACTAATTGTTTTTGGATTTTTTCAGTCCATGTTACTACTATATCTCTAGAATTAAGTTTACGTTCTATTGCTTTAAAGCTAGGATCTCCAATTAAACCGGTAGCACCACCAAGTAATATAATTGGTTTATGACCAAATTTTTGAAAATATCTTAAACATATTAATGGTATTAGATGACCTATATGTAAGCTATCAGCCGTAGGATCGAAACCACAATAAACGACTATAGAACCGTGCTTTAATTTTTTTATGAGCTCATTTTGATTAGTTAACTGACATATTAATTCTCTACTATTTAAATAATCTATAATACTTGTTGTAATCATTTTTATATCCAAATTAATAAATTAATTAAAATTACAATAATAATATGAAAATTGTTTATGGCGCAAGCCGATATATTTTCCAAATATTATTTTCTAATTTATATAGAAATCTATCGTGTAATCTATGTTTACCTCCTTGCCAAAATTCCATTGTATTAAACTTGACTCTGAAACCACCCCAAAAATTAGGTAGTGGAATTTTACAATTTTTAAATTTATTAGCGATCTTTAAGAAAGATCTTTCCAGAACTTGACGAGACTTAAGTAATGAGGATTGTCTAGATGCCCAAGTACTGATTTTGCTTTCACGAGGACGTTTATTAAAATATTTCAATGTTTCTAATATAGATAATTGTTCTATTTTACCTAAAACCATTAATTGACGATCAAGAAAACTCCAGAAAAAATGCAATGAAATATTAGGATTTTTGATTAAATGATTTACCTTTCTACTATTAAGATTAGTATAAAAAACTAAACCTTTTACATCATAATATTTTAACAATACAGTACGTTGATATGGTTGGCCATTTTGATCTACTGTTGCTACTGTCATAGCTGTAGGATCTGGTAAGCGTGCTTGACAAGCCTGTGTTAACCAATGCTCAAATAAAATTAAAGGGTCAGCTGGTAAATCTTTACGATTTAGTCTTCCCTTTATATATTCTCTTCGTAATTTAGAAATATCATTAAATTCTTTCAGATAATTCATAATTATTACTCATGTTAAAATATAACACAATTTTTTATAAATAATAAAATTCTAACCTATTACATATTGATCTAAATATAAATGTACTCAGCAAAATGCATATATTATTTATTATTCTCAATAATAAAATAATTTGAAAAATAATCTAATACTGTTAAGTATCACAATAACATTAGTCTAATATTACTTAACGTACGAAATTAAAATATTGATTTTTGAATTAAATTTGTTTAAATTAATTATATTAATAATGCATTATTAATAATGCATTGTAGTGTGATATTATAAATCAAGCACCACTGAACTTGAATTTTTATTACATTAAGTTATATCAATTGATTAGTAAACGTAATTTATATATTTAAATATTTGATGAAAAATAATTGTATTTCTAAAATAAACAGCAATATATACTAATATCCTATAACCTATATCTTTTAATGAGTTAAGTCTTAACGGATATGATTTTTTTAAAAAAATATGTTTTACAAATCATCAGTTAATAATTATTTAATCTAACAAACAGTTTAAAACAAAAAAACAATACATTGTATATGAAATATTAGTTTAGTGAAAAAATAAGATGTTGAAAATAATTTTAAATAAAAATGATTAATTATGTTTATTTTTGTTTCAAGAATTTAACGAAAATTAATTTATTCCTTATATTTTAATAATGAGATATTATGTCTGAATTAAATCACTTGAATACTATTAAGAAAAGATTTCGTGGATTTTATCCTGTTGTTATTGATATAGAAACTGCTGGTTTTAACGAACAAACTGATGCTCTATTAGAAATTGCAGCAACTACTTTAAAAATGGATATAGATGGATGGATTGATCTTAACGAAACAAAACACTTTCATGTGAAACCATTTAAAGGATCGTTATTAAATCCTGAATCACTTGCATTTACGGGAATTGATCCTACAAATCCTTTACGTAGTGCTGTTAGCGAATATGAAGCTCTCAATTCTATTTTTGATATGGTCCGTAAAGGAATACAAGAAACTGGATGTAACTGTGCTATTATGGTAGCACATAATCCAACTTTTGATTTTAAATTCATGACAGCTGCTACTGAACGTACTAGTTTAAAACATAGTCCATTTCATCCTTTTGCTACTTTTGATACAGCTACATTAAGTGGAATTATTTTAGGTCAAACTGTATTAGCAAAGGCGTGCAAAGCTGTTGGTATAAATTTTGACAATATACAAGCCCATTCTGCATTATATGATACGGAACAAACTGCTGTTTTATTTTGTGAATTAGTTAATCGATGGAAAAGATTAGGAGGATGGCCGCCAAACTTTTCAGAAGTTAATTACAGTTAAAGCCAACAAATGTCGGCTTTTTATTTATTTTTTTTATTGTGTTTTTTTATTGCCTGATTAATTATTGGTTGTAATTCGTTACACTGGAACATTTCTATGATGATATCACATCCACCTATGAGTTCCCCATCAATCCATAACTGAGGAAATGTAGGCCAATTAGAATATTTGGGTAGTTCAGAACGAATATCAGGGTTTTTTAGTATATCCACATACGCAAAACGTTCCCCACAAGCTGATAAAAATTTTACTGCTTGAGCAGAAAAACCGCAACTTGGTTGATTAGGAGAACCCTTCATGTATAGTATGATCGGATTTTCTGAAATTTGACGTTGAATTTTTTCTATAGTACTATTAACCATAATAATAATCCTTAACAACATATCATTTTATTGAAAGATAAGTCTATTGAATAGTTCAATTTATTGATTATTGATACATGTAAAATTAAAAAAATATTATATATTAAATATATTTCTTGAAACATTAATCTAATCCGACTTATTAATATTTTTTAAAGCCATTAATCTTTCAACGGTATCCACTATCACTTGAGTATATAAATCTATTTCAATATTTGCATGATAACCTAAATTTTTCTGTCCGATAGTAGTTCTATGTAAAGTTTCTGGAATAATAAAAACACAAAAATTTTTTTCAACAATTTCACCTATTGTTAGACTAATACCGTCTATGCCTATACAACCTTTGTGAAATATATATTTCATTTTATTATAATCATTAATTTTAAACCATATGATATAATTATTATCTGATTTAACTATTTTATAGATCTCAGCAGTGGTCATGATATGACCTGACATTAAATGTCCTCCTATCTCATCATTTATTTTTACTGAACGTTCAATATTAACTATATCTCCTTTAGATAAATTAACTAAATTACTAATTTTTAAAGTTTCATTAATTACACAAAAATTAACATAAAAATCATTAATATTATTAACAGTTAAACAACAACCATTAATCATTACAGAAGCTCCTAATTTTAAATTAGCCATCAATTCTTTAGGAAATTTGATAGTATAATCATAAGGTAAAAAATTTTTTTCAATATATACTATTTCAGCTGTTCCTTGTACAATTCCTGTAAACATATTATTTTACCTTATTCAACTTATACTTAATAAAGATATTAATTGAATATTCATTATTTTTAATAGAATTTATCAACTATTTTAAATTACAATACTTGATTAATATATTTTATTAAAGGTATAATTAAACTAAAAGTGGGATTTATTGCGTTCTTAGCTCAGTTGGTAGAGTATCACCTCGACAAGGTGAGGGTCAATGGTTCAAATCCATTAGAACGCACCATTCCTTATTTAATATTGATATAAAATCTCAAAGAGGATAGTGGTATTTATATTTAACAACAGATAACCACAGTTTACGATTATTTTTTTGAATTTTTGAAAAAAATAGATATTACTCTATATAAATTTTTTTACAGAATTACGAATAAATCTAATTACTGCTTCTATGCCTTGTGAACGAGTGGGGGTAATGTGTTGCCTTAATGACAATTTATTAAACCAATATCCTATATCTAAAATTATAATATCTGATGCAGATAATTTCTGATAAAAAATAAATATTATAGCAATCAATCCTTTAACTATAGTCGAATCGCTATCTCCTTCAAACATAACAGTACCATCGATATTTTGAGTTATCTTGATCCACACTTGACTTTGACAACCATAAATTATATGGTCAGAATGATGTAGATTACTAGATACAACTGGAATTTTATTTCCAAGTTCAATTATATAAAGATATTTTTCTTCCCAATTAGCACAGCGATTAAAATTTAAAATTAATTGTTCTTTTTCAGGTAAAGTCAATGCTCATCTCTCCAATAAAGTTTTTTGATTATTAAATAAATGATTAATTCGTATTAAACTTGATACTAATCGATCTATTTCATCTTCACTATTATAAAAGGATAAAGAAACTCGACACATTGATGTAACATTATAATGACGCATTAAAGGAATTGCACAATGATGACCAGTGCGAATAGCAATGCCATATTTATCTAAAAAACTACCAACATCAAAAGCATGATGCTGACCAAGATTAAATGAAATGATACCAGTGTTATTGATAGGACTATATATTACAATATTAGATATTGAAGATAATTTTTTATATGCATAACAGACTAAATCAGATTCACGTTGGTTAATAACATTTAATCCTAAATTCTGTATGTAACTTAAGGCTGCTCCTAAACCGATGATTCCAATGATATTAGGGGTACCTGCTTCAAAACGCCATGGTATATTATTCCAAGTTGTACCATTTGGTAAAATTACATCATTGATCATTGAACCTCCACCTTCCCAAGGAGGCATTTCATTTAATATACTTTTTCTACCGTATAATATACCAATTCCAGTTGGTCCATACATTTTATGTCCAGAAAAGACATAAAAATCACATCCAATATCTTGAACATCAATTTTATTATGCATTATAGCTTGTGCACCATCTACAACAGTTACAACACCTGCAGCTTTTGCATATGTAATGATATCTTTTATTGGATTGATAATACCTAGAACATTAGACACATGAGTTATTGCTAGCAAACGTGTATTTTTATCAATTAATTTCACAAGTGCTTTTAAACATAATTTTCCATCTTTATTTATAGGTAATACGCGAATTTCTACACCCACTCGTTTAGCTATAATTTGCCAAGGTACTATGTTAGAGTGATGTTCCATTTCAGTTATTATCAAATTATGATCGGAATTTAAATTACTAATACCCCAAGTATTAGCTATTAAATTTATACCTTCTGTAGTGCTTTTAACAAAAATAATTTCATTAGAATATGATGCATTTATAAAATTTGCAACTTGATTACGGATATTTTCCATATAACTGGTTGCATTCGTACTTAGAGTATGAATGCCGCGATGTACTGCTGCATAATTATGTTTGTAAAAATTTTTTTCAGCATCAATAACTAATAATGGTCGTTGAGAGCTAGCAGCGTTATCAAGATAAGCTAAAGGGTATCCATTTATTTTACGTTTTAAAATAGGAAAATCTTTCCTAATAACTTCAAGATTAAATTTTATCACATATTTCCTCGAGAAATACGTTTATTTATATGATTTAAAATATCTTGCTTTACTACGTTATTATCTAATGCTTCAATTAACTCTACAGCAAACGCATTGACTAACATTAATTGTGCATCCTTTTTTTTAATCCCTCTTGATGTTAGATAGAAAATTTGCTCATTATCAATACAACCAATAGTAACTCCATGACTACATTTTACATCATCTGCATAAATTTCTAATTGAGGTTTGGTATTTACCTGAGCTTGATCGCATAACAATAAATTATTATTAATCATATTACCATCTGTTTTGAGTGCACTTGGAGCTACTTTAATATGACCGTTAAATACTGCACAACTTTTATCTAGCACTATAGCTTTATGTATTTGACGGCTTTTACAATCACTTTTATTATGTTCTAAATAAATACGAATATCAGCAATCTCTTGATTTGTAGGCACAGATAGGCTGTTAATTATTAGTTCAGAATGTTTACCATTTAATTTTATACTGTTATTATGACGACTTATTTTTGTACCTATTAAAAATGTATTACTAACTACTTGTGCATTATCACCGATAATCATATCGTTATGAGAAAAATGATAACTTTTATTATTCTCAAATGCTAATTTAGTATGTTGTAAATTTGCGTGATCAGATATATTAAATGTTAAACGTGAACCAGTAAAATGTGCGTTTGAATTTAAAGTTAAGAAATGTTCTATTACTTCAATTTTAGTGTTTTTTTCTAAGATTAAATGATTACGATAATGAACAGTATTAAGACCATCTTTTTGACCATCATTTATATGTAACAAATAAAGAGGAGTTGATGATACTTTATTACTTGACACACGTATAATATTAATTTGTTCTGCTAAGCTTTCAGTTAAATGTAAAAATATTTCTGGATGAATTGGTTCTGGTAATTTTAAATCTTCAGATATTGTCTTATTATTAATTTCAAATATTGAATTATCATAAGAACTTAATGATAATTCAAAATAACCATTGACAAAAACTAATCGAGATGCATTTAGTTGCAATGTTAGTTGATTTATTTTATCGATGCTGAATTTTGTTTTTTTTGGAAAAACAAATTGCTGTGATAAAAAGTTAGTTAGTGGGGTATACTTCCAATTCTCATCTTTATTATCTGGTAATCCTGTTTTTATTAAATAGTTCCAATGTTTTTGAGCATGAAGAGAACGATTAACTTGATTGAATGTAAATAAATCATACCATTTTTTTAAAGCACTAACATTATTATTCAGTGAGCCAGCCATAGCCATGTTCCTCTAACTGTCTAACCAATGAAAAATCTCCTGATTTTACTATGCTACCTTTGTATAAAACGTGTACTACATCCGGCTTTATATAATTTAGTATACGTTGGTAATGCGTAATAATAATAAAGGAACGAATTTCATTACGCAAAGAATTTACACCATTTGATATAGTTTTTAGTGCATCGATATCTAATCCAGAATCAGTTTCATCTAAAATACATAGTTCTGGTTCAAGTAAAGACATCTGTAAAATATCATTAAGTTTTTTTTCTCCTCCAGAAAAACCTACATTTACATATCGTTTAAGTAAATCTGATGGCATCCCTAAAAGTTTTATCTTCTCTTCAATAATATCTTGAAATTTAAAATGATCAAGTTCTTGAAAACCTCTATATTTGCGTATTTCATTTACTGCTGTTTGCAAAAATAACTTATTACTCACACCAGGAATTTCAATTGGATATTGAAAAGCCATAAAAATACCTTCACAAGCTCGTTCTTCAGGCTTTAATTCTAACAAATTCTTGTTTTTAAAGATTATAGAACCACTAATAATCTTATTTTCTCCTCTGCCAGTTATAGTTGAAGCAAGAGTGCTTTTTCCCGAGCCATTAGGCCCCATAATCGCATACGTTTTCCCTGGTTTTATTTCAAGGTTAAGACTGTTTAAAATAACTTTATTTTCAATACTTACGTTTAGTTCTTTTATATTTAACATAATATTATGATTTCCTTTCCATTAATACAATGGAAGTACATGACATATTTAGCACTACTAACCGACACTATGCTCAAGACTAATAGATAGTAATTTTTGAGCTTCTATAGCAAACTCTAATGGTAACTTAGAAAACACATCTTTACAAAAACCATTTATTATCATTAAAATAGCATCTTCTTCACTTATCCCGCGTTGTAAAAAATAGAACATTTGATCTTCACCTATACGTGAAGTTGTTGCTTCGTGTTCTAATTGTGCTGTATTAGTAAAATTTTCTATATATGGAAAGGTGTGTGAGCTACAATCACGCCCAATTAACATAGAATCACATTGTGTAAAATTTCTTGCGTTTTTTGCACTAGTTAATATTTTTACTAATCCACGATATGTGTTTTTACTTTTACCTGCAGATATTCCTTTGGATATAATAGTAGATTTAGTGTTTTTACCAATATGAATCATTTTAGTACCACTATCTGCTTGCTGATATCCGGTAGTTAATGCAACTGAATAAAATTTACCTACAGAATTATCTCCTTTTAAAATGCAACTTGGATATTTCCAAGTAATAGCTGAACCAGTTTCCGATTGTGTCCAAGACATTTTGCTATTATTACCTTCACATAATGCACGTTTAGTAACAAAATTTAAAATGCCACCTTGACCATTGTTACCAGGAAACCAATTTTGCACAGTAGAATATTTAACTTCAGCATTTTTATGAAGTATCACTTCTACCACTGCTGCATGTAATTGATGAGAACTGTGTATAGGTGCAGAACATCCTTCAATATAACTTACGTAGCTATCTTGTTCTGCAATTAAGATAGTTCTTTCAAATTGTCCAGTTTTAGCTGCATTAATACGAAAATAGGTAGACAGTTCCATAGGACATCTTACTCCTTTTGGTATATAAACAAAAGTACCATCTGATGCTACAGCAGCATTTAAAGATGCATAGAAATTATCATTTATTGGGACTACACTACCAAGATATTGTCTTACTAAATCTGGATGTTTTTGAATTGCTTCATTAAAAGAACAAAAAATAATTCCAAACTTAGATAATTCATTACTGTATGTTGTTGCAACTGAAACAGAATCAAAGATAGCATCTATAGCAACTTGATTTCCTTCTCGTACAGGGACACCTAATTTATTAAAAGTATTTTCTACTTCTTTAGTCAAGTAATTATCATTAAGTTTTCGATCTGTAGATAGTAGTTTATTTTCAAAACTAGATGAATTAGATTCATTGCTGCAATTACATGAAGGTGTAGAATAATAAACATAATCTTGATAATCAAGATTGTCATAATATCCTTTTAACCAATGAGGTTCTTCCATTTTTAACCAAAGATCAAATGCTTCAAGACGAAAATTTAACATCCATTTTGGTTCATGTCTTTTTTGTGAAATTTCTCGAACAACATTTTCATTAATACCTTTATTAATTGCATCATTTTTTAATTCAGTAAAAAAACCTTCTTTATAATTTATACTATCTTCCCAAAATTGAATATCTTTAGACGATTTAATATTTTGTGACATATTTTTAATTACTCTATGCTAAAACTTTCACCGCACCCACATGAGTTTTGTGCTTTGGGGTTATTGAATTTAAAATGTTGATTTAATCCTTCATTAACATAATCTATTTGAGTTCCATCAATAAAAGGCATTGCTTGAAGTGATACAAATAATGTAACATATTGAAATGAAAATTTTAAATCTTGACTTGAAGGATTTTGTATTAAATCTACAATGTATTTAAAGCCTGCACAACCGGATTTTTTTATTCCTAACCATAATCCTTTGATTTCAGGATTCTTATTAATTAGACTAAATATTTTTTTTTCTGCAGATATAGTTAATGTAAACCCTTGCCATTCTAAATCATTATAAGCAATATGGTCTAAATTTTTGTGTTTCATATTTAATCCTCTTAAAAATAGTTTATATTTATTAATTAAATATATTTTACTAATCCATTGTAGAGGTGTTGTAATTTACGTTTTTTATAATTAAAATTTCAATTGTAAAATATAATATTATTTAATATTTGTTAGTAAATATTTTTACAAGTACTTACTTATAATTAAGTATATCAAAATAATAAAGATAGATTAGTTAATCACAGTATAAAATTGTTATGATTTCATTCTTAATTAAGAATGAAAATTTCTTATTTTCTTAATTGAATTTAATTATTAAAATTAACTGTAACTTATTTAGTATAAGTTATAAAATATTAAATAAATATATTTATATATAATAATATAAATAAACTAATTATAAAAACAATTTCTAATCATATAAAAGAAAAATCATAATAATTCAACATCTGCCTAACTATTATTCTTAACTTTTATTAAAAATAATATGCTCATTCAGCTAATATATAATAATTTGAATGTTATTATGAAAACATTTCAGTAACTAGCTACAAAAATTAATTATATCTTTACTATTAGAAAAAACAACACTAATTACTAATTTTTATTGAATTATTAACAACGATCATTTTTATATTTAATCACCTATTTTTAAATAGTTATTTAATTTTGCAATTTTCAACCAAGATTCTAAGATGTTATCTGGATTCAATGATAAACTATCTACTCCTTTTTCCATTAACCAAACTGCAAAATCAGGATTGTCTGATATTCCTTGTCCACAAATCCCAATATATTTGTTTTGTTTTTTTGCTGCATCAATAGCCATTGAAAGTAATATTTTTAATGAATCATCAAATTCATTAAATAATGAAGACAACATATTAGAATCACGATCTATACCTAGTGTTAATTGTGTCATATCATTAGATCCAATTGAAAAACCATCAAAATACTGTAAAAATTGTTCCGCTAGTAAAGCATTAGATGGTATTTCACACATCATAAAGATTTTTAATCCATTTTCTCCACGATTTAATCCTTGGTTACTTAATTCTTGAATGATACTTTGCGCTTGTTCAACTGTTCTTACAAAAGGAATCATGATTTCTATATTAGTTAATCCTACTTCATTTCGTACTTTTTTAATAGCTTGACATTCAAGGGCAAAGCAATCACGAAATCTGTCATCTAGATAACGACTTGCTCCTCTAAAACCTAACATAGGATTTTCTTCTTTTATTTCATAGTTATTTCCTCCTATTAAATTAACATATTCATTTGTTTTAAAATCAGAAAAACGTATTATTACTTTCTTAGGAAAAAAAGCTGCACCTAAAGTTGCTATACCTTCAGTTAAGCGTGATACATAATATTCTACAGGATCTTCATTAAAAGGTTGAATAATAATTGAAATTTGTTTCTTTATTTCTAATGTTTGTTTATTAAACTCTAATAGTGCTTTTGGATGTATACCTATCATACTATTAATTATAAATTCTAAACGAGCAAGACCAACACCTTCATTTGGTAAAGATGCAAAATGGAATGCACGATCCGGATTTCCGATATTCATCATGATTTTCAATGGCAACTTAGGCATATGATTAATTCTTAAATTGTTTATAGTAAATTTTAATGCACTATTATAGACATTTCCTATTTCACCTTCATTACAAGATACTGTTATTATAGAATTGTTTTTAATAGCATCAGTTGCATTTCCACATCCAACTATAGCTGGAATACCTAGCTCACGTGCAATAATAGCAGCATGACAGGTGCGACCACCACGATTAGTGACAATTGCAGAAACTTTTTTCATAATTGGTTCCCAGTCTGGACCAGTCATATCAGTAATTAGAACATCTTTTTCTTGAATAAGATTTATTTTATTGATATCAAAAATAACTTTTGCTGTACCAGAACCAATTTTATTTCCTATAGCTCGACCTGTTACTAACAATTGACTTTTTTCTTGCAAAACATACTGTTCTATTATATTATTATTAGCATTAAAGCAAACAGTTTCTGGTCTCGCCTGTAAAACAAATAATTTGCCTGTTTTTCCATCTTTTGCCCATTCTATGTCCATCGGTCTTTTGTAGTGTTGTTCAATTAATATTGCTTGACGTGCTAAAATTTGAAGTTCTGTGTCATTTAAACAAAATTTATTTCTTTCAGATTTAGGTACTTCTTCAACATACACTGTTTGTTTATCTTTTTGTAAACAATCGGAATAAATCATTCTAACTTTTTTAGATCCCATAATTCTACGAATTATTGATTTTTTATTAGAAACTAAAGCAGGTTTATAAACATAAAATTCATCAGTATTAACAGCACCTTGAACTACCATCTCTCCTAAACCCAATGCAGCTGTAATAAATACTACTTTATCAAAACCAGATTCTGTATCTATAGTGAACATTACACCAGAGCATGCTAAATCAGAACGAACCATTCTTTGTATTCCTACAGATAAGGTTACATTTCGGTGATTATATCCTTTGTGAATACGGTATGAAATTGCTCGCATACTAAATAATGAAGCATATACTTTTTTAATTGAAATTAATATTGAATTAATGTTTTTTATATTTAAATATGTTTCCTGTTGTCCTGCAAAGGACGCATCTGGTAAATCTTCTGTATTTGCTGAAGATCTTATAGCAAATGACGCTTCAGTATCATTAATTATGATACTTTTATAAGCTTTATAAATTTCTATTTCTAGTTTTTTTGGAAGTGGTTTATTTATAATCCATTGGCAAATTTGTTCGCTAATTCTGCGTAAATTATCAATTTTATTAAGATCGTTTTTTTCTAAAATATCATAAATGTCATGGTTCATACCATCTTGACTAAGGAAATCATTAAATGCATAAGATGTAGTTACATATCCATTTGGAATATTAATGCCAATTAAAGATAAATTGTTAATCATTTCACCTATAGAAGCATTTTTACCTCCAACTAAATCAATATCTTTAATATTTATCTGATGATACCATAGTATTAATGGTCTATCTGTTTTTCTATACATTTATCTTATCCTTTTACAGCTAACATATAACAATATTAAAGGTAAAATGTATAACTTAAAAAAATATAAGCTTTTAATAAACATACTAATAAACAATATCTTATTTATAATTATACATTTCAAATATCTTACTTATAAAAATGATAATTAAATAAATAAAGTCCAAACATATCTATCGTTTCTTTCATTGTAAAGAAATCTATTGTAATAATCATCAAGAAACATACGTTACTATTAATAAATAAACAAATTTAAAAAGTTTTTTAATTAAAAATTATTATTAATAATTGAAATGTTTGAATTGTAAATATTCATTTAAAATATGTTTATTGTATACTAATTTATAGTTTCATACCTTATTTCTATAATATTCTAATAGCCAGCGATTTTGATCGCTGATATTTTTTCTACTTTGGTAAATATATTAATTATAATGCATTTAGAAATTACATATTAAAATAAAACAGAAAAATAATAGCTGAGCAGAAAAGCCATGAATTTTGGCTTTTCTGTAAATATTATATTAATTGTTTTTCTTAAAAATTGCTTTTTCAACTCTATTTTTTAATTTTTGACCGGGACGGAACGTTACTACACGACGAGCAGTGATTGCAACATCTTCTCCGGTTTTGGGATTTCTACCTGGACGTTGATTTTTATTACGCAAATCAAAATTACCAAATCCAGAAAGTTTTACTTGTTCTCCATTTTCTAAAGTACAACGAATCTCTTCGAAAAATATTTCTACTAATTCTTTTGAGTCGCGTTTACTTAAACTAAGTTTTTCAAATAGATATTCTGACATTTCAGCTTTTGTAAGCGCCATAGGTTTAATTCCTCAAGGTTACCTGGAATCGCTTTTTCAATGCCATAATATACTTGTTTACTATTATAGCAATCTCTTCTTCTTTAAGTGTCCGTTTAGTATCCTGTAAAATTAAGCTAATTGTGAGACTCTTATAACCTTTAGAAATACCTTTGCCACGGTACACATCTAATAAGTTTATCCCAACCAACTGATTTATGCCAATTTTTTTACATAAAGTAATTATGTCTCCTGTAGGAATATTTTCATTTACTATAATAGAAATATCTCTACGATTGATTGGAAAAGGAGAAATTTCTCGTTCTTTATTAATAGATTTGCAATCTGATAACTCATTCCAAAGTAATTCGAATATTATAGTTTCATGTTTGATTTTAAATTTGTTCTGTAGATTAGGATGGATTGCGCCTATAAAACCAATTTTTTTATCATGTAAATAAATTGCTGCACTTTTTCCTGGGTGAAGAGCAAAGTGTAAATCAGCCTTAAAACTTATTTGTTCTATGTTTTTGGATAACTGTAATAAAGATTCTAAATCACCTTTTAAATCGTAAAAATCAACTAATGTAGATTTACAATCCCAGTGATCTTCTACCTTGTTACCACTTATTATAGCTGCTAGTAGCAATGTTTGAGTAATATCTGATTCATTTTCATTTGATGTAAAGCAATATCCACTTTCAAATAAACGTATTCGATTTTGTTGATGATTTTGATTGTAAGTTAATATATTAATCAAACCAGTCCAGATAGATGTACGCATTACTGACATATCTTGAGATATAGGATTGATAATAAAGATAGCTTTGTGTTGTGGGTTGATTAATTTTTGTTTTTTAGGATCTACAAAACTATAAGTAATTACTTCTTGATAGCCTTTATCTACTAAAAGATTCTTTGCACGTTTTAAAGATAAGATGTTTTCAGGATGTTCCATCATTACCAGTTCAGTCTTAATAGGCACATTTGGAATATTATTATAACCAAAGATACGTATTACTTCTTCAATTAAATCTTCTTCAACAAAAATATCCACACGCCAACTTGGTATTTCTACTGTCCAATAATTATGTTTTTTATGTACAATAAAACCAAGTTTTTTTAATATATCTTCAATTTTAGTATCAGAGATTTTAAAACCAATTAAACGATCTAATTTCATACGATGTAAATTTAATTTTAAATCTACTGGTAATAATTCATTGTATACGTGATTTATAATTGGACCTGCTTGACCACCACAAATATCTAATAATAATTTAGTAGCGTATTCAAGTGCTTTACATTGTATTTTATGATCAATACCACGTTCATATCTATAAGATATATCACTATTTAAATTACAAGAACGTACATTATTTAAAATATATGATGGATTAAAATAAGCAGATTCTAATAAAATGTTTTGAGTTTTATTACTGATGTTAGAATGTGAATCAATACAAATACCTGCTATTGATAAAACCTTATTTTGATCAGCAATGACGAGAATATTATTATTTAAGTCAATTCGTGCACCATGTAATAAAGTAAATTTTTCATCGTTTTCTGCCATACGTATATTAATAAATTGATCGACACAATCAATATCAAAAACACTTATAGGCTGGCCAATTTCCATTAAAATATAATTATTAATATCTATTACTACATTGATTGACGGTATTCCACATCTTCTTAACTTTTCTTTAATCCATAATGGTGTAGTAATATTTATATTAATATCTTTTATTACACGAGCTAAATATCGGGGACATGCTTTTTTCTCTTTTATATAAATTGGTATGATATTATCTATATTTGGTTTTATTGGAGTGATTTGTAAATCCTTTAATGGTAAAGAATATAATGCTGCAATATCACGAGATATACCAATAATACTAAGACAGTCAGCACGATTTGGAGTAATATTGATTTCAATAATATTATCATTTAGTTGTAGATAACTATAAACATCTTTTCCAATAGGAGTACTAGGTGGTAATTCGATGATGCAGTCATCTGCATCTGAAATTCCTAAATCAAAAAAAGAACAAATAACACCTTCATATTTAATTCCGTTATCTTTTAGTATTTTAAATTTTTTATTGCCTGGCAAAACATCTTCTGAAGTAGCTACAGCTACCTTTAGTCCTAATCGGCAATTAATCGAATCACAAGCTATATTTAATATTTGTTCATCACCTATGTTAACTTTAAGAAGTTTAATTTTATTAAAATTTGATTTATTTTTACAATCAATAATTACACCAGTTACAATACCATGAAATAAATTACTAACTACTGAAACATTTTCTACTTCTAGTCCTAGCATAGTAATTTGCTCGCATAGTACATTAGTACTAAGATTTGGATTTACCCATTGACGTAACCATAACTCGCTAAATTTCATTCAATATCCTAAACTTATCTAAATTGTTTAAGAAAACGCAGGTCATTTTCAAAAAATGAGCGAAGATCTTTGATTTCATAACGTAACATAGCTATACGTTCAACTCCCATACCAAAAGCAAAACCAGAATATATATCTGGATCAATATTCATGTCGATCAATATTTTTGGATTTACTAGTCCACAACCTAAAACCTCTAACCATTTATTATGTTTGTTCATAATATCAAACTCTGCTGAAGGCTCGGTAAATGGAAAATAAGATGGACGAAAGCGAATTTTTACGTTATTTCCAAAAAACTTATATAAAAAATCATAAATAATCTTTTTTAAATTTGCAAAACTTATATTTTTATCAATAAGTAATCCTTCTACTTGATGAAACATAGGTGTATGGGATTGATCATAATCTTTCCGATATACACGTCCAGAAGATATTATGCGAATCGGTGGTTTCTCTTGTTTCATTATACGAATTTGCACTCCTGATGTTTGAGTGCGTAATAAATTAATTTCATCTAACCAGAAAGTATCATTATTGGTACGTGCTGGATGGTGTTCTGGAATATTTAATGCATCAAAGTTGTAATATTTATCTTCGATTTCAAAACCATTAACTATATTGAAACCTAATCTATTAAAAAATATTTCAATTCTATCCATAGTAGTAGTGATAGGATGTAGACCACCATTATCTATTCTACGACCAGGAAGAGAGATATCTATATGTTCATGTGATAAACGTAAATTCAACGAAATACATTCTAATTTATACTTGTGATTATTTATATGAGATATGATTTTTTGTTTAGCTTTGTTAAGCCTTTTAGCTTCTATTAAGCGTTTTTTGTCTGGAATTTCAGATAAAGAATTTAGTAATTGTGTTATATATCCTTTTTTTCCAAGATATTTAATTTTTATTAATTCAAGTGAATTAATATCTTGGGAATTTTCTATATTAATTAAGGCTTCATCTATCAAATTTGATAGTTTTTTACACATTTTTTTCTCTTTAAATTTAAATATTAACCACTAGATTTTATAAGTTTCTTAAAATATATTCAATACTAATAAAAAACCTCCACTAACTAAGGAGGTTTTTAAGTAGCCTTTTATTTTTTAATTTATTATATATTTTATAATTCATAAAATAATAAAACACTTAACCTAAAATAATAATTCTAAAAAACTTTACATCTAAAAAATCAATTCATTATTACCTATGATAATAATTACTTCTAAATCATAATTTATGCTGGAATTGCACTTGCTTTCTCTATTAATTTAGAAAAAGACGTGATATCTAAGACGGCCATATCAGCTAAATTTTTACGATCTATTCTTATAGCTGCTCTTTTAAGCATATTTATTAAATTACTATAAGATATACCATATTGTCTAGAAGCAGCATTAATACGTGAAATCCATAACTGACGAAATTGACGTTTGCGTTGTTTACGGTCACGATATGCATATTGACCAGATCTTATAACAGCTTGAAAAGCAGTCCGATAAGTGCGTGATCTAGCACCGTAATAACCCTTGGCTTTTTTTAAAATTTTTTTATGACGTGAGCGACCAGTTATGCTATGTTTGACTCGAGCCATTTAAGCTCTCCTATTTTATATCTGATATTAACACGAATTATTATAAATATGGCAAGCATACATTAATTGAATCTAAATCTCCTGAGGAAATCATATTTTTGAGACGAAGATGGCGTTTACGTTTAGTAGACTTCTTAGTTAGAAGATGGCGTAAATTGGCATGTTTATATTTAAAGCCACCATATGCAGTTTTTTTAAATCTTTTAGCTACGCTACGTATTGTTTTTATTTTTAACATGTTTAACAATATCCAATTTATTGTTAATATAAATGATGATTTTTCATAATTTTTGATATTTAGTGAATATTTCTATTTTTTTTAGGTGCAAGCATCATAATTATTTGACGACCTTCAACTTTTGCAGGAAAAGATTCTATTACAGCTAAATCTAAATCTTCGCAGAGATCTTTTCTTATACGATTTAAAATTTCCATACCAATTTGTTGATGAGCCATTTCACGACCACGAAATCGAAGAGTGACTTTCGTCTTATCTCCTTCTTCTAGAAACTTAATTAAATTTCGTAATTTAATTTTGTAGTCACCTTCATCAGTACCAGGACGAAATTTTATTTCTTTAATGTGAACTATTTTTTGTTTCTTTTTTTGTTCTTTAGAAGATTTACTTTTTTCGTAAACAAATTTTCCATAATTCATGATACGACAAACTGGTGGTTCAGCGTTAGGACTGATTTCAACTAAATCGACTCCTAATACTTCAGCCCGTTTTAACGCTTCTTGTAGACTAACAATACCAATTTGCTCACCATTAAATCCTGTTAAACGTACTTCAGCTGCATTAATTTCATTATTAATACGATCTGAACGAGTAAACTGTGTTCTTTTTGCGCCTTTAATACTTTATTCCTCCAACAATAATTATTTAATACTTTTAATACAAATTTTTTGATTTAATTTTTGGATAAAATCATTAATATCCATTAGTCCAAGATTTTTACCGCAACGAGTACGAACTGATATTTTATTATTTTCTACTTCTTCATCTCCATATATTAGTATATAAGGAACACGATGTAATGTATGTTCACGAATTTTAAATCCTAATTTTTTATTTCTTAAATCTGATTTAACACGAAATCCTTTATTATGCAATTTAAGTGTTAATTTTTTAACATACTCAAGGTGTTTATCAGTGATACTTGTTACTACAACCTGTACAGGTGATAACCAACAAGGGAGAAAACCTGTATACTCTTCAATTAATATCCCTATGAAACGCTCTAGTGATCCAAGAACAGCACGATGAACAATTACTGGGAATAGACGATCATTATTTTTGTCTATATACACTGCATCGAGACGCTTAGCAAGAGCAAAATCTAATTGAATTGTGCCACATTGCCAAGATCGATCAAGACAATCAAGCAAAGTGAATTCAATTTTAGGACCATAAAAAGCACCTTCACCTAACTGAAATTTAAATTCAATATTTTTTTCATTTAGAACAGATTCTAAACTTTTTTCAGCATAATCCCACATCTTATCCGTACCAATACGTTGTGTTGGGCGTGTAGCCAAATTTACTGATATATTATTAAAACCAAATGTATGATATATATCATATATCATGTTTATGCATTTATGGACTTCTTCTTTTAACTGATCTTCTGTACAAAAAATGTGAGCATCATCTTGAGTAAAACTGCGAACACGCATCAAACCATGTAAAGAACCTGATGGTTCATTTCGATAACAGCTGCCAAATTCAGCCATACGCACTGGTAAATCACGATAAGATTTTATTCCTTGTTTAAAAATTTGTAAATGTCCTGGACAATTCATTGGCTTAACACAATATTCAGTGTTTTCAGAAATAATAGTAAACATTAGTTGTTTATAATTTTCCCAATGTCCAGTTTTTTCCCAAATTTTACGCTCCATCAATGATGGGCTGTTAACTTCCTGGTATTCGTACTCTCTAAATTTATTAGAAATAAATATTTTTAATTCATTCAAAACGATCCAACCGTTGTGATGCCAAAACACCATACCAGGTGCTTCTTTTTGAAAGTGGTATAAATCTAGTTGTTTGCCAATTTTACGATGATCACGTTTAGTTGTTTCTTCTAGTTGTTTTATATAGCATGATAATTGTTTTTTATTTGTCCAGGCAGTGCCGTAAATTCTTTGCAACATTTTATTATTTTTGTTTCCATTCCAATAAGCTCCAGAAACTTTTTGCAATTTAAAATTTTTACAAAAAATTACATTAGGTACTTGCGGACCTTTACATATATCTATAAAATTTTCGTGAATATATATACTTACAAACTGTTCTTTATCTATTCTTTCATCAAGAATCATTATTTTATATATTTCATTTTTCTGTAAAAATAAATTACGAGCATCCTGATAAATAATTTTTTTATTTGTAATATTGTATCTAGAATTAACTAACTGATGCATATATTTTTCTAATTTATTGATATCTTCACTATTTATACGATAATCAAGGTCAAAATCGTAATAAAAATTATTTCCAACAATCTGGCTAGTTGCCATTTTAGATGTTGGCCATAATTGTTTTATTGCATAACCTAATAATTGCATACAGGATCTACGGATGATTTCTAAACTAATATCGTCTTCTATAGTGATAATATCAACTAATGCATCACGACTTATAATGTGATTATAATCAACTAATTCAGAATTTACTCTACCAGCTATGCAAGACTGTGCTAGTTTTTTATTTATACTTAAAGCAATATCCATAATACTTATACTACAATCATAATATCGCTTGCTTTTATTAGAAAAAGTAATTAAAGGCATTTTATATCCTTGAGATTACAACATTAAAATTTAACCCCCGATTAAATCATGACAGTTTAAAAAATCATAAATTTTATTATAACTGTATAAAGCAAGTATATTAAAACATTAAAACATCTTAACTAAATAATAAAACTAATAATTTTTTACAATTGAGTTATATTAGTTATAGTATATGTGTATTTTTAAATCTTTAGTTGGTAATCTTAATAAATACAGAAATAATATTTTTTATTAAAATAATTACACCTAAATTAAAAAAATTAAACACTAATATTACTTAAATAACATAACAACAGTATTGTTTTCATATGATTAAAATAACAAAGTTTTACTTAATCTTAAGTATTGTTTCATAAATCATATATTTAACAAGTATTTAATATAAGAGAGCAAAAATTTAAAATTACTTGAATAGAATTGTAATTCATACTTTATGTTAATTTTTATTACTTAATAATTTTTGTTGTATGGTAACATATAAATGCATATAGTAAACTAATAAAATTAACAATTTTAATAAAAATTATTTTCCTAAAATTGATAATCTAAAATAATTCGGTTTAATTATCAATTAAAAAAATAAACATTAACTAATGATAATTATAATATAAATCACAAATTTTAATGGAATATTTCATGTATCCTGATAAAAATATTATAGCTATTTTTTTTGATATGGATGGAATTATTATAGACTCTGAACCATTATGGATTCAAGCTAAAAATGATATTCTTTCAACACTAAACATCACATTGCCTTATCATTCTAAAGTAGCCGATACAATAGGTTTAAGAATCGATCAAACTGTATGTATGTGGTATAAATCAATACCATTAAATAAACCAAGCAAAAAAGAAGTTATAGATTTTATTATAACAAGAGCAATGGAATTAATTGAAGAAAAAAAACCTTTATTGCCAGGAGTTGAATATGCACTAACATTATGTAAAAAATACAATTTGAAAATTGGACTTGTTTCTGCTTCACCTTTATATATGCTAAAAAGAGTGTTGACATTATTTAATCTTAATAGTTATTTTGATTTAATTGTATCTGCTGAATCTTTACCTTACAGTAAACCTCATCCTCAAATATACTTAGATGCAGCAGATCAACTATTTGTAAAGCCTCAACAATGTACTAGTATAGAAGACTCTTTTAATGGGATGATTGCCACTAAGGCTGCTCGTATGCGTTCAATTGTAATACCTGCAGTTGAATATAGTAATGATCCAAGATGGTGTTTAGCAGATGTAAAACTTAATAATCTTACACAATTAACATTTGAACACTTAAATGGCTAAGATAATAATCTTATTACAAACAAATTAATCAATGATTACTTTTATTAAATGATTAAATTTTTATATCAACATATCAGTATTGATTTAATCATTGAATAACAACACAAATCATTTTTGTTAAATTGAGGTTTTTGTTGATAAAAATATAATTGAATCATTAATAAATTACAAATTTATAAAAAATTTTTAAAATTCACAAACAAAATCATGACAACAAATGGTCATATTATTTTTGCTATAGCCAGTGCTATTTTTGCTAAAAATTTTATATTAAACGCATTAATGATACAGGCAGATTGGTGGCACTTAATTCCAGCTGTATTAACTACTTGCCTTATTCCTGATATTGATCATCCTAGATCATTAATTGGTCAAAAATTAAGATGGATTTCACAACCTATATCTGTAACTTTTGGACATAGAGGATTTACTCACAGTTTACTTGCCTTAATTACTCTATGGTTTTTTAAAAATGTCTTTTTTAGAAGTTTATTAATGCCAGATGATGTATTTCAAGGTATGATATTGGGTTATTTTAGTCATATTGTTGCTGATATGTTAACTCCTGCAGGAGTACCTTTGTTTTGGCCATATCGTAAACGTTTCTGTATTCCTATAATAAATAATAAAAAAAATAAAAAAATTGAACAAAAAATATGTCTCAGTTTAGTTTGTTGTGTAATATTATTTCCAATATATTTACCTGTATTAATAAAATATATTTCTTCATACGTTAAAATTTTCTAAACATATAAATAATATATTGCTGTGAATGGTTAGATTAAAGGAATCAATAAAATGTCTTTACAACATGAAATTATTAAAACTCTTGGAGTTAAACCAATAATTAATATCAATCAAGAAATTCGTAATAGTATTGATTTTTTAAAACAATACTTAAAAAAATATGACTGCATTAGATCGTTAATAGTTGGTATTAGTGGAGGTCAAGATTCAACTCTTACTGGAAAATTGTGTCAATTAGCTATTTCTGAATTAAGAAAAGATACAGATAAAGATGATTATTACTTTATTGCTGTAAGATTGCCATATGGTAATCAGATTGACGAAAAAGATTGTCAGGATGCTTTATCTTTTATAAAACCAGATAGAAAGATCACAATAAATATTAAAAATGCAGTTTTAGCTAGTGAAGAGTCATTAAAAAATGCTGGCATTTTTTTATCTGATTTTGTAAGAGGTAATGAAAAAGCAAGAGAGCGAATGAAAGTTCAATATAGTATAGCTAGTATAAATAAAGGAATAGTAGTAGGTACTGACCATGCAGCAGAAGCAGTTACTGGATTTTTTACAAAATACGGTGATGGTGGTACTGATATTAATCCATTATTTAGATTAAACAAACGCCAAATTAGAAATTTATTAAAAGAAATTCACTGTCCGAAACATTTATATCTAAAGAAACCAACAGCTGATTTAGAAGATAATCAGCCATCTAAAGATGACGAATCTGTTTTGGGAGTTAGTTATGATATTATAGATGATTATTTAGAAGGAAAATTTGTAAATATCAAATATAATAACATCATAGAGAATCTATACTTAAAAACTCAGCATAAACGTCATTTACCTATAAATATTTTTGATGATTTTTGGAAATAAATGTTGTAATATTAATAACAATCTATCTATTTTGTATAAAAGATGCACATGCCTTAGCAAATCTCTGCATACCTAATTCTATTTCTTTTTTACTAATATTTAAAGCTGGAGTAAAACGTACAACATTAGGACCAGCAACTAAGACCATTACACCGAATTCAGAAGCTAATATATTTATATTGTTGGCTTGATTTTTAAAATCTTCATTTAAAACAGCACCAATAAGTAATCCTAAACCTCTTATTTCCTTGAATATATTAAAATCTTTGTTGATTTTTTTTAAATGTTCAACAATCCATACATGTCGTTCTGCTACTCCCTCTATGATTTTATCTTTTTTAATTAATTCTAATACTTTACTTCCCAATGCACCTGCTAATGGATTACCACCATAAGTAGAACCATGAGTTCCTACAGTCATTACTATTGCTAATTTTTCTTTAGTTAATACAGCGCCAATTGGGAAACCACCACCAAGAGCTTTTGCAGTTGTCAGTATATCCGGTATTACTCCGTAATACATATAAGCATATAACGATCCAGTACGACCTACTCCACTTTGTATTTCATCAAAAATCAGTAAAGCATCGTACTTGTCACATAATTCTCTCAGCTTTTTTAGAAAAGCTACTTTAGCAGGAATAACTCCTCCTTCTCCTTGTACTGGTTCTACAATTACAGCACAAGTGTTTTTATTAATTAATTGAACAGCAGATTGCATATCATTAAATGATCCATGTTGAATTTCTTTAGGAAGTGGTTCGAAATGTTTCGAATAATCAGATTTTCCTCCAGCAGTCATTGTAAAAAAAGTACGTCCGTGGAATGCATTATTAAAAGATAATATATTACTTTTATCCTTACCGAATACATCTAGAGCTACTTTACGAGCTAATTTCATTGCTGTTTCGTTTGCTTCTGCGCCAGAATTACAAAAAAAAACTTTATCTGCAAAAGTAGCGTTGATTAATTGTTTAGCTAAACGTAAAATAGGTTCATTAGTATAACTATTACCAATATGCCATAATTTAGATGTTTGTTCTTGAATAGTTTGTTGTAATATTGGATGTGCATGACCTAATACATTAACAGCAATGCCTCCTGTAAAATCTATGTAATCTTGGCCATCTTGATCCCAAACTATTGAACCTTTAGCATGGGTCGGTATAAATTTAGCAGGATTATAAACAGGTATCATGAATCGATCAAAATCTTGACGTGAAATTTTTAATGACATAAACTAACTCTCTTTCTGATTTCATATATACAATAATAATAATCAAACAAATTAATAATTTTAAATTAGACAATTTATTAGTTGAAATTTTTATAATCATGTAGTTGATATAATAAAAATTATAGTAAAAATCATTTTTCAATTAATAAAAAATTGTTTTAAGATAAGATACTATGGTTAGTGTTAGTATAATTTTTAATAATATTAATGTATTGTCACTTTTTTTTGTTTAATTATATTTATTTGAAATTTTATCATCTCACTTACCAGATCTTCTGGGCAATGCTCAATGAAATAAGTTAAATCGTTGATTGCAACGTGTTCGCAATCTAACTGAGCATAAATCAATCCACGATCTCTAATTTCATAAGGATCATTAGGATTAATTAGCAACAATAACTTATTAACATTAAGAGCTAATTCCATTTTTTTTTCTTCCATCAAAGCAATTTTTAATGTTGTAAGCATTTTATATATAACACTAATTGTTGTTGCTTCGTCAAGATCATTTTCATGTAATTTAGCATTAGCACTAATATTTCCCTTTAACCATGCTTCTAAAATAGAGATATTAATTTTTTCACCATTAAATGGATCGATTAACCAATCGTAATTATCAACCCAACCAACACGTAAAATTAATTGAGTAGGAAAAATAATTGGAATGAGAGTTAATTTTAATTCACTAGCTATATGAATTAAAATTATGCTTAAAGATATTGCTGTACCTTGTCTTGTTTTTAATACTTTATCTAACCATAAAACATCTGATACATTGTAAGTACCACTAGCTCCTCCAAACCCCCATTTATGATAAAATAGTTCAATTAATTTTTTTATTTTTAAATCAGAATTATTTTCTGATCCGACATAATCTTTTGCTTTTTCAACTAAAAATGACAATTGATTTTGTACAAAAGATAAAGGAAAATCAGAACGAATATCAACCATAGCATCAATAATTGCTTCACATAACATCATTTGACTAAAATCTAATTTTGTAATCAAGATATAATGTTCCTAATATAAATTAATTAATCATTATTGATTGTATTGTAACATTTAATTGAATATGTATCCCTTTAAATAATATAAAAGATTATGTTGATATTCAATTATTACTTTTATATAACATCATAAATTAAGTTTCTTATATCTTGTTATATATAATGCAATTTAACAACTATCTAATTTAGGTGCAAAACCTAAAGTAACACGTGGATTTCCTGCATAATCTTTAACAGTATGAATGTTTCGATATCCATGTTTTTGCATTATACAGTGAACTGCTTCACTTTGTCTCCAACCATGTTCCAATAAAATTAAACCGTTATATTTTAGCCAATGTACTGCAGTTTGAATTATAATTTTTAAATCAGCTAAACCGTTTTCTTTAGACACTAATGCACTGATAGGTTCAAAAATAATATCACCCAAATTTAGGTACTGACTGTTAGGTTCGACATAAGGAGGATTACTTACAATTAAATCAAACTTATTTAATGGCAAATTATTAAACCAATAACTTACAATAAAATTAACATTAGTAATATTTAGATTGATAGCATTATTTTGTGCATTTTTAATTACACTCTCAATAAAATCAACACCAACAACTTTACATTTTGGACGTTCACTAGCAATTGCTAATGCAATTGCGCCAGTTCCAGTTCCAAGATCTAATACTTTTAAAGGTTTATTATGTAAATACATTAAAGCCTGTTCGACAAGAATTTCAGTATCACATCGTGGAATGATAGTATCACGTGTCACACTTAGAGTTAGTGACCAAAACTCACATTTTCCTATCAAATAAGCTATAGGTTCTCCATGCATTCGTCTCATTAATAACTGTTCTAAAACAACCATTTTTTTGTGATTAATAGATATTTCATCAAAAGCACATAACCAAGTACGAGATTTTCCTAAAACAAAACTTAATATTATTTGTGCATCAAGTTTTGGAGTACTACTATTACATAAAATTAATGTTGCTTTTTGTAACCAATCACGAATATTCATCAATTTTGTTCTGATAGTGTTGTTAATTGTTCAGCTTTATATTCATGTAAAACAGGATCAATTAAATACTCTAACCTTCCGTTTAGAATTTCATCTAAACGATAAACTGTTAGATTAATTCGATGATCAGTAATCCTACCTTGCGGAAAATTATAGGTTCTAATTCGATCTGAACGATCTCCTGTTCCCAATAGATTACGACGCAAATTAGCTTCTGTAGCATGGCGTTTGGCTTTTTGTAAAGATTCAATACGAGAGGCAAGTATAGTTAATGCTCTAGCTTTATTTTTATGTTGAGAACGTTCGTGTTGACATTCAACCGTTATACCAGTGGGTATATGAGTTATACGAATTGCCGAATCAGTAGTGTTAACATGTTGACCTCCTGCTCCTGATGAACGAAAGCTGTCGATTTTTAAATCATTAGGATTAATTTGCAATATTGCATTTTCTGCTATTTCTGGAATTACTGCTACAGTACAAGTTGATGTATGAATTCTTCCTTGAGATTCAGTATCAGGAATACGTTGCACACGATGTCCACCAGATTCAAATTTTAGTCTACCATAAGCATTATGACTATTAATACGAATAACTATTTCTTTATAACCACCATGTTCACTATCATTAGCATTAATAATTTTTACATCCCAGTTACATATTTCCGCATAACGCATATACATGCGAAATAAATCTCCAGCAAAAATTGCTGCTTCATCTCCTCCTGTAGCAGCACGTATTTCTATAAAACAATTACGTTCATCATCAGGATCTTGAGGTAACAATAGCATTTGTATTTTATGTTCTAATATTTCAATATTTTTATAAGATTCACACAGTTCAATTTGTGCTATATCTTGTAATTCATTATCTTTAGATAATTGTTTAAGATTTTCAATATCTTGATTAATTTTTTGCCATTTTCTAAAATAATCAGTAATACTAGTAAGTTTAGAATATTCACGTGAAAGGTTGCTAAATAGTTTTTGATTACTAAATATATTTGAATTACTTAAAAGAGACTCTAATTCTTCATGACGATTTAAAAGTTCTTTTAATTTAGTAATAATAGAAGTTTTCATTTATTATAATATTTCCCAACAAGGTTTTAAAAAATATCTTAATTTAATCCCAAACTATCACATAAGATTTTTAAACGCTCATTATCACCATTACGAGCTGCTTGTTGAAGAGATTTGATAGGTGCATGAATTAAGCGATTTGTTAATTTATAAATTAGTTCTTGCATAACTTTTTGAGGATCAGTACCTTTTTTTAAGGCATGCAATGCTCTTTTTTCCATTTCAATGCGAATAGCTTCAATTTGTGCTCGATATTTACGAACACTATGAACAGCATTTTGTGATCTTAATTGTGGCATGAATTCATTGCTTTCCTGAAGAACTATTTTTTCAGCTTGTACTAAAGCAGCTGTTCGACATGTTGAGTTTCTATCTATAATTTTTTTTAAATCATCTACCCTATAAAGATAGGTATTCGGTAATGTATTAACCTCAGTATCAATATCTTGAGGCACTGCAATATCAACTAAAAACACTGGTTTATTACATCTTGTTTTTAATGCATTTTGTATCATATTTTTACTAATTATAGGAAATCTACTGGAAGTTGAGGATATTATAATATCAGCTCTATGTAAATGTTTCTCTAAATCAATTTGGTTAATTACTTCTGCATTTACTTCTAAAGCTAACATATCAGCACGGGATCGAGTACGGTTAGAAATAATTATTTTTTTTACTTTATATTTTCGTAGATAATGTGCTACTAGATGAATAGTTTTACCTGCTCCTATTAATAAAACTATCAGTTTAGATAATGAATTAAATATTTCATAAACTAAAGCACAAGCAGCAAATGCTACAGAAATATTATTGGATCCGATATCAGTTTCAAATCTAATACGTTTTGCTACATAAAAAGTTTTTTGAAAAATTCGATCGATTTCTTTATTTACTGAATTGTTTTTTTTTGATATAGCAAAAGCTTGTTTCACTTGACCAAATATTTGTGATTCACCTAATATCATAGAATCTAATCCACTAGCTACACGCATTAGATGACTTACTGCATCTTTTTCTTGATAATAATATACTTTATTACATATATATTCTCTATTGATTTTATGATAATCACATAACCAAATCATTAAATATTCTTTCAAACTAATATTATTGTCTGTACTAACGTATATTTCTATTCGATTACAAGTTGAAAGCAATACAACACTTTGTATCATAGACTTTGATAATAAATTATCAAGAGCCTGGTTAATGATCTCTGGCCCAAATGATATACATTCACGTAAATTAAGAGGAGCAGTTTTATGATTAATTCCAAGAACAAGCAATGTCATTAGCAAGACTTCAAATATTTTATAATTGAATGATTATTCTTCAAAGATATATTTTTAAAAGATTATCATGTATGATAAAAACAAATAAAAAAGATATCAAACTAAAATCATTTATAACTATCAATCAATATAGTTCTAATACATCTGAAAAATTATTGATTTTTTTAATTGATGCAACAGATTATTCACAAATAATATTTTAAGACATAATCGATATTTAACAATAAAACAGTTTTATTAAGTTCATAATATATTCGGTAATAATACATCATATGAAAAAGTACTGTAATTAATATAAATCAACTATTAATAAAAATCAAAATAACTATGAAATTAAATGTTATATAAAATTAATTAGTTTATTTTTCTATTGTTATTAAATAATAATTTATAATACAAGTAATTATTATTAAGAATAATTTTATTTGAGTGTATATTATTATTTATTTTTTCAGTATAATCAATTAAGTGGTTAATGATATTAATCATTAAATAATAATATTTGCTTTATAGATATTATATGTACTATTGAAAATAAAGTTAAAATAATCATTCAATTAGATATTTACTGAAATATGTGAAATATCAACATTAAAAGAATCAGGATATATTATGATGACTATTTGGCCAGCGCCTGCAAAATTAAATCTTTTTATGTATATAACTGGTCGTAGATTAGATGGTTATCATAATCTGCAAACTCTTTTTCAATTTATTGATTATAGCGATTTGATAGAAATAAAAGTAAATGATAGTGGTCATATTAATTTAATTACGAAATTAATAGATATACCAAAAGAAAACAATTTAATTGTAAAAGCAGCAAAGTTATTAAAACTAGCAGCAAAAAAATATTTATTGATAAATTCAGGTGCGACTATTAGCATACGAAAAAAATTACCTATAGGTAGTGGATTAGGTAGTGGATCTTCTAATGCTGCTACAATTCTAGTAGCACTTAATTATCTTTGGAAAACTAAATTTACAATAAATCAACTTGCTGAACTTGGTTTACAATTAGGTGCTGATGTACCATTATTTATTCATGGATATTCAGCTTTTGCTGAAGGAGTAGGAGAAAAACTCAGGCGTGTTAATATCAAACAAAAATGGTATCTTATTACCTATCCTAATATTAATATTAATACTTCAGATATTTTTAGTTCGAATAATTTAACTAGAAATACGAAATATTGTAATATGAATCAGTTATTAAAATTACCTTTTACTAATGATTGTGAAAATTTAGTTAGAAGTAATTTTGTTGAAATTGATTCAATAATTTCTTCGCTTTCAAGGTACGCACCTACAAGATTAACTGGAACTGGATCTTGCGTTTTTTCCGAATGTAATAATAAACAAGATGCTTATGATTTAATGAAATTAATTCCTAAATATGCTGTTGGATTTATAGCTAAAGGTATTAATATGTCTCCTCTTCATACAGTCTTGTCAAGAATAATTCACACCACTAGCTAGATTAGTTAGATTAGTTAAATTATAAACAATGATTATTTTTAACAAAATATCTAAATTTATACGAACAAAAATTTATAGGTATTTCATTAATTAAAGCATTATTTTTGAAAAATTATGAGGAAATTATTATGCCAGATATGAAATTATTTACTGGTAATGCTACTCCGGAATTGGCACAATTAATTGCAAATCGTTTATATACTAACTTAGGTAATATTTTTGTTAATCGATTCAGCGATGGAGAGATAAGTGTTCAAATAAATGAAAACGTACGTGGAGGAGATATTTTTATAATTCAATCCACTTGTTATCCTACCAATGATAATCTGATGGAATTATTTGTAATGGTAGATGCATTACGTAGAGCTTCTGCTGGTCGTATTACTGCAGTTATTCCATATTTTGGTTATGCTCGTCAAGATAGACGAGTACGTTCTGCACGCGTCCCTATTACTGCAAAATTAATAGCAGACTTTCTTTCTAATGTTGGAGTTGATCGTGTCCTTACTGTAGATTTACATGCTGAACAAATACAGGGTTTTTTTGATGTTCCAGTAGATAATGTATTTGGCAGTCCAATTTTATTAGAAGATATGTTAAGTATAGATTTAGTAAATCCTATTGTAGTTTCTCCTGATATAGGTGGAGTAGTCCGTGCTCGTGCCATTGCTAAATTATTAAATGATACAGATATGGCAATTATTGATAAACGTCGACCCCATTATAATGTTGCTCAAGTTATGCATGTTATAGGAGATGTTTCTGATAGAGATTGTATTTTAATAGATGATATGATTGATACAGGAAGTACTTTATGTAAAGCAGCAGAAGCTTTAAAGGAACGTGGTGCTAAGCGTGTCTTTGCTTACGCTACACACCCTATTTTTTCTGGCCTTGCAGCAAAAAATTTACATGATTCAGTGATTGATACGGTAATAGTATGCGATACTATTCCTTTATCTAAAGAAATAAAATCTTTACCAAATGTTCGTTCATTAACTTTATCCGGAATGTTAGCTGAAGCAATTAGACGTATTAGTAATAATGAATCTATATCCGCTATGTTTGAACATTGATATATTATTTAAAAATTAATTTATTTAATTTTTAAAATATTTTACTATTTTTTTCATTAAAATTATATTTAGCTTATTTTATTGATCTATTCTAAATAAAAGTTTTATATAGTAATAAGGATATTTTGATATTGTTATGGTATAATTGAAAAGTGAATAAAATTAAATTAATAGTTGGTCTCTTGAACCCAGGAGCAAGATATATAGATACAAGACATAACGTGGGCGCTTGGTATGTGAATTTATTGATAGAAAAGCATAATCTTACTATAAAAAATAGTCTTAGTTTTTTTGGATTTACTTCTAGTATGCGTATTAGTAGTGATAAAATTTATCTATTAATGCCAAATACCTTTATGAATTTAAGTGGACAAGCAGTAAAAGCTATATCAACATATTATAATATTTTACCAGAAGAAATATTGATAGCACATGATGAGCTTGATTTTCCTGCTGGCATAGCGAAATTTAAATATGGTGGTGGTCATGGAGGACACAATGGTTTAAGAGATATAATTAAACAATTAGGTAATAGTAAAAATTTTTATAGATTAAGAATTGGCGTTGGTCGTCCCAGAAATCGTAATCACATTAGCCAATTTGTTCTTAGTGAACCACCTAACAATGAAAAAAAACTTATTTGTAATGTTATCAATGAGGCAATAATTTGCACAGAAATTTGGTTAACACATGATTATCATAAAGCAATAAATAGACTTAATGCGTTTAATTCGTAATTATTATCTGACTGTATAAATGATTATTAGTAATAAACATAAGGTATAAGGAAAATTAAGATTTGGGATTTAAATGCGGTATTATAGGTTTACCTAATGTAGGTAAATCTACTATTTTTAATGCACTTACTGGTAAAAATGTAAAATCAGCAAATTTTCCATTTTGTACAATTAAGCCAAATATTGGTTTGGTTTCTGTGCCTGATTTAAGATTACAGCAATTATCAACATTGCTTAATCCAGAAAGATTAGTGCCAACACATATGGAATTTATTGATATTGCAGGATTGGTTAAGGGTGCTTCTAAGGGTGAGGGGTTAGGAAATTTATTTTTGAATAATATTAGAACAGCTGATGCTTTATGTCATGTAGTGCGTTGTTTTAATAATGATAATATCATTCATGTTACAGGTACAGTTAATCCCATAGAAGATATTAATATTGTTAATGAAGAATTAATTTTAGCTGACTTAATTACTTGTGAGAATGCTATTAAAAAAATAAAAAAACGAAACATAAATAATAAAGATATTAATAATGAATTTAATGTATTGGAAAAATGTTTAATTCATTTATTAGATTTAAAAATGTTAAGAATATTGAATTTAAGTATTCAAGAAAAATCTTTTATTAATTATCTAAATTTATTAACAATAAAACCAATTATGTATATCGCAAATATTGAAGATAATAATTTACAAAATAATAGATTTTTATCTCAGTTGCATAAATTTACTGAAAAGGAAAATTCAATAGTAATTCCCCTGTGTGCGTCAATTGACTCCAACTTTAATGAATTTACAAATAAGACAGAAAAGGTGAGTTCTCTTAATAATGTAATTCGTGCCGGTTATTCATTACTTAATTTACATACTTATTTTACTGCTAGCATAAAAGAGATTAGAGCTTGGACAATTCCCATCGGTACAAGCGCAATAAAAGCATCCGGTAAAATTCATAGTGATTTTGAAAGAGGTTTTATTTGTGCACAAACTATTTCTTTTCGTGATTATTTATTCTATAGCGGAGAACAAGGTGCAAAAGATGCTGGGAAAATGCGTTCAGAAGGTAAAAACTATATTGTTCAAGATGGAGATATTATTAAATTTCTATTCAATGTTTAATACTTAATTAAGATATGGAAGAACGAAGTGCCTAATTGCTTAAGTTTGGTTATTTTTGTTAAACTAAAAAATTACTAACAAGTATCAAGTATATATATTATTTTTTTTAAGATTTGCATTGTTCATCTATTAAGTGTAAATTTTTAAAATTTTCTTAAGGTTTTTTTAGTGATCAAATATCAAATTTATAAATTGTTATAGTGTAAATCTTACGGAAGATAATATATACATAAGAAAATGCACATTTTAATACAATTTGAAAGAAAAAGATTTTTTGTGTATATATTTTATTTAGTAAATACTTTTATTATTTTCAAAAAACTGGTTTGTTCCTTTATATCTTCTAATGTTTTTCATGAAAACTATAATAATATATTAAAATAATCGAATATTTCATTGTAAATAAATAAAAAATCATTAGTTCTATATGAATAGTCAGTATATGTAATAAATAGTTGAATGTTATAAAATATAAAAGTATTAAATACTACAAATGTTTTCTTGCTAAAGAATTTTTGTAGTATAATATTAAGATAAACTAACTTAGTAACACAATACGTATGTATAGTATTGATTGGATTTTTAATCCTTTAAATTAAAATATCAATTTAATAAGATGTTTGCAAATAAAAAAAAAGTAATTATAGGCATGTCTGGAGGTGTTGACTCTTCTATCGCTGCATGGTTGTTACAAAAACAAAACTACTATGTTGAAGGTCTATTTATGAAAAATTGGGAGGAAGATGATAAAGAAGGATGTAGTATTAAACAAGATTTAGCTGATGCACAGTCAATTTGCGACAAACTTGGTATCTATTTACATAAAATTAATTTTGCTGAAGAATATTGGAATTATGTTTTTGAACCCTTTCTTGAAGGTTATAGAATGGGATATACTCCTAATCCTGATGTTATTTGTAATAAAGAGATAAAATTTAAATTATTTCTTAAATTTGCTATGGAAGAACTTAATGCAGATTTTATTGCCACCGGTCATTACGTACGTAGTCAAAACAATTTAAAACAAAATTATTTATTACGCAGTATTGACATTAAAAAAGATCAAAGTTATTTCCTTTATACGCTTAATCAATATCAAATTAAAAAAAGTCTTTTCCCGCTAGGAACCATAAAAAAAACACAAGTACGTGTTTTAGCTAAACAACTAAATTTTATTAATGCAATGAAAAAAGATTCTACAGGAATTTGTTTTATAGGAAAAAGAAAATTTAGTGAATTTTTAAAAAAATATTTACCACCATCTACAGGTGATATAATTACAACAGATGGTCAAATTATTGGTCAACATCCAGGGATTATGTATTATACATTAGGACAGCGTAAAGGGTTAGGTATTGGTGGATCTAAAAGAAGTCACAATCATCCTTGGTACGTAGTTGATAAAGAAGTTGTACATAATCGTTTAATAGTAGCTCAAGGTAAGTGTCATCCAAGTTTATCTTCTATTGGTCTAATAGTTCATAATTTACATTGGATAGACAATAAACCAATTCAAACTAGTTTTAACTGCACAGTAAAAACTAGATATCAACAACCAGACATTTCTTGTAAAATCCTTCCTTTTTCTAATAATTGTATTAAAGTAATATTTAATAAACCTGTACTAGCTGTAGCTCCAGGACAATCGGCTGTTTTCTATATTGATCAAATTTGTCTTGGAGGTGGTATCATTAAAGAAAGATTACCTAAATTATAAATTCTAAATAATATCAATCTTAAAAAGATTTACTTAAAAATATTTAATTTACATTAATAAAATTAATTTAGGAATTAAAAAAATGGAATTATCTGTTTTAACAAATATATCACCTATTGATGGACGTTATAGCAATAAACTAACTGAATTACGTGATATTTTCAGTGAATATGGTTTATTTAAATATCGACTCCAAATTGAAATTAATTGGTTACAAAAACTTGCTAATACTAAAGAAATAAAAGAAATTCCCCTTTTTTGTAAAGATATAAAAGATTTTCTTAACTCTCTTATTAATAATTTTAATCAAGATGATGCCAGTTATATAAAATCTATTGAAAAGAAAACTAATCATGATATTAAAGCCATAGAATATTTTATAAAAGATAAAATAAATCATATTCCAGAACTAAAGAACATTTCTGAATTTGTTCATTTTGCTTGTACATCTGAAGATATCAATAACTTATCTTATGCATTGATGTTAAAGAAAGCTCGTTGTGATGTTATTGCACCTTACTGGCATAAATTGATTAATGAAATAAAAATATTAGCAAAAAAGTACAAAGATATTCCTTTATTATCAAGAACACATGGACAACCTGCTACTCCCTCTACAATAGGTAAGGAAATGGCAAATACTGTATTTCGGATGAAACGTCAATTAAAAAAATTAAATGATATTGAAATCTTAGGTAAAATTAATGGTGCGGTGGGAAATTATAATGCTCATTTAATAGCCTATCCAGAAGTTAATTGGCTACAATTAAGTAAAGATTTTGTAACATCTCTAGGAATAGTTTGGAATCCTTATACTACCCAAATTGAACCACATGACTATATATCAGAATTGTTTGATTGTATCATACGTTTTAATAATGTTTTAATTGATTTTAATAGTGATATTTGGCTTTATATATCTTTAAACTATTTCAATCAGAAAATAGATAACAAAACAGAAATTGGATCTTCTACTATGCCTCATAAAATCAATCCTATTGATTTAGAAAATTCTGAAGGAAATTTAGGCATGGCTAATACTATCATGAAACACTTATCAAGCAAACTACTTGTTTCACGTTTACAAAGAGATCTTACTGATTCTACTGTATTACGTAATATTGGAGTTGGTATTAGTTATTCAGTTATAGCATATCAATCAGCATTAAAAGGAATTTCAAAATTAGAAATAAATAGAGATTGTTTATTTAACGATTTAGAAAATAATTGGGCAGTGCTTGCAGAACCTATTCAAACTGTAATGCGTCGTTATGGTGTTAATAAACCTTATGAACAACTAAAAGATTTAACATATGGAAATGATATTGATGCAATAACTATACGTAAATTTATAGATACACTGAAAATACCAGAAGAAGAAAAAGTACGCCTTAAAAAATTAACACCACATAACTATCTCGGATATGCTGTCAAATTAGTTGATAATCTGAATTAGATGAGTTTTATTTTTAATAATTGATTTGAAATAAATTAAAAAATGTTAGTACAATATTTAAGGTGGGATAAGTCAAATAATATATAAATATAATATTTATATATAACATCCGATTATTTAATATTCACATTATTAATTTAATGCATAATATAATTATTTTAATTTATAATTGATTAAAAATTTTAATGAATTCAAAATTAATTAATTGTTTTATTATTATTAAATGCTTTTATACTAAAATTTATATTCATTCATTAAACAAATTGATTTCTTATAAAGTTTGTCATATAAATATATATCATAATCATAGTGTTTTATATAGATTTTGATAGATAAATAAAAAATTTACTATTAAACTATTCTGAACAGCAAGATTATTCATTTATATTATTAATTATTCTAAAATATTTAATTTATTAGTTGTAAATAAACTGAGACTAGAATGATAGATAAGAATATAAAAAAATCGTTAGTTATACTATCTAATATCAGTAAATCTTTTGATAATAAATTGATTATTGATAATTTCAATTTAAAAATTTATAACGGTGAATTTATTACTTTGCTTGGACCTTCTGGTTGCGGTAAAACTACTATTTTACGTTTAATCGCAGGACTAGAAAAAGCTAACAAAGGTTTTATTTTACTTAATGATAATGACATTACTAATACATCTGCTGATGAACGTCATATTAATACAGTATTTCAAAGCTATGCACTTTTCCCGCATATGTCTGTATTTGAAAATATTGCTTTTGGTTTACGTATGCAAAGAACTCCATATTATGAAATAACTAGACGAGTTAAAGATGTTTTAACTATGGTACAATTAGAAAATTTTGATCAACGTCATCCGCATCAACTTTCTGGTGGACAGCAACAACGTGTAGCAATAGCTAGAGCTGTAATAAATCGTCCACAGGTATTGTTATTAGATGAACCCTTATCAGCATTAGATTATAAATTACGTAAACAAATGCAAAATGAACTGAAAGCATTACAACGCAAGCTTGGTATTACGTTTATTTTTGTTACTCATGATCAAGAAGAAGCACTTGCAATGTCTGATCGTATCGTAGTTATGCGTAATGGTAAAATTGAACAAGACGGGACACCACGTGAAATATATGAAAAACCTAAAAATTTGTTCGTTGCAAGATTTATTGGAGAAATAAATGTTTTCGATACAAAAGTTCTTAAAAGTAATAAAAATTCATATATTCGTGCATTAGTTGAAGGTTATGAATGTGATATTTATTGTCCTTTTCCGGTTAAAACAGGTGACAAGTTATATGTAATGTTAAGACCAGAAGATCTTCGTGTTAAAGAAATCTACAATCATAGTAATAATATAGATGGTTTAATTGGATATGTGCGTGAACTAAATTACAAAGGGATGACTCTAGAATCAACTCTAGAACTAGAAAATGGTAAATTAATTACTGTTAGTGAATTTTTTAATGAAGATGATCCAGATGTTGATCATTTTTTAGATCAGAAAATGTCTATAAATTGGGTAAAAAGTTGGGAGGTAGTTTTACCATATGAAATTAACGAGTAATAGATTTCAAAAGACAGTGATTTTATTAATAGTAGGATGGTTGATTACATTTGTATTTTTACCAAATTTAATGATTTTTATAGTCAGTTTTTTAACGCGTGATAATGAACATTTAATTAATACGACCTTCACATTTGATAATTATATAAGATTAATTGATCCTTTATATATTAAAGTTTTATTACATTCTTTGAATATAGCGATTATAGCTACTGTTTTTTGCTTATTATTAGGATATCCATTTGCTTGGTGTTTAACTAAATTACCCATACATATCAAACCAATAATGTTATTTCTATTAATAGTACCATTTTGGACTAATTCTTTAGTTCGTATTTATTGCCTAAAAATTTTTTTAAGTACACGAGGTTGGTTTAATAATTTTTTAATGTGGCTTGGTATTATTAATAAGCCTTTTCATATTATGTATAAACCCGAAGCTGTAATATTTGGACTAATATATATTCTATTACCTTTTATGATTTTGCCAATTTATTCTAATTTAGAAAAATTAGATAAATCTTGTTTAGAAGCAGCATATGATTTAGGTGCAAATAAAATCCAAACTTTTTTTTATATTATATTACCTCTTACTATGCCTGGAATTATTGCAGGATGTTTACTGGTTTTGATTCCTGCTATGGGTATGTTTTATGTGTCTGATTTAATGGGAGGAGCAAAAAATTTACTTATTGGGAATATCATTAAAAACCAATTTCTTACTATTAGAGATTGGCCGTTCGGAGCATCTATAAGTATAGTAGTAACATTTTTAATGTGGATAATGTTATTAATCTATTGGCGTACTATGAGTTTACTAAAAAACTAAGGTAAAGTTAAAATGACTATATCTTGTTTACGTAGTAGTTTTATGGCTATCATTTATACTTGGATTTATATTCCTATATTAATTTTAATTATTAATTCATTTAATGCGTCTAAATTTGGAATGCATTGGCAAGGGTTTAGTATATCTTGGTATAGAATTTTAATTAATAACAATAGTTTAATTCAAGCAGCACAAAATTCATTAATTGTAGGAGTATGTTCTGCTAGCTTAGCTACTATTATAGGTTCTTTGACAGCGTTAGCACTTTATCGTTACCATTTTCGTGGAAAATCATTTATTAATGGGATGTTATTTACAGTAATGATGTCACCAGATATTGTTATGGCAATTTCATTGTTAGTATTATTTATGTTATTAGGTATACCACTTGGTTTTTGGTCGTTACTTATTTCTCATATCACTTTTTGTCTTCCATTTGTAGTAATTACTATCTATTCATGGTTAAAGGATTTTGATGTAAGAATGTTTGAAGCTGCCAAAGATTTAGGTGCAAACGAAATGACTATTTTAAATAAAATAATCCTACCTTTAGCGATGCCAGCAGTAACTGCAGGATGGTTATTGAGTTTTACTTTATCTATGGATGACGTTATAGTATCTTCATTTGTCACTAGTCCTGATTTTGAAATATTACCATTAAAAATTTACTCAATGGTTAAAGTTGGAATATCTCCAGAGGTAAATGCAATTACAGTAATTTTAGTATTAGTATCACTATTATTAGTAGCCAGTAGCCAGTTATTACTGAATAAAAATAAATAAGGGAGAATTACAATGAAGTATTTTGCTCAATTTTTTATTGGTATATTATTGATGCTATTTACTACAGTACAAGCGCAATCACCTAATAATGTATTATATTTTTACAACTGGACTGAGTATGTACCTTCAGGATTATTAGAACAATTTACTAAAGAGACAGGTATTAAAGTTATCTATTCAACTTATGAATCCAATGAAATTATGTATTCTAAGTTAAAAACATGGAAAAATGGTTCTTATGATTTAGTAGTTCCATCAAGTTATTTTGTTGCTAAAATGCGTAAGGAAAAAATGCTACAGAAAATAGATAAAATTGCATTAACTAATTTTAAGAACCTTGATCCTAATTTATTAAATAAACCATTTGATCCTAATAATAATTATTCTATTCCATATATTTGGGGTGCTACTGTTATTGGAGTTAATTCTGATGAAATTAATCCAAAAAGTATTACCAGTTGGGCTGATTTATGGAAACCTCAATATAAAAAAAGTTTACTATTAATAGACGATGCTCGTGAAGTTTTTCAAATAGCACTACGTAAACTTGGTTATTCAGGTAACACTAGAGATTTAAAACAAATTAAGACTGCCTATGAAGAATTGAAAAAGCTAATGCCAAATATAGTAGCATTTAATTCTGATAATCCTGGAAATCCTTATATGCAAGGAGATGTCTTGTTAGGTATGGTTTGGAATGGTTCTGCTTATGTGGCGCGTCAATCTGGTGCACCATTAGAAACTATTTGGCCTAAAGAAGGTGGGATATTTTGGATGGATAATCTTTCTATTCCAATACATGCTAAAAATATAAAAGGTGCTTTAAAATTAATTAATTTTTTACTGCGTCCAGAAATAGCAGCAAAAGTTTCTATATCTATCGGGTATCCTACTGCAAATAAAGAAGCAAAGAAATTTTTACCAAAAAAAATAACTAATAATACATTATTATATCCACCTAACGATATATTACAAAAAGGTGAATGGCAAAATGATGTAGGAGATGCTAGTCGAGAATATGAAATTCTATTTCAAAAACTTAAAGCTGATCATTAAACAATAATTTAATCAACATGAAATAAAAATCGAAAATATTGAAGTATTATGATTAATAAACAACGTTACCCTATACCTAAAAGAGCAGGTGATATTTATCATTTAGGTCAATTAGTCGGTAATTCATGTATAATGGAATATACAAACATAATTGAAAATTATTTTGGTCTTATATTAATAGTAACATCAAACACACAAGATTCTCTTCAGCTTTTTAGTGAAATAAGCCAGTTAACTAAACATTATGTTAATCATTTTCCTGATTGGGGAATCGCTCCCTATAGCAGATTATCTCCTAATCAAAATATTATATCGAATAGAATTTCTATACTTTGTCAATTATCTAAAATAAAGCATGGAATAATAATTATATCAATAAAAACATTAATGCAATTAATTTGTCCTAGTGATTTTTTATATTGTAATACATTATTAATAAGACAAGGTGAAAAATTATCAAATAATTATTTTAAAAACAAATTGGAGAAAATTGGTTATAAACTTGTTGACCACATATTAGAACCGGGCGAATATAATATAACAAAAAGTTGTTTATATGATTTGTTTCCTATAGGATATGATCGGTGTTATCGTATCAATTTATTTAATGATGATATCCATGATATTAATGAAATAGATTTAAAAGAACAAAAATTACTTAATAGAGTATCAGAAATTAACTTATTTCCTAAACATGAATTTCCAACAAATAAAGATGCACTAAAATTTTTTTGTAATCGTTGGAAACGGTATTTTAACAAAACAAATAGTAATAAAGATTACATATATCAAAATATTGATATGGGAATTTTACCAGCTGGTATTGAATACTGGTATCCTCTTTTTTTTGATAAACCGTTATTTACCTTTTTTGATTATCTTCCATTAAATACCATAATTATTAATCATAGTACATTAGAAAAATCGGCAGCAAATTTTTGGCAAAACATTCAAAAATTTTATGATGATAATAATATTAATTCTAATAGATCTTTACTAAAGCCAACTAATTTATGGATAAAACCAGATTGTTTAATAAACAAATTGAATGATTGGCCTCAAATAAAAATAACTGATAAAAAACTACCTAAAAAACAAAACAATATTAATCTAGGATATCAACTACTTCCCCCATTAATTTCCAAGAAAGACAATAAGTTTTCTTTGAAATATTTAGCTAGATTTATTAAAAAATTTAATGGTTATATAATACTGTTTGCTAAAAATAAAATTTATCAAACAAAAATTCAAAAATTGCTTGAATATATTGAATTAAATCCTGTTATAATAAACAATTTTAATGAATCAAAATACAAAAAGCTTAGTTTGATGATTGGTAATATTCGTAGTGGATTCATAGATACTATGAACAATAAAGCCATAATCTGTGAAAATGATATAATTAATAAAAATTTTAATACTTGGGATAAAGATGAAAAAAATTGGAATCAATCTAATTTAGATAAATTTATTTTTGATATTGAAAGAATAAGTCATGGACAACCAGTGGTGCATTTAGAACATGGTATTGGTCGCTATATGGGTTTAATCACAATTAAAACAAATAATATTGACTCTGAATATTTGATTCTTTCTTACGCGGATGATACTAAACTCTACGTACCGGTATCATCACTTCATTTAATTAGTTGTTATATAGGTTATACGAATGACAATATACCACTTCATAGATTAGGTAGTGATATATGGTTGCGTGCACGCCAAAAAGCTATTGAAAAAATTCGTGATGTTGCAGCAGAACTTTTAGATATTTATGCTAATCGCAATTTAAAGTGTGGTTATTCCTTTAAATATAATAAAAGTAGATATCAGTCTTTTTGCAGTAATTTTCCTTTTAATATTACATTAGATCAACAAAAAGCTATAAATGAAGTAATAGAAGATATGTGCAAACCCATCACCATGGATAGATTAATATGCGGTGATGTTGGTTTTGGTAAAACTGAAGTAGCAATACGTGCTTCTTTTATTGCTGTTGAGGATAAAAAACAAGTTGCAATTCTTGTCCCTACAACTATTTTAGCACAACAATATTATGAAAACTTTAAAAACAGATTTAATAATTGGTCTGTTAAAATTGAAATGTTATCTGATTTTAGAACTGATAAAGAACAAAAATCTATATTAGAACAAACTAAAAAAGGTGCAATAAATATTCTAATCGGTACACATAAAATATTAAATAAAAATATTAAGTGGAAGAATTTAGGTTTATTAATTGTTGACGAAGAACATCGTTTTGGAGTATGTCAAAAAGAATATATAAAAGCTATATATAGTGATATAGATATAATAACATTAACAGCAACACCAATTCCACGCACGTTACATATGGCTATAACTGGTATGCGCGATATTTCTATTATTGCTACTCCACCTGAGTATCGTTTACCAGTTAAAACTTTTGTTTCTGAATTTAATTCTGAAATTATACGTGAGGCAATTTTACGAGAGATTTTAAGAGGAGGACAAGTATATTATCTACATAATAAAGTTAGTGATATTGAAAAAATAGCTAATTATATAAGCAAATTAATACCGGAAGCTCGTGTAACCATTGCTCATGGACAAATGCCTGAAAGTGATTTAGAACAAGTAATGAATGATTTTTGTTGTCAATATTTCAATGTTTTGGTCTGTACTACAATTATTGAAAATGGTATGGATATCCCAAATGCAAATACAATTATTATTGATCGTGCTGATAGGCTTGGTTTAGCACAATTATATCAATTAAGAGGACGAGTGGGACGTTCACATTATCAAGCATATGCTTGGTTATTAATTCCCAGCCAAAAATTTATTACTAATAGGGCTACTAAAAGATTTGAAGTAATTTCCTCTTTAAAAGAGTTAGGAACTGGTTTTACATTAGCAATTAGTGATTTAGAAATTCGTGGATCAGGTGAAGTACTTGGCGAAAAACAGAGTGGACAGGTAGAAATACTTGGTTTATCACTTTATATGGAATTATTAGAAAATTATATTCACGATATCAAGAGTAATAAATCTTCTTCGATTTCGATAGAAGATCTAGTCAATAATAAAAACATTGAAATAGAACTTCAAATACCAGCTATTATTCCTGAATATTTTATTAAAAATGCAAACACTCGTCTGTCGTTATATAAAAAAATTGCAACTGCTACAAGTGAATATAATCTTCAAGAACTACAAAATGAAATGATTAATAATTTCGGTTTATTACCTGATGCAACAATTAATTTATTAAAAATTGCATCAATACGATTACAAGCTCGTCAATTAGGGTTATGTAAAATAAAAGTTAATGATACAGGAGGTTATTTCGATTTTTCCTTAAAAAACAAGGTTGATCTTATTAAATTAGTTAATTTAATACAAAAAGAACCTGATAAATGGAAATTTGATGGAAATACGAAACTACGAGTTTACTGTAATGAAATAAAATCACAAAATTCACGTATAGAATGGATAAAAAATTTCATTACTTATTTATTGATTGTCTGATTAAATCTTATTTAGATATTTAAGTATTTTACAAATTATATTATTTCAGTTTATATCATAGGACCCAATGCTTTACCTCCTAATAGATGCATATGAACATGATAAATTTCTTGTCCAGCATGTTTATTGCAATTTATTATAAGACGATAACCACTTTCATTAATTTTTTCTGCTCTTGCAATTTTAGCAGCAACTAAGAACATTCTTCCTAGTGTTTTTTCATGTTCATTTTTAACTTCATTAATACTTGGGATGAGTATGTTTGGTACAATTAAAACATGTGTCGGTGCTTTAGGTGATACATCACGAAACGCTGTTACTAATTCATCTTGATACAGAATATCAGATGAAATTTCATGTTTAATGATTTTACTAAAAATAGTTTCTTTTAACATAAAATGTTTCCTTTACATACTAGAACATACAATATATTATATGTCATAATTTCATATAATCATCTATATCAGTTTTAATATTGCCAGATTTAGTACCGAAAATAACTTGAATACCACATCCAGATACAAGAACACCTCGTGCACCAAGATTTTCTAATTCCTCTCTATTTACTTTATCAGTATCTAATACTTTTACTCGAAGACGCGTAATACAAGCATCAAGACTAGTAATATTGTTTTTACCCCCAAAAGCTATAATTAGCTTACGTGCTGTTTCTCTATTAGTTAAGGACAATTGATTATTATTAAAATTTTCACGTCCTGGTGTCTTAAAATCAAATTTAATAATTAAATAACGAAATAATACATAATATGCTAAAGAATATACAATACCTATAATTGGAAATAACCAAATTTTAGATCCATTTCCACTTAAAATAATAAAATCAATTAAACCATGTGAAAAACTAGTTCCATTACGCATGTTAAATAAAATACATACAGGAAATGCTATACCAGCTAATATAGCATGTATTATATAAAGAACAGGAGCAACAAACATAAAAGAGAATTCAATAGGCTCAGTAATACCAGTTAAAAATGAAGTTAACATAGCCGTAACCATAACACCACCTATTCTTGAACGATATTCAGATTTAGATGTATGCCAAATGGCAAGTGCTGCTGATGGTAACCCATACATTTTAAAAAGAAATCCACCAGATAATTTACCTGCAGTTGAATCTCCCGCCATATATCTTGGAATATCACCATGGAATATTTGTCCAGATGTGTTGACAAATTCACCAACTTGCATTTGAAAAGGAACATTCCAAATATGATGCAAACCTAAAGGCATTAAAATACGCTCAACTAATCCGTAAATACCAAAAGCAACCACTGGATTTTGATAGGCAGCCCATTGTGAAAACCGTTCAATAGTAAATCCTACAGGCGGCCAAATAACAGCTAGTAATATACCTATAATAATTGCAACTAGTCCTGAAACAATTGGTACGAAACGTTTTCCTGAAAAAAAACCTATATATTCTGGTAATATAATACGATAAAATTTATTAAACATATATGATACTAAAAACCCTATTATAATACCTCCTAAGACACCAGTATCAGTAAGATGTTGTATTTTAATATTTTGCACTGTATCACATAAAATTAATGAAGATACTGTCAACATAGTTTTTACCATTATACCATAAGCTACTACAGTAGCTAATGCTGAAACTCCATCATTATTTGTAAAACCTAGTGCTATACCTATTGCAAAAATTAATGGCATATTAGAAAACACCGATTCTCCAGCTTCTGCCATTACATGTGATATTGTACTAGGCAATATACTAAAATTAGCTGATCCTAAACCTAATAAAATACCTGCAATTGGTAATACTGATATTGGTAGCATAAGTGATTTACCAATTTTTTGTAAGTTAGAAAAAGCATTTGTTAACATAGTGTAAAACTCCTATAATATACATCTATTTTATTAGACAATGAGATAGGGGCACTTATTAATTAATAAGCTTGATATTAATATGATTATTAAATTAATTAATAGATACTTGAAATAATCTTAAAAAATTATTAGTAGTTTCTTCTGCTAATATTTCTATATCTATATTTTTTATCATAGCAACATATTCAGCAATATCTCTAGTATAGGCTGGCTGATTTTCTTTACCACGGTGTGGAATTGGAGTAAGGTAAGGCGAGTCTGTTTCAATCAAAATGCGGTTAATTGGCACATAACGTATAATTTTATCTAGTTGTTGATTTTTATTAAAAGTTACTATACCAGAAAAAGAGATATAAAATCCCATGTCTAATAACTTACGTGCCGCGATTTGATTTTCTGAAAAACAGTGTAATACACCGCTGCATACTTCACTTTTTTCTTCCTTTAAAATATTTAAAGTATCTGTGATGGCATTTCTTGAATGAACTATAATTGGTTTTTTTAGATGAATTCCAGCACGAATATGATTTCGAAAAGAAATTTGTTGATTTATTTTATTATTTTGACGATAATGGTAATCCAATCCAGTTTCACCTAATGCAATTACTCGATCATCTGCAGCTAAATAATAAAAGTCCTTATTATTATATGATTCTGGATTATTAAGTGGGTGCACTCCACAGGAAAGTGCAATGTTTTTATGTTTACCGACTAGTTTCTTTAGATTTTTAAAATCTGATAAATCAGTAGATACTGCGAGCATGAATTTTACGTCACGTAACACTGCTTTTGTTATAACATCGTCAATGTTATGATGATTGTTTTTATAATCTAATAAATTGAGATGGCAATGTGAATCAACAATAAACATAAATTTTCTCATATAATTGAAATTAACTAAAAATTATTGAATTAGTTATATTAGTTCTAAAAGATCTTAATAATATATTAGCAAGCATTAATTCTTTACTTACTGAAGTTTTATGAATTGATTTATTTTTATAGTTTATCCAATCGTATATCATACTACTTAGATTGTTAAACGAAAAAAACTTAGAGAATAAAAAAATGACATCTGTACGATCTATATTAGTCAAATGCTCTGTTATATTATTTTGCATTTTCATAGCATCTAATATTAAAGATATTAACCAATGAATACAGATACTATCATTTTCATGAATAATAGGTAATAATTGTAAAATATCTTTCTTAATTGCAAATAATAAATTATCATATAATTCTTTTCTAAGAAACCAATTTTTTTCTATAAGATTTAATGCTGTAACAGGTATTCCATGGCTTAAACGTAGTGCAGATATAATAGATTTTTCTTCTTGGACACATTGTTGTTGTAACCATATTAAACTACTGTGTTCACTAGGAGGACATAAATTTAATACAATACAGCGACTACGTATTGTTAATAATACTTTTGAAATATTTTGCGTACTAAAAAAAAAGAAAACATTAGGTGGTGGTTCTTCAATTATCTTTAATAAAGCATTACCAGCTGATTGAGTAAGTATGTCTATATTTGCTAACCACACAATTTTTTTATTACCTTGCTGTGCGCACTGATATAGATTACATACTAAATTTCTAATTATTTCTATACCTAAATTTTCTTTTCTTTGAGTATTGATTATATAATAATCCGGATGACTATTTAACTGCATTAATTTACAACCATTACATATTTGACATGTTTTTAAACCAATCGGTTTATGACATAATAGCCAAGAACTTAATTTGCGAATAAGTATTTCTTTTCCAATACCTTTGATTCCGTTAACTATCATTGTAGGATGTTGAAAACCATTCTGATATTGAGTAATGATTTGTATATAGGTTTGATCCAACCAAGGATAATCATTCATTTTATTTTTAGCCAATTAAATAAAGAATTTTTTAAATTCTGAATAACAGTATCTAAAGATTTAGTTGCATCAATAAATATTATACTATTATCTTTTCTAACTATATCTAAGTAACAATTACGAGTGCGCTCAAAGAAACTTAATGATTCTTGTTCGATTCGATCTAAATCACCTTTTTTTTGTAGTCTTCGTAAACATATATCAGGAGTGATATCTAAATAAAAAGTTAGATTAGGATAAATATCATCTAATACCATAGATTTAAGATGATGAATCAAATTCTTATCTAATTGCCTACCACCACCTTGATAAGCTTGTGATGAGAGATCATAGCGGTCGCTAATCACCCATTTACCAACATTTAAAGCTGGTTTAATAACATTTTCCAACAATTGCACTCGTGCGGCATACATGATTAATAATTCTGCTTTGTCTGATATAAATTCTTTTTTTGTGTTTTTTTTAATTATATAACGTAAACTTTCTGCTATAGGAGTACCACCAGGTTCTCTAGTAAGCACAATATTTTTCTTACTAATACCATATTCATTTAATGTTTTGATAATAATACTACAAGCAGTAGTTTTGCCTGAACTTTCTAAACCTTCTACAGTGATAAATTTATTTTGCATTTTTTATTTTTATCATTAACAAAATATAGTTTTATAAATATTTTAATATGTAAAATAGTTACTGAAATCAATAATATTTTATTAAATTTATTTAAATAAATTATCATGTTTAAAAAAATCACTATATTGATGTTATCTACATAATTGTTTTTTTTAGAACATAGGTTTACGAAAATAACCTTAATTATATTTATTAAATTTAATTTTGATTTATTGTATATATTAATTTACTATCTTTAATAATTAAATAATGCTTATATATACAATCTAATTCATCAAAATTGAATTAATTTATAAAAAAATCCAGATAGCTATTATCTATTTTAGCTATCTGGATGGATTAATTATCTTATTTAGTTTTTGTGGTCATTAATATAATCTATCGCTGCCTGAACGGTAGTGATTTTTTCAGCTTCTTCATCTGGAATTTCAGTATCAAACTCTTCTTCCAAAGCCATTACCAGCTCAACGGTATCAAGAGAATCAGCACCTAGGTCATCTACAAAAGATGCAGAATTAGTGACTTCATCTTCTTTTACACCTAGTTGTTCACAGATGATTTTCTTAACTCGTTGTTCGATATCACTCATACTATTTAATTTCCTGTCAAAACTCGCTTATGCGATGATTTCATAGTTTATAAAATATTAAAAAGGATGCAACAAAATCTAATAGAATCAAAATAATAATATTGTTATTTTAAAAGCAAATAGTTTATAGAAACTAATAATTAAATTACATGAATACCACCATTAACGTTAATTATTTCGCCAGTGATATATGATGCTTTTTCAGAAGCTAAAAAAACAACAACATCAGCTATTTCTTGAGATTTACCTAAACGTTTCATAGGTATTTTTTCTATAATATTAGAATGTTGATCTTTATTTAATACTCGTGTCATATCTGTTTCAATCAGTCCGGGTGATACTACATTAACAGTTATTCCACGTGATGCGATTTCAAGTGCTAAAGATTTACTAAAACCTATTAAACCTGCTTTTGATGCTGCGTAATTAGTTTGACCAATATTACCATAAGTTCCAACTATAGAGCTAATAGTAATAATACGTCCCATGCGTTTCCTTAACATTGAAGGTATAACTGCTTTACAAAGTCTATAAACAGAAGTAAGATTTATATTAAGAACATCGTTCCAATCGTGATGATTCATTCGTATTAAAAGATTATCACGAGTTATACCTGCATTATTAATTAAAATATCAATTTTGCCAAATTTAGAATAAATTTTTTTTAAAACGTTATCTATAGATTTTGAATCATTAACATTTAGTAGTAAACCCTTACCTTGATCTTTTAAATTATCATTAATAATTGAAATGCCATCTTCATTTGTTGAAGTTCCAATGACTTTAACGCCACTGAATGCTAATGTTTTAGCAATTGCAAGTCCAATGCCTCGACTAGCTCCGGTTACTAATGCTATTTTATTGTTAAAAATCATTTTATTCATATTATCTATATATTATCTAAAGCTATTGATAAAGCGTGACTATTATTTATTGATATAGATGTTAAATTGCTTGAAATACGTTTAGTTAAATTACTTAGTACTTTACCAGGACCAATTTCTAATAATATAGTAATACGTTGTTTAGCCATTGATTTGATGATTTCTGACCAACGAACTGGACTGTACATTTGACGAACTAAAGCGCTTCGAATTTCACTTATATCGTATTCTATTTTAACATCAACATTATTAATTATTGATATAGAAGGTATTTTAAATATTATTTTTTCTAATTCACTTGCTAATTTTATTGCTGCTGATTTCATTAATACACAATGTGCAGGTATACCAACTATTAAGGGTATAATATATTTTGCTCCTGCTAATTTACAAGCAATACTGGCTCGCTCTACAGCTTCCTTATCACCTGTAATTACATATTGATCTGTTGCATTAAAACTTGCTATAGAAACAATTTGATTTTTTTTTGTTTCTTCACATATTTGCTGAATTTTTATTTCATTTAAACCTATGATAGCATGCATTGCACTTGTTCTATTTTCAACTATTTCTTGCATTAATTTACCGCGAAATTCAACTACTTTTATAGTATCAGGAAAGGTTATAACATCTGCACAAACCAATGCAGAATATTCACCTAAGCTGTGTCCTGCCATAAATACAGGTGTTCTACCCCCTTGTTGTTTCCATATACGATATATGGCAACAGAAGCAGTTAAAATAGCTGGTTGTGTTTTACATGTTTTATTTAAATCTTCATTTGGACCTTGATGAACTAATTTTAATAAATCGTATCCCAAAGTATAAGATGCTTCTTGAAAGGTTTCTCTTGCTATAGGATATTTTGCTATAAGGTCTTTTAGCATGCCAATATGTTGTGATCCTTGACCAGGGAAAACAAATGCTAGTTGAGTCATTATTAACTCCTAAATATTTAGAAACGTAGTAACGCTGAACCACATGTAAATCCACTACCAAAAGCTTCTAATAAAATAATTTGACCTGTTTTAACACGACCGTCCCGAACTGACTCATCTAATGCACTTGGCACTGAAGCAGCAGAAGTATTGCCATGACGATCAATTGTAATAACTACTTTATCTATGTTTATTCCTATTTTTTTTGCAGTTGCAAGAATAATACGTAAATTTGCTTGATGAGGTATTAACCAATCTATCATATCTATGTTAAAACTATTAGCTTTTAATGTTTCATTAGCAATGCTAGTTAATTCTTCCACTGCAACTTTAAAAACTTCATTTCCTGCCATATTAATATAAACTGGTTTATTTTGAAATATATTGCTACCTTGATATGGTAAAGTTAATAGCTGTGCATAGGATCCATTAGAATGTAAATGTGTAGAAATAATACCAGGTCTATTGCTTTTTGCTAGAATAACGGCACCTGCACCATCACCAAATAAAATTATGGTATTTCGGTCATTAGGATTAAGTTTACTTGCTAAAACATCAGAACCAATGACTAAAGCATATTTAATCTTACCATTTTTTATAAATTGATCAGCTACACTTAAAGCATAAATAAAACCAGTGCAAGCTGCAGCTAAATCAAATGCAGTACAATCTTTTATTTCCAACATTTGTTGAATCATACATGCAGAGCTTGGAAATGCATGACTAGAAGAAGTAGTTGCTATAATAATCAGTTCAATTTCATTATGATTTATATCAGCCATACTTAAAGCATGTTTAGCAGCATTAAATCCCATGCTCGCGACGGTTTCATTTTTTGAGGCAATACGTCTCTCTTTTATACCAGTCCTGGAAACAATCCATGCGTTTGATGTATCTACCATCTTTTCCAAATCTCGATTTGTTCGAATATGGATAGGTAAATAGCTACCAGTACCAATAATTTTGGCAAACATTGAAAATAAACTGCTCCTAACTATATAAAATACATAGTTTTTATTATTTTTATTAATTTCCTAATACATCATTTTAGTTTTAATAATTAATTAGTTTATTAAAACAAACCAAGACATTTTAATTTAGTAATGAATTTAACTTTTATTAAGAACATTTATTTTTCAATAAATTAAAATGTATTATCTTAACAATCTTTTAAAATAATATGTCATGTTAATCTTATTTTATAAATTTAGAAAAATTTCTTTTGAAATAAAAAATTTTATTGGCTAGTTACAATGTTATTTAGTGTCTTCTTTTTTTAAAATAAGTTTAACACCACGATAATAACCATCTAAAGTTAAATGATGGCGTAGATGAGTTTCACCAGAAGTTTTATCTATTGAAATTTTATTTGTTTTAAGAAAATCATGTGAACGACGCATACCTCTTTTAGAACGAGTAGGTTTATTTTTTTGTACAGCCATAGTGGACATCTCCTTATAACTTATATTATGTTAAATATAATAGCATGTACTCTAATATGTTCTAATCTATACTAGTAATATTTAGCATTAATAATATTTAGCATTAAAAAACTTAAAACTGAAATTAATAAAAAACATCTAAGTAGACTACTTATATATTAGCAAAGTTTTATGAAATTTAATGTTATTCATAAAATAAATTTTATGAGTAAATTAAAAATCATTAACAATGGTTTGTGAAATTATGAATTATTTTTTCATACAAAAACGTAAATTGTTTAAACATTTTTTTAACATTTCATCTATAGGTGCTTCTATATACATTAATTTTTTAGTTTTTGGATGAATTAAAGTTAAAGAAAAAGCATGAAGAAACAATCGATTTAATCCTGTTGTAATTACTTTATTATTAAAATTTTTATTACCATAACGTTTATCGAATAAAATAGGGTGACCAGCATATAATGTATGAACACGAATTTGGTGTGTATATCCAGTAACTGGATTAGCTTTCATAAGTGTAGAAGATTGAAAATATTCTTCTACTGTAAAATATGTTTCAGAAGGTCTTCCGTTGATATCAACACATACCATAGATTTACCATACCTAGGATTTATTTTTATTAAAGGAACATTAATTCTATTTAAACTCTTTGGCCAAATACCATTCACTAGTGTTAAATAAGTTTTTTTAATGCTTTTATTACGTAATTGTTCATGTAATAGCCTTAACATAGAACGTTTTTTAGCAATTAATAATAATCCAGATGTATCCTTATCAATTCTATGTACTAATTCTAGAAATGATGAACGAGGACGTAATGCTCTTAGTCCCTCAATAACACCAAAATTTAATCCACTTCCGCCATGTACGGCTATACCTGAAGGTTTGTTTAACACTATTAATGAATCATCTTCATATAAGATAATTTTATTTAAAAAAGTTATATCATGTATTTTTTTTTGAAATATTTGTTTAGAAGATTGATTACCTAAATAAAATGGTGGAATACGTATATTATCTCCTATTTCTAATTTATAGAAAGGTTTAATACGTTTTTTATTAACCCTTACTTGACCTTTTCTTAATATTCTGTATATAAAATTTTTTGGTATGTTTTTAAATTTTGAATATAAAAAGTTATCAATTCTTTGGTTTAGATTTTTATCAGTTATAGTAATATTTTGTAACTTACAATAATTCTTTGTCATTTTAATATTTTTAATTATATTAATATAGTTTTTCTATTATTGATAATACATCATATAATATTTTTATTAAATTTTTATTATATATGCAAATAAGTTTTTATAATAATACAAAATTTAATATACAAATAAATTAATAAATGCTCGGTAAATTAAAAATATTATTTTCTTATTATTAAACGAAAGATATAAACGAATAAAGCAAGATTAAAAATTATTTGAAATATTAATTTGTTATATCATTTTATTCAACATATGTATTTACCATTTTTTAATTGATATAGTTATATCATATTTATACTAAATTTTAACTAATTTAAAATGATACGTCATATCATTTTAATTACAAGATTCATCATCTAATAAATATAACTATTTCATTAATATAATTAATTAAAAGAGCTAATTAAAAGAACTAATTAAAAGAACTAATTAAAAGAACAATGAGCAATTTAAAATGAAAAGAATGTTAATTAATGCAACTCAAGAGGAAGAGTTACGTATTGCTTTAGTTGATGGTCACCGCCTTTATGATTTAGATATTGAAAATTCTAGACATGAACAAAAAAAAGCAAATATTTATAAAGGTAAAATTATACGTGTAGAACCCAGCCTTGAAGCTGTCTTTGTTGATTATGGAACCAAGCGTCACGGTTTTCTTCCAATCAAAGAAATTTCTTCAGATTATTTTTCAGAAAATGATATAAGTAATGCTAACAATATTAAAGATTTATTTATTGAAGGTCAAGAATTAATAGTTCAAGTTGCAAAAGAAGAACGAGGGAATAAAGGAGCAGCTTTAACAACTTTTATATCATTAGCTGGATGTTATCTAGTATTAATGCCTAATAATCCTCGTGCTGCAGGTATTTCACGTCGCATCGAAGGTGACGATCGCAATGAGTTAAAAGAAATAATTGCATCATTAGAAATTCCTAAAGGTATGAGCATAATTGTTCGTACAGCTGGTTTAGGTAAATCAGTTAAATTATTGAAATGGGATCTAAATTCCCGTATTAAACATTGGGAAACAATTAAAAAAATATCTAGTAATCGTCCCGCACCTTTTTTAATTTATCAAGAAAGTAGTGTAATTGTACGTGCTTTTCGTGACTATTTACGTCAAGATATTTGTGAAATTGTAATTGATGATCAGAAATTTTTAGAACTAGCATGTAAACATATTATTGAAATTGGAAGACCAGATTTTGTTAATAAAATAAAAAAATACGATAGCTGTATTCCATTATTTAGTCACTATCAAATAGAATCACAGATAGAATCTGCTTTTCAGCGTGAAGTATCTTTACCATCGGGAGGTTCTATTATTATAGATACTACTGAAGCTCTAACTGCTATTGATATTAATTCTGCACGATCTACTAGAGGTAAAGATATTGAAACCACTGCCTTAAATACTAATCTTGAAGCAGTAAAAGAAATTGCTAGACAGCTTCGTTTACGTGATTTAGGAGGATTAATTGTTATTGACTTTATTGATATGAATTCATTGGATAATCAACAAATTATTGAAGATAGGTTGCGTGAAGAAGTATCTCAAGATCGAGCACGTGTTCAAATTAATCATATTTCTTGTTTTGGGTTGTTAGAAATGTCTAGACAAAGAATAAGTCCTTCATTAGGTGAATCTAGTCATCATATTTGTCCACGTTGTAGCGGTACTGGTATTATCCGTGATAATGAATCACTTTCCCTTTCTATTTTAAGATTGATTGAAGAAGAAGCTATAAAATATAATACAAAAGAAGTACATGCTATTGTCCCTATACAAGTAGCATCATATTTGCTTAATGAAAAACGAGATGCAGTAAATGCCATAGAAAAACGTCAGAATGGAGTACGTGCTGCTATAGTTCCTAGTAATGCTTTAGAAAGTCCACACTATTCTGTTTTACGAGTCAGAAAAGGTGAAGAAACTAAAACACTAAGTTATCATTTACCTAAGTTACATGAAACAACTATTTTAGATCACGACAATAATATTAAGCGCCGTTATCTAGAAGAATCTATTATAAAAAAAAATATTATGTCAAATAATTCACTGTTATCTAGTCAAATAATATTGGATTATCCTAAAGTTAAGAAAAAAACTAATATTAAATCTTTAATAACTAAAATAAGAATTTTAAATAATAATAATTTTTTAAGTCGTTTAGTAAGCAATTTAAAAAACATTTTTCTTAATGAAGAATCATCCTTTATTAATTCTAATAAAACTAAATTTTTTTTACAAAAAAATAATTTTCAACAATATATTAATTATTTAAATGATATCTATATCAATAAATATCATCATGGCATTTTATCTGCACAAAATTTAAGAAAAAATAAATATTTTATAATAAGAAACAAATTATTTCATTATCTTAACAAGCACAGATTAATATCAAATAAAGTAATGTATGACCAGAAAAATTCTATAAAAATAGAATCAAAAAGGAACATCAAAAACATTTTTAAAATTAAAAATATATCATTAAATTTTCATTTAAAAAGTCAATTGAAGATCCTAGAAATTTGTAAAAAAATTAATAATATTAAAATACAATTCATTGAAGATAATAATTTAACTTATAGGCATATTTTCAGAAATAAAAATAATACTATTAAGAACAATATCAGTCTAATAAAATATTTATATAATGCAAAATTTTGTTTTTATCTGAAAGAATCAAGTTTGTTTAATTTTAAATATTCAAATAGTACATTAACTACTGTAGAAATGACGTCTAATAACATACAATCAAATAAAATACTCATATATTATAATGTTATCATAAATAAAAAAAATCATAACCAATAATATCATAACAAATGAGTATAATATGTTAAATATACTACTTGTATAGTAATATTCAATTAAAAGAAAAAGACATCTTAATTACTGATAAAATATAAAAATAATTCTGCTAATAAAAATGATTTTATAAATAGTAAATTACTTTAATAAAGTTAACATTTAATGAACAAATTTAACGGGAAAAATTAAAAAAGGTATCAATATTAATTTAAAGCCTGGTAAAAATTTTTATGATTGAATTTAATTTCATTTAATTTTGATATAAAAATTTTATCATAGGATCACAATGCACGTGATGTAGTTATATTTCAAAATCCAACGAATTAAATGAATGAATAATTTTTAAAAACAAACCTATTTTTTGGTTTGTTTTTAAAGGGCTTTTATTTACTAGATTGAAAAGAAAAATCACTTATTTTAAAACCAAATGTTTTTAATACGAATATATATACTACTAATCCTATAAAACAAGTTACTATAAGTTTTAGTATACGTTCTATCATTAATCCATGTTCCCATGAAGGTATAAAATATAATATAATTAATAAAACTAATGCCATCACTAATGTTGCTATGAAAATATGAATTAAAAATTCAAGCCATCCATCTTGTAATTTAAATATATTTTTTTTACGTAGTTGATAATAAAGTAAATATGAATTTAAAATAGCTGATAAACTAATTGATAAGGATAGACACACATGTCCTAGTGAACTAAAAAATGCTAAATTAATTAATTGTGTTACTATTAAAGTAATAACTGCTATTTTAACTGGTGTTTTCATGTCATTTTGAGAGTAAAACCCAAGTACTAAAATCTTAATAGTCATTAAACCTGTTAAGCCAATAGCATATGCAATTAATGCATATTGTGTCATAAGAGTATCAAGATTACTAAATTTACCATATTGAAATAATGAAATAACAATTGGTTTTGATAGTATTATAAGACCTACGCTGCTAGGCAGAGATAACATCAAACAAATTCTTAAGCCCCAATTCATTAAGCGTGAATACTCATCGTAATTTCTATTACTTAAACTCTCTGACAGTAAGGGTAGAATAATAGTACTAAGTGCAACACCTAGTACCCCTATGGGTAATTCCACTAGTCGATTAGAATAATATAACCAAGATATAGATCCAAAAGTTAGAAAAGAAGAAAAAATATTATTAATGATTGAAGAAATTTGACTAACAGACATACTAATTATTGCAGGTCCCATTCTGCGAATTACTAATAAAACATAACTTTTCTTTAAAGAAAAACGAGGTATAACCAGCAATTTAATTCTTTTTAAGAAAGGTATTTGAAATAATAATTGCATTAAACCACCAAATAATACACCCCACCCTAATAATATTATTGATGAATCAAAATATAATTTAGATAATAGTGTAAATATTATTAAACTAAGATTAAATAGAATTGGAGTAAAAGCTGGTATTAAAAAGTAATTATAAATATTCAATAAGACACTTACTAAAGATGACAATGATATTAATAAAATATACGGTAACATAATACGTAACAGATAGATTACAACAGAAAATATATTATCTTTATTAGCAAATCCTGGTGCTATAATTGAAACCAATTGAGGAGCTATAATTGTAGTTAACATAACAATACATATTAAAACTATTATTAATATGCCAGAGATATAAGATACAAATAATCTTATATCTTCTTTGCTGTCAAGATTATTATTTTTACTCTTGTATTCGATAAAAACTGGAATAAAAGCTTGAGAAAAAGCACCTTCAGCAAATATACGTCTTAGGAGATTAGGAAATTTAAAAGCTAAAAAAAAGGCATCTGTATACATCCCAGCCCCAAAAATTTGTGCAATAATAAGATCTCTTATAAAACCTAATATTCTAGATAATAAAGTTATGGCGCTAACTGTTGTTAAGGATTTTAATAGGTTCATAATTAAAAATAAATCTTTGAAAGGTTATATAAATTAGATATTTTAATAATCAGATTTTTAATTTTTTGAATAAATTTAATATAAACATATAATATCATATTTTTCATTCTGTATATTTAATACTATGAGAAAAATAACTTATTTATATTAGTTATATAATATTCTGTTTTATAATTAATATAATAGAATTATATTGATCGATTTATTTAACATATCACTATTAGTTAGTTATTAAATCAATTAAATCAGAATAATTATTTCATGATTATTATTTAAATAAACAGTTATTTTCAATCAATTTTTTTGACTAATAATATAGGATGCAAAAATAAGTGATATTAAAACAAAATGAAATTACTCTAAAACGTCCAGATGATTGGCATTTACATGTTCGTGATAATATATTACTTCAGTTGGTTTTACATTATACAAGTTCAACATACGGTAGAGCTATGATAATGCCAAATTTAGCATCACCCATAGTGGATATTCAATCCGCAATAAACTATCGAAAAAAAATTTTATCTCTAGTCCCAAATTGTCATAACTTTATTCCATTAATGACATGTTATTTAACAGAATCATTAGATCCAAACGAAATAGAAAAAGGTTTTGTTTCAAGTATATTTCATGCGGTCAAGTTATATCCTATGAATTCAACTATACATTCATCTTATGGAGTTAAAAATATTAGATCTATTAATAAAATATTAGAACGTATTCAACAAATAGGAATACCTCTATTAATTCATTGTGAAGTAACTGATGTTAATGTAGATATATTTGACCGTGAAGCACGTTTTATAGATCAGGTGATAGAACCAATAAGAAAACAATTCCCTAAAATAAAAATGGTTTTAGAGCACATTTCTACTAAAGAAGCTGTAGAATATATTGAGTCTTCTGATAAAAGAACATGTGCAACAATTACACCTCATCATTTAATGTTAAATCGTAATGATTTATTAATCAATGGAATTAATCCTCATTTTTACTGTTTTCCAATTTTAAAAAGTAGAGTTCATCAGGAAGCACTACGAAGGGTAATATCAACTGGCAATTCAAGTTTTTTTCTTGGTACAGATAGTGCTCCCCATTTTTGTAATAAAAAAGAAAATATCCATGGACTTGCCGGTATCTTTAATGCTCCAGTAGCATTATCAGTTTATGCTAGTATATTTGAGGAATTAAATGCACTTAAGTATTTTGAGGCTTTTTGTTCTGAAAACGGAGCACGTTTTTATAATTTACCTGTTAATAAAGATAAGATTACCTTAATACGAAAACAAACAATAGTAGAGGATGCTATTGGTAAATTTCCAAATCATATAGTACCTTTTCTTGCAGGAAAAACATTAGATTGGAGTATTAAAATTTAAAGTGAATACAAATCAAACTTTGATTTGTATTCTATTATTTAGTTTTTAAATTTTTAGATAACAATATAAATATATTGTTAATATTTAAATATTATAATTATTTAATATCTTATTTTTACAGACTAAACTACAGCAGTTCATAAATTTCTTTACACAGTTGACACATTGTATAAGTAACAAGTGACAATGATCATTCGCACAATTTATGTAATTATCACTAGTATCTCCACATTGATGACAAAAAGATAATACTTCTTCAGAAACCTTTTCACTCATGCGTGCATCAAAAACAAAAATTTTACCTTTAAATCTATTTGGTAAACCTTGTTCACGTACACAATTAACATACTTAATAATTCCCCCTCTAACTTGATAAACTTTTTTAAATCCTTTATAGATCATCCATGCACTTGCTTTTTCACATCTAATACCTCCCGTGCAATAGAGGACAATTTTTTTATTTTTTTTATTTTTTAATATTTCAGTAGATTGAGGTAATTGGTCACGAAATGTATTTGTAGGTATTTCTATAGCTTTTTCAAAATGTCCAATTTTATATTCATAATTGTTTCTCATATCAACAAATATCACTTCAGGATCATCTAACATTTCATTGACTTCGTTTGCTTCTAAGTAAATTCCTGTGTTACTAATATTCAAAATATTGTCTTTTAAACCATCTGCAACAAGACGATCACGAACTTTAATACGAAGCACCCAAAATGAATCATTCTGGTTATCTACTGCAACATTCATATATAAATCATTCAAATTCTTATCTAAATTACAGATAAAATATTGCATATTATTATATAGGTGATCAGGTATACTAACTTGCGCATTAATGCCTTCATGAGACACATAAATACGACCAAGAACTTTTAATTTATTAAGGTTGTAGTATAAGTTATCACGAAAAAGTTTTGGGTCCGTTATATAAAAATATTTATAAAAAGAAACTGTTATACGTGAATGATGTTTAGAAAAAAATCTATTTTTTAGTTCCTTATTGGAAATGATATTATGCAACACTGTCACAGTTTTAATCCTAAATTAGACCTAATTGTGTAAAATATAGATATATATAAAATATAACAATGTTCAAAAAATGAATAAACTATAGTTGACTAAATTATAAAAAAATTTTGCATATTGGTGCCCAGGGCGGGATTTGAACCCGCATAGCAATGAAGCCGAGGGATTTTAAGTCCCTTGTGTATACCAATTTCACCACCTGGGCAATATTGGAGGCGCGTCCCGGAATTGAACCGGGATTACCGGATTTGCAATCCGATGCATCGCCATTCTGCCAACGCGCCTTAATTTATTTATAAAATTAATCGAATATTAAGAACATGATACTATTTTAATTACACTAGTCAATACATTAGTTGTTAAATTCCATAATTTTAATGCTATATCTTATAAAGAATTAATAAAATTAATATTTATTGTAATAAATTATATTGAAATATTTTAAAATAAGAAAACATCGACCATAATGTAAAAAATAATGCTATATACAAAGTTATTATTCCAATATATGTTATAATGGTATTAGGATGCCATAAAAGTATAGTTAAAGACAACATTTGTGCAGTAGTTTTTATTTTACTTATGCGCAATGGAGAAATGATTTCAATATTACTAATTTGACTACTCCATTGGCGTAATCCAGAAATGATAATTTCCCTTGTAACTATTATTATTGCAGGTATTGTGATCCAACAAGTATGAAAATATTCAGATACTAAAACTAATCCTACTGTTACCATTAATTTATCAGCAATTGGATCTAAGAAAGTACCAAATTTAGTAATTTGCTTCCATCTGCGTGCAAGCAACCCATCAAACCAATCTGTTATTGCAGCAATAATAAAAATTAAAGCGCTTATACTTGATGCCTTATCAAAAGGTAGATAAAAAAATATTATGAAAAAAGGTATTAATAAGCAACGTAGTAGTGTTAGCAACGTAGGAAAACTGATATTTGTTATCATATTATAAATATAACGATACTTCATTTTAATTATTCATTTTTAGTTTTCTAATATCCTTGTAAAAACTAACTCGAACCAGGGGAAATTTATGATATGATATATAACTTATAAGACTCAAGTTGCCTTTTTTTGTGTAACACATCAATTATTCAATATATATTATAAAAAATAAATATACGGAGGAGGAGAGATTCGAACTCACGGATAGTTTCCTATCGACGGTTTTCAAGACCGTTGCCTTAAACCACTCGGCCACTCCTCCATAATAGGATTATTATAAATATTTTTATTATCAATGTAAAGAAACTACAGATATAATTATATTTGTGTATTGAATATCAATAACATTATAAAATAAAAAATTTGATTTTATACAATAAATTATTAGTAATAATTTTTATACCTGATTTTTTAATAATTTAATGAATAAGGATAATTAATGAAACTTAATAATAAAAATATTGAATTTGATTTTGAAGGATATTTAAAAAATATTGATGAATGGAATGAAAGTATAGCAATACAAATTGCTGAAAAAGAAAATATTCTTATGAATAAAGAACGTTGGAATATAGTGTATTTAATGAGATCTTTTTATTTACAATATAGAATTTCACCTACAACACGTATGTTAGTAAGAGCTACAGCTGATAAATATGGTAGAGAAAAAGGAAATAGTATTTATTTAGTTAAATTATTTCCAGAAGGAATTATAAAACAAGCATCTAAAATAGCTGGAATTCCTAAACCTAGTAAATGTCTTTAACATAAATTTAATATAACTTTTTGTCAATATAATTAAGTATAAATAAAATGACCTATAAAAAATAAAGGAGCTGTTTACTACCAATGTTAATACTGTACATTACGTTTTTTATTTTAAGTATATTAGTATTTTTTGTGATGTAAATTTTCATTGAATTATGTTACACAATTAACTGTTACTTAATTAAATAGGTTCAAAATATATAACGTTACATTAAAACAATATATTATTTTTTTAATTTTAAATATTTTAAATAAAATTTACTAATGTTTAAAGATTAAATTATGTAAACTGTTTACATAATTTATAGCATGTAATATATTCCCTAAATTGTTTGTAAATAATTATAAATTATGCTAAATTTTCAGTTGTATTTATTAAAAGATAAAAAAATTCTTAAAATACAAAATTTTTTTTCTTACAGTTAATTTGTAATCTTAGATAAACATGATTAACTAATTAACACAAATAATAGAAAAAATAAGTTTATTCATTCAATAACATATCGTCAATTATATATCTTTATACTTTTAATTAAAATTATAAGAATTAACTTCTTCATTTTTATAACGAGGTATAAAATGAAAAAGATAGTTACTGCAACTGCAGTTTTACTCATTGGTTTTTCAACTTTTGTAATACAAGCAATGCCTCAAAAAAATAATTGGTATATCGGTGGTAAACTGGGGATTTCAAAATATTTTAATACAGGTGAACATGATTATACATATGCAAAAAATGATGGCATTACTTATACACGTTCATATACCAAAAATTTATTTTTTGGCTATCAATTAAAACCATACTTAGATTGTGAATTTGGCTTTGATTTATTAGGTAATGTAAAGTATTCAGGGGAAAATGTTTTTGGTAATTTTAAACCAGCTGATCTACAGTTAAGTGCAAAATTAAGTTATCCTGTTTATAATACTCTAAATGTATATACTAGAATTGGAGGGATGATATGGCATGCACGTGCACATCAGTATACAAAACGTAATAACAATTCAATGTCAGATGAAGATGCAGGTTTTTCTCCTTTTATAGCAGCCGGTGTTGAATATGCTATGGCTAGAGATGTTTCATTACTACTAGATTACCAATTTGTTAATTCTTTGGGTGATAAATATATTGTAGGTTCAAATCCTAAAAATGGATCATTAACTTTAGGTTTATCTTATACATTTGGTCAAAGACGTTTTTCTGGAAAAATATTTCCTAAAATCTATCCTCAATTGGTATCTTTAATTAGTGGTCATAAACATTTTGATTTAAAAACAGATATTTTATTTAACTTTGATAAGTTTACTTTAAAAAGTGAAGGTAAAAAAACTCTAGATGATTTATGTAATACATTAAAAACACTAGATCAAAACACTACTTTTATAATTTTAGGATTTACAGATAGAATTGGTTCTATAAAATATAATCAAGAATTGTCTAAAAAACGAGCACAAACTGTTTTTAATTATTTAGTAAATAAAGGCATTCCATCTTCTAATATGTCTGTAATTGATATGGGTATGTCTTGCTCCATTGCCAAAGATCATTGTAATAAAATTAAAAATCATAAAGCTTTAATTAAATGTTTAGCTCCAGATCGTAGAGTAGAAATAAAGATTAAAAATGTAAATACTGTTAGTAGTTACTTTAAAAAATTAACTTCAAAATTATAATATTAATTATTAGTAAACAGATAAGCAGCTATATTAAAATATAGCAAATATCATATAAATATAATAACGATCCTCTTCCTGTTTTTAGGAAGAGGAAGCTTTATGATACATATCATATTAAGTTAATAACAATTAACAATATAATGCAGAAAATGTTTTGATGTTATTATTTTAAAATAGTAAAATGTGTTTTTAACTATAAAAAGTACTAATATTTTGAATCATAAACAACTTACATGGAAAGATTTACAGCCAGATATTTTACAATATAAATCTGTCTTCTCAAAAATTAGAGAACATGCTGTTGATCCTATAGAAAGAGTACAACCTAGATTAATTAATGGTATAGCACACTTATGTCATCAAAAACAAGGTGTTCCTATTTTATTGGTTTGTAGTAGTGAAAACTATGATTATCTTAAACTCATTGCACAAATAGCTCAAAATATCATTGTTCCTTCATCTTCACTATTTGGTGGAAATTACCAAATAACTAATGACACAGTTATATTAAAACCTCCTTCGGATACACAACATTCTTTTACCAGTCAAGGTAAGGTTTATTTTACTGATTGGATTGAAAAAAATTTATTATTTGGATATTCATGTATATACAAAAATAAAATTCATCTTGAACCTGGTTTAATTCATCAAGCTAATGGTGGTACATTGGTCCTTTCTTTAAAATCTATTTTACTACAACCCAAAATTTGGTTTTATTTAAAGAAATCAATTGAACAAGGATATATTGAATTACCTCCTCAAAATAAAAAACTTCCTTTACCTATATTGATCCCTCCAATCCCATTAAAATTAAATTTGATTTTATGCGGAGATCTAGAATCATTACAAAATTTTCAAATAATAGATTCAGAATCATATAAAATGGCTATTTATACTGAATTTGAAGAAGAAATAACAATACTCAATGAAGATGATATGTTAAATTGGTGTAGATGGACTATATATTTAGCAGAAAAACATAAATTACCTATACCAGAGGAAACCTTTTGGCCAGAATTGATTAAAGAAGGTGTTCGTTTTACTAATGATAAAGAAATACTACCATTATGTCCAAGATGGTTGATTCGTCACATTCGTGAATCTGTATTGATTATGGATAAATTATTAGATGGTCAAGCATTACACAATGTTTTAAAGGTACGTCTATGGAGAGAAAATTATCTTAAAGAAACAATAATGAATAATTTAAGACAAAATCTTACTGCAACTGAAGGAGAAGTTATAGGACAAATTAATGGATTATCAGTTATTGATTATCCTGGTCATCCTCGTATTATAGGTGTTCCTTCTAGGATTACATGCGTAGTTTATCCTGGTAATAACGAACTAGTTGATATAGAAGGTGATGCTAAATTAGGTGGTAATATATATGTAAAAAGCATGATGATCATACAATCATATCTAATGGCTCAATTAAAAATACAGCTACCTTTCGTTGCATCATTAGTATTAGAACAATCATATTCTGAAATTGATGGAGATAGTGCTTCATTAGCAGGAATTTGTGTATTGATCAGTGCATTATCAGAATATCCTATTAATCAACAAATAGCAGTTACCGGATCTATAGATCAACTAGGTAATGTCCAACCAGTTGGTTCTATAAATGAAAAGATCGAATCTTTTTTTGATGTTTGCTGTATGCACAACCTTACAGGTAAACAAGGTGTAATTATACCAATTCAAAATACTAGTCATTTAAGTCTTAATCAAGAAGTGGTAAAATCAGTTAAGCAAAATAACTTTCATATTTGGACGGTAACAAATATTAATGAAGCTGTTTACTTACTCACAGGTAAATTCTGGAAAAATAAAGAAGATCAAGAAAATTGTCTTCTTCATACTATTCAAAAAAGAATAAGTAATTATAATACGACACCAGATTCAAGTCAATTTAGTTGGCTTAAGTGGTTTTATAAATAGCGAAGAATAAAATATTATTTTAATTTACCAAATTACTACATATGCTTGTGAAATATAAAAATAAATATTTTTATTTTAACTTATTGTCATTGAGTTTGACTACTTCTTCTGATATTTGTTGTGATACTTTTTGCCAACCTAAAGCTAAAGTTTTAACAAGCTCATCATAACCATCTTTTTTTTGTGTTAAGATAAAATTAAAATCACGTTTAATAAAGTAATTTTGATATTTTAGTATCCATTCACCACTAATTATTGCTTTACCATCATATCTTCCTTGGAATTTTTTTATCACAATATTTAATCTATTTTTTTTTGTCCTAAATAATGGTAAATCAGATATAAACCATTCAGGAAGTTTTTTATTTAAGCTACATACCATAGTCTGAGTTAATTGTTGTACTAAAGGATTAACCCATAAATTATTATTAGTAATAACATATTCTACATCGTTAGTTTGATAAACTAAGCCACTACCTGAAAGATAATCTGGTATTAAAATTTGTTGAAGCCAAATAGTAGAATGTTGAAGTGGTTTATTAAAAATTTTTGCGTTTATTTCTAAAGGTAAATGATAGTAAGTTTTTTGTATTGAGCTATTACATGAAGTTAATAACATTGTAATAAGTATTATTACTTTTTTTTTCACCTTTGTATCCTTTTTGGTTCGGGATCTTTTTCTAGCTTAGGTTTATATATTAAGGCATTACTACTAATGTTAAGAGTTTTAATTATTAATTTAAGTTCATTTAATACTTGATTTAATATTTGCATATTGTTAATTAATTTATCATATAATAAAGACCCAGGCTGTATCTCTTTAATAATTTCATTAAGATTAATTAATACTTTATGCATATCTTGAGGTAAATGTGTTGTTATTGGATTTTGTAACATTCTATTTACTTGATCCATAATCAGTGAAAAATCTTTGATTATTTTTTCTGCTTCTTTAAGAGTCTTATTAGATTTCATAATTACACCACTAAGTGGTAGTTTATCAATTTTATTCAGAAATAATATAATTTTTTGTTGTATATCATTAAAATTACTGCTTATAGTAGGAATAGTTTTATAGCCTAATACTGTTTCTGTTTTATTTATCATTGATTCGCTATTATTAAAATCTAAATCAATGTATGTTGATTGAGATATAAAGTTATTATTTTTTAATATTGCGTAAATTCTATTGTTTTTATTTTTATGAAGATACTTTTCTAAAATGAAATTTTTACCTAACTTGTCAAAAAAACGTCTAGGTTCAATTTGAATTAATACCGGTATATTGTAATAATTATAATTTGACTTTTGTTTTGTTATTGCTTTTAAAAAAGGCACTTCTGATACAGTTCCAATACGAATACCACGAAATTCTACGGGTGCACCAACTTTCAAACCACGAATAGAACTTGAAAATAGCAATACATAATTTATAAAATTTTTATTTATTGTTTCTTTCATACTATCCTGATTATCGAATAAATAAAATAATTTTTTATTTGCAATATATTTTCCTGAGAAACAACCAACTGTATTATCGAAACTTATACTATTATTTAATAAAGTATTAATAGATCCAATCTCAATACGCATGCTAGAAGTAGATAAACCTGCATCAATACTACTGTTTTTCCAAAAACAAATTTTGTCATTTACTAAATGGTTATAAGGTTCTTCAATAAATAATTGATAGGTCATTTTGTAAGTATCACTATTAAACTTACTATTTTCTATAATCCCTACTTTATATCCATGAAAAAAAACTGGATCACCATTAAATAATTTTTCAGATTTTTTACTTTCTAAAAGAATACGAGTCCCTTTTACATGTGGTAATATCGTTGGTATATCATTCATGAGTGTGTATTTTTTAAGTGCAACATCCTTAGAACCAGGATATAATACGATATACGTTCCTGATAATAAATTACTAAGTCCATTAATTCCTTCATGTTTCATTTGAGGCTTTACTATCCAGAAAATACTATCTTTATGTAATAAGTATTTCATACCTGATTTTAATCTAACTTTTATTTCAACATGATTTAAATCTTTAGATATTGACACTTCTTTTACTAAACCAACACTAACATTATGACATTTAATAATAGTTCTTCCTTCTTCGATTCCTCTACCATTATCAGTAATTAATATTATTTCAGGGCCCAAATGAACCAACTGATATATCATAACACATGTGGCAATAAACAAAGTTAATAAAGGAATAATCCATATTGCAGACAAATTCTTTATTTGGGTTAACTTAGCATAATTATAGTTTATTTCCATTACATATTAGTTCCTTGATTTTATATTATTACGATCCCAAATTAACCGTGGATCAAAGTTCATTTCAGCCATCATAGTAAAAATCACGACTAATGCGAATAATATTAACCCCGAGGTAGGATAAATATTCATTAATTTTCCTATTTTCAATAAGGATGAAAGTATCAGTATCACAAATACATCAATCATAGACCAACGACCTATAAATTTTATCACTTTATACAGTAAATGCATTGTTTTACATTTATTATTACCATATCCACTTGCATGCCAACATAACCAACCGATTGATAAAAATTTTAGTATTGGTATTACAATACTAAAAGTAAATATTAATATAGCAATTACATAATAACTTTCATTCCATAATAAAATTATTCCTTCTATAATATTGGCAGGGTATTCTAAACCAAAAATTTCAGTAATCATAACTGGCATGAAGTTAGCAGGAATATAAAAAATTAATGAAGTCATTAATAAAGCTAATGTATATTGTAAACTATATTCATAGCGTGCACTAGATATGATTCCACATCTTAAGCACTTATCCTGATATACCGATACTATAGCAGTGCAACAAGGACAGCATCGTAAACCCTGTATTAAACCGCTTATACCTGTTATAGGAGTTTGTATTAAGTTAGGTATAGGTTTGATAGATTCCCATAGCCAACGACGATCAACACATTGAAATAAACGTAATTGTAGTATGCAAAATAAACACCATGGACAGAAACTAGGTTGTAAATTAATATCACCATAATTTGTTAATTTAAATAAACTTATAAAAATACTAATCATAAAAATTTCGACCATAATCCAATGGCGCAGATGAAAAAGAGATCTGGCTAATAACAATTTTAATTGAAATGGTATTTTTATAGGATTAACTAGTAAAAGTATTATAATAATACAATACAAAGGAATAAATTGTATGACTAGCATAAAAAATGCTGCTAGTATGGTAAAACCGTCATCCATAATGATATATGGAATTTGATTCAACAAAATTTGATTACTGATGCCAGCAAGTTTTATATTTATAAAGGGGAAAAGATTAGATAATACTAATAAAAACATAGCAGTTGCTGCATAAATATTATGTCTTTTATGAGGTTCAAACCAATTTGATACTAATACTGATTGACAGCGAGGACAACTTGCTTGTTCTCCAACAAATGAACAAGACAATTCCATTAGTAAATCACATTTTGAGCAAATTATGTAATCCACATTTTTTTTTACTATCACATCTATTCTACCTTCAATCTTTCTTAACTTTATTTATTTTTATATTATAGTTAAATAATAGCTAAAGAAAAACCAAGTTAATGTGTTATAATTTTCTAATGGTATAATAGTAATTAAAATATTTGTTTTTACTATTTCTTTATTTCATTATTTCTAATAGCGTTTAAGTAATATAATATTTAATTTAGATATAGTTAATAATATTTCTTATTAAATTAGGACCTTTATAAATTAAACCAGAATAAATTTGAATTAAAGATGCACCAATAGCAATTTTCTCTCTAGCAGCAATTAAAGAATCAATACCACCTACTCCAATAATAGGAATACGTCCTTTAAGTTCTTTTACTAAAGATTGTATTACTTTATTACTAATTAACTGTAAAGGTCTTCCACTTAATCCTCCTAATTCTTCAGCATGTTTTAATTTATTAACTAAAGATCTATTAATTGATGTATTAGTTGCAATAACACCATCAATTTTATACCTTAGCAAACTATCTGCAATTTTAATGATTTCTTCTTCTGAAAGATCGGGGGAGATTTTTATAACTATTGGAACATATTTTAAATTGGATTTTGCTAGTTCTTTTTGTTGATTTTTAACTGAATTCAGCAAATCATCAAGTATTTCTCCATATTGTAACGAACGTAGTAATGGAGTATTTGGAGAGGAAATGTTAATAGCAATATAATCAGCATAAGAATATACTTTTTTTATACAAATTAAGTAGTCATCTTTGCTTTGTTCAATGTCTGTTTTTTCATTTTTACCGATGTTAATACCAATCACACCCTTAAATTTAGATTTTTTTACATTATGAACTAAATTATCTACGCCAAGATTATTGAATCCCATGCGATTAATAATACCTTCTGATTCTATTAAATGAAATAACCTAGGTTTTTTATTACCAATTTGAGCTACAGGTGTCACAGTGCCAACTTCAATAAACCCAAATCCCATAGCTCCAAAAAAATCAATACATTCTGCATTTTTATCGAGACCAGCAGCAAGACCTAATGAATTTTTAAAAATTAATCCCATACATTTTATTGGACGAGATATTAATCTTTGTTGAAAAAGTTTTTCTAATGGTGTTCCACCTATGATACTTAATTTTTTAATTATAAATTTATGAGTTAGTTCTGGGTCTAATTTAAATAATATAGATCTAATGATATAGTAAATCATATTTACTCCAAAAAGATTAATTGATATAAGAAATAATTTTTATTAATAATTATTTGAATATTACAATACATTTACTAAGATATAATGTATGTTTTAATTTGCAGTGCTTATTATTGATATATTATTTCTTATTAAAAGTAACAAAATATTTTGATGAACTTTTTCATTAAATTTATGATAACAAAATCATTACAGTATAATTGCGTTTTCCAATGCTATTTTATTTATAGGCAAAATATTGTAAAATATAGATAAATTTATTTTGATCGTTGATTATAATTGAAAAATATGTAATAAAACTTTCAATAAATTGAAATGATTATTCTTTAATTTTAATCAATATGATTACGTAGAATAAAAATAATAAAACCTATATTACGAAGTAATCTATTAAATAAGAGATATTACTATGAATTTAGTATCTATAGCAGATATGTTAAATGGTCGTGTTTTAATTAATGATATAGTAACCATAAGTGGTTGGGTACGTACTAGAAGAGATTCTAAAGCTGGTTATTCATTTATTACGATTTATGATGGTTCTTGTTTTAACAATATGCAAGTTGTTGCTAATGATGCCTTAAACAATTATAAAGATATAATATTGCATCTGACAACTGGATGTTCGGTTATTATAACTGGAATTATAGTAAATTCTCCCGGTGATTGTCAAAAAATTGAAATTCAAGCCACTAAACTAGAAGTAGTAGGTTGGGTAGAAAAATCTAGTAGCTATCCTATGGCAGCAAAAAATCATAGTATGGAATATTTGCGCGAAATGGCTCACTTACGTCCTCGTACTAATATAATTGGTGCTATAGCTCGTGTACGCCATACATTAGCTCATGCTTTACATGAATTTTTCAATGAAAAAGGATATTTCTGGATACCTACTCCAATTATTACATCATCTGATACTGAAGGTGCTGGAAAGATGTTTCGTGTGTCTACTTTAGATATGGAAGAACCACCACATAATAAGGAAGGAAACATTGATTTCAATAAAGATTTTTTTGGAAAGGAAACTTTTTTGACTGTTTCTGGTCAATTAAATGCCGAGGCTTATGCCAGTGCTTTATCAAAAGTATATACTTTTGGTCCTACGTTTCGTGCTGAAAATTCTAATACTAGTCGTCATTTATCTGAATTTTGGATGTTGGAACCAGAACTAGCATTTGCAACATTAGATGACATTGCTGTATTAGCTGAATCAATGCTAAAATACGTGTTTAACATAGTTCTCAAAGAACGCAAAGAAGATATGGAATTTTTTGCTGAACGTATTAATAAAAATATCATTAAACGTTTAGAATACTTTCTTACTGTTAAGTTTGCAGATATAAATTATAATGAAGCTATTAATCTTTTAATAAATTCTAAAAAAATATTCGACAATAATGTTCATTGGGGAATGGATATGTCTTCTGAACATGAACGTTACTTAGTAGAAGAATATTTTAAAATACCAGTAATAGTTAAAAATTATCCAAAAGAAGTTAAGGCTTTTTATATGCGCTTAAATAAAGATGGTAAAACTGTTGCTTCAATGGATGTATTAGTACCAGGACTAGGTGAGTTAATTGGTGGTTCTCAGCGTGAAGAACGTATTGAAGTATTAAATATTAGGCTTAAAGAACTAGGATTAAAAAAACAAGATTACTGGTGGTATTGTGATTTACGGCGTTATGGTACGGTTCCTCATTCAGGTTTTGGATTAGGATTTGAACGCTTAATTTCGTTTGTTACTGGTGTTCAGAATATTAGAGATGTAGTTCCATTTCCTCGTACTCCGCGTAATGCAAATTTTTAATAAAAAATAGTAGGTCAATATATCATATATAAAATTAAAATTTCTAAGAAAACAAAAATCTTGATAGCATATTGTTTTTTGAATTTTACTAAATTAATTACAATTTAACATTATAACAAGAGGTGAAAAATTTTTATATTAAACATTAAATTTATTAAATTTTATAAATTATTTATATTCATAAAAAATATGATAACTATGCTGAATAACCCTAATGAGGCTAATGAATAATGGTTAGGCAAAAAATTTTTATAGCAGCCATGTTAACTATTTTAATTAATGGTGCAACAAATGCAGTAGAAGTTTATAATAAAAATAATACCAAATTAGATTTATATGGTAAAATTGATGGATTACATTATTTTACTCCTAATGCAATACATAGAAATACTTCTTTTAATTACAGAAGTCATTATTTTGTTTTTAATTTTCCACATGGCGAAGACAATACTGGCATAGATAAAAGTCGTGCTAATTTTGGGTTTAAAGTTGAATCTTTATTAGATGATAAAATAATAGGTTATGGACAATTACAATATCAATCTACACTTGATTCACCAGAAACAACTATAAATTCTAGTAGTAACGCAAATTTAGGTTTTGTTGGTTTTAAGTTTCCATTTGGATCTATTGATTACGGACGTAATTATGGCATTATTAGTGACGTGAGTAAATGGACTAACATATTACCGGAATTTGGTGGTAGTTCAGAATACACAGATAATTTTTTAGTTGGAAGAAATAGTGGACTGTTGACTTACCGTAATAAAAATTTCTTCGGACTTATAAAAAATTTAGATTTTGCTGTTCAATATCAAAGTCAACGTTTTCCTAGTTTTTATGTTTCAAATTTTAATGGAAATACTCTAGGAATATCAGTTTCTTATGTTTCTCCTATGGGATTAGGTATAAGTGCTGCATATGGAAACAGCACACTTGTAAATCAAGTAGATAAGCCAAGTTCATCTTCGACATTTGTTTCAATCAAACATAAGCCGTTACGTAGATTTAAGCTGCATAAATTTAATAAAGCAAATAATTCGCATCCAAATAATTTAAATCCAAATGATTCGAATCCAAATAATTCGCATCCAAATAATTTAAATCCAAATGATTCGCATCCAAATAATTCGAATCCAAATGATTGGCATCCAAATGATTGGCATCCAAATAATTGGCATCCAAATAATTTAAATCCAAATGATTCGCATCCAAATAATTCGAATCCAAATGATTCGCATCCAAATAATTCGAATCCAAATGATTGGCATCCAAATGATTGGCATCCAAATAATTGGCATCCAAATAATTTAAATCCAAATGATTCGCATCCAAATAATTCGAATCCAAATAATTCGAATCCAAATAATTCGAATCCAAATAATTGGCATCCAGTTTATTTGAATCCAAATGATTGGGACCCAAATGATTCGGACCCAACTCATTGGAACTCAAATAATTGGAATCCAAGTTATTCGAATCCAAATAATTGGAACCCAAATTATTCGAGCCCAAATAATTGGAATCCAAGTGATTGGAACTCAAGTAATTGGGGCCCAAATTATTCGAACCCAAATAATTGGAACTCAAATGATTCGAATCCAAATGATTCGAATCCAAATAATTCGAATCCAAATAATTCGAATCCAAATAATTCGAATCCAAATAATTCGAATCCAAATAATTCGAATCCAAAAACTGATAATGTCAAATCTGAATTATTTGTACAAAATAATCAAAGTAGTATAGAAGAAGATGAGCAGAAAGAGATAGAAGAGTTTGATAATCAAAATAAAAACAAATATAAAGAAAACGACGAATATTTAGGTAATAAATATAGATTTTTTTATGATAGTTTAGAGAAAGATTTTGAAAACAATAACAACAAAAATATAAATCAAGATAGTGATCAAAATGATACAGATAAAGATTTTGAAAACAATAACAACAAAAATATAAATCAAGATAGTGATCAAAACAATCAAGATAACGACAAAAACATAAATACCGATAAAAACGACAAAAACATAAATACCGATAAAAACGACAAAAACATAAATACCGATAAAAACGACAAAAACATAAATACCGATAAAAACGACAAAAACATAAATACCGATAAAAACGACAAAAACATAAATACCGATAAAAACGACAAAAACATAAATACCGATAAAAACGACAAAAACATAAATACCGATAAAAATAAAAACAGTGATAAAAAAATAAATCAAGATAATAATAAATTACATTCTATGCCAGATCATGCTATACAGTGGTCTGCTGCAATTAAATATGATAAAAATAATGTTTATTTTGCTGCCATGTATGGTGAAACATATACTACAACTTATATAACAGACCCTAAAACCCATTTTAACAATTTTGCAGATAAAGTGCGTAATTTTGAAATCGTTGCACAATATAAATTTGATTTTGGTTTTCGTCCTTCTGTAGCATATGTTGAATCAAAATTTAAAAATACTAAAGGTAATGATACATATATTTATAGATATCTCGAAATTGGTGCTACCTATGATATTAGTAAAAATATGTCAACATATGTTGACTATCGCATCAATCAAACACAACCAGACCGTCTATTTAATTTCAATGGTCCAGATAATGTTTTAGCTATAGGATTAGTTTATAAGTTTTAAATAATTTTTATTATAAATAAAAAAACGGAGCATTAGTTCCGTTTTTTATTTATACTTAAAATTAATAATTAATATATAACATTTAATATATTGGATGGAATCAAACTATGTTTGAATCGATTTTATCCGCACCAAACGATCCTATTTTGGGACTAGCTGATTTATTTTATGCAGATGATCGGTCCAACAAAATCAATCTTGGAATAGGTGTTTATAAAGACAATTTTGGTAAAACTCCTATTCTTAACAGTGTTAAAAAAGCAGAAAGCATTTTATTAGAACAAGAAACTACTAAAACTTATCTAAGTATTGAAGGTATGTTGGATTTTGCTAGTTTTACGCAAAATCTATTATTTGAAAAAAACAATTTAAGTATTACAAAAAATCATATACGTACTGCTCAGACTATAGGTGGTACAGGAGCATTAAGAATAGCTGCAGATTTTATATTAACACAAACTTCTACAAAACGTATTTGGATTAGCAATCCAAGTTGGCCTAATCATAAAAACATATTTAGTACTGCAGGTTTTGAAATTTATTATTATCCATATTATGATAATCAATATCATACATTAGCATTTGATCGTATGATAGACTCATTAAAAAATGCTAAAGCTGGAGATATCTTACTATTGCACGGATGTTGCCATAATCCAACAGGGGTTGATTTAGATATTGAACAATGGAAATATTTAGCAGAAATATCTTACAATAATGGTTTATTGCCACTATTTGACTTTGCTTATCAAGGATTTGCACATAATATACATGAAGATGCTCAAGGACTACGTATGTTTTTAAAATTACATGAAGAAATGATTATTGCTAGTTCTTATTCGAAAAATTTTAGTTTGTATAATGAAAGAGTTGGTGCAATAACTTTGGTAGCATCAAGTACTAAAATAGTTGATAATGCTTTTAGCCAAATAAAATCTGTTATTCGTTCTAATTATTCTAATCCACCAGCGCATGGTGCTAAAATATTAACAACTATTTCTGCAGATCGTTTATTATATAAACTTTGGGAACAGGAATTGTTAAGTATGAACATGCGAATAAAGAACATGCGTGCTTTATTTGTGAACACTTTAATTAATAATAATGTGCAAAAAGATCTTAAGTTCATTACCAAACATCAAGGTATGTTTTCATGTATAGATCTAAATCAAGAACAGATCCTAAAATTACATGAAAAATTTGGTATTTATATTATAAATTCTGGTCGTATAAATTTTGCAGGTATTACTCCTTATAATATATCTTTTTTATGTAATGCTATAAAAAAAGTTCTTTAATTAAATAAAATTTAATTAATTTAAATGTAAATTCAAAAAATGATTGTTAATTTTTTCATATCCTAAAGTAGACATAGTTCCATGACCGGGAATAAAAGTTATATTATCGCCTAATGGAAGTAATTTTGTATTAATAGAATTGATCAAATGATCATAATTGCTTTTATGAAAATCTGTACGTCCTATACCACCCTTGAAAATAACATCCCCAGAAAATAAAAAACTTCCTTTACGATAAAAATATACAATATGTCCTGGTGTGTGACCAGGGCAGTGAATGACTTCAAATGTTAATAAACCTATCTGTATTTTATCATTATCTTTAAGCCAACAATTAGGTGTAAAAGCTAATGATTTTATCTCATTAATGTTATTTTTTTGTTCTGATAGTGATTCAAATAAAAATTTATCAAATTTATGTGGGCCTATTATTGGGATTTGATAAAATTCACTTAATTCTCTAGCAGAACCAATGTGATCTAAATGACCGTGAGTTATTAAAATTTTTACTGGATGAAGATTTAACTTAGTTAATATTTTTTTTATATTTTCAGCATTTCCTCCTGGATCTAATATTGCTGATTCACAAGTGGATTTACACCAAATAATACAACAATTTTGCATGAGAGAAGTAACAGGAATAATATGATAATTCATAGGACACCTTAAAATATAAACAGTAAGGATTATTGTTTTAATAAATAAATTATCTTTTCTAAATATTGTATATGAAATACACAATGATTATGTTATTTAATTGTACTATATTAATTTATATAACTGTTTATATTAGTTTATAGATATATGTTTAGCTTTACTTTTTATTAATATTGGAATTCCATCTCTAATGGGATATATTAATGATTCTAAGTTACAAACTAATGCGTTATAATTAACATTATAATTTAATTTGCTATTACATATAGGGCAAATTACAGTTTTAAAAAAAACATTGTCCATTTATATATTTATTTCCTATTCTGACTATAGTCTATATTAATCAATCACAACAAATAATATGTTAACTAAAATGTTCAGAATTATTTATATCAAGATAATTTTATAAACAACAATTGCTATAAATAATAGAAGCATAAAATAAAGGATGCTGCGTTTAAAATGCAGCATCTAGTAAAAATCATGAAGCCAGAATATTTGCGCGATCACGTAATTCTTTACCTGGTTTAAAATGTGGAACATGTTTACCTTCTAAGTCTACTTTATCACCTGTTTTTGGATTTCGACCTATACGAGGAGCTCGATAATGCAATGAAAAACTACCAAATCCTCTAATTTCAATACGTTCACCTTGTGATAAAGTGTTAGCCATATGTTCAATTATCTCTTTAACTGCATTTTCAATAGTTCTAATTGGTATATGAATATTTTTTTTTGCTAGTTTTTCAATAAGTTCTGATTTTGTCATATAATCTCCGATTAACTATTATCAAAGTATTATTCAAAGAATTGCTTAATAATTTTTATATTTTAAGTTAATCATTCATTTTTAGCTGCTTTAAATGCTTCAACCATAACATTAGAGAAGTTAACTTCTTCATTAATAACATTATTATTTTCTTCAGATTGTTGTTTTTGTTCTTTTTGTTCTTTATGCCTAATAGATAAACCAATGATCCGATTTTTTCGATCAATACTGATTATTTTTGTTTCAATTTCATTTCCAACTTTTATTACATGAGTTATATTTGTTTGATGATCACAAGAAATTTCAGAAATTTTTAAACAACCTTCAACTCCAGCAGATAGTTTAACTACAGCATTTTTATCATCAAACGAAGTTATTTGACCTATAACAATTTCCCCTTTTTTATTTGCGCTTATATAATTATGAAATGGATCTTCTTCCAATTGTTTAATACCTAAAGATATGCGTTCTCTTTCTGTATCAACTTGTAATACAATAGCAGCAATCTCATCTCCTTTTTTATAATTACGTGATATCTCTATACTTTCATTATTCGAATTCCAAGAAATATCTGATAGATGAACTAATCCATCAATTCCACCATCTAATCCAATAAAAATTCCAAAGTCAGTAATTGACTTTATTTTACCTTCGACACGATCACCTTTATTGTATTTTTCAGCAAATTGTTGCCATGGATTTGGTTTACATTGTTTTAAACCCAGAGAAATGCGGCGACGTTCTTCATCTATATCTAAAACCATAATTTCAACTAAGTCATTTACATTAACAACTTTTGAAGGATGTATATTTTTATTAGTCCAATCCATTTCGGATACATGTACTAAACCTTCAACACCTTCTTCTATTTCTACAAAGCAACCATAATCGGTTAAATTGGTTACTCTACCAGAAAGTTTAGTGCCCTCAGGATATCTTTTTGCAATTGCTATCCATGGATCTTCTCCTAGTTGTTTTAAACCTAAAGAGACACGTATTCGCTCACGATCGAATTTTAATATTTTAACTATGATATCATCTCCTACACTAACTATTTCACTTGGATGCTTAACTCTTTTCCAAGCCATATCAGTTATATGTAATAGACCATCAACTCCACCTAAATCAACAAATGCACCATAATCTGTAAGGTTTTTAACAACACCTTTAACTTCTATTCCCTCTGATAAGTTTTCTAATAATTGATTGCGTTCAGCGCTATTTTCAGATTCAATCACTGCACGACGAGAAACAACAACATTGTTTCGTTTTTGATCTAGTTTGATCACTTTAAACTCAAGATTTTTTCCTTCTAAATTAAACATATCACGAACTGGACGAACATCAACTAATGAACCTGGTAGAAATGCACGTATACCGTTAATTTCTACAGTAAATCCGCCTTTAACTTTGCCATTGATAATTCCTATAACAATTTTAGCATTTTCATATGCATTTTCTAACATAATCCAAGCTTCATGACGTTTAGCTTTTTCACGAGATAAAATTGTTTCGCCAAAACCATCCTCTACAGCATCTAAAGCAACATCGATTTCATCGCCTACTTGAATTTTTATCTCTCCTGTAATATCTTTGAATTGATCTATAGGAATTGCAGATTCAGATTTTAATCCTGCATCAACCATAACTATATCATGATCTATAGATATTACTGTGCCACGAACAATTGAACCTGGTCGTGTTTCTATTTCTTCCAGTGATTCTTTAAATAATTGAGAAAAAGATTCAGACATATTAATAATATTTCAAACTCTTAACTTTAACTGCCATCTAACTTCATGTTATCTGGTGTTGTTTTATATAGTTGATACCTAATCCTTGGCATAACTCCATCACGTTCATAAATTGTGAAATAATAATTTTTTTTGAGCGTATTGTTTTATTTTTTCTATAACTTCTTCAACAGAAATATTTTCTGAATTGATAATTAATGCATCACTAGCAGGTAACAAAGGTGCAATTTTGCGATTATAATCACGATCATCTCGGTTTTTGATTTCTTTAAGTAAACGTTCAAACTTAACATTAAAACCATTTTTTTTCAACTGTAAGTTTCTTCGATTAGCACGTTCTTCTAAACTTGCATATAAAAAAATTTTTAGTTTTGCATAAGGAAAAACTACAGTACCCATATCACGTCCATCAGCAATTAATCCAGGTTGTTTAACAAAATTTCTTTGTTTTATGAGTAATAATTTACGTATTACAGGTAACGTTGCAAGAATAGAAGATAATTTACTTATTTTTTCTTCACGAATTTTATCAGTTACATCTTCTTTATTTAAAATAACTCTAAATTCATTATCTATATTGAAAAATTTTATATCGAAATTTGAATATAAATGAAGAAATAAATCCTTTGAGTTTGTTAAATTAATGTGATTATTTATAGCAACAAATGCTAAAGAACGATATATAGCACCTGAATCTAATATATTCCATTTTAATAACTTTCCCATTTCTTTACATATGGTACTTTTACCTACTCCACTAGGACCATCAATAGTTATTACAGGAACAACTGCCATCATTATTACCTTTAATAATCATTAATTTTGTCATTCTACTTTAGATCTATGTAAAAATTAATCATTTAATGATAATGACAAATTTTAGCAAATTCTTTAAAGTATTCTGGAAATGTCTTACTAGTACAACTTGGATTATTGATTATAATACAAGTGTCTGATAATGCTACAAGAGAAAAACACATAGCTATACGATGATCATTATAGGTATCAATATTAGCATGAAAAAATTTTTTTGGTGGATTAATAATAAGATAATCGTAACCTTCTTCAACTTCAGCGCCTACTTTACGTAATTCAGTTGCCATTGCTAAAATACGGTCTGTTTCTTTAACACGCCAATTATAGATATTTTTTATCTTTGTTATACCTTTAGCAAACAAAGCCATTATAGCAATTGTCATTGCAACATCAGGGATATCATTCATATCCATATTTACAGCTTTTAGCTTACCTGATGTACATGATATATAGTTAATTCCTTTATATACATGTGCACCCATATTCTCTATTACATCAACAAAACGTATATCACCTTGAATACTATTATAGTTAATTCCTTTTACACATACTTTACCACCTTTAATTGCAGCTGCAGCAAGAAAATAAGAAGCAGAAGATGCATCTCCTTCAATGAAGTATTCCTGTGGTGAATAATACTGTTGTTGTCCTTTTATCAAAAAATGCTGATAATTGTCATTTTCTACTTGAATTCCAAAATGACTCATTATTTTTAAAGTAAGATCTATATAAGGTTTTGAAACTAAATATCCTTTAATACTAATTCTAGTATCTTTTTTAGCTAAAGGGGATACCATTAATAACGAAGTTAAAAACTGACTAGATATACTACTATTGATCGAAAATTCTCCACCAATGAAACCACCATATATCCTAACAGGTGGATAATTAATATTTTTTAAATACTCAATCTTAGCACCACCTTTTCGTAAAACATCTACTAAATGACCAATTGGACGTTGTGTCATTCTCGTTTCGCCAGTTAATATAACGTCTTGAGATCCTAAAGACAAGATAGCAGTTAATGGTCTCATGACTGTACCTGCATTGCCTAAAAATAATTGTGTGGATTTTAATGATGTAAAAGAACCACCATTACCAGTTATTTTACATACAGTATTATTGTTATATAATTCATAAGCTATACCCAAGTTTTTTAAGGCATTTAACATATATTTAGTGTCATCACTATTCAATAGATTATATAGTTTTGTTGTTCCTTTTGCTAAAGCTGCAATTAATAAAGCACGATTAGAAATACTTTTAGAACCTGGAAGATTAACTGTACCATTAATTCGATGAATTGGTTTTAAAATTATAGAATTTTTCATAAATAAAATCCAAAAAATATGTAATATCTTATGAACGATAAGGTTTTTATAAAAAAATTTAAAGTATCATTATTTTATTAACCATATTTGCGCTCGAAATAATGCATAAAACTAGTTAGTGTTTTAACTCCATCCAAAGGCATTGCATTATATATCGATGCACGTATCCCTCCGATTGCACGGTGTCCTTTAAGTGCAAACAACCCTTCTTGAGATGATGTTTCTAAAAATAAATCTTCTAATTTACTATTTAATAATTTGAAGGGAATATTCATAATAGACCGGTTTTTTTCAGAGATATTATTTTGATAAAAATCACTCTGATCAATAGTTTCATAAAGAAGATTAGATTTTATTTGATTAATTTTATTTATTTTAACAACACCACCTTGTTCTTTTAACCAATCGAATACCAATCCTGCTAAATACCAAGAAAAAGTACATGGGGTATTAAACATAGAGTCATTTTTAGCTAAAATTTTATAGTTAAGGATTGATGGGATGTTTGAATTAATATTTCGTTCTAATAAATTTTCGTTTATTATAACAACTGTTAAACCAGCAGGACCTATGTTTTTCTGAGCACTAGCATAAATAACTCCATAACTGTTTATATTAATAGGAGTTGATAATATATTTGATGACATATCAGCAATTACTATTTTCTCTCCAAAATCAGGCTGTTCATGAATAGCAATACCATCAATAGTTTCATTAGGGCAATAATGTAAATAGGCTGCGTTATCATTAATATTCCAATTTTGCATTGGAATAATTTCATTTTTATCATTGTTGATAATTTTCACATCTATAATATTAGGTAAGCAATACTTTTTAGCTTCCTCTATTGCTTTGTTAGACCAGTATCCTCCATTTACATAATCAGCTGTAGAGAATAATCCAAGTAAATTACAAGGTATTGCTGCAAATTGTGCTCTTGCGCCACCATGACAAAATAGTATTTTGTAATAAGGAGGTATTTCTAGCAATTCGCGAAAATCTTGAATGATTTTTTCCGCTATTTTGATAAAGTGCTTACTGCGATGACTAATTTCCATCACAGAAACTCCTAAGTTATTCCAATTAGTTAACTCTTTTTTAACGCGATACAGAACTTCAATTGGTAACATTGCTGGTCCTGCACTAAAATTATATATTTTTTCCATTTGTTCCTGCTAACTATTTTAGTAAATTATTTTTTATTAATATTGAATATTTACGAAAACGTAATAAATATTTATGATATGTTAGATAATTAGAATTAATTTTTTTAATTTATTTGAAGTATTATTAATATCTCAATAAATTCTTTTAGTAAAAAATTATATTTTTATCAATTTATTTTCTGTATATTGTTCATATAGGGACTTAAAACTTTTGGTATTATAATTGCACCATCTTTTTGTTGATAGTTTTCCATAACTGCTGCTAATGTTCTTCCTATGGCAAGAGCTGAGCCATTTAAAGTATGAGTTAATGAAATTTTTTTATTTGAATTACGATAACGAGCTTTAATTCTACGTGATTGAAAATCTTCCATGTTGGAACAAGATGAAATTTCTCTATAATTATTTTGTGAAGGAAACCATACTTCTAAATCATATGTTTTAGTTGCACCAAAACTCATATCTCCAGTACATAATAATACTTTACGATATGGCAAGTTCAATAATTTTAATACTCGTTCTGCATGATTTGTTATTTCTTCTAAAGCATTCATTGATGTTTCCGGTTTCACAATTTGAATTAATTCAACTTTATCAAATTGATGCATTCTAATTAAACCACGTACATCACGTCCATAAGATCCTGCCTCAGAACGAAAACAAGGAGTATGAGCAGTTAGTTTTATAGGTAAATGTTCTTCTCTAAAAATTTTATTTTTTGCAAAATTAATAAGTGGTACTTCAGAAGTAGGTATAAGATAGTAATTTTTAATTTCCGATTTATTTTTTATATTATGTATGTGAAATATATCTTCACTAAATTTTGGTAATTGTCCCGTGCCGTATAAACTTTCCTGATTAACTAAATAAGGTACATAAGTTTCTAGATATCCATGTTCTATGGTATGGAGGTCAATCATAAAATGTCCTAAGGCACGGTGTAAAAGAGCAATTGGTCCTTGCATTAATACAAATCTAGAACCAGTTATTTTTGCTCCGGAAATAAAATCTAAACCATTATTTATCTCACCTAATTCCACATGATCTTTGATTTTAAAATTGAACTTTCGTAATTCTCCCCAATAACTAATAACAAGATTTTCACTATTGTTTTTACCAACAGGAACTTCATCTGCAGGTAAGTTAGGTAATTGTACAAGAAAATCTTTAATTTGATTATGTAATTCATTTAATTTTATTTTACTATAATCTAATTTAGATTTTAATATCTTCGATTCCATACATAATTCATTGATATTCTGTCCACTAGCTTTAATTTTACCAATGTATTGCGATTTGATTTTATATAATATGGTTAATTGCTCAGTTTCTCGTTGTAATAATTTGCGTTGACTTTCAAGAGAAATTATTTTTGCTAAATCCAAAGAAAATCCTCTTTTTCTTAATTTTTCTGCTACTATTTGTGGTTGAGTACGTAATAAAAATGGATCTAGCATAACTATCCTATACATTTAAGATTTTGCATAAATATATTAAACAATGTTAAAAAAATAATTTCAATGATTGATTTTATTTAATTTATAATTTTACTTTGGATTGTAGCACATTACTATAATAGTAGATTCTCTATATATTAGGATGTGAAATGATTAAAATATCAAATTTAAACATAATTTGTAATATAAATCATTACTTTTCGAGTATTTTTTATGATAATGCTACAAAGTTCAGCTAGTTAATTTTAAACAAGATTGTATCTTATTAAGATTAAATTCTTAGAAGTATTTTATTAAAACTATTTTAATTTATCACTTAGTGTGATTCCATTTAAAATTTCTGATGTAAATTCTGATTCCTGAAATTATTTTAGCAATCATCTTATCTACTTCAATTACTTCAATGAAGCTTTTTCTTGTACATTTATTCTAATGTTAAGATAAATTTATACAATCTACTAATACAATCTACTATATAGGTAATACATCTTATCAAGAAGATACGTTTTTCATAGTATTATGAAATATAAGTCAAATTAGTAAATAAATGATTATCATCTATATTTTCAGTAATATTTATTTTAATCTATTATTTTTTGACAGTATCCTACATTAATTTATACTATCATTTGATTTGTAGAATAAACAAAAAATTTTTGAACTAATTATTTGCTATATTTATTGTTAATTTTAAGCAATTACTATTAATACTATTTTGTTTTCTAATGGATCACAATAATATGTTATTTATAAAAACATTAAAATAAAACATATGATAATTCAATAATATTATAAAATTTATTAAATAATAAAATTTAAATTAGAAAATAATAATTATAAAAAAATTGAACTACAGATCAATAATAGATAAATTACATATTTTGAAAAATTATTAATAAATATAATATTATTTACAAATAAATTAAAAAAATAATTTTGATTTTTTTAGATTCTAATAATTAGTAATGAAAATATATTTTTCATTTTTTGAGGTTAATTATGAAAAAGTTTTTATATTTACCTGCATTAATTTGTACCTTAATATTAGGTATAGCAAATGCAAACATCACTGTATCCGGTGGTACTGCTCATGGAAATTCAAAAAAAATACCTATAAATTCAAATGGTTTTAATATAAGACATCGTTATGAGAATAGCAAATATTTTCCAATTAGCTGGATGAATTCATTTGTATATACTAAAGTAAGTAAATTTGAAAATAAATTTTATTTAAAAAGTCAATATTACAGTATTGATACTGGCCTAATGTATCGTTTGAATAGTTGGTCTAGTATTTATGGAGGAATGGGTTTAGCTTACAGCAAATTTCAAAGTAGACATGTAGTTGTAATAGGAAATAAATTTATTTTTAAACGTTTAGGATTGTCAGTCATTACAGGAATCCAATTTAATCCAGTGAAAAATTTTGTTATTGATATAGGTGTTGAAAAAGGTATTATGAAAAGTGGTGTTATAACTAATATAATTGCTGGTATAGGTTATAATTTCTAGATTTTTGTTAAAGACGGTTCTGTATATGCCGTCTTTTTACATATACATATAAAGAAATATATTAGCTATCATATTAGATATTAGAACATTATTGATATTTTGTAATCAATAAATTGGTAAAGATACAAATGTAATCTTAAGAAATAAATATCATTTATTAAATAATAATATTAGGTAAAGATATAAATTTAAGACATTACTAATAATTATAGTATATTGTTTTATTCCTATAATTTGTCGTAATTAAAAATAGTAAATTCACTGCTTATAAAGAAATTAAAATAATTAATTCTTAAAAATTATATAATACTTATAGTAGAAATAAATTATATATAAAGATTTCAAATTATTAATTAAAAAATAAAATATTCAGTATTATGAATAAATACAATTCATTTTACAAAAATTATTCATAATATATTCATAATATATTGTGAGATTATCTTGATATCTTTAATAAAGACTATGTGAAATTGATATATAAATCAAGTATTATAAAAAATCAATTTAATATATTTGTTTTCTTAAAGAAACTAAACATACTTACATGATTTATTTTTTACTCTTGTTAAAGATCTAATATTTTTAATCAATATTAAACCATTAAATCTGTAAATTTATTTGTTTATTTTTGAGTTGCTTTAATATTCAAAAATAATTTATAAACACTGATTAAATAATAACATATAAAACATATTAATATTTACGTTATATATTTCTTAGATATTATTATTTTGTTTGTAATACTATTATTTTAAATTCACCCATACCTAATACTTTCATAAAAACAATCACTGTTTTAAAACAATCACTGTTTTTTATATGTTTATGAATTAAGTTATAATTAAATTTTTTATTTATTAACATCAACAACGAGCTATTTTTTATAAAAAATATCATAAAAATTCTGTTTTAATTTTTGTGTATCTACTGATTTATTTTAAATAATAAAAATTTTAAGGAACATGTGTTAAAATAATATTTAATATTTTTATTCATAATAATTGTAAATTCATGTGTTTTATAATTTTAAACACTCAGATAAATTTAATTATTAATAATAATTAATTAAATTAAAAAATACTATAATTTTTTATATGATAAAAATAATTTATTTATTAAGTGATTTACATCAATATTATTAATAACACCTTATTGCACTCCTAATTTATAATTAAGGATATTATTATGAGTGATCCTTTTAAAATTTTAAATAATATTCGTACATTACGTGCTCAGACTAAAGAATTGCCACTTGCTGATTTAGAAGAAATTCTTGAAAAATTAACAGTTGTGGTAACTGAACGTCGTGAAGAAGCTGAAACAGAAGAAATTCAAAATAGAGAAAAGGAAAAAAAACTATCTAAATATCGTAAAATGCTCTTAGAAGATGGTATTGATCCTAATGAATTATTAGGTATAACAGAAATTAATAAAAAACGTAATAAACGTACTCCAAGACCAGCTAAATATTATTATACAGATGAAAATGGTGAAAAAAAATCATGGACTGGTCAAGGTAGAACTCCGGTAGCTATTAAAAAAGCTATAGCAGAAGGTAAAAATTTAGATAGTTTCCTATTATTGATTGATTGAATAGAATCAAATTATTAGCTGAGAGCCCTTTTGGGGACTCGGCTTCTTGTTTTTTTTGGAATTATTTTATATTAAAATATTACACGACTTATAGTGTACAATTATAAATACTAGCTGCGTAATATCAAATAAATCTACTAAAAATAATAATTTTTTAGAAAAATCAACTTACAATATCACATTTTATCTCACACTACATACTTGACAATTTAAATCTTTGTTTATTTTTATATGATCAAACTTTGAGTTTAATGCATCGTAGATTAATAAACTAGCTTTACTCATTGTACCATAATCAGTCAATAATTTAATAGTTTCTATTGACTGCATTGCACCAATTATACCTACAATAGGTGACATAATACCTTGTTGTATACAATTAAGACTATCTCTAGTGAAAAATTGACTAATGCATCGATAACATGGTGTATCTAATCTCCAATTAAAGACACTTAAATGACCCTCCATGCTAATTGCTGCTCCAGAAACCAATGGAATTTTGTATTGGTAACATAGAAGATTAATTTGTTCTCTAGTTTTAATGTTGTCAGTGCAATCTATAATAACTTGTTGTCTTATAATTATTTCTGACATATTTTGATTTTTTAGTTTATCATTTACTAAATTAAGTATACAGTGCGGATTAACTTTTGAGAGATCTTCCGCAGCTGAGTAAACTTTAGGGGTATCAATATCAAGATCATGATGTAAAATTTGGCGTTGAAGATTAGATAATATCACAGTATCAAAATCAATCAACGTAACTTCCCCTATTCCTGCAGCTACTAAATAAATTGAAGCTGCACAACCCAATCCTCCCAAACCAATTATAGCTACTTTACTGGATTTGATCTTTTGTTGACCATCAAAATTAAATTTATTTAATTTTATCTGTTCAACATAACGTAATATTTCTTTTTTATTATTTAAACTTATCATTTAACTCTTAAGTAATTGATTAAAAAGCTCAACTTGTACTAACTCTCCAATTTCTATATTACCTCTCTCAGGCTCTAATATAATGAAACAATTAGCCTTTGAAAACGAACTATAAACATGTGAATCTTGTACTCCTGTTGAATGTACTTCCATTTCATTATTATAGTTTTGAGATAGAAAACCTCTTTGAAACTCAGTTAAGCCAAGTGATTTTTTTAAAGTTGTTGCAGTTCGTACCTTATGAATTTGTGTTATAGATGGGGAGGTTTGTCCCATACATTTTAAAATAAAAGGTTGTGCTAAATGGTAAAATGTTACCATAGCTGAAACAGGATTACCGGGCAAACCAATAAACCAACTTTTATTTAGATGACCAAATGTAAAAGGCTTACCAGGTTTTATAGCTACTTTCCAAAAAATAATTTTACCTTTCTCTTCTAATACTTGTTTAATAAAATCAGTTTTACCAATCGATACTCCTCCAGTGCTAATTATTATATCAGTATAATCATCCGCTTGTTTGATCATTCCTCTTATATAATTAGCATTATCTTTTGCAATACCTAGATCTATAACTTCACAACCTAATTTACTAAGCATAAGAGCAATAGAAAAACGATTAATATCATAAATTTGATGAATTTTTATATTTTTTCCAATATCTTGCAATTCATTTCCTGTAGAGAAAATTGCAACACGAAGTTTGCGTATTACATTAATTTTAGTAATGCCTAATGAAGCAATTAATGGCAACTCAGATATACTAAGTTTTACACCTAAATCTACTATTAAATCACCACATTTAATATTTTCACCTTGCCAACGAATATTTTGTCCTAATATACCAGGTTTGGTAATAATTATATTATTACCAAATTTTTTAGTATCTTCTTCTTTAATCACTAAATCACAATACTGTGGTATTAAAGCGCCAGTAGTTATTTGTATTACGCTATTTTTATGCCAATTGCCCTGAAACGGTTTACCAGCTAATGAATTACCATTGATTTTTAACAGATGATTAATTTTAACATCCTTATATCTTATAGCATAACCATCCATAGCCGAACTATTAAATGATGGTAAATTAATAGGGGATATTATTTTTTTAGATGTAATATAACCTAATGCATCAACAACTCTTATTCTTAAAGAACCTTTTATTGTTTGAGCATGTGTTAACATTATTTTCTTAGCATTTTTGAATGATATTAATTTTTCAATATAAATGTTCATTTAAATAATCATAACATAACAATAAAGTAATTGATTATACTTCCGTTATTATAAAAATAATCAACTTTTTAAATATAAATTTTAATTTATTGTAAATTAATAAATAGTGAAGTAATATTATAGTGAAGTGACATCAATGATATGTTTTACAACTATAATATATTAGTAATAAAAAGAAATATATCAAAATCAATTGGCAATAATATTTAAAAACAAAATTAAATAGTTTAAGTACATCAATATTGATTTTTTATAAAAAGACTAATTATATTACTATAATTAGTTAATAGCAATAAAGAAATAGTTAAATTAAAAAAATTCATTTTGGTTTAAAAACGATTAGATGATTTTTAATAATCATTTTTAATGAATAAATTATTATAATCTTAATTACGTTATTCCTGACAAACAAGCAATTATTGAATTAACAATACAAAAATAAATGATTAAATTCAAAAAACAATTATAATTAATTCTTTTAATAACATCTTTTACTTAAAGTTAATAAACGCAAATGATAAAAGCTAAAAGTATTCTTTTTATAATAGTATTTACTATAGAAACATTTTCCTTAATTACTACTCCTTATAGCATTTATGCTAAAGAAATTACACCTTTACCACCTAAAATTAACGCTAAATCTTGGATCCTTATTGATTATGCTAATGGTAAAGTATTATCAGAATTTAATTCTGACAAAAGACTTAATCCGGCTAGTTTAACTAAAATGATGACTAGTTACGTAGTAGGACAAAAAATTAAAAATGGTACAATTAAATATGGAGATTTAGTAACCATAGGTGAAGATGCATGGGCTCCTGGAAATCCATTATTACAAGGATCATCTTTAATGTTTCTCAAACCAGGTGATCAAGTATCTGTATATAATTTAAATAAAGGAATTGTTATTCAATCTGGTAACGATGCTTGTATAGCATTAGCTGATCACATAGAAGGTAGTCAAGATGCATTTGTTGATTTAATGAACTACTATGTCAAAGCATTAGGATTAAAAAACACTCATTTTATGACAGTACATGGTCTTGATGCAGAAGGACAATATAGTACTGCCCGTGATATGGCATTAATTGGGCAAGCACTAATTCGTGATGTTCCTGAAGAATATGCATTGAATAAAGAAAAAGAATTTACTTTTAATAAAATTAAGCAGATTAATCGGAATAAATTACTATGGAGTCGTATTTTACAAGTTGATGGTATTAAGACTGGTCATACGTTAAGTGCTGGAAATAATTTAGTAGCTTCTGCTATAAAAAATAATACCCGTTTAATTTCAGTTATACTAGGTTCTCCTAATGAAAATATTCGTTTTAGAGATAGTGAGAGATTATTAGTTTGGGGCTTTAATTCTTTTGAGACAGTAACACCTATTAAAGCTAACAAACTTTTTATACAACAAAAAGTATGGTTTGGAAACAAAAACAAACTTGATATTGGTGTGAATAAAAATTTATCTTTAAGTGTGATTAAAGGCCAAGAAAAAGATATTAAAATTTATTTTACTTTACACTCAAAGCGTTTAGAAGCACCTATAGTCAAAAATCAAATAGTTGGAACTATTGATTTTCAAATTAATGGTCAACATATAGAACATTGTCCATTGATAGCACTAAGTGAAGTTACGAAAGGAAACTTTTTAAGTAGATTTATTGATTTTTTAATCATAAAAATGAGCAATTGGATTAGTATCTTGTTGCAATATATTCATTAATTATTGATTTTTTATATATATTATTTTGATATGTCTTTGTATTAACATGCAATTATTAAGATTTATTATTCTTATAATGTAAAGTAAGAACATTGCAGTAAAGTAATTTCAAAAATTGATTTTTTATTTCTTAAGTCTTATATCAACGTAATAGCTATTTATATAAAACTAGGTTAACCAAATATTAGTGTCTGGAGATTTAATGAAATCAATTACTAATTTAATTTGTAATCATCGTTCTATTCGCAATTTTACTAATCAAGCAGTTAGTAATGAGCAATGCAAACAGATAATTGAAGCAGCGCAGTCAGCATCTACATCAAGTTTTTTACAATGCTATTCCATTATACGTATCAGTGATAAATTATTACGTTCTGAATTTGCGATATTGTCAGGTGATCAAAAATGGATATTAGAATCTGCTGAATTTTGGGTGTTTTGTGCTGATTTTAATCGCCATATAGAAGTTTGTTCTAATGCAAAGTTAGGCTATATTGAATATCTAATTATTGGTTGTATTGATACTGCAATGATGGCACAAAATGCGATGATTACAGCAGAATCCATGGATCTTGGAGGTGTTTTCATAGGTGGTATTCGTAATGATATTGAAAAAGCTGTAAAGTTATTATATTTACCGAAGTTTGTATTGCCACTATTTGGACTTTGTTTGGGTTATCCCCAATACATACCCGAAATAAAACCTAGAATACCATGGGAAGTGATTGTTCATGAAAATAAATACCATCCCTTAAATCAAAAAATACTAGAAAGATATAATTTAGATATTAAAAAATATTATCAAAATAGAAGCAATAATAAACGTAATGATACTTGGAGTCAATTAATCAAACAATTAATGATTAAAGAAATGCGACCATATATGTTGAATTATTTACATAAACAAGGTTGGGGTATATATTAAAAAATTAAAAAGATAATAGTAATATGAGGTGTTGAATAATGAAAATAGCTATTTTATCACGTGATAAAACACTTTATTCTTGTTGTCGCTTAATTAAGGTAGCTCAAAATTGCGGACATTTTATAAGAAATATTAATCCTTTATTATGTTATATCAATATTAATCCTATATTACCTAATATCTATTTACATGGCACAATGTTAGAACATTTTGATGCTGTTATTCCTCGAATAGGTATATCTAGTTTTTTTTGCGGCATTAACTTATTGCGTCAATTTGAAATGTGTGGAAGTTATTCACTTAATACATCAATAGCTATAACTAAAGCACGTGATAAACTGTTTGCATTGCAGTTATTAGCAAAGGCAGGTATTGATATCCCAATAACTAGTTTTGTGTCTTGGCATGAAGATACTAAAAATTTAATTGATTTAGTAGGTGGTGTTCCTTTAATACTGAAACTAGTAGAAGGTACTCAAGGAGTTGGGGTAGTAATAGCTGAAACATCTAGAGCAGCAGAAAGTATAATAGATGCTTTTCGTATCATGAATGCTAATATTTTAATACAAGAATTTATTAAAGAAGCTGATGGTTGTGATATTCGTTGTTTAGTTATTGATAAAAAAGTAGTAGCTTCAATTAAAAGACAATCCAAGATAGGAGATTTTCGTTCTAACTTGCATAGAGGAGGTAAAGCTTATCAAATTGAAATTACTAATCAAGAACGTGATATTGCAATAAAAGCAGCTTCGATACTAAATTTAGAAGTAGTAGGAGTTGATATTATCAGATCTAATAGAGGTCCGTTGGTTACAGAAATTAATGTTTCTCCAGGTCTAGAGGGTATTGAAACTGCAAGCGGTTTAAATATTGCAAGTATGATAATTGACTTAGTTGAAAAAAGATGTTGTTATTCAAATAATAAATAAAAATTTTATTTATATACATAATCTATCGACTACGAAAAGTAATTCTTCCCTTACTTAAATCATAAGGAGTTAATTCAACTGTTACTTTATCACCCGTTAGGATTCTAATATAATTCTTTCTCATTTTACCGGAAATATGAGCAGTTACGATATGTCCATTTTCAAGTTCTACTCTAAACATAGTATTCGGTAAAGTATCTAGTACAGTACCCTGCATTTCAATATTATCTTCTTTGACCATCAGATCCTCTAACTTTACATTAATCAAATCAAGAAATGAATAAAACAATTTTGTAAATTTATTATTAGTTTGTTTTCTTAAGTAATCTTGATTATAAAGTATACATTATTCTAGTATGACTTTAATTAAAAAATTACTAACTTGAATATTTATCAATAAGTATACCTAAAACTTGTTATTTTATTAAATTTTAAAAATATAAAAATATTTTATTAATTATTTTTTGATAAGCAATCTAGATAAAATTCAGCATCAAGAGCAGCCATACAACCAGTACTAGCGGAAGTTATTGCTTGTCGATAAATATGGTCTGTTACATCACCTGCAGCAAATACGCCATCAATGCTAGTTCTAGTTGCATTACCATTTAATCCCCCTTTAATTTTTATATACCCATTTTCTAATTCTAATTGATTGTTTAAAAAATTAGTATTTGGAACATAGCCAATTGCAATAAATATTCCTACTACATCTAAAATGATATCTTGCTGCTCATCTACGTTAGAACTTAATTTCAATCCGGTAACTCCTGTTTCATTCCCTATGATATCCTGTACTGTATAATTCATGTGCAAAACAACTTTGCCTTCTTCTATTTTTTTCATCAATCTATCAATTAAAATCTTTTCAGCATTAAAAATATCACGACGATGAACTATATGTACTTCAGATACTACATTAGATAGATAAAGAGATTCTTCAATAGCAGTATTTCCTCCACCAATTACTGCTACTTTTTTATTTTTATAAAAAAAACCATCACAAGTTGCACAATAAGATACACCTTTACCTCTAAAATTTTCTTCTGATTTTAAACCGATATAACGAACTGATGCTCCAGTTGCTATTATTAGTGCATCACAACTGTATGCATAATCACCCGATAAATGAAAAGGACGACTTTGTAAATTAATATTTTCAATATGATCGAAAATAATTTCTGTATTAAATTTTTTAGCGTGTTGATACATTCGTTCCATCAATAATGGACCTGTCAAATTAGAATGATCTCCTGGCCAATTTTCTATCTCATTAGTAGTAGCAAGCTGTCCTCCTCTATCCATACCAGTGATTAGTACAGGATTAAGATTAGCTCGTGCAGCATAGATAGCCGACGTATAACCCGCAGGACCGGATCCTAAAATTATTAATTTGCAATGTTTTTTTGTTTTCATATATTACTCTATAAATTAATCTTGATAGATTTGATGATTACTAAATTATATAGTAACACAATTTATATTGTTAAACATAAATTATTAATATATTAGTTACATTGATTATTAGCTATATTTATCAATAAAAAATGTTTATTTCTTAGTTAGTAATATTACAAATTATATTGCTAAAAAATAATGAAACAAAACGACTAAACTCACAAATTATATAATACATTACTTAGTACATAAAATAAATTATTAAATAACGTAGTTAATAAGTTAATATTTTGTATCTATTGGTAATCAATAAATTATAAACACAAAAAATCAAGTTTTGCATACTGTTAATAATATTAAATCATTGATATTATTCCAATAAATAAAATCAATGTATATGTAAATATACAATAACAAATATAATATTAAATATTTTATTTTTATGTTATCTATATACTTTTATTTTCATATAAAAAGATATTTAAAAAGTAATTTCCCATCGTATTTTCAATAATAAAAAATTAGTTACTATAATAAGAAATTATGTTTTTTAACTAACGAATAGATATATCATTAATTTTTATACAATTTCTATCATATTTAATTATCTATGTGATGAATAAGTAATGCAATCACTGTTTTTTATTAATTCTGTAGCATAAGATACTGGAAATAATTGCTCAAACTATTTTACGATAAAGATATGTTTTTTTTGATTTTGTAGTGCTATATGGAAATCATATTAAAGTTAAAATATTAATTTATAGTACCATAATACAGTTCAATATGGTAAATAACAATTCAAATTGATAATAAAATCCATATGTCAATTCAGAAATTAAATATCCTTTAACAAATTTTCTAGAACATTTTTAGTAGTTTGCAATATATCACTTGTATTGTTTTTAAGATTGGTTATAGTTAGCTAATGAATTAATGGTAGTAAAATTGAGTTTTGGTATTAGATAAATAACTTTCAAGGGTAAATTATTTAGAAATTTGAATCATCATTTATGAACGTTGGTCTATTTTTATACATCAAAGAATAATAATTAATATGATTACGTCTAACTTAAGGTAAACATTTCTATACTGTCATAAAAAATAAAATCAAACACGCTTGACAATTCATTAGTGAAATAATATAGGTTAATCTTGGTAAAATGCAAAAATAATTTCATGATATAGCATGAGTTTGACAATTATGATGATACATTTCGGATAACAATATTTTATGAATTATAAATTCACTATTCATTATAATTTTATATTAAATTATACAACTTATTAATATGATAGCATACATCAATATTTATGTTGTATGATTGTTTACTATTAGTGATTTTAAGGATGTTATATAAATGAAACAAAATAAAAATCAACCAACTAATTTTATTCGTCAAATTATAGATAAAGATTTAGCTAACAATAGATATAAAAAAATACGTACCCGTTTTCCTCCTGAACCAAATGGTTATTTACATATTGGTCACGCAAAAGCTATATGTCTAAATTTTGGTATTGCGAAAGATTATAATGGTACATGCAATTTACGTTTTGATGATACAAATCCTGTAAATGAAAACATAAATTTCATTGATTCTATAAAAACTGATATACAGTGGTTGGGTTTTCCTTTAAAGGAAAATATTTATTTTACATCAGATTATTTTAATCAAATGTATCAATATGCAATTGAACTTATTAATAAAGGTTTAGCGTATGTAGATGAACTAACAATAAAAGAAATTCAGGAATACCGTGGAGTTTGGAATAAATCAGGCATAAATAGTCCCTATAGGAATAGACCTATCAAACAAAATCTATTATTGTTCGATAAAATGCGTAATGGTAATTTTCAAGAAGGCACAGCATGTTTACGTGCTAAAATTGATATGTCTTCTAGTTGTATGGTAATGCGAGATCCAGTATTATATAGAATTAAATTTGTTAAACATCATCAAACTAACTATAATTGGTGTATTTATCCCATGTATGATTTCGCTCATTGTATATCAGATGCTTTAGAAGGCATTACACATTCATTATGTACATTAGAATTTTCAGATAACCGTCGTCTTTATGAGTGGATTCTAGAACATATTTCTATCAATGTATATCCAAAACAATATGAATATTCTAGATTAAATTTGGAATACTCAGTAATGTCAAAACGAAAATTAAATCAATTAATCAATAAAAATTATGTCACAGGATGGGATGATCCAAGAATGCCTACCATTGCTGGATTACGTCGTCGAGGTTATACAGCTTCTTCAATTCGTAAATTTTGTCGCATAATAGGAGTAACAAAACAACAAAATCTTATTGAGATGAATTTATTAGAATCATGTATTCGTGATGAACTTAATCAAAATGCACCTCGTGCAATGGCTGTTTTAAATCCAATAAAGTTAATCATTCAAAATCTTCCAATAAATTATAAAAAGAATATCACAATGCAAAATCACCCAAAAAAAACAGAAATGGGTACTCGTGAAGTAAGATTCAGTAATCAAATTTGGATTGATAGAGCTGATTTTCGTGAACATTCTGGCAAAAATTATAAACGTTTAGTTCTTGGGAAAGAAGTTCGTTTACGTAATGCATGTGTGATTCGTTCTGACTATGTCATTAAAGACAAAGAAGGAAATATTAATTGCATCTATTGTACATGTGATTTAAATACATTCAACAAATATAAAACTAATGATATCGGCATTATTCATTGGGTTTCAACATTGCATTCATTACCAGCTGAGTTTCATTTATATAGTTATTTGTTTACAATTCCAAATCCAGAAACAGAAGAAGATTTTCTGATCAACATAAATCCAAAATCACTAGAAATTAAATATGGATATGTAGAGGATAGTATTCAAGATACGTATCCAACTGAAACTTATCAATTTGAAAGAGAAGGTTATTTCTGTATTGATAAGTCTAATTCCAGTAATTTAGTATTTAATCGTATCGTTAGTTTACGTGATCATTTTACTAAATTTTCATCGTTTTAATTCTTAATATTTCTAATATTCTTTATATATTACATTCATTTAAAATTTGTTTTACCCATTTATCTACTCGATCTTTAGTAAGATCCGGCTGACGATCTTCATCAATAGCTAGCCCTAAAAAAAAATCTTTATTTAAAATACCTTTTGAAGACTCAAAGTTATATCCTGTAGTAGGCCAATAACCTATTACTTTTGCGCCATTAGATACAACAATATCATTCATAATTCCTATTGCATCACAAAAATACTCTGTGTAATCTTCTTGATCACCACAACCAAATAATCCTACTTTCTTTCCATCAAAATTAATTTTTTTTAATATCGGAATGAAATCATCCCAATCACATTGTAACTCCCCATAATACCATGTTGGACTACCCATTAAAATGATATTAAACATTTCTAGATCTTGCTGATTACTTTTGGCTATATCATAAATATTTGCCATATTATGCCCTAATTGTTTATGTATCATATGTGCAACATTTTCAGTGTTTCCAGTATCACTACCAAAAAAAATACCTATTTTTGACATATAATAAACCTTATCATCAGTATAATTTATGCAATATAACAAATCATCACTTTAATGATTGCTAGTATTATTATTTTAATAATCTATATGTTATGCATTTATAAAATGTTTGATTTCTAAAATATCCACTTAAAATTAAATATACTACATTTTATTAAAATTGAGACTATAGATATATAAATAATTTTTAAAAATAAAAATATTCATTATTGTTAAAAAAACAATGTATTAATTAATTTTGAAAATAATGTTAAGTGTAAAATATTATTAATGAATTAATTTAAAACTTAATTTGTTTCTCCATAGCTAATATACAATTAATATGCTTAGAAAGCTTCACTTTATATATGATATTTCTTTCTAATGATATATCTAATGTTTGATATATCTATTGTTATGTGCTCTTGTAACAAATAAAAATTGAAAAAAATTATTCCTGTTTATTTAAGAATAAACATCTATAGTCTAATAATCATTCAATAAAAAATATTTTTCAATAAAATTTTTAATATTATCAATATTTTAAAATTTATAATTAATTAATTATTATTAAATGCTTCATGCAAAATTTCAAAACATTTTTTATTATTTTTTACGATAATAAAAATTCATGACTAAGGAAAAGAATTATTTCTAATTTAATAAATATTTAAATATTGCCAATAATATTAATTGATTCCAACATATTTTTAAAAAAATTCCTCACTTGGTTATTTTTATCCACTGCTTTCAATAATAATGAAATAATTTTCACTTCTACAATAAACAAACGAATTATTTATAACTTATACATAGAGCAATTGATGTACAAACTATAAAATAGAAGCATTCTATTTACTATTAGCATTATGATAAAATATAGTTAATACTCTAAATTATTTACATACAACAACTATTGGATTTTACATGTCTAAATAATACTATATAAATAAATAACACAGTTATTTACTCATAAATATATTACAATATAAAATATTTTATACATGTCACATTGACATTAAATAAAATGTAATCAACCGAATAAGTAATTTAATTAATTGACCTAATTGTGTAATCTTATTTGCATTAACAAATAAATTATTTAATTAACAAAAATATGCAAGACTGAATCTTAAATTACATGTAATAAATTTTGTACCAATTAATTTTGATATAAGGAAATTATTTTTATATTTTATACGGTTACATAAACAATTAAATATCATATTTTGGATTTTAATAAAGTTGATGTAAAATAATTTAAAACCAATCACTACTATTTTTTATAGTATAATAATTCTTCAATAGCACAAAAAACGCATGTAATTAAAAAAATAAAATACTACAATATATTTTATATCTTATTGTAATTTAGAATAAGATTCTTTCTAAGAATATAATCAATTTATAATTATCTAACTCACACGTTCTAAATAATAATTTTTAGAACTATTTTACTAAATATTTTATGAAAATATATAATAATAACAATCATCAAAAAATTTTAAGATTTTTTAATATAATAATTGCGATCTCTTTATTTTATAGCAATTTTTTTAGTAATCATTATAATTGACATTATCAAATTGATTTTAATTAAGAATTGTTAGCTACAATGAAGAAATCAAGACCCATCAATTTAAAATTGTCGACGATTAATTTTCCTATTCCAGCTATATCGTCTATATTACACCGGATTTCTGGTGTAATCATATTATTTGTTTTTGGTATTTTTTTATGGTTTTTAGATTTATCTCTTTCTTCTTTAGAAGAATTTCAATATATTACATCTATTTTCAATAGTTTTTATTTTAAATTTATCAGTTGGTTAATTTTCACTATCTTAATATATCATATAATTAATGGAATTCGTCATATATTAATGGATTTTAGCTGTTTATCTGAGACACTAAAAACTAGCACTTTCTCAACTTACATCGTATTTAGCATGACTATAATTTTGTCTATATTAGCAGGAGTGTTCATATGGTGAACAATACATTTGCTTTGAGTCGCAAGGGTATTCAAGATTGGTTAATATTAAGGATAGCAGCAATAATTATTTTTCTATATATAATTTATATTTGCACTTTTCTAATTCATGTAGATGAATTAAATTATTATACTTGGCATAATTTTTTTCAACATACTGTAACTAAAATATTTACTATGCTAATGATATTATCTGTTCTTATACACGGTTGGATTGGAGTTTGGCAAGTATTAACAGATTACGTTAAGTTAGTATTTTTACGCCTTATAATACAATTGATAATTATATTAGGGTTAATATCATATGCTATTTATGGATTTATTATAGTTTGTGGAGGATAGATGAATTTACCAATTAGAAAATTTGATGCTATTGTGATAGGTGCTGGAGGTGCAGGAATGAGAGCTGCTCTTCAAATTGCTAAATCTGGACAACATTGTGCTTTATTATCAAAGGTTTTTCCTACAAGATCCCATACAGTATCTGCACAAGGTGGTATAACTGTCACTTTAGGTAATGCACATAAAGATAATTGGGAGTGGCATATGTATGATACTGTGAAAGGATCTGATTACATAGGTGACCAAGATGCAATTGAGTATATGTGTAAAAATGGTCCAGAAGCAATTTTAGAATTAGAACATATGGGATTACCTTTTTCACGTTTTGATAATGGTCGTATTTATCAGCGTCCATTTGGAGGGCAATCAAAAAATTTTGGAGAACAGCAAGCTGCCCGTACTGCTGCAGCTTCTGATAGAACTGGACATGCTTTGTTACATACCTTATACCAGCAAAATTTAAAAAATCAAACAACAATTTTTTCAGAATGGTATGTATTAGATTTAGTAAAAAACATAGATAACGCAATAGTAGGATGTATCGCTATTGAAATTGAAACTGGTGAGATTGTTCATTTTAAAGCTAAAGCTACTATACTAGCTACTGGTGGAGCGGGTCGAATATTCCAATCTACAACTAATGCCTATATTAATACTGGTGATGGTATAGGTATGGCATTACGTGTGGGAATACCAGTACAAGATATGGAAATGTGGCAATTTCATCCAACTGGAATAGCTGGTGCAGGAGTTTTAGTAACAGAAGGTTGTCGTGGTGAAGGTGGATATCTCTTAAATAAACACGGTGAACGTTTCATGGAACGTTATGCACCAAATGCTAAAGATCTTGCTAGTAGAGATGTAGTAGCCAGATCCATTATGATAGAAATTCGCGAAGGTCGTGGTTTTGATGGTGCTTGTGGTCCACATGTCAAATTAAAGCTAGATCATTTAGGAAAAAAAAATCTTGAATCACAATTGCCAGGTATTCTTGAATTATCTTATACTTTTGCTAACATTGATCCTATAAAAGAACCTATACCAGTCATTCCTACATGTCATTATATGATGGGTGGAATTCCGACTAAAATAACTGGTCAAGTAATTAAAATTAATGAAAAAGGTGAGGATTTCATTGTTCCAGGTTTGTTTGCAGTAGGTGAAGTTGCTTGTGTATCAGTGCATGGAGCTAATCGCCTTGGGGGAAATTCATTATTGGATTTAGTAGTATTTGGTAGAGCAGTTGGTTTATATTTACCTAAAAGTATTGAAGAACAAGGAGAGTTAAAAGATGCTTCTAAAGAAGAAATTCATGATGCCATGGTACGTTTAAATCATTGGGAAAATAATACAACAGGAGAAAACCCATTTGATATTAGAAAAGAGCTACAACAATGTATGCAAAATAATTTTTCTGTATTTAGAGAAGGTAAATCTATGCAACATGGTATTAATGAATTAAAGATTATACGTGAAAGATTAAAATCAGTTCGATTATATGATCATTCCAAAGAATTCAATACACAACTTATCGAATGTCTCGAATTAGATAATTTAATGGAAACAGCTTATGCAACTGCAATGGCCGCTAATTATCGAACTGAAAGTAGAGGAGCACATAATAGATTTGATTTTCCTAATAGAGATGATAAAAATTGGTTATGTCATAGTATCTATCTTCCACAAACTGAAAATATGACTCGTCGCCAAGTTAATATAACACCTAAATTTCGTAATTCTTTTCCACCAAAGGTACGTACTTACTAAATTGAGTAAAAATAGTTATGAAACTTTGGTTTTCAATTTATCGTTATAATAGAGAAATAAATAAAACACCATACATGCAAGATTATACTCTTGAGATCGAAGATAATCGTGACATAATGGTATTAGATGCATTGATCTCTTTAAAACAACAAGATCCAACACTATCATTTCGTCGTTCTTGTAGAGAAGGAGTATGTGGTTCTGATGGTATAAACATGAACGGTAAAAATGGATTAGCTTGTATTACTCCTTTATCAAAATTAAAAAATAAACAACATAAAATTATTATACGTCCTTTGCCTGGATTACCAGTTATAAGAGATTTAGTCGTTGATATGAGCCAATTTTATGCACAATATAAGAAGATCAAACCTTTTCTAATAAATAAATATGAAAATCCAACACGTGAATATCTTCAGTTACCGGATGAACGTGAACGTCTTAATGGATTATATGAATGCATTCTTTGTGCCTGTTGCTCAACTTCATGTCCTTCATTTTGGTGGAATCCAGATAAATTTATTGGTCCAGCTGGTTTGTTAACACTCTATCGATTTTTAATCGATACGAGAGATACAGAAACAAAAGAACGTCTTGATTCGGTAGGTGATTCATTTAGCGTCTTTAGATGTCATAATATAATGAATTGTGTTAGTGTTTGTCCAAAAGGATTGAATCCAACAAAGGCTATTAATCAAATTAAATTAATGCTGTTAAAATGTGATAGTTAATAAGTAAATCATTTAAAAAATATCTTTGAATTATTGAAACATTTTTGTGATTTAATTAATTTTTCGAAACTTATTATGATAATTAATATCTAAGGGATTATAATGCATAATAGAGCTATCAAATCCTGGCTAGAATCTTCCTGGTTAGCTAATATGGACTATCGTTATATAGAAAAGATCTATGAAGATTTTTTAAAAAACCCTAATTCTATTGATCAACAATGGAGTGTACTATTTAGAACAATAGCAGGAACGGAAATTCAATTAGAGCAGATACATTCTAGTATACGTAATCATTTACTCTGCTTAGCACAAGAAAAATATCGTTTCAATTCTACTTATCCTGAGGATAATTATAAAAAGTTACAAATTATACAATTAATTAATGCTTTTCGTTTTTATAGTCATAAATGTGCAAAATTAGATCCATTAGGCTTGTGTAAAGAAGATCTAGTTGCAGAACTAAATCCTAGCTTTTATGAGTTAACTCCCGATGATTTAAAAAAAAATTTTGATATTAGCTTTTTTACAGGAAAAAACGAATCAATAAAATTATCTGATTTAATTGATAGTTTAAAAAAAAGATACTGCGGTTCTATTGGTGCAGAATATATGCATATCAGTAGCAATGAAGAAAAAATTTGGATTCAAAATTATATTGAATCAAATAGTTGCTATTCTGTATTCAGCAAAGAAGAAAAAAAAGAATTCTTAAAAGATTTAGTTTCAGCTGAAGGATTGGAAAAATATTTAGGTGCAAGATTTCCAGGGGCAAAAAGATTTTCTTTAGAAGGAGGCGACGTATTAATTCCTTTATTACGTGAAATAATCCGACATTCAGTTAAAAATGAAACTAAAGAAATAGTAGTAGGTATGGCTCATCGTGGTCGTCTTAATGTATTAATTAATATCTTAGGTAAAAAACCTAAAGATTTGTTTGATGAATTTTCTGGAACAAATAAAGAAAATTCTGGTACAGGAGACGTAAAATATCATATGGGATTTTCCTCTAATGTAAGAATAGAAAATGGTTTGTTACATCTAGTACTGGCATTCAATCCTTCTCATCTTGAAATTATTAATCCAGTTATTATGGGTTCAACACGTGCTAGAATAGATCGTGCAATCAATAACGATAAAATATTGCCAATTACAATTCATGGTGATGCTGCTGTTATTGGTCAAGGTGTAGTACAAGAAACATTAAATATGTCTCAAACACGAGGATATGAAGTAGGTGGTACTGTACGTATTATAATTAATAATCAAGTGGGTTTTACTACATCAAATACTAAAGATTCACGTTCAACTAAATATTGTACAGATATTGGTAAAATGATATCAGTACCTATTTTTCATGTTAATGCTGATGATATAGAAGCTGTATTATTTATTAGTAGATTAGCTTTAGATTATAGAAATCAATTTAAACGTGATGTATTCATTGATTTAGTATGCTATAGACGTCATGGTCACAATGAAGCTGATGAACCGATGGTAACTCAACCTTTAATGTATAAAAAAATAAAACAACATCCTACTGCACTTAAAATTTATTCAGATTATTTAAGTAATAATGATATTATTTCTCAAAAAGAAATAAATGACATTGTGATTTCTTATCGTACATTACTTGAAAAAGGTGAATGTATGATATCAGGATTATATCCTTCTACAAATTCATCTATTTGGTCACTATATGGCAACAAGAAATCGGAAGAAGATTATAAAACATATATGGATGAAAATTATCTCAAAAATTTGTCAAGAATTATTAGCCATATTCCTATAGAAATAAAAGTGCAAGAACGTGTAGCTAAAATTTACAAAGATCGTAAAGAAATGGCAGAAGGTAAAAGAAATTTTGATTGGGGTGCAGCTGAGAATTTAGCATATGCTTCTTTAATTAGTCAAGGAATTTCAGTACGTCTTTCAGGAGAAGATTCTAGTCGAGGTACTTTTTTTCATAGACATGCTATTATCCATAATCAAATTGATGGATCGACGTATATTCCCTTAGACTCTATATCAGCAGATAATAAAGGAAAATTTAGAGTTTGGGATTCTGTTCTGTCAGAAGAAGCAGTCCTTGCATTTGAATATGGTTATTCTATTACTGAACCAAGAGTGTTGAATATCTGGGAAGCTCAATTCGGAGACTTTGCGAATGGAGCACAAGTAGTTATTGATCAATTTATAAGTTCTGGCGAACAAAAATGGGGTCGCATGTGTGGACTTGTTATGCTTTTGCCTCATGGTTATGAAGGTCAGGGTCCAGAACATTCGTCTGCACGTCTCGAAAGATATTTGCAGCTTTGTGCTGAACAAAATTTACAGGTCTGTATTCCGTCTACACCTGCCCAAATATATCATATATTACGTCGTCAAGCTATAAGAAAAATACGTCGTCCATTAATTATTATGTCTCCAAAATCACTACTTCGACATCCATTAGTTACATCAACATTAGAAGAAATGGCAAATGGACAATTTCAGCTAGTAATTGATGAAGTTATCAATGTAGATAAAGAAAAGATTAAACGTTTAATAATGTGTTCTGGTAAAATATATTTTGATTTAATGGAGCAAAAGAGTAAAAACAAACAAGATACTATTGCTATAGTACGTATTGAACAACTCTATCCTTTTCCATATCAAGCGTTAACTGCATTATTAGTATCTTATTCAAATGTTAAGGATTTTATTTGGTGTCAAGAAGAACCCTTAAATCAAGGTGCATGGTTTTATATTCAATATTACTTTAGTAAAATTATACCAATAAATGCTAAATTACGTTATGCAAGTCGTCCTGCTGCTGCTTCACCAGCTGTGGGCTATACGTATTTACATCACAAACAGCAGAAAGAGCTCATAAATAGTGCACTAACGTAAATAATAAGGAAAAATAATGAGTATATTGGAAATTATTGTTCCTGATTTACCCGAATCAGTTGTTGACGCTTCGATATCAATTTGGAATAAAAAACCGGGTGATCAAGTCAATATAGATGAAATATTAGTAGAAATTGAAACTGATAAAGTTATAATAGAAATTCCAGCAGTTTCTAATGGAATATTAGAAACTATTCTAGAAGATAAAAATTCTGTTGTAAAATCACGTCAAGTAATTGGTTTGTTAAAAATAAATAATGATTTCAACAATAATGTCAATGACAATAATAATCAAGATCAGAAAAATAATGATAACAATCCAGACCAGAAAAAAGATATTTTAATCAATCAACAACAAGAAGATTTAATAAAAGAAAAACAAGAAAAAAAAGAAATTTTAACTCCATCAATTCGTCGATTTATTGCAAAATACGATTTAGATATTTCTAAAATTAAAAATGATTATTCTAATCAACGTATAACAATGGAAAAAGTCAAGAATTTATTAGAATATCATAACAACGATAATAGATCAATAATTAATAATTATTCAAATATTGATCGTGTTGAGAAAAGTGTTCCTATGACCCGTTTGCGCAAACGTATTGCAGAACGATTAATAGCTGCAAAAAACAGCACTGCTATGTTAACAACATTTAATGAAGTAAATATGGCATCTATAATTAATATTCGCAAACAGTATGGTGATCTTTTTGAAAGAATACATGGGGTTCGTCTAGGTTTTATGTCTTTTTATGTTAAAGCCGTTATTGAAGCATTAAAACAATATCCGGAGATTAATGCCTTTATTGATGGAGATAATGTAATTTATCATAATTATTTTGATGTTAGTATAGCTATATCAACACCGAGAGGATTGATTACACCAATTATACATGATGCTGATCATATGAATATGGCAGATATTGAGAAAAAAATAAAAGATTTATCAACTAAAGGTCGTGATAATAAATTAAAGGTAGAAGAACTTACGGGAGGCAATTTTACCATTACTAATGGTGGTGTATTTGGATCATTAATGTCTACACCTATTCTTAATCCACCTCAAAGTGCAATTTTAGGTATGCATGCTATCCAAGATAGACCTGTAGCTGTTCAAGGAGAAGTTGTAATATTGCCGATGATGTATCTAGCTTTATCTTATGATCATCGTTTAATTGATGGTCGTGAAGCTATTGGTTATTTAGTTAAGATAAAAGAACTGCTAGAAGATCCAATACGTTTATTATTAGATATATAATTTACAACACAATAAAAAAAATGTTTTATTTATCGATGGATAAAAATCATGAACTTACATGAATACCAGTCTAAACAATTGCTTACGCAATATGGAATACCAGTGCCAAAAGGTTATATTTGTACTAATATATCACAAATAGAAGAAGTTTGTTGTAAAATGAATACCAATTCGTGGGTGGTCAAATGTCAAGTACATGCTGGTGGTCGAGGTAAAGCTGGAGGAGTGAAAATAGTAAAAAATAAACAAGAAACTAGAAATTTTTTTAAAAAATGGTATGGAAAATATCTTATAACTGAGCAAACAAATAGTTGCGGGCAACTGGTTAACAAATTTCTAATTGAAGAAAATACTGATATTAATAAAGAACTCTATTTAAGTGCGATTATTGATAGTGAAACACATCGTATAAGCTTTATAGGTTCTAATATGGGAGGCACTGAAATTGAACACAAAGTAAAAAAAACTCCCAATATGGTTCATAAGATAACATTAGATCCTTCTGTTGGTCAACAAGAATATCAAGGACGTGAATTAGCATTTAAATTAGGATTATCAGGTAAAGAAATAATGCAATTTACTGAAATATTTGTAAATTTATCAATTATGTTTACCGAACTTGATCTTAAGTTAATTGAAATAAATCCTTTAGTAATTGATAAAAAAGGTAATTTAATTTGTTTAGACAGTAAATTATCCATTGATAGTAACGCATTATTTCGTCATCCAGAATTAAGTAAAATGTATGACTATAGTCAAGAAGATGAAAGAGAATCACAAGCAATTAAATTTGAATTAAATTATGTTTCATTACAAGGTAACATTGGTTGTATTGTCAATGGTGCAGGTTTAGCTATGGCAACTATGGATATAATTAAATATTATGGCGGTCAACCAGCGAATTTTTTGGATGTTGGTGGTAATGTTACTGAATTGCGTGTTATCGAGGCTTTTAAAATCATAATATCTGATACTAATATCAAATCTATACTTGTTAATATTTTTGGTGGTATTGTGCGTTGCGATTTAATTGCTGATTCTATTATTAGTGCAATAAATACATTAAATATAACATTACCGATCATAGTGCGTTTAGAAGGTAATAATGCTGAATTAGGTAAACAATATTTACTGGATAGCGGCTTGAATATTATTATATTACATGATTTAGTAGAAGCAGTAAAATATGCTGTTAATGTTGCTACGGAGAACAAATAATGTCTATTTTAATAGATAGATCTACTAGGGTAATTTGCCAAGGTTTCACTGGACAACAAGCTACGTTTCATTGTAAACAAGCATTAAATTATGGGACTAAACTTGTAGGTGGTGTAACTCCAGGAAAAGGAGGTACTACACATATAGGTTTACCAGTATTTAATACAGTAAAAGATGCTATAGAATTTACTGGTGCTGATACTAGCGTCATATATGTGCCTGCACAATTCTGTAAAGATAGTATTCTTGAAGCTATAGATGCAGGCATAAAACTAATTATTACAATTACTGAAGGTATTCCTATTTTGGATATGGTTGTAATAAAAAACAAATTAGATTCTAGTTGTGTGCGTATGATTGGTCCTAATTGTCCAGGAATCATTACTCCCGGTGAATGTAAAATTGGTATAATGCCCGATTATATTCATAAACCAGGTTTTATAGGGGTTGTTTCACGTTCTGGTACTTTAACATATGAAGCAGTACAACAAATAACTAATATTGGATATGGTCAGTCTACATGTGTAGGTATTGGAGGTGATCCTATTCCTGGATCCGATTTCGTAGATATATTAAAAATGTTTCAAGATGATGTAAATACTAAAGCAATTGTAATGATTGGTGAAATTGGTGGTTTAGCTGAAGAAAAAGCTACTTTTTTTATTAAAAACAATGTAAATAAACCTATAGTCAGCTATATAGCTGGTGTAACAGCTCCCCAAGGTAAGCGTATGGGACATGCTGGTGCTATTGTTTCAGGTGGAAAAGGGACTGCAGAAGCAAAGATAGCATTACTGAAACAAGCTGGAGTTAAAATAGTATTAAAATTGACAGATATTGGTAAAGCAGTAAAATCTGTTATGTCATAATTATGAGTCATTGTTTAATATCAATTATTACAAGATTATTTAAAGTAAAATGCTTTATCACAATATTTTAAGATATTTATACTATTATTTAGTAAGTTTTAGTTTTATAAAAAATGAGATTAATGGATCAATATAAAGACAATATTTATTCTTTAATACAACAAGGAAAATCACAGAATACATAATAGTTTTAATCAGAAAAATTTTAGATATAAACTAAATGGTATTATATTAAAATCTTTATAACGAATAATTTACTATATCAATAATAATGAACAGTATTATGTTTAATTACGAAAATCCATCTTATTTTTTACCAGTTAAACCTCCGATACTAAGTAATGAAGAAAAGTTATTTTACTTAAATAAAATAGAAATGCTTTTAAAGTCTAGAAATGCAGTTATAATAGCACATTATTATACAGATCCTGAAATTCAGCGATTAGCAGAAAAGACAGGAGGGTGCGTTTCTGATTCACTAGAAATGGCCAGATTTGGTAATTCATATCCAGCAAAAACATTGCTAGTTGCTGGTGTACGCTTTATGGGAGAAACAGCTAAAATTCTTAACCCCGAGAAAACTGTTCTAATGCCTACCTTAAAAGCAGAGTGTTCTCTAGATCTCAGTTGTCCAATTAAGGAATTTAATTCTTTTTGTAATGATCATCCGGATCGTACTGTAGTGGTTTATGCTAACACTTCTGCGTCAGTAAAAGCCCGGGCAGATTGGGTTGTCACATCAAGTATTGCACTTGAGTTAATTGAATATCTTAGTAGTTTAGGTGAAAAAATTATTTGGGCACCAGATCGTAATTTAGGAAATTATATCAAACATAAATCAAAAGCTGATATTATTAATTGGCAAGGATCATGTATTGTACATGATGAATTTAAGCTTGCTGCACTTAAAAATATGAAACGAATATATCCAGATGCTGGATTAATAGTACATCCTGAATCTCCAAAACAAATAATTGACTTAGCAGATGCAGTGGGATCTACAAGTCAATTAATTAATGCAGCAAAACAGTTACCACACAAGCAATTAATAGTTGCTACTGATCGAGCTATTTTTTATAAGATGCAGCAAGTTGTACCAAACAAAGAACTATTAGAAGCACCTACAGCAGGTGAAGGCGCAACCTGCCGTAGTTGTGCTCACTGCCCATGGATGGAACTGAATACTCTAAAAACAATTTCTGATAGTCTTGAACTTGGTGGTTCTAAACATGAAATTAATATAAATCCTGCATTAAGTAAAGCAGCATTATTACCATTGAACCGTATGCTTGATTTTGCAAAAAAACTTAAAAATTAATTAAAAACAACATATAAATATTTATTTTATTGTTAATAATTTAAATTTTATATCTTAAATATCTCATTATATAGACAATATAAAATCATATTTTATGAAATTAATGATCATTATGATCAAAATCATTTTTAATTAAGGTAATAGTTTTTTAATATTTTTAAATCATTTGTAAATTCAAATTCATATATTAAAGGCTTTCCGGTGGGGATATTTAATTCCACAATTTTTTCTTCACTAATATTATCTAAGTGTTTCAATAATGCTCTTAATGAGTTACCATGTGCAACAATAATTACCTTATTACCTTTTTTGATCTTAGGTAAGATATTTGTATGCCAATAAGGAATTACTCTATTAAAAGTTGATTCTAAACTTTCAGCAACAGGTAATTGTTCAGGTGTTAAAAAAGCATATTTAATATCATATCCTGGAAATCTCCTATCATTAATTTCTATTTTTGGAGGAAACACTGTAAAAGCTCTTCTCCATTTTTCGACTTGTTTGCTTCCGTATTTATTAGCTGTTTCTACTTTATTTAATCCTTGTAAAGCACCATAGTGACGTTCATTAAGACACCAGGTTTTTTCTACTGGAAGCCAAACTTGATCAAGTTTATCTAAAATATGCCATAAGGTATGAATAGATCTTTTTAGCATAGATGTATAAGCAATATCAAATAAAAATCCTTTCTTTTTCAAGATATCAGCAGCCTGTTTAGCTTCAGCATGCCCCTTGCTAGATAAATCTATATCCTCCCATCCAGTAAAACGATTTTCCTTATTCCATTCACTTTCACCATGTCTTAATAAAACTAACTTTATTAAGTTCATAAAAAACATCCTTAATTATTTTAAATAATTGCTTTTAATCGTACATTATTTAATGTACAATATTCTGTAAATCAAAGATATTCAATAATGTCTACAAAGATACATTATAATTTAATAATAAATTCCAGTTTGTCTGAATTTTATTAAAGAAAATTTAAAGGATTTTCAATTGCTAATTTAATAGATTTCGTTAACTTTTCCAATTCTTCCTGTTTAATGGTATATGCTGGTGTTATATAAATCAATCTACCAAAAGGACGAATCCAAACGCCTTGTTCAACAAAAAATTTTTGAATTGTTATAATATTTATTAATTTATAAGTTTCAACTATACCAATTGCTCCTAATATACGAACATCTGAAACTTGATGTAGAAGTTTTAGTGGTAATAAGTTTTTACGAAGTTGTTTTTCAATATTGTCAACTTGATTTATCCAATCGTTATTTTGTAACATAGATATGTTTTCTGCTGCTACAGCACAAGCTATAGGATTTCCCATAAAAGTTGGCCCATGCATAAAACAATTTGCTTGACTATTACTAATTTTATTAGCTATTTTACGAGTAGTAATGGTAGCTGCAAGAGTCGTTGTTCCACCGGTAAGTGCTTTTCCTATACACAAAATATCAGGTTCAATATTTGCATGTTCACATGCAAATAATTTGCCAGTCCTACCAAAACCAGTAGCGATCTCATCAGCAATCAACAATACTCCATATATATCACAGTATTTACGAACCAATTGTAAATATTTATAATGGTAAATACGCATTCCACCTGCTCCCTGTAAAATTGGTTCAATAATAACTGCTGCTAAATTTTTATGATGTTTTTTAATAAGAAAAGCAAAATGATCAAAATATTTTATATCCCAATCATCAGAAAAATTACATATTGGCACAGATGCAAAATAATTTTTGTTTACATAACCTTTCCATAAATGATGCATTGAATTATTTGGATCACATACAGATATTGCAGCAAAAGTATCTCCATGATAGCTATGTTGAAGAGCTAAAAATTTTTGACGGTTTTGATTATTTCCTAACCAATACTGCAATGCCATTTTCATAGCTACTTCTATTGATACTGAACCTGAATCAGATAAAAATATACATTCTAGAGATGATGGCATTATATCTATTAATTTACGACATAATGTAATTGCTGAAGGATGAGTAATACCACCGAACATTACGTGTGACATTTTTTTTATTTGTGTTTTTATTGCACAGTTAAGACGTGGATGATTATATCCGTGAATTACTGATAACCATGATGACATTCCATCAATAAGATATTTTCCATTATCTAATTTTAATCGGCATCCTTTAGCACTCACTACTTGATAGCATTGTAAGGGTTTTTTCATAGATGTATAAGGATGCCAAATATGGCTACGATCGAATTCATAATCTTTTTTTATTAACATTATTATTATAAACCTGAATAAAACAATAATTTTATCAATATAATTTTATTTATCAATAAAAGTTAATCTTTAATTGTTGGAGTAGATGATGATACAACACTGGAAATTAAAACAAGTAGAAGATCTTTTTAATGAACCTTTTATTGAACTAATATTTAGAGCACAACAAGTACATCGTAGATATTTCAATCCTCTGATTATACAAATAAGCACGTTACTATCAATTAAAACAGGTAAATGTCCAGAAGATTGCAAATATTGCTCTCAAAGTTCAAGATATCACACAGATTTAAAATATCAAAGCTTAATGGAAATAGATAAAATCTTAATGGCTGCCCGTAAGGCTAAAGCTAACGGTTCTAGTCGTTTTTGTATGGGAGCCGCTTGGAGAAGTCCTCACGATCGTGATATGCCATATTTAGAAAAAATAATAAAAAAAGTAAAAGCCTTAGGAATGGAAACTTGTATGACTTTAGGTAGTCTATCTGACGATCAAGCGCAACGTTTAGCTAAAGTAGGTCTTGATTTTTATAATCATAATCTTGATACTTCACCAGAATTTTACAATAAAATAACTACTACAAAAAGTTATCAACAAAGATTAGATACTTTAAGTAAAATCCGCAAGGTAGGTATTAAAATTTGTTCTGGAGGAATATTAGGTTTAGGTGAAACAGTAAAAGATAGAGCTAGTTTATTATTACAATTGGCAAATTTACCAAAACCTCCAGAAAGTATACCAATTAATATGTTGGTAAAGATTAAAGGTACACCTTTCGCTAACAATGAAAATATTGAACCATTTGATTTCATTAGAACTATTGCTATAACTAGAATTATGATACCAACTTCGTATATTCGACTTTCAGCTGGTCGAAATCAAATGAGCGAACAAACTCAGGCAATGTGTTTTATGGCAGGAGCAAATTCAATTTTCTATGGTTGTAAATTACTGACAACATCTAATCCAGAAGAGGATAAAGATATTATTCTATTTCGTAAATTAGGAATTAAAACAGAGTGTAATCATAATGAAAGGAATAATACTCTAAATAATCAACTATCATCCAATGAACAATTCTATGATGCGACATGATAATGAGTTGGCAACAGAGAATTAATTCATCTTTATCTACACAACGTTATAATAATAGATGGCGTAAACGTTGTATAATAGATAAAAACAATACTCGTTTGATTAGAAAAGGAAAAAAAAATTATATTAACTTTTCTAGTAACGATTATCTTGGATTAAATCAACATCCATTAATAGTTAATAGCTGGAAAAAGGGTATCGATTTAATGGGTACTGGTTCAGGATCTTCTAGTCATATAATTGGTTTTAGTTGTTTTCATTCAAATTTAGAAATACAACTGGCTAATTGGTTAGGTTATTCACGTGCAATACTATTTATTTCTGGTTTTGATGTTAATCAAGCAGTAATCAATTTACTTACTAAAAAATATGATCATATTATAGCTGATAAATTAATTCATGCTTCACTGCTCGATGCTGCAATTCGTAGTCCTGCTAAATTATATAGATTTCGTCATAATATGATAGAAAGTTTGAATTTTTTTTTACAGTATTTATGTCGTGGTGAAATATTAGTGTTAACAGAAGGAATTTTTAGCATGGATGGTGATACAGCTCCATTGAAAAATATTTATGAAAAAACAAGAAAAAATAACAGTTGGTTACTAGTTGATGATGCTCATGGAATAGGAATAACAGGTGCTGAAGGACGTGGTAGTTGTTGGTTGCAAGGAGTAAAACCAAATTTACTAACAATATCATTCAGCAAAGCATTTGGTATTGGTGGTGCTGCTTTATTATGCGATGAAAACACAGCTGATTATTTTTTACAGTTTTCAAAGAATTTAATTTATTCAACTTGTATGCCACCAGCCCAAGCGTTTGCTTTACAATGTGCTTTGCATTTAGTTCAAAAAAGTGAAAGTTTACGTGATCGTCTTAATGAAAATATAAATTATTTCAAAAAAGGTATGAAATCTATTTCTTGGAAACTAATAGAATCGAGTAGTGCTATTCAGCCATTAATGATAGAAGATGATAATGAAGCACAACTAGTTTTAACAAAATTAGCTAAAGCCGGATGTTGGGTTAATGTCATAAAACCTCCTACTGTACCTTTGGGAACAACACGTATACGTATAACTTTAACTGCTGCTCATAAATTTGAAGATATAGATATTTTGCTGGAGGCTTTACATGAAACGAATCATTAATAAAAAAGCTATAGCAAAAGCATTTGATAGAGCTGCGACATGTTATGATAATTATTCAGAATTACAAAGATTAAGTGGTGATACATTACTAAAACTAGCTCCTAATTGCTTAGGCAAATTACTATTAGATGCTGGTTGTGGCACTGGATGGTATAGCCGTATTTGGCGGCAGTATGGTAAGCATGTAATGGCTTTAGATCTTTCGTTTCAAATGTTAAAACAAGCTAAGAAAAATAACTCTGCAAATCACTATATAGTAGGAGATATTGATAGTCTACCTATAGCTAATTCTAGTATAGATATAGTTTGGAGCAATTTAGTTGTGCAGTGGAGTAATGATTTAAATCAAGTATTAAGTCAATTCAATAAGTTGTTAAAACCATACGGATGTTTATTGTTCTCCACACTTAGTGATGGTTCTTTGTATGAATTACAATTCGCTTGGTCATATATTGATCAATATAGTCATGCTAATAAATTTCTTACTAAAAAAGAAATATTTAAAATTTGTCATGATAAAAATTTAAAATGTCAATCTCAAATTATAATCATGCATTTTCCTAATGCTATTAGTGCAATGCGTTCATTAAAAGGCATTGGTGCCACACATATTCATAAAGGACGTAATAGTATGTTATTAACACGTAATCGTTTGAATTTGCTAGAAACATATTGGCCACGTGATGAACATGGTTTTCGTCTTAGCTATCATTTAATATATGGAGTAACTAATTTATGAAATGTTTGTTTGTAACTGGTACTGATGTAGAAGTTGGAAAAACTACATCTAGCAGTTTATTACTGCAAATAGCAAACAATTATGGATACCGTACAGCAGGTTATAAACCAATAGCATCTGGTTGTAAAATCACATCGGAAGGAATTCGTAATAATGACGCGTTAATTTTACAGAGATATAGTAGTGTATCATTAAATTATTCACAAATAAATCCTTTATCTTTTATTGAACCAACTGCACCTCATATACTTAGTGCTAAGGAAAATACGCCAATATTATTTTCTACTTTATCTAATGGATTGTTAAAGTTAAAAAAATTAGCTAATTGGATTATAATAGAAGGTTCAGGAGGTTGGTATACACCAATTTCTTCTTCTCAATTATATGCAGATTGGGTACATTTAGAACAGCTTGCAGTGATTTTAGTAGTTGGAGTTAAATTAGGTTGTATTAATCATGCAATACTAACTGTTGAATCAATAAAATTTCGAGGATTAAATTTAGCAGGATGGATTGCTAACACAATAATACCCCCAGATAAATACTATGAAGATTATATTATTAGTCTTAAAAAAATGTTACCACAACCTTGTTTAGGTGTAATACCTTATCTTGGATTATGTGAACATTCTAAAAGCTACAATGATTTTTTGATTTTACCTGAATAATTTATTATTTGATATAAATAAATTATAATCTCATTAATCTTATAATGATTTTTAGCTATATTTTATTACATTAATAAAATTTATTCCGAAGAAAAATTCATTTTATTATTTGATGTCTTAAAATCCAAAAAATTATTTTATGTCTAATATATTTATTATATTATCAAATTAAGTATATATAAATTCCTGAAATATCTTGATCAATTAATTTATATTTTCAGTAAATATATTATACACTTATTCTTTTAATCGTTTTTGTGTTTTTTATTTAAATCAATCTTTTCTACTAGATATTAGCAATAATGAAATAAAGTTAAATTATTTATAATAAAACTTAAGTTTGTAATTAGTTATATGATACTATATAGGAACTGTTTATTAACTTATTAAAAAATTTAGTATATGTTATTTTTATTTTTAAGATATATATAAAATTACTATCAATAATATATGTTGATCAAGTGTTTTAATAATTTTAAAAGATTTATTAGGCGGTATCTTTTTATGATTAAGGTATTATTTTTTGCTAAAGTACGCGAAATAGTGGGAATTAATTCGTTAGATGTTCTAGAAGATTATACAGATATTAAATCTTTGGTTAAATCCTTATCTCAAAGGGGTGAATCTTGGAAAATTGCATTTAGTTCTGATAACCTATTAGTAGCAGTAAATCATGAGTTAGTATCTATGAGTAATCCAATTCATTCAGGTGATGAAGTAGCTTTTTTCCCCCCAGTTACTGGGGGCTAAAATGAAGTCTAAAATTAACATTATACAAAAACCTCTTGATTTACATCAAGAATATTTCTGGTTAAACAATTGTACCGAAAGTGGTGCAATAGTAACTTTTACCGGTAAAGTTCGCAACTATAATCTTGGAGATCTTGTCACAGGACTAACATTAGAATATTATTCTGGCATGACAGAAAAATTTTTACAACAAATCATTCAAGAAGCTAGTAATCGTTGGTTTTTAGAACGTGTCAACATAACTCATCGTTTTGGAAAATTAAATCCTGGAAATGAGATTATTTTCGTTGGTGTTACTAGTGTTCATCGTACTGAAGCTTTTGCTGCTATAGAATATCTTGTTGATTATATAAAAACTTATGCATTATTTTGGAAATGTGAAAAAACAAACTTTGGCTATCGTTGGATTGAAGTAAATGCTAGTGATAATGATGCTTTAATTCATTGGAATTAATAAAAATTAACTAAATTAATTGTAACAGAATTAATTATTGATCGTATAACAAAAATCAAAAATTATATAAAATCTTTTAAAGAAGATTATTATAATATAAAGCTCTTTCTTTTAGGTCTAATTAGATTAGAAGCTAAAAATTGAATTATTAAAATTATACGACAAAAAATAATATTTTATTTATTAATTATATCATTTTATAATTAGTAAACAATGAAATTGTTTTTACTAATTTTTATAAAAAGAATTTGTTATTATATCAATATAAAAATTAAAAAATAAAAATATTATTTAAAGCATTAAGAGGTATCAATCATGAACCGATATTTTGAAACTGGTTCAATTTCACAACAATCATCTCGAGAGCTACAAACTTATATGGCTCAAGTATATGGCTGGATGACATGCGGTTTAATACTTACATCATGTGTTGCATGGCTAACTGCTCATAAGCCTATATTAACAGAATTTATTTTGAATGATAGAAATACTGTTCTTGGATTAATTGCAATACAGCTATTTCTAACATGTTTAATCTCTAATTCAATTACAAAATTAAGTGGTGCAGCAACAACTGGTATGTTCATGCTGTACTCTATGATAACTGGATTAGTAATGTCACATATTTTTTTAGTATACAGTTCTTTATCTATTGCTATCATTTTTTGTGTAGCTGCAACTATGTTTGGTCTTATGAGTCTTTATGGTTACACTACAAATAGAGATTTAAGTAATTTTAATAATATACTATTGATGGCTTTAATTGGTGTTTTAGTTGCTTCATTAATTAATTTTTTATTAAAAAGTTCTATGTTAATGTGGTTAATAACATATATTAGTACTTTATTATTCGTTGCTTTAACAGCATATGACACACAAAAAATAAAAATTCTTGGTAATCAAGTAGATATTAATGATAGTGAAAATCTACGCTGCATTTCAATATTAGGTGCTTTTACTATTTATTTAGATTTTATTAATTTATTTACAGTATTACTTAGAATTGGTGGTGATCGCAATAAACAATTGTAAAAATTTATTCTCCCTATCTCCTCAAAAAAGAAAATAGAGTTCAACGGAGAAAGGGAGATAAAAATTAATAGCAAATAAAACATTTATCATTGATTTTTTAATATCGTGAATATAGTTCAATTTTTAAAAATAATAAATAATGATTTTAAATAAAAATTATTTATCATTTTCAATGAAATAATAATAAATTTATATAATATTTGTGAGAAATTATATTATATGCTACAAACTTCACTTATCCTTTTTTTTATAAATAAATATATAACTTACTATTATTAATAGTAATAAAACGAAACCTATACTAAATAGGTACGTGAAATGCTGATCAAACCTGTACAACCAATAAATAATTATACTTCCAGCGTAATATCCTAAAGTAATAAAGGTTAATGACCATATAGCTGCTCCTACCACATTTAATATAAAAAACTTCATTGAATTAAGACGGCTTGCACCTATAATTACCGGACCAATAATACGAAATCCATACATAAACCGTACTCCAATCACAAACAAGCTAGGTTGACTCTTAATTAATCTTCTTGCTTTGATTACTTTATTTTTATGTTTTTTTAATTTTTGTAAAATTCTAGTGCTGTATTTACGTCCAATCCAATAAAGAAATTGATCTCCAATGATACCACCTGCCATAGTTGTCAATAATACTTTAGTAAAATTTAATAAACCTTCGTGTACTGTTATACCTCCTATTAATGTAAAAGTTTCTCCTTCTGCAAAACATCCAATAAAAAGCGCTAAATAGCCATAATGAGCTATTAATTCTTTAATATTTAAGTGTAAGATACTACATCTCCTTTGGCGAAAATTTAGTCGGATGAATTGTTTATGTATGCATTTGCAGAATATGAATGTTTATTATGTATAGAAGGTTTATTATTTATTAAATTTATTTTATTAAAATACTGGTATAATTGATTTTTATAGGTAACCTTGTTTTAAGGTTTTTAAAATACAACGTTAAACAAAATATTTTAAAAAAGACATTTTTTTAATTTTCCATGGATGATTATATTATTATAATCTGTTATAAAAAACATGCAATTATGTACATTTTATTAATGTATGTTTATATATATAAAATAAAAAATTAATTGTGAAAAAATTAGTTGACTGGATATGATTAACTTATCATAATGATTATAATTAAAGGAAAGGCTACGTAGCTCAGTTGGTCAGAGCACAGCACTCATAACGCTGATGTCACGGGTTCGATTCCCGTCGTAGCTACCACTGCGGAAGTGGCGAAACAGGTAGACGCACCAGATTTAGGTTCTGGCGCCGTTAGGTATGCGAGTTCAAATCTCGCCTTCCGCATATACGTTTTGGGGTATAGCCAAGCGGTAAGGCACCGGTTTTTGATACCGGCATTCCCTGGTTCGAATCCAGGTACCCCAGTTACAGATAAGGATACAATTTACTTTTGATTTTCAATCATTTATTATGTTTTAACTTTCATGTCAAATATCTTGTGTGTATTTATCTGTAAACTAGATACCTGACTTGTTTGTTTAACTCAATCGATCTATTACATATATTTTAATTGAGTTACAACATATATTAAATACCTCTATAATGCCTTTTTTATATTACAACACTAAAAATATAATCAAAATAATTTAATGGCAAAATTAAGAAAAAATATTTTAAATGTAATTAGATTATTTTAAATTATATTAAAGAGTTTATGTTGACATGAAAAAGATATATATTAAAACTTGGGGTTGTCAGATGAATGAATATGATTCATCTAAGATAATCGAATTATTAAAAAAGACACATAACTATGTATTAACAACAAAACCTGAAAATGCAGATGTTTTATTACTTAACACCTGTTCTGTCAGAGAAAAAGCACAGGAAAAACTATTTCACCAACTAGGTAGATGGAAAGTTTTTAAACAAAATAAAAAAAATTTAATTATTGGAGTTGGTGGATGTGTAGCTTCACAAGAAGGTGAATATATTATCCAAAGAGCTCCTTACGTGGATATTATTTTTGGACCTCAAACATTACATCGTCTCCCTAAAATGATAAATAGTTTTTATGATGTTAGGATTCCTGTTGTAGATATTAGTTTTCCAAAATTAGAAAAATTTAATTATTTTCCTAAAGTTATCCCTAAAGGATATAGCGCTTTTGTTTCTATTATGGAAGGATGTAATAAATATTGCACATTTTGTATAGTGCCATATACTAGAGGAGAAGAAGTTAGCCGATCTGTTAAAGAAATATCATTAGAAATTATTCAATTAGCTTCTCAAGGAGTAAGAGAAATTACTTTATTAGGTCAAAATGTAAATGCTTATAGAGGAATTAATTTTAATGGTAGAATGTGTAATTTTGCTACTTTATTACGTCATATTTCAAAGATTGAAGGCATAGATAGAATTCGTTTTATTACTAGTCATCCAATTGAATTTAGTGATGAATTAATCGAAGTTTACAAAGATGTCGATAAATTGGTAAGTTTTTTACATTTACCCGTACAAAGTGGTTCTGATCGTATACTTAAGTTAATGAAAAGATCACACACTGTTTTGCACTATAAATCTATAGTTAATAAGCTAATTCAAGTCCGTCCTGATATTCAAATAAGTTCAGATTTTATTGTAGGATTTCCCGGTGAAACAATAGATGATTTTAATCAAACTATGCATTTTATCATGGACATTAATTTTGATATGAGTTTTAGTTTTGTATATTCTGCAAGACCAGGAACACCGGCAGCTGATTTATCTGATGAAGTAAAAAAAGAAGAAAAAAAAAGAAGACTTTATTTGTTACAAAATCTTATTAATCAGCAATCTAGACGTTGGAGTGATCGAATGGTTGGCACTGTACAGCGTGTTTTAGTAGATGGTTTATCAAATAAAGATATAAAACAAATATCAGGAAAAACGGAAAATAATCGCATTGTTACATTTAATGGTTCACCTGATAATATTGGCAAATTTGTTGACGTAGAAATTGTTAGTAATAATTTTAATGCTTTAAAAGGTAAATTGCTAAAAATAGAAAATGAACCAGACATTCTTTAAAAGTATTGTTTGTTAAATATAAAAATATCAATACATGCTTTATTTAAAATATGAGTATAAATTGATATAATTTTGTTTATTAAACTAATATTATTAATAATGCACTGCCTTTTTTAAAATTTTTATTTATTATTTATTTAATATATATTAGATTAAAAACAAATTAAGTTTGACTAATGATTTTTTAAAATCAGAAGAATGAAACCAAATGAAATGGAATAATTTTGATTTGCAAATTGCTTGTAAAAATACTATCAATATACCCAATATAATGAAATTTCAGTGTTGGATAAAAAATATATTTATATATTTACAAATAAAAAATAACATTACCATACGCTTAGTAGATAAAGAAGAAAGCTGTAAGCTAAACTTGATGTATCGTAAAAAAAATAATTCTACAAATATTCTTTCATTTCCTTTTGAACAGTTTCCTTTTATAAAATTACCTTTGCTAGGAGATTTAGTCATATGTTTTCCATTAATTGAAGAAGAATCAATCCAGCAAGGAAAAACCATTGAGTTTCATTTATTGCATATAATAGTTCATGGTATTCTTCATTTACTTGGTTATACTCATAATAAAAGATACGAAGCTAAAAAAATGGAATTTATTGAAATTAAAATAATGTCTATTCTTGGCTATCCTAATCCATATTATATATGTGAAAAATAAAATGTAATTTTTATATGTTAATATTATTTAATTTTGTATGATTTCACCGTTAATAATTTATGATACCATCTATTTTATAGAAAATATCTTTATAAACATGATTTATTAGTATTAATTGATCGAAAAAATATCAATAACTATGCGTGACTTAAATTTATCTTTAATTACTGATTACAATTAATATTGTTATATTTTTGTTATGTCAATCTTAAAATTTATATATAAAATATTAATTTATGTCTGGAATGTTATATAATTATAATCTAGTGTTTAGTCGCATTTATAAACAAATATGCAAATCATTTCATGAAAAAACGTAAAGAATTTGGAAGTCATCAGTTTATACTATGCAATAGCATTATATGACACTGGTACAATGGAATTATAATTTACACAATTAATAAGGTTTTTTAATCAAAAAAAGGTAATTTTATTCTATCGTTAATAGAAAACTTATAATGAATGATTGTTATAAATCTTTGTTTATTTAAACATAAGTGATCTAATATTTCTAGAATGATATTTATTATTAACTTAAATAATAAATATTTATATTATTTTATATATTTTAAAACAGTTAACTTTAAAATATATAAAATTATATATTTATGCAAAAACATATAGCATCAAATAAAACTTGAGTGATAAATTAGTCAGAAAATATTTGATATAGGGATTGTAAGTTTATATGCAAAAAAAATACCTTCCTAAAGATATAGAATTTAAAGTTCAAAATATTTGGAATACAAATAACACTTTCAGTGTGACTGAAAACAAAAAAAAAGAGAAATATTATTGTTTATCTATGTTACCTTACCCATCTGGTAATATACATATGGGTCATGTTAGGAATTATACTATTGGGGATGTAATTACGAGATATCAACGTTTACTTGGTAAAAATGTATTGCAACCAATAGGTTGGGATGCTTTTGGATTGCCAGCAGAAAATGCTGCAATTAAAAACAATACTATTCCTTCAGTCTGGACTTATAAAAATATAGATTATATGAAAAAACAATTAAAATCTTTAGGATTTGGTTATGATTGGAATCGTGAAATTACTACTTGCAAGCCAGAATATTATTATTGGGAACAATTGTTTTTCATCAAACTTTATGAAAAAGGTCTTGTTTACAAAAAATTATCAGAGGTAAATTGGTGTAATCATGATAAAACTGTTTTAGCTAATGAACAAGTTATTAATGGTTGTTGTTGGCGTTGTGATAATAAAGTACAACGTAAAGAAATATCACAATGGTTTATGAAAATAACTGACTATGCAGAAGAACTATTAAGGGATTTAGATCTTCTCGAATATTGGCCAGAACAAGTTAAAACTATGCAACGTAATTGGATAGGTCGATCCGAAGGGATAGAAATTACTTTCAATGTAGCTAATAATACAGAAAAAATAGTTGTATATACTACCAGGCCAGAAACTATCATGGGAGTAACTTATATTAATTTATCTGTAAATCATCCACTAGCTTTGAAAGATTCAATTGATAATCCTTTGCTTGCTAATTTTATAACAGAATGTCGCCATACTAAACTAGCTGAATCTGATTTAGCAAAAAGAAAAAAAAGAGGAGTCGTTACTAATTTTTTGGCAATTAACCCTTTAACGGATCAATTAATTCCAGTATGGGTGTCAAATTTTGTTTTCATGGAATATGCAACAGGAGCTATAATGTCTGTTCCAGCTCATAACCAAAAAGACTGGGATTTTGCTATTGAATATAATTTACCGATAAAACCTGTTATTCTTAATATAGATGGTAGTAAACCAGATGTTAGTAAATCTCCAATGATAGAAAAAGGAGTTTTGTTTAACTCAGGTAAATTTAATGGATTGACCAGTACAGATGCTCTTAAAGCTATTTCTGAAGAATTGATAATAAAAAAAATTGGTATAAGTAAAGTACACTATCGTCTTCGGGACTGGAACATATCACGTCAACGATATTGGGGCACACCAATTCCAATGGTAACACTACAAGATGGAACAATATTGCCAATACCTAAAAATCAACTGCCAGTTATATTGCCTGAAAATGTAATTATGGATGGACTTAAAAGTCCAATTAAAGTCAATCGAAAATGGGCTGAAATTACAATAAATAACCAGTTGGCGTTTAAAGAAACTGATACTTTTGATACTTTTATGGAATCATCTTGGTATTATGCACGTTATACATGTTCTAATTATAATGAAGATATGATAAATTCTGAAGCTGCAAATTATTGGTTGCCAGTAGATCAATATGTAGGAGGTATAGAGCATGCAATAATGCATTTACTGTATTTTCGTTTTTATCATAAATTATTACGTGATGCTGGATTTGTAAAATCTAGCGAGCCTGTCAAGCGTCTTCTTTGTCAAGGTATGGTATTATCTGATGCTTTTTACTATATCAAAACAAATGGTGACCGAGAGTGGGTGTCACCATTAAATGTTATTACTCAATATAATAAAAAGGGTCAAATTATAAAGGCATATGATAATGCAGGGCATGATTTAATTTATGCTGGTCTGCATAAAATGTCTAAATCTAAAAATAATGGAATTGATCCACAGAAAATAGTAGCTCTTTATGGAGCTGATACTTTACGCTTATTTATTATGTTTGCAGCTCCAGTAGAAATGACATTACAATGGAAAGAATCTGGTATTATTGGGATAAACCGATTTCTAAAACGTTTTTGGAAATTAGTCTTTGAACATGTACAACAGAAAAAAAATTATTCGTTAGTTTTATCTGATCTCAATCTCAATAATCATCAAAAATTATTATTAAAACAATCAAATAATACTATTATTAAAGTAACAGATGATATTGATCGTCGCAGATCTTTTAATACGGCTATTGCTTCTATTATGAAATTAGTAAATTTACTAGTTAAATATTCAAAAGTTATGGAAAGTTATCAAGATAGAGCAGTTAGGCAAGAAATATTATTGGTTTTAACACGTCTACTTTATCCATTTACTCCACATATTTGTTATGAATTATGGCATCATTTAGGAGCTAAAGGTAGTATAGACGAATCATCTTGGCCTGTTCCTAATAATTTTGAATTAACTACTGATAATTCAACAATGATATTAGTTCAAGTTAATGGGAAACTACGCGATAAAATTTTAATTTCTGATGATAATCTGAAACAAGAACAAATACAAAAAATTGCTATGCAAAGATATACGATAGCAAAATACATTAATGTTTCAAATATTCTTAGAGTTATATATATACCAAGTAAACTTCTTAATTTTGTTACTAAACAATGATTTTTTACTTATTAAAATAGGGAATAAATATGAAAAAACTAACCAATAAAAATTTTATCTTAATAATAATAATGACATTTATTATAGTCAGTTGTGATATGAAATCAATTTATTGTTATAAAGCACCACCAGGATTTAGTAAAATAATTATTTGTAATAATCAACCTCAAAATCCAATTGTAAAATCTTTACATAAATCATTAGCTATTAGAAACATTGAAGTAGTTGAAAATAATCCAAAAAATCGTGAAATATATTCCAAACTAGTATTTAGTTATCCAGAAAGTAAGCAATCTAATTCTTCTGTCAATGCAAATCAAACGGATTGTGACCTTATACATAATACAAAAATATATTTTATATTACCTGAACAAAAAATTTTTCTATTGACAAACGATTATTTTGAAGCACTATGTCCAAAAAAAATTAAAATTAATAATGAATTACAATATATAAATGATCAATTAATAAATAATATTTTTGATATATATAAGTTAAATCATAAAGCAACTGTCTTAAATCCAAAAACTAAACCTTTAAATCGTATAAATAATATTCATCATGTTAATAATATTCATAATAATAATGTTCACAATAGGAAATTGCCAAGATTAATTATTAATTAACATAATAATGTACTAAACATGATAAAAATTAATTCACAACAGCTTAGTAATCAACTTAGTGATACGCTAAACAATAGTTATATATTGGTAGGTAATGAAATTTTATTATTAAATGAAAGTTATTCTATGATCAATAAAAAAGCTGTAACAAATGGTTTTAAAGAATACTTTAAATTTATAATAGATAACAATACTAATTGGAATTTATTATTCACAACGTGCAATTCACTAAGCTTATTTAATACTACTAAAATAATCATTGATTTAGAATTTACTGAAAACACTATAAATTCATTAATTACAAAACAACTTATTATAATGCATAAATTCTTACATTCCAATATTTTAATTGTTTGTCGTATAAAGAAGTTATCTAAACATGATGAAAATAGTCTTTGGTTTAAAACACTTTTTAGATCTAGTGTTATAGTTTCATGTTGGAAATTAGACTCTAAGCAACTGCCGAAATGGATATTAAATCGTGTGCGAAGTATGAATTTACTTATAGATGATAATGCAATACAGCTGCTTTGTCATTATTATGAAGGTAATTTACTAGAACTTGATCAAGCTATAAAATTTTTATGTTTACAATGCTACGATGATAAAATTAATACTTCTAGAATTAAAGAATCATTAAATAAAATCCCCTGTTTTTTTTCTGTTGATTGGGTTAATGCTTTATTAGAAGGTAACATTGTTCGTTCCTTTAATATTCTTAGTGAGCTAGAGAAAATTGATAGTGAAGCAGTTATTTTATTGAGTACTTTACAACGTGATATTTTAATATTAATAAAAATTTATCATTATCAAAATCAAAAAATATCACAAAATATTATGGATAAGTATAATATCTGGAAGACAAGAAGATATTTATTTGATGTCGCTTTAAAAAGATTGAATATTATTGATTTACAATTAATAGTTGATTTATCAATTAAAATTGAACGTTCAATAAAACAATACTATTATCCAATGGTTTGGTTACAATTTGAACTATTATCTTTTATTATCTGTAAAAATATATTTCCGATGAACCTATCCTATGTATTCTAATTTATATGCAATATTTGGTGGTACTTTTGATCCTGTTCATTTTGGTCATTTGTACTCAGCGAAAATGCTAGCTAGCGAGATTGGCTTAAAATCTGTAATTTTAATGCCTAACAACATACCTCCTCATCGTTTAAAACCAGAAGCAAATGCAATACAACGTCTTGATATGTTAAGATTTGCTATTAATAAAGAACCTTTGTTCAAAATTGATAATCGTGAATTACAATATGAAGAACCATCTTGGACTGTTTCTACTATGGAGAAAATACGTATAGAATTAGGTAATAATACATCGATCGCTTTTATAATGGGTTACGACTCTTTATTAAATTTAACTAATTGGTATCGTTGGAAAGATTTAATTTCATTATGCCATCTATTGGTATGTAATCGTTCTGACATTACATTAAACGAAAAAGATAACAAAATAGATTCTTCATTGTATAAATATATTACTCGTGACATTAACAAACTATATTTAAAACCTTCAGGATGTATATGGTTAGCTAATACACCTTTTTTTAATGTTTCTTCTACTAAAATAAAATTACTGTTTAGTCAAAATAAAATGTGTAATTGTAATAATTTGCTTCCGCAAGCTGTCATTGATTATATTATAAAACATAGATTATATATGAAATAAATATTTTTTATTATTTTATTCATGATTACTTTTATTATGAATTAATTGATAATAAAGCAGATTATGATTATAAATTTTTTAAATATTTCTAAATATATTTGGTTTTATTGTATAAATAAATTTAATTCATATTAATAATAGGACGACATGTTCATCAAATAAAATGCAATTTAAAAATAATAATTTTCGTAGTTACAGTAGTATAAAACAAATTCTTGTTAACAGAACTTTAATTACTTTTTTCTTCATTCTAATACTATTTTCTGCAATATTAGTAAACTTGTATTTTTTACAAATAGTACATTTTGAAGAGTATCAAATAAAATCAATGAATAATTATATTAAATTAAATCCTGTTGCACCTAGAAGAGGTCTTATATATGACCGTAACGGTATACCTTTAGCTATTAATCGTAGTGCATATCACTTAGAATTAGTATTAAAAGATTTTATTAAAGTTAACAATAAAATTCCAAACATACGTAAAATTTTTAATATCACAGATAAAGATCTTAAAAAAATCAATAAGAAAAGCAATATGAATACGATAATATCTGTTGCGCATGAGTTAAATGAAAAACAACTTTATTATTTTGCTACAAATAGATATCTATTACCTAATTCATATCTTAAAAAAGATGAAAAACGTTATTACCCTTTTGGCAAAACATTAACCCACGTTTTAGGTTATGTTGCAAGAATTAATCGTAAAGATAGAGAGTATTTGGAAAAAAATAAAGAAAAAGATAACTATATAGTAGACAAAAACATTGGTAAATTAGGAATTGAATCTTATTATGAAAAAATATTACATGGAAATTCTGGCTATCAACAAATAAAGATCAATAGTATTGGTCGCAAAATCAAATTATTAGATGAAAGATTACCTAAATCAGGTAAAGATATTTATCTTACTATTGATATAAAATTGCAACAATATATTGAAAAATTGTTATCAAATAAAGGTCGCATTGCTGTTATTGCAAGTAATCCGCAAAATGGTGAAATATTAGCGATGGTTTCTACACCCAGTTATGATGCAAATTTATTTATAAATGGTCTTTCTACTAAAAGTTATAATATGCTATTACAAAATAAGGATCTCCCTTTATATAATAGAGCTATCCAAGCCACCTATCCCCCAGCATCTACAGTCAAACCTTATATTGCACTTACAGCACTTGAAGCAGGTATAATTAATAAAAATACTAATATATTTGATCTGGGTTGGTGGAAAATGCCAGGTTCTAAGAAATATTATCACGATTGGAAGAAATCAGGACACGGTTATATTAATATCATAAAATCTATAGAAGAATCATCTGATACTTTTTTTTATCAAATAGCTTATAATATGGGAATCAATTACATTTCTCAATGGATGACTAAATTTGGTTTTGGTCAATATACTGGTATAGACTTACCACAAGAAAACAAAGGTAATATGCCAACACGTAATTGGAAGATAAATCGTTTTCATAAACCATGGTATCAAGGAGATACAATTCCAGTTGGTATTGGACAAGGTTATTGGACTGCAACTCCACTACAAATGAATATAGCAATGATTACTCTAATAAATAATGGAGTGGTTAAGGTACCTCATATACTTTTTGCTGTTAAAGAAGCACATTCAAATAAATTTTATTATAATAAACCATTTTCAAAAAATGTAATCTATTCTAATTTTAAGTATTGGAGTATAGTGAAACAAGGCATGTATGGTGTAGCTAATAATAGACATGGAACGGCTTACCAAAATTTTGCAAATGCACCCTATAAAATTGCAGCAAAATCTGGTACTGCTCAATTATTTAAATTAAGGAAAAATGAAACATATAATTCACATAAAATCAACGAAAATTTACGTGATCATAAGCTAATGAATGCATTTGCACCATATGATAAACCGCGCATAGCAATTACAATTATTATGGAAAATAGTAGCAATAATAAAATTGGAAAAATTATGCGTCAAATTTTAGATTATTTTTTAATCTACAAAAATAAATAGATTGATTGAATTGATGATAATATGTAATGGAAAAGCAAATATGTCAATCAAAATATTAAATAAAAATGATAATGTACCAAAATATTCGATATGGATGCGTATGCATATCGATCCGCTTTTAATGCTTGCTATTATCCTTGTATTAATCTATGGTATGATGATTGTTTGGAGCGCTAGCGGCCAAAATATAGTTACTATGGAGAAAAGAATTATTCAAGTAATAATTGGTCTAGCAACTATGATAATATTAGCTCAATTACCACCTAAAATTTATGAAATAACTGCATACTATCTCTATGGTATATGTGTAATATTATTAATTATAGTTGATATTTATGGTCAAATAAGCAAAGGATCACAACGTTGGTTAGATTTAGGAATATTACGGTTTCAACCATCTGAAATTGCTAAAATAGTAGTGCCTTTAGCAATTGCAAAGCTTATTAATCGTGATTGTTATCAATTAACATTTATACGTATTTTTATTTCCTTAATTTTTATATCTATACCAACTTTATTAATAGCAAAACAACCGGATCTTGGTACATCTATTTTAGTAGCTATGTCAGGTTTACTTGTATTATTTATTTCTGGTATCGGCTGGAAATTAATTTTTATAGCATCAATTTTTATTATTTCATTTAGTCCTATTTTTTGGTTTTTTTTAATGCAAGGTTATCAACGTGAACGTATATCTATGTTATTTTATTCTCATGTCGATCCATTAGGAGCTGGTTATCATATTGTGCAATCTAAAATAGCAATCGGTTCTGGAGGACTATATGGTCAAGGTTTTCTTGAAGGTCCTCAAGCACAATTGAATTTTGTACCAGAAAGTCATACGGATTTTATTTTCACAGTTTTAGCAGAAGAACTAGGATTAATAGGAGTTTTAATTTTATTTATATTATATTTATTATTAATTATAAGAGGTTTAATATTAGCATTACGTGCTCCAAGTGCTTTTGGTTGTGTTATCATAAGCACATTAATGTTAATTTTATTCATTTATATAGTTGTAAATGTTAGTATGGTAAGCGGTATTTTACCTGTAGTTGGAGTTCCGTTGCCTATGGTAAGTTATGGTGGCTCAGCTCTTATAGTGTTGATGGCTGGATTTGGTATCATGATGTCTATTGATACTCATAGGAAAATACCTGTCTGATAATTTAATAGTAAATGTATATTCTATATAACATTTAATTAACTTGTAGTCCTTTATCATGTTTTTCAGCTTGATAAGAAGATCTAACTAGTGGACCACAAGCTGCATAAGTGAAACCCATGGACAAAGCTTCTTTTTTCATATCATCAAATTCTTTTGGAGCTACGTAGCGTCTTACTGGTAAGTGATTACGACTTGGTTGTAAATATTGTCCTAATGTTAACATAGTGACACCATGATTACGTAAATCTTGCATGACTTTGATAATTTCAGAATTAGTTTCACCTAATCCTAACATCAATCCAGATTTAGAGGGAATATTAGGATGATATTTTTTAAAATTTTCTAATAACTGAAGTGATTTATTATAATTAGCACCAGGACGTATTTGACGATATATTCTTGGAACGTTCTCTATATTATGTCCAAATACATCAGGTGGTTGATTATTGATAATATTTAAAGCAAGATTCATACATCTACGGAAATCAGGAACTAATATTTCAATTTTAATATTATTACTTTTCTTACGAATAGAACTAATACAATTAACGAAATGTTGTGCACCTCCATCAAGTAAATCATCTCGATTAACTGAAGTAATTACTACATATTTTAATCCGATATTAATTATAGCATTTGTTAGTCTTTCCGGCTCTTTATCATCAGGCGTCAAAGGTTGTCCATGTTTAACATCACAAAACGGACATCTTCTAGTGCAAATAACACCAAGAATTATAAATGTTGCTGTTTTTTTATTGAAACATTCAATAATATTAGGACAAGACGCTTCTTCACAAACTGAATTTATATTGTTTTTACGCATGATAGATTTTACATTAGCAATATGACTTGAATCTATAGGTAACTTAATTTTAATCCAATCTGGTTTGGGAAGTATTTCTTGATCCTGTATCTTTATATTTTTTATTGGAATTATTTTCATTATAAATAGATTATATAATAAAATACATGCTTTTAAAGGCATTTTAAAATTTATTTAAATTAAAATAAAAAATCTTAAGAAATTAAAAATTTATTACATGTGGTATTATTATTGCCATTTAATATAATTATAATTCATTAAATCAGTAAATTCTGATACTAATAAATACTTAACTTTAGTAATACTGACATCATGATCAAAATTTTGTATTTTTGTCATTTTCATATTAGCATAACCACATGGATTAATAATTAAAAATGGAGTTAAATCTACTGTTACGTTTAGTGCTAATCCATGCAATGAACAACCTTTACTAATACGCAATCCAAGTGAACAAATTTTTTCATTTTTTACGTATACTCCACGTGCATCAAGACGATTATGAGCTCTTATTTTAAAATAACTTAGAGTTTTAATCACTGTTTGTTCTAAAATACTAATTAATTGATGAACGCTAATTTTACGACGTTTTAAGTCAATTAACACATACATAATTTGTTGTCCTGGTCCATGGTAAGTCACTTGACCACCTCTATCACTTTTAATGACTTCAATATTAGTTGGTTCTAAAATATGTTTACTAGAACCGAAGCGACCTTGAGTAAAAATAGGATAGTGTTCTACTAACCATAACTCATCATAACTTTTATTATTACGGTGGATAGTATATTTATGCATAGCATCTGATACAGATTTCCATGGACATAAATTTAACTGACGTATCACAATAGAGTTTATTGGCAAAAAATATCCTTTTATGTTAAAATAATAATGGACTTAAAATTATAATTGCATAGTTATCTGCTTTCTAGCGTTTCATCAAACTAATAGAATAAATTATTTATATTAATAAAGTGTATTCATGAAAACAAAACTTATAAAGTCAATACAATTTCCTGCTAAATTTACTTTTAAAGTCATTGGATTATCTAAACCTAATTTAATTAATAACATTATTAAAGTAGTCACTCTTCACTACTCAGAAGAATATCAAATTAAAGTCTACAAAAGCAGTAAAGGAAATTATAGTTCTGTGAATATTACTATCAATGCTAATCATATTGATGAAATTGAAAACATATATGAAAACTTAGTTAAAATTAAAATAGTTCGTTTTGTATTGTAATATTAAAAATACTTTATAAGTGAATTGAGCTTATCATGTTTTTAACAATGGAAACCCGCCTAGTAGCGGCGGGTGGTTTTGGTTCTGACTGTTAACTTAAAGACTGATAACGTTAGCAGCAGATGGACCTTTTGCGCCGTCAGTAATTTCAAACTCAACTCTTTGACCTTCAGCTAGAGTTTTGAATCCGTTGCTCTGAATAGCAGAGAAATGCACAAATACATCTTTGCTACCATCTTCAGGAGTAATGAACCCGAATCCTTTTGATTCATTAAACCATTTAACATTACCTTTGATCTTAGACATCTAATATTACCTTTACATGAAAAATATAACGCTACAACTGTATTGTTGTTCAGTACAGCAACTATAGAAATAATTATACAACTTACATTTCATTGTACTTTAACAAGTACTATTTTCAATGCATATTTTTATTATGTTAATATTTTACCTCCCTAATAATTTTTAATATGAACTATTCAAATCTATTTAGGCTTTAACTATTGCACAATATTATATTTAATTCAAATAAAATATTGACATAATTTTAAAAAAATCTTTAAACTAATAGCCGTTATAAGTACAAATTATAAATGTATACATTAACATGACATATATTTTATTACATAATCTATATTTTTTATCTCAACAGCTAGTCTTATCAATAAAGTATTATAACTAACTTATTACAATTAATTAAAAGATTTTTTATTAAAAAACTGCTTATTGCTTATTATATACATATAGAAAATAAATACAAATCTAAATTTATTGAAGTTAATTTTTTTTAAGCTACAACAAAATTAGCAATAATAATCGTAAATAAAAACAATTTTATAAAAAAATAATTTTAATTAGTATACTTTTATTATGATTAATTTATTATATAAAATAACTTATGATGATTTATTTTTTATAGAATGGATATAAGTTAGTAAAATAATGAATATAAAATTGCAGAAATAGCTGTAAAACCTATAAACACAATAAATAAATCACTAATATTATTGCAATATTTATGCATATTTGAAATTTTTCTAATTGCATATATTGGCATTATAAATAAAATCACTGAAATAATAGGTCCTCCTAATGTCTCTATCATTTTTAAAATATTAGGATCTAGCGTAGCTACTAACCAAGTAGTTATTAAAATAAACAATGAATTACAAAAATTTATTTTTTCAGGAGCTATTGTTTTTCCTAAGTTACGTAATAATTTAGTTACTATGCCATTAAGTCCTTCTTTAGCACCTAAATAATGACCAAGAAAAGATTTTGTGATAGCTACAATTGCAAGTGGTGGACCTATCCAAGCTATTATTGGTACATTAAAATGATTTGCTAGATAAGATAATATAGTTATATTTTGTTTTTTAGCCATATTTAAATCTTGAGAAGACAGACTAAAAACACAACTAAAAACAAAAAACATAACTGTTATTACCATTAATAAATTTGAAAAAATAAGAATACGTGAACATTTTTTTTCTGCATATTCACCGTATTCTGCACGTTTTACTAATGCAAAAGAAGATATGATAGGCGAATGATTAAAAGAAAAAACCATAACCGGAATAGCTAACCATAATGTAATCCATAAGTTACTATTAATATTTTCATTTAAATTCAAAGTGTCTAATATTTCTCCTCGCCAATGAGGTACTAAATAAAATGATATTAAAATTAATGCTATGATAAAAGGATAAACTAATAAACTCATTATTTTTAATATTATTTTTTCACCAAATCTTACTATTGTCATCATAAAAATAATAAAAATGAAAGATACTAAAACACGTGGTGGAGGTATTAATTTTAATTGATTTACAATAAAACTATTTAATGTATTAGTCATCGCAACACTATACATCAAAAGAGTAGGATATATTGCCAAAAAATAAAATAAAGTCATTATATTACCTGCACATGTACCAAAGTGTTCTTCTACTACTTCAGTAATATCTCCTAAAGGATTATTTCCCGATAATACAAATCTTGTTAACGCTCTATGAGAAAAAAAAGTTAAAGGAAAAGCGATAGCAGCCATGACAATTAATGGAATTAAACCTCCGATACCTGCATTAATAGGTAGAAATAATACTCCTGCACCAATTGCTGTGCCATATAAACCTAATAACCATACAGTATCTGTTTTATGCCACCCTCTTTTTACAGTATTAATAGTACTTAACGTATTGATCTGAGTGGTTTTCATTTAATACTCCAACAAAATTATTGTAATGTTGTTTTATCTAAAAAATGATTAGAAATATATGTCATTTTTCTAAAAGGAAAATATAAATTATTTTTATAAAATAAATTAAAATGTTTGTATTTTTTTAAATTAAAATTTAATATTAATTAAAATTATAAATATCTATTGACAAAATCAGTACGTTTTTGTTATGATAAATATATGATTAGAGTAATTTTATTATTATATATATTTTATGTTATCTAATACATTAATATTTGTTCATCAATAATATAAATTACATATTCCGAATAGAAATATTATGAATATATGATATTTAAAATAAATAAAAGTCAATTATTTTCATAATAATATTATAAAGTTAATATTCCTTATGAAATAAATGTTAATTGCTTAATTTTAAAGTAATTAATTTATATAAAAATTAACAATTGATATCAAATATTATTTAATATCAAAAACATATTCTATCTGCAATACAATTTTAATTTGAAATAATATATTTACAATATTGATAGGTTATATTTCTAAAAAATTTGATTATATGTTGAAAAAATTAAATTGGTTTTTTTAAAATTATTAATAGATTTATAAGTATAATATATTATCAAAAAATATAATATTACAATAACGCATTAGGTAACGAATTTGATTTATATAAATATTTGAATTATAGATTTAATAAAAATTAATTTACCAATATTATTGTTTTATAATAATAATATATTTTAAGTTTATAATACTAGATTTTAATACAGGATTATGAAATGATAAATTTGCTGTAATACTATAAGGTTGATAAAATGTTAAAAATTGAAATATATACAAAAAAAACATGTCCTTATTGTCATCAAGCAAAAGATTTTTTAAACAAAAAAGGCGTTGCTTTTCAAGAAATTTCTATCGATAACAGTAAAATAAAAAGACAAGAAATGATAGAACGTGCTGGTAGCAAAACAGTCCCTCAAATATTTATAAATGATAAACCTATAGGAGGTTATGACGATTTGTTATCGCTTGATAATCAAAAAAAATTAAACACATTTGGATTGTAATAATATGTCAGAATATAATATTGATGAAATTACATTTCAAATTCAGCGTATATATATCAAAGATATTTCATTTGAAGCGCCGAATACTCCACAAATATTCCAAAAAGACTGGAATTCAAATTTAAAATTGGATATAGATAATTCTTCATACCAGTTATCTAATGAATTATTTGAAGTAGTGTTAAGTGTAACTGTAATTGCTGATATAGATAAAATCACTGCTTTTATTTGTGAAGTTAAACAAGCTGGGATATTTAATATAATAGGTATTCAAGATTTACGACTAATGCATTGTTTAGGAGTATATTGTCCTAATATTTTATTTCCTTATGCAAGTGAATGTATTAATAATTTAATTGCACGTGGTACCTTTCCTCAAATTAATTTAGTACCTATAAATTTTGATAAACTTTTTACAACTAAATTACAACAAAAAAAATAATATAGAAATATTACTAGATTAATCTAAATTTCTATTTATCTTATTACGTAGGATTATAATAAGGCGCTATATAATAAAATTTAATATATTCATATTATATTATTGTTAAAAATTGACTAAACAAAAAATTGTATACTTGTTTTGATCAATATATTGTATGCTTTCGTTGTTTAGGTTGTGATAATCAAAAATTTTTACAGGAAGTAAAATTAATGCTTCATGATAAGTTAGAAACTATTTGGAATCATATTAAAACAGAAGCTTATGTTATCTCGTGCTCTGAACCGATATTAGCTAATTTTTATTATTTAACATTGCTAAAACATGCAAGTTTAAGTAATGCACAAAATTACGTTTTATCCAGCAAATTAGCTAGTTCAGTTATGCCTATAATTAATATTAGTGAAATATTAGAAGAAGCATATACTAATGATAGTTCTATTATAATTTCTTCTGCTTATGATATAAAAGCCATACTTCAACGTGACCCAGCAGTAAATAAATATTCAATACCCCTACTTTATCTTAAAGGTTTTCAGGCATTGCAATCATATCGTGTTAGTCATTGGTTATGGAATAAAGGTAGACGTGATCTTGCTATTTATCTACAAAATGCAATATCTATTACTTTCGGAGTAGATATTCATCCTGCAGCAAAAATTGGTTATGGAATTATGCTAGATCATGCTACAGGAATTGTAATTGGTGAAACAGCAGTAATTGAAAATGATGTTTCAATATTACAATCAGTTACATTAGGTGGTACTGGTAAATCTACAGGAGATCGTCATCCAAAAATTCGTGAGGGTGTAATGATAGGAGCTGGTGCTAAAATTTTAGGTAATATTGAAATAGGTCAAGGTGCAAAAATTGGTGCAGGTTCAGTAGTTTTAAAAAGTATACCTCCAAATACTACTGCCGCTGGCATTCCGGCACGTATAGTCGGTAATTCATCAGGTGATAAAAAACCATCAATAGAAATGGATCAATATTTTAGTAGCATAGAATACCAATTTGGTGAGGGTATTTAATTTAAAAAATCAAGTTAATAATTTTATTTTAAATAAGTTATAAAAGAAATTAACAAAATTGCTTTATTAAGTAATAATGTTAATTTAACTAAAATTCGAAAAATTTCTTAATAACATTGAAAAATACTTCCTATTTTATTATTCAATAATAATAAATAATATATCCTATAATTACAGATTAACAATTGTATGTAATTAAAGATATTATATTTAAATATAAGTTATATAGTATTAATAAAAATAATTAAGCTCATCTATGAAAATATTTCACTTAACAATATTAAAAATAAATTGCATTAAAATCCTTTATAAAGAGATAACTACACAACATTCTTATTCAGAATTAGTAAAACTTGCTGCATTGGTAGCAACTATTTTTTCTTTTGTACTATTAATCATAAAAGTTTGTTCTTGGTGGTATACCGAATCGGTAAGTTTGCTTGCAGCGTTATTGGAATCAATTGTTGACATAACAGCTTCTTTAATAAACTTATTAGTAATACGTTATGCATTACAACCGGCAGATTCTGATCACATGTTTGGTCATGGTAAAGCTGAGTCATTAGCTGTATTAGCACAAAGTATGTTTATTTCAGGATCATCTTTTCTACTCTTTCTTACCGGTATTAAATATTTAATTTCTCCAAGCATTGTTCACTCTCCAAAAACAGGAATTATTATTACTATCATTGCACTTTTTTCTACTTTAATTTTAGTAACTTTTCAGAGGTGGGTAGTGCGTAAAACCAGTAGTCAAGCAATTCGTGCAGATATGTTACACTATCAATCAGATGTTATTATGAATTGTGCTATTTTAATAGCTCTTATATTAAGTAGTTATAATTTTGTACATGCTGATGCATTATTTGCTTTAGGAGTTGGATTTTTTATTCTTTGTAGCGCATTGAAAATGGGATATAATGCAATACAATCTTTATTAGATCGTGTATTACCAGAAAAAGAACGTGAGAAAATCTTGGAAATATTAGATAAACAACCTAACAATATAAAAGGTATACATGATTTACGTACCCGTCAGTCTGGATCTACTAGATTTATTCAATTTCATTTAGAGTTAGAAGATAATCTACCGCTATTACAAGCTCACGATGTAGCCGACAGAATAAAAAAAGAACTACTTAAAGAATTTCCAGGTTCAGATATAATTATTCATCAAGATCCCTATTCTGTTATACATTGTGAAAAATAATATAAAAATAATATTCTAATAAAATTAATAATCTTAACTAACATATATAAAATATTGTATATTAACACTATTAATAACTAATATTATTATTAAAAACAATAGTAATTGTTAAATTTTCAGTTAATACAATATTATTATAAATTTACAATTAGTTTATAAATGAGAATCAATATAACCATTGGAGACTATGATGATCAAAAAAATAGGTGTATTAACTAGTGGTGGCGATGCTCCAGGTATGAATGCAGCTATTCGTAGCGTTGTACGTTCTGCATTAAGTGAAGGATTAGATGTATATGGTATTTACGATGGTTATTTAGGTTTATATGAAAATCGCATGATTAATCTTGATCGTTATAGTGTATCTGATGTAATCAATCGTGGTGGTACTTTTCTTGGTTCTGCTAGATTTCCCAATTTTCTTAATGTAGAAACAAGAAAAGTCGCTGTTAGAAACATGCAAAATTCAGGTATTGATGGATTAGTAGTAATTGGAGGTAATGGTTCTTATATGGGTGCTATAAAAATCACTGAAATGGGTTTTCCATGCATTGGTTTGCCTGGCACTATTGATAATGATATAGCAGGAACTGACTATACTATAGGATATTTTACTGCACTTGAAACAATAGTAGAAGCAATCGACCGTTTAAGGGATACTTCATCTTCACATCAACGTATTTCCATTGTTGAAGTTATGGGTCACTATTGTGGAGATTTAACATTAGCAGCTGCAATTGCTGGTGGTTGTGAATTTATTGTATTACCTGAAATTCCATACACTAGAGAAGAACTCGTAAAAGAAATTAAAATTGGTATGTCTAAAGGGAAAAAGCATGCAATAGTTGCAATTACTGAAAATATTTGCGATATAGATAGTTTAGCCAATTTTATTGAAAAAAAAACTAAACGAGAAACACGTACAACTGTACTAGGACACATACAAAGAGGTGGTGCACCTTGTGCATACGACCGTATTCTAGCATCTAGAATGGGCAATTATTCCATTCAGCTACTAATACAAGGTTATGGAGGACGTTGTATAGGAATACAAAATGAAAAAATGGTTCATTATGATATTATAGATACAATCAAAAACATGAAGCGTGCATTTAAAAATGATTGGTTAAAAATTGCTAAACAACTTTACTAAAAGTATCCTATAATAACAGTTAATAGCATGAAATCTAATTTTTATTTTTTATCAAATTTTTAGATGTTTCCACTATTTTAATAACATTTGAAAATACTGTAGGATTCAGTGAAGCCGCACCAACTAGAAATCCATCAACATCAGGTTGAATAATTATTGTAGCAGCATTTGTTATATTGATAGATCCACCATATTGAATAATCAATTCATCAGCAATATCAATATCTTGTTGAGCTATATAATTTCTTATAAATTTATGCACTGACTGTATTTGTAAAGGTGTAGCAGATTTTCCAGTACCAATTGCCCATACTGGTTCATAAGCTATAACTGCATTTTTAAAAGCTGTTATTCCTTGACAATCTAATATAGTATCAATTTGTAACTTACAAACTTCTTTAGTTTTACCATTGATATTTTCTATCGAAGTTTCACCGATACATAAAACCGGTGTCAAACCTAATGATTTAATCACTGCATATTTTTGTGCTATATAATTATTATCCTCTCTATGATATAATCTGCGTTCGGAGTGACCAACAATAATATATTTCACACCTATATCTTTTAGCATTTCTGCTGAAATATCACCTGTGAAAGCTCCAGATAAATTTATATCAACATTCTGAGCACATAGTTTAATATTATTTGAAATAGATTTGCTTATTCTATCCAGATAAACGATGGGAGGTGCAATAGCTATTTGACATTTTTTAATGCTAAATAATTTTTTATTAAGTTCATTGACTAAAGTGTCAAGAATCAAACTATTTCCATTTAATTTCCAATTACCTATAATTAATGGAGATCTCATTATATTTTTCCGAAAAATAAATTTATTTTAAAAAGTAATACCAATTTCTAATTCTAAATTCATTATATATTAAATTTTTTCATATGTAATAAATTAAATTATTTTAAAATCAAAAATTTATATTTTAAATATATAATAATATTATCTGATAAAAGAAAATTTTTACCAATAATTTTCGCTAGTTATATGTCCAGGACTTGCTTTTAAGTTTATACTCATACCTCTGGTATTTGTTAATAATTTTTTAGTATCGTTTACCATACCAGGATTACCACATAACATAACATGGCTGCTATCAGAATCTATAGTTAATTTGATTGCATTTTCTAATTCTCCGTTGCTAATTAGATCAGGTATATGACCGTATAGAGAATAATAGTTCTTTTCTCGACTTACTATAGTTTGAAAATGTAATTTTTTAACATATTTATCTTTTAATTTATTAATTAAATTTGAAAAACTTAAATCTGTAGAATACCTTACTGCATGAACGAGAATGATTTTATCAAAACGATCTAAATCTTTTCCATGTTGTAAAATTGAAAGATATGGTCCAATAGCAGTACCAGTTGATAACATCCATAACGTTTTACATTTAGGAATTGAATCTAAGACAAAAGATCCTGAAGCCTTTTTTGTTATCATAAGTTTTTCACCTGGTTTTAGTCTATGTAAATTTGGAGTTAATTTTCCTCCAGGTACCATAGTTAAATAAAACTCTAGTATTTCATCGTTCGGAGCATTTACATAAGAATAAGCACGCTGTATACGTTTACTATTTAAATCTAAGGCTATTTTAGTAAATTGACCTGCTATAAAAGAATCAATAGGTGCTTTAATACGAAGACTGAACAAAACATCTGTCCAATTTTTTATTTCGTGAACTCGAGCATCAACCCAATCAGACATATCTCAACCTTTAAAATTTTTATTATCGGGATATAAATGAAACATTACTAATAATGTTGTAATACGATATTGATTTAAAGAAAACAACTCTTCAAGTAATCAATTAAATACACTAACATAAAAGTAATATATTTGATTAAAACTATTATCTAAAATCTATTATATTAATTTATTGATTTTTATCCTTATATTTAACTAGTAGTATTAGTTATAAATAATTACAATAATTTAAAACCATAAAATATAATTATACCACCTTAAAATGTTTTTGTTGACAGATGATTTAAAATTTATCTGAATAAATTAACTTTAATTTACAAATTATAATTTTTCAAAAAATTTTATACTTTATATATAGCTAAAATCTAACTGGAAAAATATCATATTAAGATAAAAGTATATTTTATATTTATAATATAAAACGACTTAAATCTTCATCACCTATTAATTGATCTAGATGTTTGCCAACATAATCTCCATCAATCATTACTGATTCTCCTTTTCTATCACTTGCATCATATGAAATATCTTCCATTAGACGTTCAAGAACAGTGTGAAGACGACGAGCACCAATATTTTCAGTTGTTTCATTAACATGCCATGCAGCTTCTGCAATTTTACATATACTGTCTTCAGTAAAATCTATGTTTACACCTTCAGTATTGATCAGAGCTTTATATTGCATTGTTAATGAAGCGTTTGGTTCAGTAAGTATTCGTTTGAAATCATCAACAGTTAATGCTTTTAATTCCACACGAATTGGTAATCGTCCTTGAAGTTCAGGAATAAGATCAGAAGGATTTGCAACCTGAAAAGCACCTGAAGCGATAAATAAAATATGGTCGGTTTTGACCATTCCATGTTTAGTAGATATAGTACATCCTTCAACTAAAGGTAAAAGATCACGTTGTACACCTTCTCGAGATACATCTGGTCCTCCAACTTGACCACCGTATTTGCAAATTTTATCTATTTCATCAATGAAAACTATACCATGTTGTTCTACAGCTTCAATAGCATCTTGTTTTATTTCTTCTGGGTTTACTAGTTTAGAAACTTCTTCTTCAATCAACAGTTTTATAGCTTCTTTTATTTTTAGCTTCCTAGATTTTTGTTTCTGAAATCCTAAATTTTGAAATATAGATTGTAATTGGTTTGTCATTTCTTCCATACCTGGAGGTGCCATAATTTCTATGCCTAAAGATGCGACTGCCAAATCAATTTCAATTTCTTTATCAGCTAACTGACCTTCACGTAATTTTTTTCTAAAAGATTGTCTTGTTGCAGAAGATTCCTTTTTATGATCTTCTTGTTGACCCCAGTTGTTTTTCATAGGTGGTACTAATACATCTAAAATACGTTCTTCAGCCATTTCTTCAGCACGATATTTATTTTTTTCTATAGCTTGACTACGTACCATTTTAACTGCCGAATCAGTTAAATCACGAATAATAGAATCAACTTCTTTGCCTACATAACCTACTTCTGTAAATTTTGTTGCTTCAACTTTAATAAAAGGTGCATTCGCTAATTTTGCTAATCGGCGTGCTATTTCAGTTTTTCCTACACCAGTTGGTCCAATCATTAGAATGTTTTTAGGTGTTACTTCATGACGTAATTCTTCATTAAGTTGCATACGTCTCCATCTATTACGTAGCGCAATAGCAACAGCTTTTTTAGCGCTATCTTGACCTATTATAAAACGGTTCAATTCTTTTACAATTTCACGAGGAGTCATCTCGGACATAATTAAAATCCTTACGCCTTTAGCGGTAATTCTTCTAAATTAACGTTATGATTAGTATATATACAGATATCACCAGCTATCTTAAGTGCTTTTTCAACTATATTACGTGCATCTAATTCAGTATTTTCTAATAATGCACGTGCTGCAGCCTGTGCAAATGCACCTCCAGAACCGATAGCAATTAAGTCATTTTCTGGTTGTATTACATCTCCATTACCACTGATAATCAGAGAAGCCGATTCACCTGCTACTACTAACATAGCTTCGAGACGGCGTAATATACGATCAGTACGCCAATCTTTTGCCAATTCAACTGCTGCTTTAACTAAATGACCTTGATAAGTTTCTAGTTTTCGTTCAAATAACTCAAACAAATTAAAAGCATCTGCAGTGCTACCTGCAAATCCAGCAATCACTTTATCATTATAAAGACGACGTACTTTTTTAACATTGCTTTTCATTATAGTATTTCCAAGAGTAGCTTGACCGTCACCACCAATTACTACTTGGCTGTTACGTCGCACACTTACTATTGTTGTCACAGATGGATTTCCTTGTTACGTTCGAGAAGGGCTCCGACTGCAAGGCACAGAGCGTTATGCAAAAAAATATGGGGTAAGTTTAATGGGTTTCAAGTCCCTAATAACATATGATTTTCAGAACTATAAGTAAATTACAATAATTATTAAAGGGAATACTATAATATATCTTTTTTACTATTTTATTATTATCTTAATTTTTATAATCGAATAATGCATTAATTATATAATTAAATTCAATCTTTAATTGATATTTTAATATACGTTTAATATTTAACATGTAGTATTATATTATAATCAATTATTTTAATAAAGTATAATTAATATTTACTGCATATATTCTATAATTAAATAGCAATAATGTATAAATGTTATAAATAATTATTCATATTGATGATTATGTAAAAATTTTATTTATCATAAGATAATTATATATATAATAAATTGCAAACTCAAAAAATTAATTTAATTATAGCATCGTAATTAACTTATTTTAATAAAAATTTTAGTAAATTTGAATTAATCTCATAAATAAAATATATATTTTATAACAATACTTAAGACTCAATTGGATCTACATCTAGAATTAATTTAACTTTACGTGCTTCTGGTATTTTATCAATTATTGGCAAAAACTTATTAATTAATTCCTGTAAGGATTTACGTGAAGGGTGTTGAATTAAAAGATGCCAACGCCAACGCTTATTTTTTTTCGGTTGTAAAGAAGGTAATGGTCCCATAAACCATATAAATTTATCATTTAAGATACTATTTTCTAAGTAATTACGTAATTTTTGAAGCAATTTTACCACTTTATTACAATCGGTATCTTCAGCACGGAACAAAACATGATTAGTCCATGGTGGTAATAATACCGACTTTCTTTCTAATAATGTCTTTTCTGCAAAAGCAAAATATCCCTTATTTAATAAAATTTTTAATAGAGGATGATTAGGATAATACGTTTGTAACAATACCTCTCCTTGTTTTTTAGCACGTCCTGCTCTTCCAGAAACTTGAACATACAGTTGAGCAAAACGTTCAGTAGCTCTAAAATCAGATGAAAATAGTGCTCCATCTACATTTAATAAAGATACTAATGTTACATCTGGAAAATGGTAGCCTTTCGTAATCATTTGGGTTCCTATTAAAATACACGGTCCTCCACAATTTATATTATCTATATATTCTCTAAATGTGTTTTGATTTCTAGTAGTATCATGATCTATACGCAATATTTTTATATCAGGAAATAATTTATTTAGTTTGTATTCAATTTGTTCAGTACCTATTCCGACTGGTATTAAATTTTTTGAATTACATTCAGGACATTCACTAGGTATTAGTTTTTTATTATTACAATAATGACATATCAATTGACGTTTATATTGATGTAATGTGTAATGATGTTCACAATTATTACATTCTGCAATCCAACTGCATTCGTGACATAGTAATATAGGTGAAAAACCTCTGCGATTTAAGAACAACAAAACTTGATTTTTAGCGCATATATGGCTACGGATTTTCTGAATCAGAATTGGTGATAGTCCCCCAATTAATGATAATCCTTTCAAATCTATTACTTGTTGTAATAATAAATTAGTATTACCGGTTTTGTTCATTAAGTTCAATTGACGATATTTACCTTTAAAAACATTATATAATGTTTCCAATGCAGGTGTTGCTGATCCCATTACTATTGGTATGTTTTCTTTATAAGCTCTATATACTGCTAAATCACGTGCTTGATATCTCCAACCGTCTTGTTGTTTATATGAATTATCATGCTCTTCATCAATAATAATGATGCCTGGTCTAGCTAATGGAGTAAATAATGCTGATCTAGTTCCAATTATGATAGCACTTTCACCCCGTCTAGCTCTTAGCCATACATTGAGTCTTTCTTGATTGTTTAGAGATGAATGTACTAAATCAATAGGAACGTTAAAACGTTTACGAAAAATATTAATTATTTGAATTGTTAAACCAATTTCTGGTACTAAAATAAGTGCTTGTTGACTACGAGTCAATATATTTTCCACTATTTGAAGGTATACTTCAGTTTTCCCAGAACTTGTTATACCAGCTAGTAACCAAGCTGTATAGTGATTATCTTCTTTTTTTATAGAATTAACAGCTATAACCTGATCTTTGTTTAATTTTGGTTTCGCACCTATAATAGTAATATGATTATACCAATTGTTGTTAACTGGTAATTCATTTTCTATAAGCTTACAAAGGCCTTTATTATTTAAGGCTTGCATCACTGAATTAGTTATATTATATTTGTTAATCTTGTCAGATACTAATGATATTTGACGTAATAAAATTAAGGCTTTTTGTTGTTTTGGTGCATTTTTAAGACTTTCAATTCCAATTGAACGACCCTTTTCAGTAATTTGCCATATTGATTTTGGCTTATAACATGTTGATTTTCCTTGACGTAGCAAAATAGGAATAGAATTCATTAAAACTTCTCCTAAAGGACAATGGTAATAATTTGCAGCCCACTTTAAGATATTCCATAAAGATTTTGTAAATATAGATTCTTTATCTAAAATCTTTTCAATTTCCTTCAATTTTTTCTTTTGGAGATGACAATCGTGTGTTTCATATAGTGATACAATAATACCAATCATTTTTCTTGTACCAAAAGGTACAATTACACGTCCACCGATAATTGGTTTGTTATCTTTTGGATAGATATAATTAAATAAACGATTTAATGGAATAGGCAAAGCAACTTGAATGATAGACATATTAATCCTTGGATAAATAACATAAATATGAAATTTATATATTTAATTATATAAAGTAGTAACTGATAGATAAAATTATAAAAGAATAAATATTACAAATAGTATTTTATATAAATTTAAGTAATAAAATATTGATTTTTAGAATATGAGGCTTATATATGAAACAAAATATTCATCCTAAATATGAGTTAATTACCGCAAATTGTACTTGTGGTAATGTAATTAAAATTCGATCTACTCTGATACAGAAATTGAATTTAGATGTATGTAACCAATGCCATCCTTTTTATACAGGTAAACAACGAGATGTATCTACTAGAGGTAGAGTTGATCGGTTCAATAAAAGATTTACTTTAATTTCATCAAACAATAAATAATTCTAATCATTGATGTGCTAGAGTATTCATTTTAAATATATCATTAATTATATACAACTGCTTAACTTATTTAAGTTAAATATATTTAAATTCTTCTAATAATTTTTAAATCTCAGGAGAGTATTATGAAATTTAAACAAGCAACAATTGCAGTTCATAGCGGTTTAAATGATGATAAACAATATGGTTGTGTAGTTCCGCCCATTTGTCTCTCTAGTACTTATAGCTTTAGAGGATTTAAACAACCACGAATTCATGATTACTCACGTCGTAGTAATCCAACAAGAGATATAGTACAACAAACTATATCTGAATTGGAAAGTGGTAATGGTGCAGTATTAACCAATACTGGTATGTCGGCAATTCATTTGATAACAACAGTGTTTCTTACACCAGGATCTTTATTAATAGCACCACATGACTGTTATGGTGGTAGTTATCGTTTGTTTTGTAGTATGGCTCAAAAAAAATCATACAATGTAAAGTTTATTAATCAAATTGATAAATTGGAGCTTCAAGAAGCTTTAAATGAAAAACCAAAAATGATATTTATCGAAACACCAAGTAATCCTTTATTAAGAGTTGTAGATATTTCAATGATTTGTGAATTAGCTAGCAAAGCCGGAGCTATAAGTGTAGTAGATAATACATTTATGACTCCAGTGTTACAAAATCCTTTGCTGTTAGGAGCTGATCTGGTGGTTCATTCATGTACTAAGTATATTAGTGGTCATTCCGATGTTTTAGCTGGTATAGTAATTGGGAAAAATACAGATTTAATATCAAGATTGGCATGGTGGGCTAATAACATTGGCATTACTGCTGCAGCTTTTGATAGTTATTTATTATTGCGTAGTTTACGTACTTTATTACCTAGAGTTAAGATAGCTCAAAATAATGCTATAGCAATTATTAAATATTTAAAAACACAACCATTAGTAAAAAAAATATATCATCCTTCATTAAAAGAAAATGTTGGATATAAATATGCAATTAAACAACAACGAGGTTTTGGAGCAATTCTCAGTATAGAACTTAATGGTAATGAGCGATTATTAAAGACATTTTTAAAATCTTTAAAATTGTTTACTTTAGCAGAATCATTAGGTGGTATAGAAAGTTTAATTTGTCATGCTTCTACTATGACACATGCTAGTATGTCTTTTGAAGCTAAAATGAAAGCAGGAATTTCCGATATGTTATTACGTATTTCAGTAGGTATTGAAGACAAAGAAGATTTAATTAATGATTTAGATAATGGATTTAAAACTGCTTCTCAATGTGCTGAATATAATTTAACCATTGGCAATAAAATATAATAATAAAATATTTAAGGTATTATGTTTTTAAATAGATAATTAAATTCAATGAATATTAAGTAATTACTCGTAATTATTTTAGAATTTTTTACTTAAAACTTTAAATATAATGGTAAATTATAGGTAAGTATAACTAATTAATATAAGTAAATCTGGATTAGTACACCTGTAACTTATTGATATCGTTTATAAGGCAAATAAGATGGGTATCTATTATACTAATCAATATAAAAAACTTAATCAAAATTGGTTGAATTATAATGAAAAATTTAATATATCATTTGAATTCTTTCCTCCTCGCAATAAGATAATGGAAAAAATTTTATGGAATTCTATAGATTTTCTTAGTAAATTGAAACCTAGATTTGTATCAGTTACATATGGTACTAATTCAGGGACAAGAAAACTTACTTATAATATTACTAAAAAAATCAAAGATATTACTGGATTAGAAGCTGTTCCTCACCTTACATGTATCAATGCTACACGTAACGAGTTACGTAGCCTAGCACATAAATATTGGAATAATGGTGTTTGTAAAATTATAGCATTAAGAGGTGACTTACCTAAGCAGAATGGTAATTTTAAACCAGAAATGTATTGTTATGATTTAATATCTTTATTAAAAGAAGTAGGTGATTTTGATATTTCTGTAGCAGCTTATCCTGAAGTACATCCTGAAGCTAAAAGCGCACAATCAGACTTAATTAATTTAAAGTGTAAAATTGATGCTGGTGCGAATCGTGCAATAACTCAATTTTTTTTTAATGTAGACAATTATTTACGTTTTAGAGATCGTTGTGTAGCTATTGGTATTGATGTTGAAATTGTGCCCGGCATTTTACCTATTTCAAATTTTAGACAATTAAAACACTTTGCAGAAATTAGTAAAGTGCATATTCCTCTATGGATGTATGAATTATTTAATGGTTTAGATAATGATTATGAAACATGTAAAATGATAGGTGCTCATATAGCAATGGATATGGTAGAAATTTTATCTAATGAAGGTGTTAAGGATTTTCATTTTTATACTTTAAATAGGTATGAAATGAGCTATTCGATCTGTCATGCATTAGGGATAAAACCTGATAAGTTATAATAATTAGAATAATAACAAAAATTATTTGATAATTTAACTATATTGATTAATTACAAAAGTAATGAATAATTTTATAAATACTATCATGAGTAGGTTTTATATAGGACATATTTATAAATTCGTTGGGTTGATGTGCTTGATTTATTGAACCGGGACCAAACACTAATGTTGGACATAATTGTTGTATAAATGGAGCTTCTGTACAATAATGTACCATCTCTGTTTTCTTGTTTAAGATTTTTTTAATTTTTTTAATAAACAAATTGTTATTATTACATTGATATGCTGGAATTGGCGGATATAATTCCTCGACAATTATTCGATTTGGCCAATTATTTTTTATAGGTAGTAATATTTGATTAATCATATCATTAACATTATTAATAGTAGTATTAGGTAAAAAACGTATGTCCATATGTAATTCGCAATCAGAGCAAACACGATTTACTACATCTCCACCTTTAATATGACCAAAATTAATAATTAAGTCAGAATGTTTTAGACCATAATGTTCTTTATCATGTTGATTTCTTAATTTCATTAAATGATGTATTGCTTTTTGCATTAACTCAATTGCATTAATACCATTAAGTAGATTGCTTGAGTGACCTACATCACCTTTAGTACGAATTATATTAGAAATATAGCCTCTATGTGCATTAATTATTTTAAGAGAAGTTGGCTCTCCGATTATGGCAATATCTGGACGTAATTGACTTTTTTGCGAAAAACTTTTAGCTCCTATCATTGTTGTTTCTTCATCAGCGGTAGCTAAAATATAAAGAGGTTTTTTTAACTTTTTTATGTTCATATTATGTAAAACACTAATAACGAATGCAAAAAAACCTTTCATGTCCGCGGTTCCTAAACCATATAGTCTATTATTGTTTTCTGTTAAAACAAATGGATCATATTGCCAAGCACTTGAATCAAATGGTACAGTATCAGTATGACCTGATAACATTAAACCACCTGAACCATTTCCTGTTTTTGCCAGTAAATTAAATTTATTGCGTGTATTTGGGATGGAATATAATTCCACTTTAAAACCAATATCATTAAACCAGTTAGCTAATACATTAATTAAAATTTCATTACTATGATCTAAAGCAGGATCAATTGCACTTATTGATGGTATTGATATTAATTTTCGATAACATTCAATAAAAAAAGATGATTGTACTTCCATTATTAGTGTTCCTTAAAATTAAATTATAATAATAATATCTTTTATTAGGTAAAATATATTAACTTTAGGTAGCTATTTTTATTATGTTAAATACTGTAATTATTGGTGCTAGCGGATATGCTGGCGTAGAGTTAGTAAACATTTTAAGCCGTCATCCAAATATAAATATAGTTGGTTTATTAGTTTCACAATATAGTTCAGATATTGGAAAACCTTTATCTGAAGTTCACCCCAGAATGAAAAATATTATAGATTTACCATTACAAAGCGTTAATAGTCTAGCTGGAAAAGATAAAATAGAGATAGTATTTCTAGCTACTTCTCATGAAATAAGTTATGAATTAGCTCCAAAATTTCTTAAAACTGGCTGTGTAGTTTTCGATCTTTCAGGAGCTTTTCGTGTTAAAGATAAAAATTTTTATAAAAATTTTTATGGATTGCAACATAAACATGGTGCTTTTTTAGAAAAAGCAGTCTATGGTTTAGCTGAATTTCAATGTGAGAAAATTAAAAAAGCACAACTAATTGCAATACCAGGCTGTTATCCAACAGTATCACAATTAGCATTAAAACCATTAATTAATGAAGGTTTAATAAATACAGCTCAATATCCAGTAATTAACGCTATTAGTGGAGTTAGTGGAGCAGGGCGTAAAGCCAACATAAAAACTCATTTTTGTGAAATTAGTTTAGAACCTTATGGAATTTTTAATCATCGTCATCATATGGAAATTGTTATACATTTAGGTATTCCTGTAATTTTTATTCCACACATTGGTAATTTCTCTCGTGGTATTTTAGCTACTATTACGTGCTTATTAAAAAAAGGGGTAACTAATAAAAATATTGCTGATGCATTTAATAAAGCATATCATACTAAGCCATTTGTCAGATTATATCAACAAGGGTTTCCATCATTAAAATCCGTAATAAATTTACCTTATTGCGACATTGGTTTTGCAGTAAATAATAATCATCTAATTGTTATTGGTGCAGAAGATAACTTATTAAAAGGAGCAGCATCTCAAGCAGTACAGTGTATGAATATTCGTTTTGATTTTCCTGAAACTCAATCAATTATATAAATAAAATAAATTACTATGATTAATCCGTTAGTTATTAAATTAGGTGGAAATATTTTAGAAAAAGAAATCGCATTAAATGGTTTATTTAAAACATTATCAAATTATCTTAAAATTTATAATCGTGCAATAATCATTGTTCATGGTGGTGGTTGCATAATAGATAATTTAATGAATAAACTATCGTTAACTACAACTAAAAAAAATGGCTTACGTATTACTAATACTGATCAAATTGATATTGTTATTGCTGCTTTAGCGGGAATTGCAAATAAAAAATTACTTTCTTGGGCAAAAAAATTTAAAATCAATTCTATAGGTCTATGTCTGAGTGATGGAAATATAGTAGATGCAATACAAATCAACAAAGAACTAGGACATGTAGGTTGTGTTATTCCTGGTAAACAATTATTATTACGTATTTTATTTGATAATGGATACATGCCAATAATTAGTTCAATAGGTATCGATGATCATGGCTGTCTACTTAATGTTAATGCCGATGAAGCTGCAACTGCTATAGCTCTAACTGTAGAAGGTAATTTAATATTGTTATCAGATGTAAATGGTATACTAGATAAGAAAGGAAATTTAATTAAAGTATTAAATACAAATGAAGCAGAAAAATTAATTGCTAACAACACTATTAGTAATGGTATGGCAATAAAAACCAGAGCGGCATTAAAGGCTGCTCGTAATTTAAATTATCCAGTATATATAGCTAGTTGGCAACAAACAGATCAATTAATTGATTTATTTAATGGAAGTTTAGTTGGTACTAAAGTTTTTGCTTAATACGTTTGAAAGGATTGTTAAAAATGAAAGATAAAAATATAAAAAAAATAGTACTGGCTTATTCTGGTGGACTTGATACATCAGTAATCATACCTTGGTTAAAGGAAAACTATTCTTCTTGTGAAATAATTGCTTTTGTAGCTGATGTTGGTCAATCTTATAGTTCTTTATATAACATAGAAACAAAAGCTATGCAATCTGGAGCATCTTCTTGTTATATTGTTGATTTAAAAGATGATTTCGTTAAAAACTATATCTACCCTGTATTACAAACAGGTGCGATTTACGAAGGAAACTATCTTATGGGAACATCTATGGCAAGACCAATTATAGCTAAAGCACAAATTGATTTAGCTATCAAATTAAATGCAGATGCTGTATGTCATGGAGCAACAGGTAAAGGCAACGATCAAGTACGTTTTGAAATTACTTATGCTGCCTTAGCACCACAATTAAAAGTCATAGCTCCATGGAGAGAATGGAAATTACGTTCTCGCGAATCTCTTATATATTATTTAAAAGAAAAAGGAATACCTAATGATATATCTATTAAAAAAATATATAGTCGTGATGAAAATGCTTGGCATATTTCAACTGAAGGTGGACTATTAGAAGATACATATAATGTAACGAATAAGGATTGCTGGGTTTGGACTACAGATCCATCAGAAGCACCGAATGAACCTGAACAAGTGACGTTAAATATTAAAAAAGGTGAAATTACAGCTATAAATAAAAAAGAATTAAGTCCGCTTCAATGTTTAAAAACACTAAATATTATTGGTTCTAAACATGGAATAGGTCGTATTGATATTATTGAAAACCGTTTAATAGGTATAAAATCTAGAGGGTGTTATGAAACACCAGGTGGAACTATAATGTTTAAAGCATTACGTGCTTTAGAACAGTTAGTATTAGATCGTGAGAGTTTTAAATGGCGAGAACAACTAGGTCATGAGATGTCTTATTTAGTTTATGATGGTCGTTGGTTTACTCCATTGCGTGAATCTGTACAAGCAGCTGCAAAAGTATTATCAGAACAATTGACTGGTGAAGTAGTTATGAGTCTTTATAAAGGTAATGCAATTGCTATACAAAAAACTTCAGTCAATACTTTATATTCAAAAGATTATTCTACTTTTGAGGAAGATGATGTATACGACCATACTCATGCGGATGGTTTTATAAAGTTGTTTTCTCTATCCTCTAAAATCCGTGCTCTTAAAAAAGCAAAATAAATAATTTTTTATTTTATTTAGTTTTGTTATTTTCATCTTTAATATGGAGAACAATATATGTCACTTTGGGGTGGAAGATTTAACATATCAATAAACCAAAAATTTAAAAAATTTAATGATTCACTACATTTTGATTACCGACTTGTAGAGCAAGATATTATCAGTTCCATTGCATGGTCTAAAGTACTAACAAAAATTAATGTTTTAAATGAACATGAGCAGAATCAGTTAGAAAAGGAATTAAATTTTTTATTAAACAAAATTCGCGTTAATCCTGAAATAATTTTATCAAGTAATGCTGAAGATGTTCATAGTTGGATTGAAAGTCAATTAATTAAAAAATTAGGTGATTTAGGTAAAAAATTACATACTGGTCGCAGTCGTAATGATCAGGTAACAACAGATTTGAAACTGTGGTGTAAAATTACTATTAGAAATTTATTAGAAAATATTATAGAATTAAAAAAACAGTTAATTATAACTGCTGAAAACAATCAAGATGCTATCATGCCCGGTTATACCCATCTACAGCATGCACAACCAATAACATTTGCATATTGGTGTTTAGCATATTTAGAAATGTTAACACGTGACGAAAATCGTTTACAAGATACTTTTAAACGTACGGATGTTAGTCCATTAGGATGTGGTGCACTAGCAGGAACTGCTTACGATATTGATAGAACAAAATTAGCTCAGCTATTAGGATTTAAATATATTACTAACAATTGCTTAGACTCTGTTTCTGATAGAGATTATGTATTAGAATTAATATCAAATGCTGCAATTGGTATGATACATTTATCTCGTTTTGCTGAAGATTTGATTTTCTTTAATAGTAGTGATTTGGGTTTTATTGAATTATCAGATGAAGTAACATCAGGTTCATCGATTATGCCTCAGAAAAAAAATCCAGATATATTAGAACTTATTCGTGGTAAGTGTGGTAAAGTACAAGGTGCTTTAGTTGGAATGATGATGACATTAAAAGCTTTACCTCTAGCTTATAACAAAGACATGCAGGAGGATAAAGAATATCTGTTTAGTGCTATTGATACTTGGATTGAATGCATTAATATGTCAGTTCTTGTATTGAATAAATTAAAAGTGAATAAATTGCGTTGTAGGGAATCTGTAGATCAGAGTTATATTAATGCAACTGAATTAGCCGATTATCTTGTATCTAAAGATATACCTTTTCGCACAGCACATTGTATAACTGGTAAGATAATATTAGAAGCAATTAATAAAAATTTAACATTACAAGATCTAAGTTTAAATGAATTAAAAAAATTTAGTCCTAAGATTGAAGAAGATATATATTCAACTCTTAGTTTAAGATCATGTCTCGATAAACGTAATGCAAAAGGTGGTATATCATCTTTACAAATTGCATATGCTATTAAAGATGCAAAAAAGTCTATTAAGAAATAAATATTACAATAATAGATTAGTTTATTTTTTATTAAATTGAAAAATTGTATTTTATACAACATATAACATCGTAAACGTCTATGAGACTGAATAATAATTGGTCTAATATTTATTAAATTAATTGTATATATGAATTTATAATCCGCTTTATAAATACCATAATTAAAATATGTTTAATATACACTAATGGAATTAGTAGACATGTATTTTATCCAAGATAAAATATCAACAAAAAAAATATATAATTCATCGAAACCTATTATACTTATTTTAGATTCTGGCATTGGTGGTATTTCAATATATACTGAAATACAGAAAAAATTTCCTAATATTAATTATATTTATGTTTTTGATAATGCTGGCTTCCCTTACGGAAACAAGCATGAAATATTTATAATTAAACGTATTTTTAATATTTTTAAACAAATTTCAAGTAAATATTCTATATCACTAGCTATTATAGCTTGCAACACAGCTAGTATAATATCTTTAATTAAGTTACGTAAACATTATATTTTTCCTATTATAGGTTTAGTACCAGCTATAGAGTGTTCTATTAGTAGAACACGTAATGGTATAGTAGGATTGCTAGCAACGTGTAATACAATTAGAAGTGCTTACATACGTCAATTAATACTACAATATTCTAATAAATACAAAATTATAACTATAAGCTCTAATAGATTGGTTAATATATCAGAATCGAAATTTATAGGTAAAAAAATTTTTTTAGAAGAAATACATTATGTTATAAAACCATGGTTAAATCTATTAGAAATACCAGATACTATTGTGTTAGGTTGTACTCACTTTATTTCACTTCGTGATGAATTACAACAAATATTTCCAAAAAATACATGTTTAATTGACTTTAATAAAGATATTTTATATCGTATAAATCAGATATTAAATTATAAATTCCATAGAGCTAAATCTTCTGAAGAGAACATAGTTTTTTGTACTTGCATTAATAGCAAAGCAATACAAATATCTTTATTGCTGAAAAGATTAGGTTTTACAGTATTTAAAAAACTTGTACTGACATAATACGTTTTTATTATAAATAAACGATATGTATTAATCAAGAACAGGTATTAAGTTAAGACTTGACTAATAAACTAAATGGAGATATCATAACAGTTTTATTGCTCTTTAAAAATTTATCAGACAATCTATGTGGGTATTCGTAGATTTAGTGTCAACGATTTTTAATCATAAGACTATAAATATCTATCGAATAAACACGTAATTTATTGCGTAGTTTAATCTGTAGAAACA
>NZ_PDKU01000002.1 GCF_002933355.1 Candidatus Pantoea edessiphila
TGGTTCATGACTGGGGTGAAGTCGTAACAAGGTAACCGTAGGGGAACCTGCGGTTGGATCACCTCCTTATTTAATACGTAATAATTAAGATGCTTTTCTACGAAGTACCTACATAAATTGTTTGATAATTTTTTATAAAGAAGTTTATATAACTTGATAAGTTATTGATAATAAAAAAACAAATTTTTTTAAATATTTGGAGCGGTAGTTCAGTTGGTTAGAATACCTGCCTGTCACGCAGGGGGTCGCGGGTTCGAGTCCCGTCCGTTCCGCCATTTTGTTAATCTGCAAAAGAAATCTATCTTTCCTTTTTTTGTTTTATGATAATTCCATAATAATTCTTTTTTACTTACTATTATAAACAATTGAACAACATTTAATTATGTAGATCTAATTGTTTATATCTTCATACAATCTTAGTAATACGGAATATTTTATGCCTATTAAAGTTCCAGATCATTTACCTGCTGTAAAACTATTACGGGATGAAAATATTTTTGTGATGACTTCATCACGTGCTACTATTAAGGAAATTCGTCCATTAAAATTATTAATTTTGAATTTAATGCCAAAAAAAATTGATACTGAAAATCAACTTTTACGTATATTATCTAATTCTCCTTTACAACTTGACATTAAATTTTTACGTGTTGACGGTCATAAGTCTAAAAATACATCAAATGAACATCTTAAGAATTTTTATTGTGAATTAAATGACGTTTATAATGATAATTATGATGGTTTAATAGTAACTGGTGCACCTTTAGGTTTGATAGAATTCCGAAATGTTTCTTATTGGTCACAGATAAAAAAAATAATATTTTGGGCACAAGAACACGTTACATCAACATTATTTATATGTTGGGCTGCACAAGCCGCATTAAATATTTTATATGATGTTCCTAAAAAAATCAGAAATAACAAATTATTTGGTGTATTTAATCATACAGTTTTAAATTCCTATTCTTTATTAACACGAGGTTTTGATAATAATTTTTTTGTTCCACATTCTCGTTATGCTGATTTTTCTATTCAATCAATTACTAACTATACTGATCTAGAATTTCACGCTAAAGTAGAATTATCTTCTGATGCATACATTATGTCTACTATGGATAAACGTTTAGTTTTCGTTACTGGACATCCAGAGTATGATTTACTTACGCTTGCTCATGAATATCATAGAGATGTGGGCCTTAGCCTAACGACTAAAGTTCCTTGTAATTATTTCCCTAAGGATAATCCTGAACTATTACCTACCGTAAACTGGCGTAGTCACGGTAATTTATTATTTTTAAATTGGCTTAATTATTACGTTTATCAAATCACACCTTTTCATTTATCTTAATATGAATCCTACATCAGAATAATTCAATATTATTACCATTAAATGGTTAATAATCAAAAAACAATACGTATTTGTAAGTTTATGTAATTCAATTGTATTCTCGCCAATTTTTATAATAGTTAATTAATGAGTTAGTAGAGCTATCATATTTTTCAACATAATCTTTATTATTTAAATCTAATAAAATTCTGTCTGCTAATTGCTTTCCCAATTCAACTCCCCATTGATCAAAGCTAAAAATATTTAGTATAGAACCTTGAGTAAAAATTTTATGTTCATAAAGTGCAATTAAAGCACCAAGATTAAAAGGATTTATTTTACGAATTAATATAGAATTACTAGGACGGTTACCTTGTAAACTCTTAAATAAATTAATTTTTTGTAAAATTTTATTATCTTTTTTATTTTTAACAATGCTTGTTATTTTATTGATTTTTTCACCAAAAGCTAAAGATTTTGTTTGTGCAAAAAAATTTGATAATAGTATGAAATGATGATTATTTAATGAATGATGATGCATTACTGGTGCAATAAAATCACATGGAATTAACTTAGTTCCTTGATGAATAAGTTGATAAAATGAATGTTGTCCATTAGTACCTGATTCTCCCCAAATTATAGGACCAGTTTGATAATTGACATAATTTCCTTGTCTGTCTATATGTTTTCCATTAGATTCCATATTGACTTGTTGAAAATATGTGGCAAAAAAATGTAAATTTTGATCATATGGTAAAATAGCTTCAGTTTGAGCACCAAAAAAATTATTATACCAAATTCCAATCAAAGCTAATAATACTGGTATATTCTTTTCTATTGGCGTTTGAACAAAATGCTTATCCATAGCATGAGCACCATTCAGGAGTTGTTCGAAATTATCAAATCCGATAGAAAGGACAATTGACAATCCAATGGATGACCATAATGAATATCTTCCTCCAACCCAATCCCAGCATTCAAAGGTATTGTTAGTATTAATACCAAATTCTTTTACCGCTGTTATATTGTTAGATAACGCAATAAAATGTTTTGATATATTATTTACATTACCTGTTTTTTGTATAAACCAATTGCGTGCACTGTAAGCATTAGTTAATGTTTCTTGAGTTTTAAATGTCTTAGATGCTATTAAAAATAACGTTGTTTCAGGATTTAGATTTTCTATTACATTAGTAATATGTGAACCATCAATGTTAGAAATGAAATGTATATTCAAATGATTTTTATATGGTTTTAAGGCTTCTGTAACCATTAGAGGACCTAAATGTGAACCACCTATACCAATGTTTACTATATCTTTGATTGGTTTTCCTGTATAACCTAACCAAATACCATTAATAATTTTTTCAGAAAAACATTTCATTTTATTTAATACATTGTTAATTTTAGGCATTATATCTTCTTTATCTAAAATAACAGGTATATTACTGCGGTTTCTTAAAGCAACATGCAATACAGCTCTATTTTCTGTGAGATTAATTTTTTCTCCAGAAAACATGCAATTAATATTGTTTTTAAGGTCAGTTTCTTTTGCTAATGCATGTAGTTTATCTATGGTTTCTTGAGTAATATGATTTTTTGAAAAATCTATTAAAATTTGATCTCTAAAAACAATTGAGAATTTAGTAAATCTTTTAGGATCTTCATTAAATAAACTATTTATATGTATTGATTTAATTTTTTTAAAATGTTTTTTTAACTCATTCCATGCTGTAGTTTTTGTAGGATTAATATTTTTCATATACAAACTCTTTTTATTAAAAATCTTTATTGTGCTTATAAAAATCAAACGGCGGCATCTTAAATAAGATATTGTTATTAATGATAAATTAATGCTTAATTTTTTAATTAATTCATACTTTAGTGTTGAACACATACTAAAATACATTAAAATTTATTTAATTATTTGTTATATTTAATATGTTATTTAATATAACAAATAATTCTCTTTATTTGAGAACAAAAAATTTTTTAAATGTAAATATATTACTTATCTATTAACAACTATACACATTTTTTTATTTAAACAACTATTTTTATTTTTTAAAAAACTAAATTTATTATACTTTATCTTCTTACTGAGGATCTATAATGGTTCAAAAATTGGTTGTAGCAAAATTTGGAGGTACTAGTGTTGCAGATTTTAATGCAATGAACCGTAGTGCTAATGTAATTATTAATGATCCTAACACTCGTTTAGTAGTATTATCAGCGTCTGCAACTATAACTAATATTCTTATTTCTCTCTCTGAAGGAAAGAATAAATTACATAGATCGCTTTTAATAAAAAAAATTACTGATATTCAAGATTCAATCATTTATCAACTTAAAAAAAATAAACAATTACATAAATTAATAAATAAGATGATAACAACGATTGCTATTTTAGCTAAAAATGCTTCTGTAGCACCGTCTAAGGAATTAAAAGATGAAATTGTAAGTTATGGTGAATTAATATCAACTTTAATTTTTGTTGAGATTTTGCGTGAAAAAAAAATAGATACTGTGTGGTTTGACATACGTAAGGTGATGAAAACAAATAATAATTTTGGTTGTGCGCAACCAGATATTAATATTTTATCTTGTAAAGTCAAGAAATATCTTGAACCAATTGTTTATAAAAAAATTATAGTTACACAAGGCTTTATTGGTCTAGATGATCATGGTCGAACCACTACTTTAGGTAGAGGTGGAAGTGATTATACAGCGACTTTATTAGGCGAAGCTCTTAGGGCAACTCGAGTGGATATTTGGACTGATGTACCAGGTATTTATACAACTGATCCACGTTTGGTCTCAACAGCTAAAAGAATAGATGAAATAACTTTTAAAGAAGCTGCAGAAATGGCAATTTATGGAGCTAAAATACTGCATCCTTTTACTTTATTACCTGTAGTAAGAAGTGATATTCCTGTATTTGTAAGTTCTAGCCATAATCCAGAAGCAGGAGGAACCTATATTATTAATAAAAATAAACATTTACCATTATTTCGTGCTTTAACTTTACGCAATAAACAAATTATGCTAACTATGAGAAAGTTAGATCAATATAATCAAACTAATTTCTTAGCTAAAATATTTAATATTTTACTTAATCATGATATATCCGTAGATATTTTAACTAGTTCTGAAACTAGCTTAGCATTAATTATTAACAATAGTTTTGAAGTAAATGTAAATGACTTTATCACCAATGAATTTTTAGCTAAAGTTTCATCTTTTTGTCAAATTAGTATAGAAGAAAATTTATCTTTAATTTCCATTATTGGAAATAATCTATCTAAAGCTCTTGGTATAAGAAAGAAAATATTTGAAATATTAGAACCATTTAATTTACGTATGGTTTATTATGATGTTAATAATTGTAATATATGTTTTGTAGTATCAAGTATTGATTCAGAATATATTATACGTACTTTACATCATAATTTATTTGAATGATAATAAGTTATTTTATTAATGATTAATTGATTTATTAAGCGATTCATTTTTATATACTATGTCTAATTTATTATTTATGCTTATAAAAAAACATCTGTATACTTTGATTAGTAATATTAGATTGAAAATGTTTTTAATATTTATATTATAAATTACATCATTTTGATTACTTAATTATAAATTAATTCTTACTTCTAACACAAAAAACCATGTTAATATTAGTTGTTTCATTAATATTTTATGAATTACATAATATTTATTAGAAGTAATAAGAATCACAAAAATATAAACCCAAACTAATTATCAGAAGAGAATTAATTCATTAATATAGATTTACTAAAATTTTCAATGATTATACACTAATATCTATCTTTTGTCTTTCTTTTGTATTGATTCAATTATACCTTTAACCTATTAATAATTTTTTTCGAAATATAATTCGTATTATTTAAGATTAGAATTATAAATTACTACTAGATATTAAATAAAGTAATCAATATAAAAATATTTTATAGAAATTTGATGTTAAATATGTGTCATTTTAACATGATATTTATACAACTTTTTAAGTATTACTTAATTTTTATATCATTAGCAGAAATCTTTGTATAAAAAATTTTATATCAATAGTTTATATGATTTAAAATCATACTTAAAATATTATTATTGATTTAATGGATTTCGAACACTAAATATAAATTTCTATACTCATTTACAACAAAATAGAAACTATAAAACAATACTATCAAGTAGTAAAAATGAAGTGAAAACAGTTAAAAGGTAATGTATAACAACTTTTTGCCAATAAATTAAAATATAGGTAACTATCTTAGTTCTATATTACTAAATATTACTACTAATCAAAACAAAGTAAAAAGGATCTAAACTTTTTTGTTTAAAGAAATCACATCAAAATCACAATTATTGATTACTACCATAAATATCAGATTAATGTTAATAATTGATATATGATGTAGCATCAAAAAAATAATTTTAAAAATATAATCAATATTTTTAAAATTAATACATATATTACTAAGTAATATATGTATTATCTACTACAATTAACTGTAAGTATACGAATAACTGTTATTTTAATGCTGCTAGGACCTTTTAACATAAGGAACTATTAAACCTAAATTAATGTGGAGGTTTAAAATGAATAAAGATAAGATGAGCGGTAATTGGAAACAGTTTAAAGGAAAAATAAAAGAAAAATGGGGAAAGCTAACAGATAATGACTGTCAGTGTATTGAAGGTAAAAGAGATCAACTAGTAAATAAAATTCAAGAACGTTACGGTTATGCCAAGGATGAAGCAGAAAGAGAAGTAAAAGCGTGGGAAAATCATAATAAAGATTGTCATTGGTATCAATGATTGTCATTGGTTATGGTGCTATAATATTAGGCACAAGGAAGTGCCATAAGTCATTATTATTTTTTTACGATAATGAGATTTTTCTGACATTTAAAACAAACATGAACAAATATCAGCATTATTTTACAGTAGTATCTGAAAGAATTTAGAAATTGTATTTTTTTGTATAATAAAAGTTAAATATATTAAATACAATTCAATTGGGAATAATTTAGCTAAGTTGTACGATTTAATTTAATTTTATCTCTTTTCAAAAAAGGTTTTTTAGTGTTTTTAATATTAATGCTAAGATATTGTAGGTAGTAAAGTAAAATTAACAAATTAATATCTAATCGGTTGTAACGAAAAAATATTTATCATTTTTAATGATTTATAGGTATAATCCAGAAAATCAGCTTTTTTATTCAAGCGAAAAATCATTTTTTCAATTATACTGCTAGATAAAATCTTGAAATTCCCCTTTAATAAAAAATAATTACTTTGTTATGCGTTAATTATTCTGTAGAGGAACAGAAACATTATAGAGAACTTAAAATCAATTATAACATTTTATGTAAAATCTTAAGTTGATGAAAAATTTTTATTTAAAAACACTGATCCCAGTTTATTGGAATATAATATATGTTGCTTAATCAGTTTAGTAATAGTGAAATAAGAATATTCATAACAAAACTATGTTTATTATAAATTTAAATTATAAGGAACGTACTAAAACAGACAGGTGATTTCTAATATATGATCTTATTCTGTACTCTATTTTTTTAAATCATAAGATATATTAATTATTAAATTTTTTTAAAAAAATATAATAGCACTATCATGTTTTTTTATGTTATACCATTTTAAAATAATCTGTACTATTAATATTATAAAAAATACTGATTATTTAAGTTTCAATTAAAATCCAATCATCATGAAAGTTTTTATATTAAATATTCAAATATCTATTATGATTAGTTTTGTCTTTGATTATATTTCAACACAAAATATTTTAATTAACTAATTTAATATTAAAGATAATTGTCATATTTTTTACTATAGGTAACATACTTAATATGTTAGTAAAAAAAATTACTAATAATAAAAAACAAGATTATAAGTTGAAAGATATAAAAACTCTCCCTCATTCTATAGAGGCAGAGCAATCCATTCTAGGTGGATTGATGTTAGATAATGAAAGTTGGTTGAATATTTGTGATGATATTATTGCTGACGATTTTTTTAATTTTGCTCACAAAATAATTTTCTTAGAAATGCAGAATTTATTAGAGAATAAAAAACCAATTGACTTGATTACGCTATCAGAATCATTAGAAACTAATGGTAAACTTGAATTAGTAGGAGGATTTGCATATTTAGCTGAACTATCTAAAAATACTCCAAGTGTTGCTAATATTTCTGCATATGCAAATATAGTACGAGAACGTGCGATGTTACGAGAAATAATATTAGTAGCAAATAAGATTTCCGATGCTGGTTATAATCCAGAAGGTCGAAATATTGAAGAAATACTTGATTTCGTAGAATCTAACGTTTTTAAAATTGCAGAAGCAAGATTTAATAAGCATGATGGTCCAAAAAACATTAGTCAAATTCTCGAAAGTACTATCTCACGTATTGAATCTCTAATTAGGAAACCTCAAGATGGCATAACTGGTATTAATACCGGATACCAAGATCTTAATAAAAAAACATCTGGTTTACAACGTTCTGATCTTATAATAATTGCAGCTCGTCCTTCTATGGGTAAAACTACTTTTGCTATGAATCTATGTGAAAATATTGCTCTGTTATACGATAAACCGATACTGATTTTTAGTTTAGAGATGCCTAGCGAACAAATTATAATTAGGATGTTAGCATCATTATCACGTGTTGATCAAACACATATTCGTACAGGACAACTCAACAAGGAAGATTGGACAAGAATTTCTAGTACAATTAATATTTTATTACAAAAGAAAAATATTTATATAGATGATTCTTCTAGTTTAACACCTACTGAAATTAGATCAAGAGCTCGTAGAATTTATCGTGAAAATAATGGATTAAATATAATAATGATAGATTATCTGCAATTGATGCGCATACCTTCTTTTTCTAATAATCGGAATTTAGAAATAGCTGAAATTTCACGATCACTGAAATCACTTGCTAAAGAGCTTAATGTTCCAATTGTTGCACTATCTCAACTTAACCGTTCTCTTGAACAACGTGCAAATAAAAGACCGATGAATTCAGATTTACGTGAATCAGGTTCAATTGAGCAAGATGCAGATTTAATTATATTTATTTATCGTGATGAAATTTATTATGAAAATAGTGATTTAAAAGGTGTTGCAGAAATTATCTTAGGAAAACAAAGAAATGGTCCTATTGGTACAGTCTATTTAACTTTTAATGGTAAATGGTCACGTTTCGATAATTACTCAGGAACTTACTACGAAAACTAAATTTTATATTCTTTATTTTCAATTTATAATTTATGCTTCAACAATTTATTTATATAAATAAATTGTTTATATAACTATAATATAATATATAAAATTATCAATTAAAAATTGAAAATCGTATTGTGTGTTTTATCTTGTTTTTCTTTTTAATTAAGAAAAGATTTTCTGTTTTTTATTGGTGTATCGAAATTTTATTTATTTATTAATTAATACATGTATATAATTAATTCATATATAACGCAAGATAGATAATAATATTGGTGTAAATTAGCAACATGTACACGGTAATTTATTATTTAGTAATATCAAATTTATTAAAATGATTATGTTGTATTTACTTAATTTAGATCTTTTGCTTGATATTTAATTTTTTTATATTACAATAATTATCTTAATATATTAGAATCTTGAGTACTATTTTAACTTTATAATTCAATATTAGATATAGGATATAGAAATATGGCTAGAGGTATTAATAAGGTAATTTTGATAGGTAATTTGGGTCAAGATCCAGAAATACGTTATATGCCAAATGGTAATGCTGTAACTAATATTACGTTAGCTACTTCAGAAAGCTGGCGTGATAAAAACACAGGTGATAGCAAAGAACAAACTGAATGGCATCGTATAGTAATTTTTGGTAAATTAGCAGAAGTAGCTAATGAATATTTAAGAAAAGGTTCACAATTGTATATAGAAGGTCAGTTGCGTACTAGAAAATGGCAGGATCAAAGCGGTCAAGAACGCTACACTACAGAAATTATCGTAAATGCAACTGGAACTATGCAAATGTTAGGTAATCGTCAAAATAGTAACTCTTCTAACTTAGGTAATAATCAAAATAACAATTGGAATCAATCTCAAACAATTAATCCTACCAGTAATAAATTTAACACAGATAATGAATCTTACATACAAAAAAATACTACAGAAAATAAAATTAATGAACCATCTATTAATTTCGATGATGATATTCCATTTTAATTTTCCTTATATTTAATTTTAATTTTGAATTTTGAATATGTATTTTTTAAAGAAATCCTTTCTGTAAAATTTTAATAAAAATTTATTAATTTACGTTTATATCTATTATTTGTTATTCATGATTACTCAGTATTCAGAAAGAATTTAAACCTAATATAAATAATAAGTATGCATTTTTGATTGTTTACACTTTTGTTTTATAATCATTAATATCAGTATATTTTTATAATATTAAAAACCAATTCATCAATTAATATAAAAAATTTAAAAAAATTATATTTTAAACTATTATTAGTTTATTGATATAACTTTTTAAGTTATTGATATAACTTTGATGAAAGTTTTTATAATATGTCTAATATAGATTCTCAAACATTTATGTAAATTCTAATACAAATGTGTATAACTTTTTTATTTATACTCTAACATACTAATTTTATCACTAAATCAAATATAATGTTAAGGAGTAAAATTATGTTAAAGAGGTTTATTACTGGAAGTACCCTGAGTTTGATTGTTTTATTTAGTTTAACGCAAATTTTACATGCAGCTGAAGGTAGTGTTGCTTTAGGTAGATATCATACTATGTTATCTCTTGGCGCAGGAACTAACTCTACAGGTGCTTTCTTAAAAACTAATTTGTTGTATAATACCGATAAAGGTAATACCTTTGATACCGGTTTTGGTTACAATATAGATACAAATTCACTACGTATATATCCGTCAGTAAAAGTTATTCTTACTAGATATGAAGAAAGACTAGATGGCACTTCAATATCTTTAGGATTCGGTGGGGGTGCTCTTTATCACTTAGATAGATATTGGAGCTTATACGGAAAATACCACTACGGAATAGAATGTTTCTCTCCTAAACGTGCTAACAGCTATCACGATATTAACGGGGGTATAAGATTTACTCCTATTTCTATGTTAAGCTTAGAATTAGGCTACAGGTGTACAATGTTACACAATAAAACCCCTTCAAATACTTATATACCAGTTGAATATATTGCTAAAAGCCCTTATTTAGGTGTATCAGTATTATTTTAAATATTTCTGTTGATAAATAGAGAAGAAAAAAATTTAGAAAAATGTATTTTATCAGATAAGTTAAACGTTTCTTATAATTTAATTCAAAAGCTCAAATACGATTTACTTTTCAGTATTTTCGGTATTTGAGCTTTCTTATATTAATTTTATATTGCATCATTCAAAGTTATTCGTTCTTATTAATGTGCCCAGAGGCGGAATTGAACCACCGACACAGGGATTTTCAGTCCCCTGCTCTACCTACTGAGCTATCTGGGCAATAGATATAAACCATTAAAACTTAAAGAATAGAATTAGTCAACTTCTATTTTAAACAAAATGAAAATTAAACTTAATTACATAATAAATTATACTTTATTAAATATGAGACATTGTATAGACTGATTTCTTTTATTTCAAGCAATAAAATAAATTTGTTCATTTCAAAATTATAACAATCTAATACTTGATTTTTATTATAATTTAGTTTTCTTAAGTAAAGATTCTTTAATCCATGACAAATAAATTGGATCTACATATTTAATAGGAATTACTAATATTTCCGGTATTTCATAAGGATGGATTAGCTTGAGGAAATTTAAGAGCGGTTCTTGGTGTATTTCATCACATTTTATCAACATTTGAACTTCATTAGCACATTCTAGTTTATTCTGCCAAAAATAATATGAAATAGCTCCCGGAATAAGAGTAATACAAGCTGCTAATTTTTCTTTTAATAATTTTTTTGCAATTATTGCTGATTGTTCTTCTGGTACAGTGCAAATAACAACAATTATACTCATTTTTATCTTCCAAACTATAAAAAAACAAGAAGTAATATTCATATTAACTTTTATTTACTTATCATATAATAATTACATATCCTATAATTCAATTATTATACTGATTCATCTATATTGAGAAAATTATTGCATCTTATGTATTTTACATTATTATTTTATTAAAAATAATAATGTAAAAATAAATTCATATACAAAATAGTTATATAATACAATTTGCAATTTTTAGATATACATTAATATAATTATGAAATAAATATAGGATATATTTTTAATGTATATAGAATTTATTTTTCTCACAAAAATTTTTATACTGTTAATTAGTTAATACACATACAATTTAATAATAAATACTTTTATATGACTTAAGAAAAATTTTATGTTTCTATAATATATATTATAAAATATTAGTTTAGGAGAATTTAGTGCGTTGGATATTATTAATTATATTGTTTATACTATCATGGATTGAAATTTCTTTGTTTATCCATGTATCTAATATATTTGGTATTCCATGTACTATATTATTGGCACTATTTACTTCTTCTATTGGTATACTAATTGTTAAACAACAAAGTATAAAAAATTTCATATTAATTAAAAAAAAATTAATATATAATGAATTGCCGACAAAAGAAATAGTAAAAATTATTTCTTTAATTATTAGTGGTTTTTTATTGTTATTACCAGGATTTTTTACTGACTTATTTGGCTTGCTATTATTAGTAACGCCAATACAAAATTTTATTATTTTAAAAATAATGAAACGTTTTGGTGTGTGGAAGACTTATAGTGATAATCACTGTACTATTGATGGGGAATTTGAAAAGAAAAATAATGAGTAGTCAATTAAAAAAATACAAATTATGAAAAAATTGATTAATATATAATTCGAATTTAATTTTAATTATCAAAAATTTGTATAATTTTTGATTTTAAAATTATTTATAAGGACAATATTTTATTATTTTTATAAAAATTTTATTGATATTCCCCCTTGAAAGGATTAGTTCATGTCCCTATTTATTTCACCAGCGAGGCTTTAAGCCATTTAGTCGGTATTCAACCAACAAAATAAAATGATTGGATTTCTTAAAGGAGAGCTATCAAATGAAAATTCGTCCATTGCACGATCGAGTTATCGTCAAGCGGGAAGAAGTAGAAGCTAAATCGGCAGGTGGTATTATGCTAACTGGTTCCGCAGCATCTAAATCCACTCGTGGTAAAGTGATGGCTGTTGGTAAGGGTCGTATTCTTGAAAACGGTCAAGTGAAACCTTTGGACGTAAAGATTGGTGATATAGTAATATTCAATGAAAGTTATGGTGCTAAAACTGAAAAAATTAATGAAGAAGAAATATTAATTATCAATGAAAGTGATATTTTAGCGATTGTTGAAAATTGTTAAAATTTAGACTTTAATTTTTATGCATAGTTCACTGAATATAATGAAGTTTGAGGAATATTTGAAATGGCAGCTAAAGACGTAAAATTCAGTAATGACGCGCGTGTAAAAATGCTGCGTGGCGTAAATGTATTAGCAGATGCAGTAAAAGTAACTTTAGGACCGAAAGGTCGTAATGTGATTTTAGATAAATCTTTTGGTGCTCCAGCAATTACTAAAGATGGAGTATCTGTTGCCCGTGAAATTGAATTAGAAGACAAATTTGAAAATATGGGCGCTCAGATGGTAAAAGAAGTAGCTTCTAAAGCAAATGATGCTGCAGGAGATGGTACTACGACTGCTACTGTTTTAGCTCAATCTATCGTAAATGAAGGATTGAAAGCTGTAGCAGCAGGGATGAATCCGATGGATTTGAAACGTGGAATTGATAGAGCAGTAATAGCAGCAGTTGAAAAATTAAAGGAACTTTCTGTACCATGTTCAGATCCTAAAGCTATAGCTCAAGTAGGCACTATATCTGCTAACTCCGATGAAAGTGTAGGTACTTTAATAGCACAAGCAATGGAAAAAGTTGGTAAAGAAGGTGTAATTACTGTAGAAGAAGGTAATGGGCTACAAGATGAATTAGATGTAGTTGAAGGTATGCAGTTTGATCGTGGTTATTTATCTCCTTATTTTATTAACAAAGCAGAAACTGGAGCTGTTGAACTAGAAACTCCATTTATTTTATTAGCTGATAAGAAAATTTCTAATATACGTGAGATGTTACCTATACTAGAAGCTGTTGCAAAATCTGGTAAATCTTTGTTGATTGTTGCAGAAGACGTAGAAGGTGAAGCACTAGCTACTCTAGTAGTAAATACTATGCGTGGTATTGTGAAAGTAGCTGCAGTTAAAGCTCCTGGATTTGGTGATCGTCGTAAAGCTATGTTACAGGACATTGCTATTTTAACAGGTGGAACAGTAATATCTGAAGAAATTGGTTTAGAACTTGAAAAAACTGTTTTAGAAGATCTAGGTCAAGCTAAACGTGTTGTTATTAGTAAAGATACTACTACCATAATTGATGGTATGGGAAAAGAAAAAGAAATTCAAGGACGTGTAGCTCAAATCCGTCAACAAATTGAAGAAGCTACATCCGATTATGATAAAGAAAAATTACAAGAACGTGTAGCAAAATTAGCAGGTGGAGTTGCTGTTCTAAAAGTAGGTGCAGCGACAGAAGTTGAAATGAAAGAGAAAAAAGCTCGCGTAGAAGACGCATTACACGCAACTCGTGCAGCAGTTGAAGAAGGTGTTGTTTCTGGCGGGGGTGTAGCTTTAGTTCGTGTTGCAGTTCAATTGATTAATTTGACAGGTCAAAACGAAGATCAAAATGTTGGGATTAAAGTTGCATTGCGAGCAATGGAAGCGCCATTACGACAAATAGTTGCTAATGCTGGTGAAGAACCATCTGTTGTTACTAATAATGTGAAAGCTGGTGACGGTAACTATGGTTATAATGCTCAAACTGAAGAATATGGAAATATGATTGATTTTGGTATATTAGATCCAACTAAAGTCACTCGTTCTGCACTTCAATATGCAGCATCTGTTGCTGGTTTGATGATAACTACTGAATGCATGGTTACTGATATGCCGAAAAGTAATACTCCCGATTTAAGTAATAGCGCTGGTGGTGCTCCTGGCATGGGTGGTATGGGTGGTATGGGTGGTATGATGTAGTTATTTGTATTCTGTTGCTATTTAATTTAACAATTTTCTATCCCCCTTATAATCAAATTATTTGATTAGGGGGAATTGTCTTGTTATATAGAAACCATCATTTGTTATAACTTGTTTATTGCTATTTTAATTGTATTTAACTAATTTAGGTATCATATAACCTGATACGTGTAATGATAATTCATGAATCAATTTTATTGCTACATTTTCTTTTACGAAAAAATGGGCAGTACCCTGAACTTTATCTAACAAATGTAGATAATAGGGTAATATTCCTAGGTCAAAAAGGCAATCACTAAGCTTAATTAACACATCTAAATTATCATTTATTCCTTTTAGTAAAACGCTTTGGTTAAGTAAAGTAACTCCTACTTTTTTTAACTTAGACATAGCTTCAAATACTTCATCATTTACTTCTTGAAAATGATTAATATGAGTTACTAGCAATATGTTTAATTTAGTTTTTCCTAATAATTGACATAATTGGTTAGTGATACGATCTGGAATAACTACTGGAAAACGAGTATGAATTCTCAATTTTTTTATGTGTGGAATATTTTCTATTTTTTTTATAATCCATGCTAATTCATGATCTTTTGCCATTAAAGGATCTCCACCTGAAAAAATTATTTCGTTTATTTCAGAATGAGAGTAAATATATTGTAGAGCTATTTTCCAATTATCTTTATTACCTGGGTTTTTTTGATAAGGGAAATAACGGCGAAAACAATATCTGCAATTTATAGCACAACTATTTTTTAATAATAATAACGCCCGATTTTTATATTTATGTAATACATTAGGTATTTTATTATTTTGCTCTTTTAAAGGGTCTTTACTATAACCAGGTGTATTAATTAATTCTTTCTTGTTTATTAAAACTTGTAAAAGTAATGGATCTGTTATTGTATTTTTTTTCATTCGATTAACAAATGATAGAGGTACTCTACAAGGAAAAAGATTTTTTTGTTTAATATATTTGTTAATTGCATGATTGTTATCTAATTCTAAAATCTTTAACAGTTTTTTAGGTTCAGTAATGACATTAGCAAGTTGTTGTAACCAATTTTCTTTTTTATAATGTTTTAAGGTTATAATATCTACCATTTTTCGATGTGCTCCATTATTTATTTTATTTTTAAAAGAGGACTGAAATGTTTAGTTATTCTAGTAATGACTTGCGTTCTGGTTTAAAAATTATTTTTGATAATGAACCTTGTGCTATAGAATCTAGTGAATTTATTAAACCTGGTAAAGGACAATCATTTGTACGTGTTAAAATGCGCCGTTTATTAACAGGTACTAGAATTGAAAAAACTTTTAAATCTACAGATTCTTTTAAGTGTGCAGATGTAACAGAAACTGATTTAATATATCTATATCATGATCATTACTTTTATTATTTCATGCATCCTGAAAATTTTGAGCATTTTCAAGTGAATCAAAAAACTATTGGTGAATCTAGTAAATGGATGCAAACAAATTTGATATGCAATGTAACATTATGGAATGGATTGCCTATTATTGTTCAACCACCTAAATTTATAGAACTAAAAATTATAAAAACTGATCTAGGATTAAAGGGTGATACGGTTAATAATAGTAGTAAAGTAGCTACTTTATCTAATGGCGCAGTTATTAAAGTACCTTTCTTTTTGAAAATTGGTGAAATAATTAAAGTTGATACACGTTCTGGAGAATACGTCTCTCGTGTAAAATAATAACATACAAAATAATTTTATTATTTTATAAAAATGATTTTAGTAGTAAGATAATTATATTTTTTATTGAAAATATTGGTAATATTATATCTAATTAAAATATTCAATAAATTTGATTTTTATGCAATGAAATTATTTATCAAAGATAATATAAAAAATTGATTTCTTTCTATCACGAGAGAATAAACATGATTGAAAATCTAAATTGGCAACCCAAAATATCAATAAATAATTTAATAAAAAGAGCACAGATTCTATCTAAAATAAGAATTTTTTTTTCTAATAATGGTGTATTAGAAGTTGAAACACCTATTATGAGTAGAAGAACAACCACTGATGTTCATCTTGTTCCATTTGTTACTAAATTGAAGAGTAATTTAATAAATGAGCATAATTTTTGGTTGATAACTAGTCCTGAGTATCATATGAAAAGATTATTAGCTGCAGGCAGTGGAGCTATTTATCAAATAACGCATAGCTTTCGTAACGGAGAAAATGGGCGTTATCATAATCCAGAATTTACAATGTTGGAATGGTATCGTCCTGAATATGATATATTTCGTTTAATGCATGAAATAGAAAATTTTTTACAATTTGTGTTTAATTTTGATGCTGCAGATTTTATTTCATATCAACAAGCTTTTCTCGATCATCTTCATATAGATCCATTGTCTGAGGATAGGGATGCATTTTATGCAATAGCAGATAAATTAGGTAATGGCGAATTAATACGTGCTGAAAAAGATATTAATACAATACTAATGTTATTATTTATGATAGGTATAGAACCTAATATTGGGCAAAAAAAACCCTGTTTTGTCTATCATTTTCCAGCTGGTCAAGCAATATTAGCAGAAGTTAATAATAAAGATCCTCGGATAGCAGAACGTTTTGAATTGTACTATCATGGTATTGAATTAGCAAATGGTAGTTTTGAACTGACTAATCTTAAAGAACATATTAAACGTTTTAATAAAGATAATAATATTCGTGTTCATAATAAATTACCAAAAATACAAATAGATAATATGTTACTTGATGCTTTGCAACATGGTATGCCTACTTGTTCTGGAGTAGCAATGGGACTAGACAGATTGATAATGTTATCTTTAAATACAAATTCAATACATGATGTTATGACGTTTCCTATTGATCGTTGTTAAAAATTTTTTAAAATTAAAAAAATGACTTTTTATAATAAAAAAATTATAGTAAGAGATAAGCGGACACTGAAGATTAAGAAGTATCCGCTAATTAACACTACTTATTTCAATACTAAATAGAGACTTTCATTTCCCCTGATGACATTTATTGCTAATGCTGGGGGTTTATCATTTATGATTTTGATCATATCTTTGACTGTACGTGTGCGCTTAAGATTAATGTTTATAATTACATCATCTTTTTCTAAACCTAATTGATCTGCTAATGTTCCTGGATTTACATTTTCAATTTGTATGCCTTTATTGCCACTTTGTGTCATACCATTTATAAAAAAAGCACCTGGTAAGATTGAAAATATACTTCTACTAGTTGATTGTAATCTATTTTCCTTAACATTAATATCAATTGTTAAAGGCTTACCTTTACGGATTACAGTTACCTTTATCTTCTCTCTTGGTATTAATAGTCCAATTTTAATACGTAATTCAGAAAAATTATGTATAGGTTTATTATTTACTAATGTAATTACATCACCGGATTGTATACCTGCTTTTTGTGCAGCAGAATCGTCTAAAACTTCTGAAATAAATACACCATAGTGAGATTTAAGATTAAAAGTTTTTTGCATATCTATAGAGATTTCACTTCCTTTAATACCTAATTGACCTCTTCTTACTTCACCATATTTTAATATTTGTTTTGAAAGATCTATTGCTATATCACTAGGTATAGCAAAACCAATACCAATACTACCACCATTTGATGCTAATATAGCTGTGCTAATACCAATTAATTCTCCATTTAAATTTATTAATGCACCTCCTGAACTACCATGATTAATTGCAGCATCTGTTTGAATAAAATTTTCTAATCCTTCTATATTTAGACCACTTCTACATAATGCTGAAACAATACCAGAAGTAACAGTCTGTCCTAAACCGAAAGGATTACCAACAGCTATAACAAAATCTCCTACATGAATGTTTTCAGTTTTTGCTATTTTTACTTGAGTGAGATTTTGTGCACCACTAATTTTAATTAATGCAATATCGGTTTGTTCATCAGATCCTATTAATTTAGCGCTGTATTCTCTATTATCTCCTAGTTTAATAAAAATTTTATTTGCTCCATTAATAACATGATTGTTAGTCAACACATATCCTTTATTTGCGTTTATAATTACCCCAGATCCTAATCCTTCAAATGGCTGTACTCGATTATTATTATCTGGAATTGACTGAACAAAACGTTTTAACGATTCAGGATTTTCTTGTCCTTGTAAAGAATAGGTAATTCCAATTCCTTCAACACGAATACTAACTATAGCAGGTAATACTTTTTCTAACATGGGAGCTAAACTAGGAATACTTTGATTTTGTATTGGCAAAGTTGCCATTAAATTTGAAACAATAATGAAATTCAGACATAAAGTTAAAAATAATAAATTAAACATTTTTACTTTTTTTTTCATTGCTACAACGCTCCCTCGCTGTAATATACATTGGGAAAATAAAATTTTAATATTTTTTGAAATAATATTTCTATATATTAAAGTTTATACAACTGTCTTTAATATTCAAAGGATTAGTAATATTTTATCTTATAACTAATTTAATTAATAACTTTTTGAATTATAATGTATTCATTATGTCTGATTTCTTTCATATCAGTTTATTTAGAATATCATAAAATTTTTTTATTTATTTGATACGATAACTATTTTATTATTTATTGTTAATTTCTATAGTAGCTGTTATTTTCTATAATAACTTATAATCTCATTTGATAAATATTTTTTGATATCAAAACAATGTTAGATATTAATACTGTAATGTAATTTAAATGATAAAATAAAAAATCAATAATGTTAATTTGTTTATATTATTATAGTTTTATTGATAAATTTATTTTTATATTTTTTAACAAAAGTGCTTTATTACTTAATATTTAAATAACAATGCAAAACTCGTCTTTTACTATGATATATAAAAATAAAATATTACAAAATAATTTAATATTTGATAAAACACAATATAAAGCTGTAACTATATTGAATGTAGTATATAAAAACTTATTAACTAACCAGAACATGCAATTTCTAAGTTTTAAAAATTTAGCAAGAATTTTATTAAAATTCATTCAAAATTATATAAATAAAGAAAAATCTGTAACAAAAGGAGTATATTTATGGGGAGATCCTGGTTGCGGAAAAACTTGGTTAATAAATTTATTTTTTACAACTATTGCTGGAAATCGCAAACTTAGGTTTCATTTTTATGAGTTTATATTATATATACAAGAAAATATGCAGAGATTACAAGGTAATAATGATCCATTGTTGATAATTGCCTATCAATTAAAATTAAAAACAGATATTCTTTTTCTTGATGAATTTTATATATCAGATATTACTAATGCTATATTAATTAGTACTTTATTTATAGAAATATTTAAACATAATATCATTTTAATCATTACATCTAATATTAACCCAGATGCATTATTTCAAAAATTTCTAAATAATGATTTATTTTCAAATACAATAAAAAAAATTAGAAGTAATTGTCACATAGTAAATATTAATTCTGGAATTGACTATAGAACTCAAAATTATCAATCTATTTGTTTATGGAAATATCCACTTAATAAAGAAACTAATAACTATATGAACACAATGTTTCACACCCTATCAGGTACTATATTTAAACAAAAATCAATTTTAAGAATTAATCATCGTAATATAATAGTATTAGGTAGTAATAATGGTGTATTATCAATTGATTTTGATTCAATATGTGGTGAGGGACGTGATCAGCATGATTATGTTAAATTGTCAAGTTGTTTTCATAGTATATTAGTACATAATATTCCAATTATGATGAATAATAATGAAAATAAAGCTAAAAGATTTTTATTGTTAGTTGATGAATTATATGAACATAATATAAAATTAATAGTATCAGCGGAAACAGATAAATTCAGTATTTATCAAGGCACTGAATTAAAATTTGAATACAAGCGTTGTTTATCTCGTTTACAGGAAATGAATAGTGAAAAATATTTTAAATTACCAAATGTTTTATTTTGTAAAAAATAACAAATAAAATTCGATTTTTTCTTTTTAATTATTTATAATTGTATTTTTATAATTTTAGTAATAATTTATTTAAATTTTAGAACGATTTAATTATTTTCACAATAACGCATAGTCTAATATTGTTCCATTTGAATTATTAGAGTTTTGTTAATATTAAATATGTATTTAGGTAATGTTTTTAATGAAAACTTTTATGGCTACAAAAGAAACTATTAAGCATAATAGTTTCTTTGTTGATGCAGCTGGAAAAATTTTAGGTCGCTTAGCAACTAAAATAGCACATCGTTTAAGAGGCAAACATAAAGCGGATTATACTCCACATATTGACACTGGTGATTATATCATTGTTCTAAATGCTGATAAAATCTTACTAACTGGTAATAAAGGTTGTAGTAAGGTTTATTATCACCATAGTGGTTATGTAGGTGGTATTAAAAAATCTACTTTTGAAGAAATGATTATTCGTTGTCCTGAGCGTGTAATTAAAATAGCAGTTAAGGGTATGCTTCCAAAAAATAAATTAGGTAATGCTATGTATCGCAAACTAAAAGTTTACGTAAGTAATAAGCAAAACCATATAACACAAAAGCTGCAATTCCTTGACATTTAACGTATATAATAGAGAAAAAACAATGGCTGAAGTTCAGTACTATAATTATGGAACTGGTCGCCGAAAAAGTTCATCTGCGCGTGTATTTATTAAACCAGGTAGTGGTAATGTATTAATCAATAAGCGTTCTTTAGAAGAATATTTTGGTAGAAAAAATGCTTGTATGATAGTATTACAACCTTTAGATTTAGTTAAATTAACTAGTAAATTAGACTTATATATAACTGTTAAAGGCGGGGGGGTTTCTGGTCAAGCTGGAGCGATTCGTCATGGTATTGCTCGTGCTTTAATAGAATATAATAATGTTTTACATGGTGATCTTCGTAAAGCTGGTTTCATTACTCGTGATGCTCGTCAAGTTGAACGTAAGAAAGTAGGTTTACGTAAAGCAAGGCGTAGTCCACAGTTTTCAAAACGTTAGTTAAATTTTGTAAGAGAGGAGCATCAGAAACAAAAAACCTATACAATAGGTTTTTTGTTTCTGTATAATTTGCACATCTCATCTAAGAATTAAATTTATTGAAATTTATTAATGCAATTTGTACTATTATTGAGAATAAAAATACAATTTTTATATTTTTATTGAAAAATCGCTTAGATCAGTTTTATTAATGAATATTATTGTTAAAATTAGTTTAATATCTAATTTTATTTTTCAATAAATTATAATAATTTATTAATAATCATGGAGGTTTTAATGGCACTAGCTGCTAATAAACGTTCAACAATGACTTTATTCTCTGGACCTGCTGACATTTTCAGTCATCAAGTTCGCATTGTTTTAGCTGAAAAAGGTGTAAATGTAGAAATTGAACAAGTTAATATAAATGATCAGGATCTTATTAAGATTAATCCTTATGGTACTGTTCCTACACTTGTAGATCGAGACTTAACATTATATGAATCACGCATTATAATGGAATATTTAGATGAACGTTTTCCACACCCACCATTAATGCCAGTATATCCAATAGCACGTGGAGAAAGTCGTTTAATGATGTATCGTATTGAGCGTGATTGGTATAGTATCATGAATACTATAGAAAATACTATTGGTGATGAATCTCAAATAGCATGCAACAAATTACGTACAGAAATATTAGAAGTAGCTCCTTTATTTAATCGGACAACATTTTTTATGAGTGAAGAATTTAGTCTAGTTGATTGCTATTTAGCACCATTACTGTGGCGTTTACCATTGATAGGTATAGATATTAATGACCTTACTTTTAGATATTTACAGGAATACATGAACCGAATTTTTAATCGTGAATCCTTTATTTCCTCGTTAACTGAAGTTGAACGTGAGATGTGTTCATATATTAGGAGGTAAAATATAATATGGCAAATATAAATATTACTACTATCCGTCCTTATTTAATTCGTGCTTTTTATGAATGGTTGTTAGATAATAAACTTACTCCTTATTTATTAATTGATAGTAATATGCCTGGAATTCAAGTTCCTAGCGTATATGTTTCTAATGGACAAATTATATTAAATATTGAACCAAGTGCAGTAGATAACTTAAATTTAGGTAATAATCGTTTAGTATTTAATACACGTTTTGATGGTGTCTTATATCCTATTTCTATACCTATAGAAGCAGTTTTAGCAATCTACGCTAGTGAAAATGGAATAGGTACTATATTTGATTCTGATCATATGTTGTTCTCCAAAAAGAAAGTAAATATTCAAAAAAATATTGATCTGTCATTAAAAGACAATAAATATGAAAATAATAAAAATGCAGAAAAAATTAGAACTATAAAAAATCCTAATCTACGTCTCATAAAATAACTTATTTAAATAACTTCTTTTATTACTATTTAATAATTAATATATATAATATTATTAATATTAAGTAGTAATAATATATTAGATATTAATTAACAACTGTTATAATTTTTCCTTTATTTAAGATATATGAGCGGTTATAAAAATTTAACTTCGTAATAAAATTTTTATTATCAGTAATCATAATCCCTATTCCTATACTACTTAAATATTTAATAGCTTTTATTATCTTGTTATCTGAAACTATATCTATATTTGTAAACGGCTCATCCATTATGATAAATTTAGGATTTGCTGCTAACGCACGGATAATTTCTACAATTCTTCTATTACTTCCATATAATTCAGATCCCATAATATTACTTAAGTGACCTATATTAAATTTATTTATTAAATCATTAGCATAGTTTTGATGCATTCCTCCTTTCAAATCTTTACGTATTTGAAGTACAGATATTATGTTATCATAAACACTTAGTCGACGAAAAATTGAAGATTGTTTAGGGATAAATCCTATTCCTAATTGTGTACGTTCATGTAAAGATAGGTTACTAATATCATTATTATTAATGATAATACTACCTGTATCATGAATAACTATTCCCATTAACATAAAACATATTATAGTCTTACCAGAATTCTTATGACCTATAAGTCCAATAATTTCACCTGATTGTACCTGTAAATTTATATTATTAACTGAATTACAATATTTATATGTTTTAGTTAATTGTTTTGCAAATAATGTAAACATAATGGTTCGTATTCTATTATGAATTAATAAAATTTTTAATTACAATACATTTTTATTGAATAAATTAAATACTAATTTTATTTTGTGACATTAAAATTAAATCACATAACTCTCGTATCGCACCACGTCCGCCAAAATTTTTCGTAATATAATGTGCATGAGACATTAACAATGGATGAGCATCTGGAACTGCTACACTTAATCCTACATGAGTCATAACTGGCAAATCAATTACATCATCTCCAATATAGGAGACTTGATAATCAGAGATTGATAACTTATTTAATAAGTCACGATAAGCAATCAATTTATTAGATTGACCTTGATAAACATGATTAATCCCTAGTTTTTTACAACGTTCTTCTACTAAATGACAATGACGTCCACTAATAACAGCAACTATCAAACCAAAAGCTAAAAGACAACAAATTCCATAACCATCACGTACATTAAATTTTTTTAATTCTTCTCCAGAATTTCCTAAATATATTATACCATCTGACATAACACCATCAACATCACAGATAAGTAACTTGATTTTGCTAGCACTATTCATAACAAAAACATCTACTGGACCGTAACATGTTTCAATGTTAATATTTTTTAATTGCATCATTTTCACATTTAATAAAATCAAAACAAAAAATCATTCAAAAACTGAAAAAAATTATAAATAATTTAATCGATTATTAAAATAACATCTGATTAATCTGAAAACATTATTTTTTACGGTATAATTATAATAAAATCTTTATGCAGTAACTGAATCATTATAATCAAAATTTATTATTACCACATATCTATATGTATATAAAATTATTTTTTATTTTTTAATATATAATATAGGCAAATAATAAAATGATATTTAATCAAAGTCAATATAATATTAATTTTAAAATTTGAGAAATGGAATTTAAATTTTTTGTCATAAAATTGCTGTATAAACAATTAATTTCTAAATGATAATTAATTTTTTATTATATTATTAATAAATAAAATTAAATTTTAATATATTGCTAGAAATAAATGTCTTAATATTAACTATTAATTTATTGTAATTATTAAATTATATATAAGATATTATAAACATTTAATAATTAATCATAATGAGTTTTTAAAAATTAATAAGTGAAATTTAAAATGAAAAACAGTGAAATTCAAAAATTATTAATGACATCTTTACCTTTAGATAAAGTTTACGTAGATAGCGATGATAATCATCATTTTAAAATAGTTGCTATTGGTGAAATATTTAATAAACTTAATTATGTGCAAAAACAACAGTTGATTTATCAACCTTTAGCAAAATATATCTCAGACCAAACAATTCACGCTGTTTCTATAAAAACTTATACTCCTAAAGAATGGTCTTACAATAAAAAATTAATGTAATATTTATTATAGTGTCATTTTTATTGAGGTATATTTTTAATGGAAAAATTTCGTGTTCAAGGTCCAACAAAATTAAGTGGTAAAGTATCAATTTCTGGTGCTAAAAATTCAGCATTACCTATCTTATTTTCAACTTTACTAACTAAAGAACCAATTGAAATTCAAAATGTGCCAAATTTGCGTGATATTGATACTGCCATAACAATTCTTAACAAATTAGGTGCAAAAATTAAACGCAATAATTCCATATATATAGATACTAGTAAAGTCCATACTTACAAAGTACTTTGGAACATAGTAAGTAATATGCGTGCTTCAATTTGGGCATTAGGTCCATTGTTAGCTAGATTTGGCTGTAGTCAAATTTTACTCCCTGGTGGTTGTGCTATTGGTGATCGTCCTATTGATTTACATATTAGTGGTCTTAAAAAATTAGGAGCTATAATTAAACTTAAAGATGGTTATATCACAGCTAAAATTCATGATAAGCTAAAAGGTGCTTGCATTGCTATGGATAAAATAAGTGTTGGAGCTACCATTAGTATTATGATGACTGCTACATTAGCTATTGGTATAACAATTATTAAAAATGCAGCTAGAGAGCCAGAAGTAATTGATACAGCTAATTTTCTTAATATGATAGGTGCGAAAATCAATGGTGCAGGTAGTAATGAAATTACTATTGAAGGTGTTAAATGTTTAGGTGGTTGTGTATATCGTATTTTACCTGATCGTATTGAAACTGGTACCTTTCTTGTAGCTGCTGCAATTTCAGGTGGTAGTATTCTTTGTATTAATACATTACCTAAATTGTTAAATAAGGTTTTATTAAAACTTACTGATGCAGGTGCGGATATTAAATTGGGTACAAATTGGATTAGTCTTAATATGCATGGTAAACGTCCAAAAGCAGTCAATATTAATACTGAACCCTATCCTGGATTTCCTACCGATATGCAGGCACAATTTAGTTTATTAAATGTAGTCGCGGAAGGTATGAGTATTATCAGAGAAAATATATTTGAAAATAGATTTATGCATATTCCAGAGCTTATACGCATGGGTGCTAAGGCTAAAATAAATAATAATATTATTACTTTTCAAGGAGTAAAAAGTTTATCAGGCACTAAAGTTGTAGCAACTGATTTAAGATCTTCAGCAAGCTTAGTGTTAGCAGGTTGTATAGCGAAAGGGACGACAATAATTGATCAAATTTTTCATATCGATCGTGGTTACGAACATATAGAAGTCAAGTTAGCTTCTATAGGAGCTATTATAGAACGTATTGACTAGTGATACAATTTACAATATTGTTTTAAAACAATAATTTCTTATTCATTATCCTAATGACTAGTAATTTCTTTGGACTACAATATCCGCAATTGATTCTAAAGCAATTAACCATGAATTTTTAGGTAAATATCTTAATGAATATATGGCTTTTTTTGATTCTTCTTCTGCTTTTTTACGAGTCCATTCTAATGAACCATATTGGTTCATTATTGTTAATATTTCTTGCATTAAATGACTTCTTTCGCCCTGTCTTATTGCCTTGTATATAATTTTTTTTTGTTTCAATGAACTATTTTGAATTGCATGTAATAGAGGTAAAGTAATTTTGCCTTCTTTAAAATCATTACCTGTATTTTTACCTAACTTTATATTACCTAAACTATAATCTAAAACATCATCTATTAATTGAAAAGCAATACCTAAATGCAATCCATACTTTTTAAGTGCTTCTTCTTCTAATGGATTAGCATTAGCAATAATAGCAGAAGATTGTGCTGTAACTTCAAATAAACAAGCTGTCTTATTATAAATTACGTTCATATAATTTTCTTCAGAAATATTGATATTATTGCAATTAATTAATTGCAATACTTCACCTTCAATTATTAAATTTATTGCTTTAGACAGTAAAGATAGAACTTTTAACGATCCTATGGTAGCTATCATTTGAAAAGCTTTAGTATAAATAAAATCTCCTACTAATACACTATACGAATTACCAAATTCTACATTAGCTGTAACTTTACCGCGACGCATATGGGATTCATCTACTACGTCATCATGTAATAATGTAGCTGTATGAATAAATTCTATTAATGCAGCATTAGTTATATGCAATTCACCTTGATAACCTATTGAACGTGCAGATAGGATTGCTATTTTAGGACGTATACGCTTACCTCCACTATTAATAATATGAAATCCTACTTGATTTATAAGGGAAATATTTGAATTTAAATTATTGATAATAGTATTGTTAACAGCATTTATATCTATCTCAATCAATTCATTAATTTGTTCTAAGTTCATATGTTTATTAAATGTCATTAATTAATCAACAATATAGTATTTATGTTATGTCAAAATTATATTTAATACATTAGCGCAATAAATAAATTATACTTCAATTTTATTTTTCAAGATTATTATAATTATAATATTGTTTTAATTTGATGGTTTGTGTAAAATTTAATTTTTATTGATTAATATATAATCTGGTTGCATAACTATACAATAGTTAAAGGTGAAATTGATATGTACACGGTTTTTCAAAGTGGTGGTAAACAGTATAAAGCAATTGAAGGTCAAGTCATTCGGTTAGAAAAATTAGATGCTAAAATTGGAGATTGTATCCAATTCAAAGAGGTTCTAATGATTTCTAAAGGTGAATATTTGAAAATCGGTACACCGTTTGTTGTTAATAGCAGTGTTAATGGAAAAATAATTTTTCATGGACGCAATAAGAAAATTAAAATTATTAAATTTCGTCGTCGTAAACATTATCGCAAGCAACAAGGGCATCGTCAATGGTTTACAGACGTAAAAATTATTAATATCAACATTTAAAGGATTTTAAAATTGGCACATAAAAAAGCTGGCGGATCATCTAGAAATGGACGAGATTCTCATTCGAAACGCTTAGGTATCAAGTGTTTTGGTAGTGAGTTTGTTATAGCAGGTAATATAATTGTTAGACAAAGAGGAACAAAGTTTCATGCTGGTCATAATGTAGGATGTGGTAGAGATCATACTTTATTTGCTCTTAAGAATGGAATAATAAAATTTGAACAAAAAGGAGTGAAAAATCGTAAGTATGTTAGTGTTATTCATAAATAAACAATAGCTATTAAGCTAATAATTGATTTAATATAATTATCTAAAAATATTAATTTTTTAGATTTAATTGACTATATGGTAGCAATAATGAAATTTATTGATGAGGTGACCATTTCGGTTATTGCGGGTAATGGAGGTAATGGGTGTCTTAGTTTTCGTCGTGAAAAATATATGCCAAGAGGAGGACCAGATGGTGGCGATGGTGGTGATGGTGGTGATGTTTATCTTTTAGCTGATGAAAATTTAAATACTTTAATTGACTTTCACTTTAAAAAAACTTTTAATGCTGAAAATGGCAAAAATGGGAGAGGGAGTAATTGTAGCGGGAAACGTGGTAAAGATATTATCATCAGGGTGCCAATAGGAACTACCATAATTGATAATGATACAAAAAAAATATTGCAAGATATGACTTATAATAATCAAAAATTTAAAGTTAGTCAAGGTGGTCAGCATGGTTTGGGTAATGCTCGTTTTAAATCCTCTGTTAATCGTCGTCCATGTCAAACAACTAAAGGTAATAAAGGGGAAATACGCCATTTATATCTCAAATTAACGCTATTAGCTGATGTTGGAATATTGGGTTTACCTAATGCCGGAAAATCTACACTTGTTCGTAATATTTCTGCTGCTAGGCCAAAAGTAGCAAATTATCCTTTTACTACTCTGATACCAACTTTGGGAGTAGTGAATGTAGATGGTGATCAAAAGTTTATCGTAGCTGATATTCCAGGATTAATAAAAGGTGCTGCAAGGGGAGTTGGCTTAGGAATACAATTTTTAAAACATCTAGAACGTTGTAGGTTATTACTACATTTAATTGATATTACAGATATAAATAATACACTTGATATAATCAATGATATAAATATTGTAATAAATGAACTGAAAAATTATAATGATGATCTTTATAAAAAACCACGTTGGTTAGTTTTTAATAAAATTGATTTACATGAAAACAATATTAAAGATAATATCCAAAATATTATTACATCTTTAAATTGGCATGATAAATATTATTTGATTTCTGGTCTTAATAAAAAAGGTACCAACGAATTATGTGATGATCTAATGAGGTTTATATTGGAATAACAGATTATTAAACCAATTATTATAAGGTATTTAGCTTAATTAGTAGACTTTATATTCATCTTATTTTTACAATAACACTAAAAATGTAAACATTAATTCTTGTTAAAATTATATGTAAATTAACTATATAATCCTTAAAGTTTTTACCAATTTTTAAACAACATACCAATATTAGCTGATGTATGTTTGTTTTGTTATTTGTTATTCAATAAAAACATTTTGATTAAAAATAGTTACTAATCAAAGACAACTTCAGAAAGTAGTACTGTTGTAAAGTTACATCTAGAGTTAAATACCAGGATATCAAGTCTTAAATATTTATTTTTATTTGTAGTATTATAACAATATTGCATATTGTAATATTATAATTATATAAATTATATAATATAATAATTATAAGATTTATTATCTTGTCTTATCTTAAATAACCTAAGAATACTAATAAAAAACTATTTATTTAAAATATTTTGAATTTGTATATTCTAAAATTAATAAAAAATACTATATTTGTTTATGTGAGAAGAGTCAAGTAGAGATAGTATGCTTTTAAAAAATAATTTAATAATCACTGATTAGGAGAAATAGTTAAGATAAATGAGGAAATTATTAAATGAATCAAATCCCAATGACTTTAAAAGGTGTTGAAAAATTAAGAGAAGAATTAAATGAGTTAAAAACAGTGAAACGTCCTCGTATAATCGCATCTATAGCTGAAGCACGTGAATACGGAGATTTAAAAGAAAATGCAGAATATCATGCTGCTCGTGAAGAACAAGATTTTTGTGAAAGTCGTATAAAAGAAATTCAGATAAAACTTTCTAACGCTCAAATAATTGATATTACTCAATTACCAAAAACTGGACGTGTTATTTTTGGTTCGACAGTAACTATACTAAACCTCAGTACTGGAGAAAAATTTACCTATAAAATAGTAGGTGATGATGAAGCTGATTTTAAAAAGAATTTGATATCTATTAATTCACCTATGTCTCGTGGTCTAATTGGTAAAATATCTAACGATATTGCAGTGATTATAACACCAGGTGGTGATGTAAAATATAAGATTTTAAATGTTGAGTACCTTTAATAATTAATATAAAAATCAATTCATATAAAAATGTATATTTAATATAAAAACCTTAAAAAAGGCTGTGATTACACAGCCTTTTTGAACAAATTTAATTTTTTTAATATTTAAATTAATATCATTAAAATCTATACCTGATATTAATCTATTTTATAATTTATGTTAAAATATTAGTTTTTTTATTAATGCAATTTAATATCATCTAATGAATAATTAATATTAATCTAAATCTTTTTAAGATTTAGATTAGTATTAATTTTTTCTGTGTTAGGGATTGAAAACACATGTTTTTATCGCCATTTCGACTTTATAACTGCAGTAAATTTAACATCGCAGTAATTTGAAAAAAGTAAAATAAATTAATTATTTCGAAATTTTAGATAACTTAATTCTTAGCAAATTAATGAAATAAGATCACAAAATATGATAATTATGTATCGAATATTAAAATAATATGATTATTTAGTTAAAATAATAATTTTTACTTATCCATTTTTTAGAGTATTTTAGTTAAGTTAAATTATTGTAATCATTGTAAAATAATTATGACAGCAATTTGCTAATGCAATTAATATTTGTTAAAAATTTAAAATTTTGTACATAAAAAATAAAACATATTAACATACGGATGATTATTAAAATTCAATATTAAAAATTTTTATATTAAATTACTGTTAGTAATGAATATTAATAAATTAAGTTTGTTTATTTAATTACCAAATTTGAAAACATCGAAATTAGTAAATAAAAATGTTAGAATTTATATTGGTTAGGTATTAAGCAAAATATCTTAGTTAAAATTTATGCATAAGTAGGTAATATAAACTACAATTCTAAGGATATATGATAACCTACTGTATCTATTAACATTGTTGTAATATGAGGTTAATCCTTTGAGTGATATGGTGAAAAACCTAGTTCTTTGGTTAGTCATCGCGATCGTATTGATGTCTGTATTTCAAAGTTTTGGGCCAAATGAGTTAAATAGTCGTAAAATCGATTATTCAACTTTTTTGTCGGAAGTTAATCAAGATAGAATCCGTGAAGTTCGCATCAATGGGCGTGAAATTACTATTGTCAAGAAAGATAATCACAAGTGTATAACTTATATCCCTATTAACGATTCTAAATTACTTGATAATTTAATTACTAAAAATGTTAAAGTATCTGGTTCACCTCCAGAAGAACCAAGTTTGTTAGCTTCGATATTTATATCTTGGTTTCCAATGTTATTGCTAATAGGTGTATGGATTTTTTTTATGCGTCAAATACAAAGTGGTGGTAAAGGCGCAATGTCTTTTGGTAAGAGCAAAGCACGTATGTTAACGGAAGATCAAGTAAAAACCACTTTTGCAGATGTGGCTGGTTGTGATGAAGCAAAAGAAGAAGTTAGTGAACTGGTTGAATATTTACGTGAACCTAGTCGTTTCCAAAGATTAGGTGGAAAAATTCCAAAAGGTATATTAATGGTTGGTCCGCCTGGTACTGGTAAAACATTATTAGCTAAGGCAATAGCTGGTGAAGCTAAAGTGCCTTTTTTTACTATTTCAGGTTCAGATTTTGTAGAAATGTTTGTAGGAGTTGGTGCTTCTCGTGTTCGTGATATGTTCGAACAAGCAAAAAAAACAGCACCTTGTATCATTTTCATTGATGAAATTGATGCAGTAGGTCGTCAGAGAGGTGCTGGTTTAGGTGGAGGGCATGATGAAAGAGAACAAACATTAAACCAAATGTTAGTAGAGATGGATGGTTTTGAAGGAAATGAAGGAATCATAGTTATTGCAGCAACAAATCGTCCCGATGTTCTTGATCCTGCTTTACTTCGTCCTGGTAGATTTGATCGGCAAGTTGTGGTAGGTTTGCCTGATGTTAGAGGTAGAGAGCAAATTTTAAAAGTTCATATGCGTCGTATACCACTTGCATCAGATGTTGAGCCTATGATCATAGCAAGAGGTACCCCGGGATTTTCTGGTGCTGATTTAGCAAATCTTGTTAATGAAGCTGCTCTTTTTGCTGCAAGGTTAAATAAAAGAGTTGTTTCTATGTTTGAATTTGAGAAAGCAAAAGATAAAATAATGATAGGCACCGAAAGACGTTCATTAGTGATGACTCCATCACAAAAGGAATCAACAGCTTATCACGAAGCAGGTCATGCTATTATTGGTCGTTTAGTGCCAGACCATGATCCAGTTCATAAGGTTACTATAATTCCTCGTGGTCGTGCGTTAGGAGTAACTTTTTTCCTGCCAAAGGATGATGAAATTAGTATAAGTAGGAAAAAATTGGAGAGTCAAATCTCTACACTTTATGGTGGTCGTTTAGCAGAAGAAGTAATATATGGAATAGATTATGTTTCTACCGGTTCATCAAATGATATTAAAATTGCTACTAATTTAGCTAGAAATATGGTAACTCAATGGGGTTTTTCTGAAAAACTAGGTCCTTTATTATATGCAGAAGAAGATGGTGAAGTATTTTTAGGTCGTTCTGTTGCTAAAGCTAAACATATGTCAGATGAAACTGCACGTATTATAGATCAAGAAATAAAATATTTAATAGACAGTAACTATCAACGTGCTAAACATATACTTTATGAAAATATAGACATACTACATGCCATGAAAGAAGCTTTGATGAAATATGAAACTATTGATTCTTATCAAATAGATGATTTAATGGCAAGACGTCAAGTACGTCCTCCGGCCAGTTGGGATCAATCTAATGATATGCAAAAAATGTAATTTATTAATGTGTATGATATTACAATAAAAAAATAAAAGATTAATATTTATTCATTTCTTCGAAGATGCAAACTAATATTTATTGAATTTATTGATTTAGGTTTATAATGTGAAATTATTATCTAAAAATTCACGTCTTATTTTATCTCATAATGATACCATTGTTATGGGCATTTTAAATATTACTCCTGATTCTTTTTCAGATGGTGGTAAGTATAATATATTATCAAATGCATTGTTTCATGTTAATCACATGATCAATGCAGGTGCTAGTATTATTGATGTAGGTGGAGAATCAACTCGCCCAGGTGCTAAAAACATCAGTATTGGAGAAGAATTAGAACGTGTAATTCCTATAATTGAAGCTATTAAAAAGAATTTTAATACGTGGATATCAATTGACACTTCTAAACCTGAAGTAATGCAAGAAGCTTTAAAAGCAGGTGTTCACATGATTAATGATACTCATTCTTTATCTAAAGATGGAGCTCTTGAAGTTGCAGTGAAAGCTAATGTACCTGTTTGTATTATGCACTATCCAATTAAGCTTTCTAAATATCAAAATATTGTACACTTAGTTGATAGTTATTTTTCTAGTAAAATTGATGATTATGAAAAAGCTGGAATTAATAGAAATAATATAATTCTTGATCCTGGATTTGGATTTGGTAAAAGTCTTATGAATAATTATCATTTATTAGCTAACATAACTAAATTTCATCATTTTGGTTTGCCTTTATTAGTAGGTATCTCACGTAAATCAATGATTGGTAAGCTATTAAAAGTTAGTGTATCAGATTGCCTGACAGGAAGTATTGCTTGCGCAGTTATTGCTTTAATGCAGGGTGTTCAAATTATTCGTGTGCACGATGTTAAAGAAACTATAGGAGCTATAAATATAGTCAAAACTGTAAAGGAATGTAGTTATGGGTAATCTCAAATATTTCGGTACAGATGGTATTCGCGGGAAAGTAGGAGAGTTGCCAATCACGCCAGATTTTGTTTTAAAACTAGGTTGGGCAGCAGGAAAAGTCTTAACAAGACACGGATCAAAAAAAGTAATTATAGGTAAGGATACACGTATTTCTGGTTACATGCTAGAATCAGCATTAGAATCAGGATTATCCGCAGCTGGTTTATCAGCTGCTTTTACTGGACCAATGCCCACACCAGCTATTGCATATTTAACACGTACCTTTAGAGCAGAAGCCGGTATAGTTATTTCTGCATCACATAACCCCTATGATGATAATGGTATTAAATTTTTTTCTTCAAACGGAACTAAATTACCTGACTATGTAGAAGAATCTATTGAATTAGAAATGCAAAAACCAATAACTTGTGTTGAATCTTCACTATTAGGACGTGCTAGTCGAATTGTTGATGCATCAGGTCGTTATATTGAGTTTTGTAAAGGAACATTTCCAAATAATCTTAATCTTAATGGATTAAAAATTGTTGTTGATTGTGCTAATGGATCTACTTATCATATTGCACCTAATGTTTTAAGCGAATTAGGAGCTGAAGTAATCTCTATTGCTGTACAGCCAAATGGTGTAAATATTAATAAAGAATGTGGTACATCTCATATTTACATGTTACAACGTGTTCTTTCAGAAAAAGCTGATTTAGGTTTATCTTATGATGGTGATGGTGATCGTATTACCATGATTGATCATTTAGGTCAGAAAGTAGATGGTGATCAAATTCTTTATATTATTGCAAGAGAAGGTTTAAAACAAGGTAACTTAAGTGGTGGAGTAGTAGGGACTTTGATGAGTAATATGGGATTAGAAATTGCTTTAAAGCAATTAGGTATTCCATTTGAACGTGCCAAAGTAGGAGATCGTTATGTAATCGAAAAAATGAATGAAAAGGGTTGGAGGTTGGGAGCTGAAAATTCAGGTCATGTAATTTTATTAGATAAGACTACTACTTGTGACGGCATTATTGCTAGTTTACAAGTTCTAACAGCTATGGTTCGTAATCAGATGAGTTTACATGATTTATGTAGTGGAATAAATATGTTTCCACAAATTTTAATAAATATTCATACACCGAGTAATATAAATCCTTTAGAAAACAATAATGTAAAAAAATTGACTAAAGAAATAGAAGAAGAACTTTCTGAATATGGTCGTGTGTTACTTAGAAAATCTGGGACTGAACCTCTTATCAGAGTCATGGTAGAAGGTAAAGATAAAAAACAAGTAAAAGAACTAGCTGATCGTCTTGTGAAGCAAATTAAATTAACTATTGATATAATATAATATGTTTGTTAATATTCTTACATATGGTTTATGCATAGGATTCTAAATTTTAAAATGATTTTACAGGTGTAAGCTAATTATGTATTTAGCTATTTTGATAACATTTTTTACCGTGTCTATTACTTTTATAGTTTTAGTCATGTTTCAACAAAGTAAAGGTGCTGGTATAGAAAATTCTTTTAATTCAAATACATCAGGTGTGTTATTTAACACAATCAGTTCTGATTGTATCTTAAATAGAACTATTGTTATTTTAGCTATTTTATTTTTTTTGATTAATTTGATTTTAAGTAACTGGAATAATAATAATATTTCTAATAGAACTGCATGGGAAAATCTTTCTGTACCTACAAAGACACAGAAAGTAAATTTTTCTTCTAAAAAGCTTAATAAGCATAATTAATATATGTAAAATTAGTTGATAAAATACCGAGGTGGTGGAACTGGTAGACACGCTACTTTGAGGTGGTAGTGCCTTTTTTGGTTTACGGGTTCAAATCCCGTCCTCGGTACCATTTGTCTATTGTCTATAGTGTATTGACATGATTAGTAACAAATGCTAGAAATGCATGCTCTAAGATATTTTTATAAAATATTTTCCTTAGATTTAATCTATTGTTTTAATTATCTAGGGAGGGGTTATTTGGGAATATTAATTATTTGCTTAACTGATAACAAAAATCCCCGATTTTGACGGGGTTTTTTGTTATCAGTTAAGCAAAAGTTTTTTATTGTTTATGTTCTAAACGGAGAATAGTTTTTGTCCAAATTACAAAGAAATTTAATAAAATTAATATCAACAAAAATAGAGAAGCTTGGATACCAATTAATAGGCATTTATTTTATTAAAAATCGTGTATCAACTCTCCGTATTTATATTGATAGTAAAAATTATATCAATAAGGGCATTACTATAGATGACTGTGCAAATGTTAGTTACCAAATAAGTAAAATGATGGACATAGAAGACTTGATTATCACACCATATAATCTTGAAGTTTCATCACCAGGATTAGATCGTCCTCTATTTACTTCAAAACATTATCTGAAATCTTTAGGCAAAGAAGTACGTTTATTATTATATGTAGCCACTCAAAACCGCCGCAAGTGGAAGGGAATTATTAAATCTGTTAAAGGAGATATGATTACGGTAAATGTTGAGGGATACGATAAAGTATTTGCTTTAAATAATATTAAAAAAGCAAAATTAGTTCCCTGCTTCCAGAATCCGGATTGAGAAAAATCAAAATGAACAAAGAGATATTAGCTGTTGTAGAAGCCGTTTCTAACGAAAAAGCTTTGCCACGTGAAAAGATCTTTGAGGCGTTAGAACGAGCCTTAGCTACTGCAACTAAAAAAAAGTACGAACAAGAAATAGATGTACGCGTAAGTATTAATCGTAAAAGTGGTGATTTTGATACCTTTCGTAGATGGGAAATAGTAGAAGAGGTGATACAACCAACACGTGAAATTACACTTGAAGCAGCTAGATTTGAAAATAAAGAGTTTAATGTAGGTGAATATATTGAAGATCAAATAGAATCAGTAACTTTTGACCGAATAACTACTCAAACTGCTAAACAAGTTATTGTACAAAAAGTACGTGAAGCTGAACGTGCTATGTTAATTGATAAATTTCGTAAACAAAAAGGTGAAATGGTTAAATGTGTAGTAAAAAAAATTAATCGTGATAGCATTTCCTTAGATTTAGGTAATAATGCAGAAGCTATAATATTACGCGAAGATATTTTACCTCGTGAAAACTTTAGACCAGGAGATAGAATTCGTGGAGTGTTGTATTCTATACGTCCTGAAGCAAGAGGTGCACAATTTTTTATTACTCGTTCTAAACCTGAGATGCTAATTGAATTATTTCGTATTGAAGTACCAGAAATAAATGAAGACATTATTGAAATCAAAGCAGCTACTCGTGATCCTGGTTCTCGTGCTAAGATTGCAGTTAAAACCAACGATAAACGCATCGATCCCATAGGTGCCTGTGTAGGTATGCGTGGTTCACGTGTTCAAGCTGTCTCTAATGAATTAGGTGGAGAACGAATTGACATAGTACTGTGGGATGATAATCCAGCACAATTTGTTATTAACGCAATGGCACCAGCTGATGTGACATCAATTATAGTTGACGAAGATAATCATACTATGGATATTGCTGTTGAAGCAAGTAATCTTGCTCAAGCAATCGGTCGTAACGGACAGAATGTAAGATTAGCTTCACAACTTAGTGGTTGGGAATTAAATGTAATGACTATTGAAGATTTACAAGCAAAACATCAGGCTGAAGCTCATATAGCAATCAATATGTTTACTAAACATCTTAATGTAAGTCAAGATTTTGCTACAATTTTAGTTGAGAAAGGCTTTTCTTCTTTAGAAGAACTAGCATACGTACCAATCAGTGAATTATTAGAAATTGGTGGTTTAAACGAAGATGTTATTAAAAAATTACGCAAACAAGCTAAAAATGTATTAACTACTTTAGCATTAGCTAAAGAAGAGACTATAGGTACTAATAGACCTGATAAAGATTTATTGAATTTAAAAGGGTTAAGTCGTGCTTTGGCTTTTCGATTAGCATTAAAAGGTATTTCAACATTAGAAAAATTAGCTGAGCAAAGTATTGAAGATCTAGTTGACATTGAAGAGCTTACTAAAACACAGGCTGGTACGTTGATTATGGCTGCACGTAATATATGTTGGTTTGGTAATAAAGCGGAATAACGGGAAGGAATATAATGATAGATGTAACCGTACAATCGCTGGCCTCAGAAATTCAGATTTCAGTAGATCGGTTAATTCAACAATTTGCTAATGCAGGAATCTTTAAATCTGAACATGATAAAGTAACTCAGAATGAAAAAGAAATTTTATTATCTTATTTAAATCATGAACATGGGACTAAGAATCATTCTGATAAATTGATTTTACAACGTAAGATAAGAAGTACTCTAAATATTTCAAGTGTTGGAGGAAAACATAAATCAGTAAAAATTGAGGTTCGTAAAAGACGTACTTATACTAAAGATATTACAGAAATAGCAAAATTTAATGTAGAAAAAAACCAAAAAGTACAAGACAAACTATTATCAGAAAATGTAACTACATCAAAAAAATCAGAAAGAAATAAGAGCTTAACAGATAATAAAAATAAAGTAAAAAATCATAAAGCTACTGAATCAATGATTAAAACTCTACAAAACAACAAAAAACTTCTAGAAGTTGAAAAAGCTGAGCTAAAACGTAAAACTGAAGAAACAACACACCGTAGAATCGCAAGAGAAACACGTATTGCAATAGAAAAAGTTCATCTTTCGGCTGAAAAAAAAGCTGAAGATTGGAAGAATAAGGAAGAAAATGATCATAATCTAAATGATAATAAATATACCCATCGCTCTGAAGATGAAAACGATCGTCAAATTGAATCTAGCCGTAAGTATATGCGTAATAATAAAATATTGCGTTCAATAAAAAAAAGCAATAAACGTACTGAACCAAAAAGTGATCTTGAAGAATTACGAGGTTTTATTAGAATCAATAAAAGTAATAAAAATCGTAATAAACAAAATATACTACAACAAAGTTTTAATAAACCAAGTCAAGCAGTAAGCCGTAATGTAGTCATTGGAGAAACTATTACTGTTTCTGAATTAGCTAATAAAATGGCTGTTAAAGGTTCATCAGTAATTAAAGCAATGATAAAAATGGGAGCTATGGCAACAATTAATCAGGTTCTTGATCAAGAAACAGCTCAACTTGTTGCTGAAGAAATGGGACATAAAGTGATATTACGTAATGAAAATGAATTGGAAGAATCATTAATAAAAGATCGTAATATTAACGCTGTACAGGAAAATCGTGCACCAATCGTCACTATTATGGGTCATGTAGATCATGGTAAAACTTCTTTGCTTGATTATATTCGTTCTACTAAAATAGCTCCTTGTGAAGCTGGCGGTATTACCCAACATATTGGTGCTTATCATGTTGAAACGAAAAATGGGATGATAACTTTTCTAGACACTCCAGGACATGCAGCATTTACATCAATGCGTGCACGTGGAGCACAAATAACCGATATCGTAGTTTTAGTTGTTGCTGTAGATGATGGAGTAATGCCACAAACTGTTGAGGCTATACAACATGCAAAAGCAGCTAATGTACCTGTTATAGTAGCTATCAATAAAATTGATAAACAAGAAAATGATCCAGAACGCATTAAAAATGAATTAACTAAATACAACATTATTCCAGAAGAATGGGGTGGAGACAATATATTTGTTAATGTTTCTGCAAAAAATGGAATTGGTATTAATGATTTACTAAATGCAATTTCACTGCAAGCAGAATTACTAGAATTAAAAGCTGTTTATCAAGGTATGGCAAGAGGAGTAGTCATAGAATCATTTTTAGATAAAGGTAGAGGTCCAGTAGCTACTATCTTAGTAAGAGAAGGACAACTTAACATTAATGATATTATTCTTTGTGGTTTTGAGTACGGTCGTGTTCGTGCAATGCGTGATGAACATGGTTGTAAAATAATAAGAGTAAAACCATCAATTCCTGTTGAAATTCTAGGCTTATCTGGCGTACCAGCTGCAGGTGATGAAATGACTGTTGTGCGAGATGAAAGAAAGGCTCGTGAAGTTGCTCTTTATCGTCAAGGTAAGTTTAGAGAAATAAAATTGGCACGTCAACAGAAATTTAAATTAGAAAATGTGTTTTCTAGTATAGAAAAAAACGAAATATCTGAATTAAATATTGTTTTAAAAGCAGATGTGCAAGGTTCTGTAGAAGCGATTTGTGATGCAATAATTAAACTATCTACTAAAGAAATAAAAGTAAATATTATATATTCTGGTGTAGGTGGTATAACCGAAACTGATGCTACTTTAGCATCTGCATCTAATGCAATTATAATAGGATTTAACGTTCGAGCAGATGCATCAGCTAGATATATCATTGATAATGCAGCTTTAAATGTTCGTTATTACTCTGTAATATATAATTTAATTGATGAAGTCAAAGCAGCAATGAGTGGCATGTTAACACCTGAGTATAAACAACAGATCATCGGATTAGCTATTGTTCGTAATTTATTTAAATCAATAAGATTTGGTTCTATTGCAGGTTGTATGGTATTAGAAGGTAATATAAAGCGCAATAATCCTATTAGAATTTTACGTGATAATGTAGTAATTTACGAAGGTGAACTTGAATCTTTAAGACGTTTTAAAGAAGATGTTAATGAAGTACGTAATGGTACGGAATGTGGTATAGGAGTAAAAAATTACAAAGATATACACGTTGGTGATATAATTGAAGTGTTTGAAACTATAAAAATAAAACGTACAGTTAATTAATATACTTCATAAAATTCGATAGGTAAATACAGTAAGAGCCTATCGAATTAGCAGTAAGTGGGTGAAAAACAATGGGAAGAGAATTTGATCGTTCACTTCGTGTCTCGCAAGAGATTCAAAAAGAAATTACAATGATATTACAATATAAAATTAATGATCCTCGTTTAAAAATGATGATTACCGTATCTGGTGTTGAAGTATCTCGTGATTTATCATATGCAAAAATATTTGTTACTTTTTTCAAAGAACAAAATGAAGATAAACATATCATAAAAAACGGACTACAAGCACTAAAAGAATCTTGTAATTATATACGAATTTTATTGAGTAAAAATATGAAATTACGTGTTATACCTAATTTGTCTTTTTTTTATGATAATTCTCTTGAAAAAGGTAAATATATTTGCAATCTTATCAAGATAAATAAATAATAAAATAATCATCAAAAATTTAATGGATTACCTGAATAAGGAATTTTAATGTATTTTAGTTCTTTCATTACAAATGGTATTTTATTATTGGATAAACCAAGTGGTATTACATCTAATAATGCATTGAAAGAGGTAAAGCATATTTTTGGCATTAATAAAGCAGGATATACTGGTACTTTAGATCCTCTAGCAACGGGAATGTTACCTATTTGTTTTGGAGAAGCTACTAAATTTTCGCAATATTTATCAAATGCCAACAAACGTTATTTGGTATTAGCTAGATTGGGTAAAAAAACTGATACATTAGATAAATGTGGTAATATATTAAAAGAAAGTCCTATTGATTTTAATATAAAAGATTTACATAATGTATTGAAAAGTTTTGAAGGTATTATTTCGCAATTGCCACCTATGTTTTCAGCATTAAAATATAAAGGTATTCCTCTATACAAATATGCTCGCAAGGGTATAATAATTAAAAGAAAAGAGCGTTTAATTACTATTTATGAATTAAATTTTATTAAATGGATCGACGATGAATTAGAATTAGAGGTTAATTGTTCTAAAGGTACCTATATTCGTACTCTTATTGATGATATAGGAGAAAAATTAGGTTGTAGTGCTCACGTAATAAAATTACGTCGTTTACAAGTTGCAAACTGTAATTTAAATAAAATGTTCACTTTTGAACAATTAAATAAATTGTTTTCTGTTTTTGTTAAAACTGGTATGTCTCTAAAAGATCTGGTTGATCGTTTAATTTTACCAATTGATAGTCAGTTATCCCATTTACCTACGTTAAATTTGCTTCCTTGTAACGTTAATAAATTGAAACAGGGAAAATTAATATCTGTTGATGAAGTTTTACCAAAAGGATTTTTACGAATAACAGAAGGTGATTTTTGTAAATTTGTTGGTATCGCAAAAATTATTAATAACGGTTTTATAGCTCCACATCGTTTATTAAATATTTGTTGAGATCAATCAACTAAATTTTAATAATCACTTATACATATTTACTGAATGAGTAACAATAATAAAATATATATCTAAATAAATATCGGTTATAATAAATTGATATTCAATGGAGTCAATTATGTTCGTTAATCTAGAGCTTAAAAAAGAAATTATTGCCAATTATGGCAAAAATACTAATGATAATGGTAGATCTGAAGTACAAATAGCTTTATTAACTTTTCGTATAAATCATCTTCAAGAACATTTTTCTCAACATAAAAAAGATTATCATAGTCGTATGGGGTTATTACGTATAGTTTCTCAACGTCGTAAACTATTAGACTATTTGAAACATAAAGATATTATAAGATATACTAATTTAATTGATAATCTTAATATACGTCGTTAAATTATAAGCAATAATTTTTACCGGTAATTATATGAATAAGTTTTGAATAATTCTATATAATTAAATAGTAATATTTTATATTACTAAACTAATTAGTAACAATTTAATACAAATTATTTTTTGTTACTTAATATGGTCTTTATTTATATAACAATGTTTTATATTGTTTGTTTTTATTTCAATATATAATTAAAGATCCGTAATCAATGGCAGGCTGAAAAAATAGCGTTGCCCTCAAAGCTGAGGAATTTGATTTTGTTTAATCCGATCTCACGAAAATTCCAATACGGTCAACATACCATCACTTTAGAAACTGGTATGATAGCAAGACAAGCTACTTCAGCCGTCATGGTAAATATGGATGACACTACAGTATTTGTAACAGTTGTAGGTCAAAAAAAAATTAAATCTGAACAAGATTTTTTCTCCCTTAATATAACCTATCAAGAGCGTAGCTATGCAGCTGGTCGTATTCCAGGAGGTTTCTTTCGTCGTGAAGGAAGACCGAGTGAAAGCGAGATTTTAACAGCTCGTTTAATTGATCGTCCTATTAGACCTCTTTTCCCAGAAAATTTTAATGACGAAGTTCAATTAATAGCTACTGTACTTTCCGTAAATCCTCAAATACATCCAGATGTGGTTGCTATGATTGGAGCTTCAACAGCTCTATCTTTGTCAGGTTTACCATTTAATGGTCCTATAGGTGCTGCTCGTGTTGGTTATATTAATGATCAATATGTATTGAATCCTACTGTCAACGAGCTTAAAGAATCTCGTTTAGATTTAATAGTAGCTAGTAGTAAAAATGCTGTTCTTATGGTTGAATCTGAAGCGAAAATTTTAACTGAAGAACAAATGTTGAGTGGTATAATTTTTGGTCATAATCAACAACAAGTTATAATAGATAATATCAATGAATTAGTAAAAGAGACAGGTAAGTCTTCTTGGGATTGGGAGCCAGAGATAACTGATGATACATTGACATCACGTATTGAAAAATTATCTAAAAACAGATTAAGTAATGCTTATTATATAACTGAAAAACAAAAACGTCATGAAGAAATTAATTTGATAAAAAATAACGTTATCACTACAATACAAACTGAAGATGAAAATATATCAGATATTCAAATTCATAAAGTACTACATTCTATAGAAAAAAATATAGTAAGAAATCGTATAATAAAAGGTGAACTACGAATTGACGGCCGTAAAAAAGATATGATTCGTAGTTTGGATATTCGAACTGGTATATTGCCTCGTACTCATGGTTCAGCTTTGTTTACTCGTGGAGAAACGCAAGCTTTAGTTACTACAACTTTAGGTACTACAAGAGATGCTCAAAACTTAGATGAATTAATGGGAGAACGTACTGATAATTTTTTATTTCATTATAATTTTCCTCCATATTCTGTAGGAGAAATAGGACTTGTTGGTTCACCTAAACGTCGTGAAATAGGCCATGGAAGATTAGCAAAACGTGGAATATTAGCTGTTATGCCTAGTGAAGAAGATTTCCCCTATACTATTCGTTTAGTGGCTGAAATTACTGAATCTAACGGTTCATCTTCTATGGCTTCTGTATGTGGAGCATCTTTAGCGCTTATGGACGCTGGAGTACCAATTAAGTCTGCTGTTGCAGGTATTGCAATGGGTTTAGTAAAAGATAACAAAAGTTTTGTTATTCTGTCTGATATTTTAGGTGATGAAGATCATCTCGGAGATATGGATTTTAAAGTAGCAGGTAGTTGTGAAGGTATTACTGCATTACAAATGGATATTAAGATAGAAGGGATTACTCGTGAAATAATGCAAATTGCTTTAAATCAAGCTAAAGAAGCTAGATTACATATTTTAAAAGCAATGGAGCAAGCTATAAGTACACCTAGGAATGAAATTTCTGAGTTTGCACCACGTATTTACACTATTTACGTAAGTCCAGCAAAAATTAAGGACATAATTGGTAAAGGAGGTTCAGTAATTCGTACCCTTACAGAGGAAACATGTACTAATATTGAACTAAAAGATGACGGTACTATAAAAATTGCAGCTACTGATAACTCAAAAGCTGAGGCAGCAATTCAAAGAATTAAAGAAATTACTTCAGATGTAGAAGTAGGCCGTACTTATGTTGGTAGAATAACTCGTATTGTTGATTTTGGTGCTTTTGTTAATATTAATAGCAATAAGGAAGGTTTAGTGCATATATCTCAAATAGTTCACAAACGTATTGATAAAGTATCTGACTATTTAAAAAATGGTCAGGAAGTATTAGTTAAGGTTATAGAAATTGATCGTCATGGACGTATTAGATTAAGCATTAAAGATGCTATAAAATCTGATTTAAATATAGAAAAAATTGTATCAAATAAATAATTATTGCATTAAATATATTTAATATCATTATTTTAAATAATATTAAGTAAAAAAATGAAATATTTTATATACAATATAACTTTTCAGATATTATAATATAGATCTATTGGTTTAATAAAATTAGTTGAGTATTAAATTAAACCATAAATATTTAAGATTATTAAATTATAGAAATATAAAATGAAAATTATCTTTATTAATTATAATAACATATAGATATAAAACAATTTTTTAGATTTTAGTTAGTATTAGTATATTTTAGTTTAATAAATATTAAAATCTTATTTTTTAAAACTACAATTGTCTTGCAAATATTTATTAATATAATACAATTTAATGTATTTAATTAATGTATTTAAAAACCATGATCATAAAATGATATGATGATGTATTTTTCTTTGTGTTAGTACTTTTCTTTTAATCCAATCTATATCGTTAATAAAAATATTACATATTACAAAAAAATCATTTTAATTTAAACTAGCTTCTTAATTACTTAGAGGAAAATACATTGCATGACCGATATTAAAATAACTTTTAATGATTTTGGTTTAAAATCTGAAATACTTAAATCGTTAAAAAACATGGGCTATAAAAAGCCTTCTCCAATTCAAATTGGTTGCATTCCCTATTTACTATCTGGTCATGACGTATTGGGAATGGCTCAAACAGGGAGTGGTAAGACTGCAGCTTTTGCTTTGCCTTTATTAAACAACATTAATCATAATATAAAAATGCCACAAATTTTAGTTTTAGCTATAACCAGAGAACTAGCAATTCAAGTTGCCGAGGCTATTACAAAATTCTCTCAATACATTCGAGGAATAAATATAGTTGCTATTTATGGTGGTCAACGTTACGATATACAGTTACGTGCATTGCGTCAAGGACCACAAGTAATTGTTGGAACTCCTGGACGCCTTTTAGATCATTTAAAACGTGGTACGTTAAATTTGTCAAAATTAAAAGGATTAGTTATAGATGAAGCAGACGAGATGTTACGTATGGGTTTTATTGAAGATGTAGAAAATATTATAGAACGTATTCCTGGAAATCGTCAAACTGCTCTATTTTCTGCAACTATGCCAGATGAAATTCGTCGTATAACTAAACGTTTTATGAAAAATCCTCAAGAAGTACGTATAAAATCAAGTATAAAAACACAACCAGATATTAGTCAAAGCTATTGGACAGCATGTGGTCGTAAAATTGATGCACTGATTCGTTTTTTAGAAACTGAAGATTTTGATGCTGCAATTATTTTTGTACGTACTAAAAATGCTACTGTAGAAGTAGCTAATATTTTAGAAAAACACGGATATAATAGTGCTGCATTGAATAGTGATATAAACCAGTCATTACGTGAACAAACATTAGAGCGTCTTAAAGATTCTAGAATTGATATATTAATTGCAACTGACGTTGCTGCACGTGGTTTAGATGTTGAACGTGTTAGTTTAGTTATTAATTATGATATCCCATTAGATGTGGAATCTTATGTACATCGTATTGGTAGAACTGGTCGTGCAGGTCGCGCAGGTCGTGCACTTTTGTTTGTTGAGAATCGTGAACGTCGTTTATTACGTAATATCGAAAAAAGTATAAATAAAACCATAACAGAAGTTAAATTACCTAATGCTGAAGTACTAGGTCAACGTCGTTTAGCTAAATTTACAGAAAAAATAAAAAAACAGCTTCAAAATAACGATCTGGATCAATACCGTAGATTACTCTCTAAAATGAATCCAGAAGAAAATTTAGATATGGAAACTTTAGCAGCAGTATTGCTAAAAATAGCTCAAGGAGAACGTCCTTTAGTGCTACCTAAGGATATACCATGTACTGTGAATCGTAATAAATTACATAACCGTAATGATAATCGTCATGCAAGAGAATTAAAAAATATACGTAATACTAAAACAGAAAAAAATCATTATAATAATTTAAGTATTAATATGAATGAAATGCTACTATACCGTATTGAAGTAGGACGTAATGATGGAGTTGAAGTTCGTCATATCGTAGGAGCTATTGCAAATGAGGGTTCCATTAGTAGTCGCTGTATTGGAAATGTTAAATTATTTAATACTCATTCAACTATAGAATTATCAAAAAGTATTACATGTAATGTCATGCAATGCTTTAATAGAACACGTATTTTGAATAAACCAATAAATATGCAATTAATAGGTGATTCACAATTAAGTAAAGGAAGTATAAATCGTAATTCTAATCGAAATCATAGGCATTTTACTGTAGAACGCAGAAGCATTTTTAATAAATCATAAATAAATTCGATATTTTAGCTTTTTATAAAAAATAATTTTCAATATGATTAAAAAGGAACTTCATCTGTTAGTTCCTTTTTCCTAATTATAAAATAAAAATACTTACTTAAGTACTAATTGATTTTAAAAATTTCATGGACTAAAAGAATGTGTATAATTACTCTTGTATCTTAAATTTTTTAAAACAACAACACATATTGTCATTATGTTGTTTTTATGAAAATAATTTATGGTGTGCTAACTGTTTTTACGTATTCAAAGAAAACAATATGTCTCTTTTATTTATGACAAATTTGGATACAAAACACGGTTTATATTTGTCAAATAATCCTCACATAGTTGGAACAATTAATAATTGTACAAAAAATATATCTTTAATAAAGGGAATACAATATACAGGCTTCGTTTCAATATTAACAGGATATAAAGAAAAAAAAGCATTATGTCATTATTATAAACGTTTTCCAATGTTACATACGCTTGATTCGTCTATTTGGTCAATAAATTTAAATGAAATAAAAATGACCGATAATACAGTTAAATTCGGAAATAAAATTATTTGGTACAGAAAAAAATAAAATAACCAGTAAAATCAAGATGATCAGGTTATTAGAAGGATTCTTATTGATTTTTTAAAATCGCATAGCAATTGCTTCAATCTCAATTAAAGCTCCTTTTGGAAGTTTAGAAACTTCAACACAAGAACGTGCTGGAAATTTAGATTGATTTTCTATAAAAAACAATTCATAAATTGAATTTACTGTATCAATATCATTGATATTTTTTAAGAAAATTGTAGTTTTAACAATATTTTTTACTTGTAATCCTGCTGTTTCAATAATTGCTTTTACATTATCTAGTGTTTGGCGTGTTTGCTTAGATATTTGATTATGAATCATACCTGTAATTGGATCTATCGGTATTTGGCCAGAAGTAATAATTATATTACCTAAATCTATACCTTGAACATAAGGTCCAATAGGAATGGGTGCTTTTTTTGTTTTTATTTCGTAAAACATTTTTATTCCTAAATATATTTAATTATTGACTTTATTTAATATTATCTCTTGACATATAAATTCACTTTCATAATAAAGAAAGATAAATATTTAGCTTTATACATTGTTAATCACATTGTAATACTATGTATATACAAAGTTAATTTTATTAAATTTTTATTACCTATTAAAATCAGATGGTAAATTTAAACCAACAGTAACATGTTGTTTTATATTCTTTAATTAAAGAAATGAAAATAATTTTATACCCATCTGTTATATAATATGATCTATAATAGTACTTCTTTTGCTTTTGATTGCTGATAATTGAATATGAACCAGTAGTAGTTGATTAATTGTATTCATATCTTTATATTATTCATAATTTAAATTATAGGTTGATCATGTAAAATTAATGCTAATAAAGCTTGTCGAGTATACATTCCATTTTTAGCTTGATGAAAATATCCGGCGTGAGGGGTTTTATCTACTTCAACCCCAATTTCTCCAACACGTGGTAAAGGATGAAGAATTTTCATGTTCATACGAGCATTTTCTAAATCACTAAATTGCAAAACTAAGTTTGAGTCAGTATTGAATAATTCTGGATTTATAATACGCTCTTTTTGTATTCTAGTCATATAAATGATATCTATGTGAGCAATTATTTCATTAATATTAGTATAATACGACCAAGAAATATTTTGTTTATCAAGCATGTTAATAATTTCATTAGGCATGGATAGATCAGGATGAGATATAAAAAAGAAACGATTACCCTTAAATTTAGCTAGAGCTTGAGTAAGTGAATGTACGGCTCGTCCATATTTTAAATCACCTATTATAGCTACATTCAAATTGGTCACACGATTTTGTGTTTCATAAATAGTGTATAAATCAAGTATAGTTTGTGTTGGATGCTGATTAGATCCATCACCTGCATTTAACACTGGAATACCATTAGAAAATTTTGCTGCTAAACTTGTAGCACCCTCTTGTGGATGTCTCATTATAATAGCATCTACATATTTACTAATTACTGAAATAGTATCAATAAGAGATTCGCCTTTCTTTCCTAAAGAAGTAGTATTGACATCAGTAAAACCAACTACTGAAGCACCTAAGCGATGGATAGCTGTTTCAAATGACAGACGAGTACGGGTAGATGCTTCAAAAAAACAACTAGCTATTACTCTATGTTTTAATAATTCTGGTCTTGGTTTAGCTTTTATTATTTCTGTAGTACGCAGCATAAGCATTAATTCAGTAGAACTAAAATCATTTATTGAAATAATATGTTTATGGTACAATGTATTGGACATATATTTCTTTTCTTCCTTTTATTTTTCATTAGGATATAATACAACGTTAGATCAGAAATAAACAATATAATAAAAATTTTTATTTATCATTTATATTAATTAAATCAATTAATAAATTATTATTGTTTATTTTCAAAATATCTTACATACAATTAAAAAATAATAAAGATGTTAAGTTTGATTAAGAGTTGCTACCATAATAGCTTTGATAGTATGAAGTCTGTTTTCTGCTTGATCAAACACAATACTACTTTTTGATTCAAATACATCATTACTGACTTCAATACCATTTTGAAAATGATATTTTATTGATAATTCAGCACCAAGTACAGTATTTCTGTCGTGTAAAGATGGCAAGCAATGTAAAAATTTAATATTAGGGTTGTTGGTTAATTCTAACATTTGATTATTAACTTGATATTGTCTTAATAAATGAATGCGTTCATCCCAAATTTCTTGTGATTCTCCCATAGATACCCAGACATCAGTATATATAAAATCTACGTTTTTTACACCTTCTTTAAGATTGTCAGTGAAAATTATTGTGCCTCCGTTTTGTTGAGATATTTTAATACAATCTTTAACAAATTGATTTTGTGGCCAAAATTTTTTATGTGTTAATATTTTTAAGTTAAACCCATACAAAGCTGCCGCTTCTATTATACTGTTACATATGTTGTTTTTTGCATCACCTACATATACTAATTTTATTTCGTTCAATGCTGTTTCTGGTAGATGCTCTTGCATAGTTAGAAGATCAGCAACTAATTGAGTAGGATGAAATTCGGTTGTTAAACCATTCCAAACTGGAACACTAGCATATTTTGCTATTTCTTCTATTAATTCTTGATTAAATCCTCGATATTGAATTCCATCATATATCCTACCTAGTATTCTTGCTGTATCTTTGATTGATTCTTTATAACCAAGTTGAGTAGTTTTTTGATTTAGATAAGTCACATGGGCACCTTGATCATAAGCAGCTACTTCAAACGAACATCTAGTACGAGTAGAATTTTTTTCGAAGATTAATACAATGTTTTTTCCTTGTAAATATTTTATTTCATTTTTATTTTTTTTATGTTCTTTTAATTTAGAAGACATTTTAATCAAATAATTTATCTCATTTGAAGAAAAATCCAGTAATCTTAAAAAATGACGTTTATATAATTGACACATACAATTCTCCATTGCATTATAAAATGATATCAATAGTGGCAACAATTGTATTAATTTGAAAATTAAATAAAATAATATTATCGCTTCTTAATATAAATTCTTTTATAATTATTATAAAAATTGTTTTAATAGTTATATTTACAATAATATAAATTATAGGTTTTGTATTTTAGTTTTTTGATTTATTAATTTTTCTTTTTTTTGTTCCATTTCTTTTATTTTATTTTGTTCTTGTATTACAATCGTTTTCGGAGCAAGAGAAATAAAATTACTATTAATAAATTTGGATTTTATTTTCTTAATTGCTAAATCAACTTTTAGTATTTCCCTGTTTAAACGACTTAATTCTGTATTTTTATCTATTACTTCAGTTAATGGAATTACAATTTCAGCTTCTTTTATGATTTTAGTTGCCAAAACTGGACCTTTTTCTTTTGTGAATAAAATAGTTAATGTTTTTAAATTTGCTAATTTTGTTAAAATAATATTGTTAGATGTTACAAGATTAATAACTGATTGAGAACAATTAACTAAAGATAAATCTATTAATTCATTTGCTTGTAAATGTATTTCTTTCCGAAGATTACGTATCGCAATGATAAATTGCTTAATCCAGCTAAAATATTTTTTAGATTCTTGATCATCTCTTTTATCCTTGTAACAAGGAAATGATTGATACATTATTGTATCTTCATTAAGATTTTTAAATATTTTTATTTTTTGCCATATAGCTTCAGTAATAAAAGGAATGATAGGATGAGCTAATCTAAGTAAAGATTCTAATACAAATAATAAAGTGTATCTTACAGAATTAATATTACATTCTGTTCCATTCTTTAATACTATCTTAGCTATTTCTATATACCAATCACAAAATTCATTCCAAGTAAAATCATATAATGTATTAGCTGCAATATCAAAACGATAAGAATCAAGTGCATTCCTATAAAATTTTGTTACGTCATTAAACTTAGTTAAAATCCAGCGATCTGAAACTGATAATTTAATATCTTTATGATTTTGACTAATATTAAAATCATCTAAGTTAATTAGTACAAAACGACTAGCATTCCATATCTTATTACAAAAATTACGATAGCCTTCTAAACGATTCATGTCCCAATTAATATCACGACCAGTTGACGTTAAAGCAGCTAAGGTAAACCTCAAAGCATCAGCACCTGATGGTTTTATTCCATATGGAAACTGTTTTTTTGTGCTTTCCTGAATTTTTTTAGCTAATTGAGGTAATAACATATTACTAGTGCGTTTTTTTAATAGTTCTTTTAATGAAATACCATCTATTATATCAATTGGGTCAATCACATTACCCTTAGATTTTGACATCTTTTGACCTTTTTCATCTCTAATTAAACCAGTCATATAGATAATTTTAAAAGGTATTTGAGGATTACCATTTGAATCTTTGATGATATACATTGTCAACATAATCATACGAGCTATCCAGAAAAAAATGATATCAAAACCACTTACTATAATATTAGTAGGATGAAACATATTAAGCAGTTTATTATTTTCTGGCCAGCCTAAAGTAGAAAAAGTCCACAAAGCAGATGAAAACCAGGTATCTAGTACATCATTATCTTGCCATAATATGGTATTAGGATCTAAATTGTTTTTCTCTCGTACTTCTTTTTCTGTTAAAGCAGCATACACTTTACCATGATTTGAATACCAAATAGGAATACGATGTCCCCACCATAATTGCCTTGAAATACACCAGTCTTGAATATTATACATCCAAGAGAAATACATATTTTCGTACTGCTTTGGTATAAATTTTATATCTCCTTTTTTTACTGCTTTAATTGCCATATATGCCAATGGTTTAGTTTTAATATACCATTGATTAGTTAACATAGGTTCAATAATTACTTCGCTTCGATCACCATAGGGAACACTTACAATATGAGATTCGATTTTTTCTATTAAACCCAGTTGCTTAATGTCCTTTATAATAGCTTCTCTTGCTACAAAACGATCCATTTTTCTAAATTTAATAGGAATTTCAATATTGTAGTTACTAATTTTTAAACCTTTTGTATCATAAATTTGAACATATTCACAAATACAACCAGTTAGAGTAAAAATGTTAATCATATGTAATTTATGACGACAGGCTACTTCATAATCAATAAAATCATGCGCAGGAGTAATTTTTACACAGCCAGTTCCTTTATTTATATCTACAAATTCATCACCAATAATGGGAATCTCTCGTTTTAATATTGGTAATATAACTGATTTTCCAATAAGATTGTTATAACGAAAATCATTAGGATTGACTGCAACTGCAGTATCACCCAGTAACGTTTCGGGACGAGTAGTAGCAACTACTAAATAATTTTCACCATTAACAGTTTTAACACCACTGGAAAGAGGATATCGAATATACCAAAATTTACCTTCAACGTTTTTGTTTTCTATTTCTAGATCGGAAATTGCAGTGCACAATTTAGGATCCCAATTTACTAATCTTTTACCACGATAAATCAATTTGTCAGTATAGAGACGAATAAATACTTCTTTTACTGCTTTAGAAAAGCCATCATCCATAGTAAATCTTTCACGTTCCCAATCCACTGAATTACCAAGACGACGCATTTGGTTATTAATAGTACTACCTAGTTCTTTTTTCCAATTCCAGATTTTTTTAATAAATTCATCACGTTCATAGTCTTGTCTTAGCTTGCCTTCTTCTGTTTTAATCTTATTTTCAACAATGATTTGAGTTGCAATACCAGCATGATCGGTACCAGTTTGCCATAATGTATTTTTACCTTGCATCCTATTATAACGAACAATAATATCAATTATTGTTTGTTGAAAGGCATGACCCATATGTAAACTACCAGTTACATTTGGTGGCGGTAACATTACACAGAAACTTTCTTTATTAACATCCTCACTTGGTTTAAAATAGCCGCTGTTTTCCCAATGTTCATAAATAGTTTGTTCAAATGTTTTTGGATCGAATTGTTTTTCCATATTTTTATTTTATTAAATTACTGTAATTTTAAATTTAAAACCTAATTTACGATATTCTCTGTAACGAATACGAGCTAGTTTTTTAAGATGATCTTCCTGGGGGACAAAATCTATTATTTCATTAACATCACCAATACAATTGGTAAAATTGATAAATAAATTAATTAAAATATCGTAAGAAAAAAAATTAATTTTATTTTGTGAACATATTATTTCTATTGGTCCTCGACCAATTATTCCTTCTTTAAATAAATTATGAGGGATAAAAGCATTTAATGGATCTTTCCATAAATTTTTATCAATTCGTATAGCTTGCTTAATGTTCTCACAGTAAATTAATACTCGTTTTCCTTGATACCAATATTTTCTAGCTATATAAGATGTCAGTGTTTCAAAGTAATTTAAACTGCTGCAACTTAATATATGGGATTTTATAACATAAAATATTACTTTTTTCATAATATTTATAATAAGATGTTAATCTTCTACATTTAGTCCTACTCGATTCAATAAGTACTGTGATATCATTGCTACTGGTCTTCCAGTAGAACCTTTATATTTTCCTGATCTCCAAGCAGTACCAGCAATATCTATATGTGCCCAATTATATTTACGTGTAAAACGGGAGAGAAAACAAGCTGCGGTTATCACTCCTGCAGAACGACCACCGACATTTACCATATCTGCAAAACTAGAATCTAATTGATCATTATATTCATCAAACATAGGTAAACGCCATGCGCGATCTCCTGACTGTTCAGATGCACTAATAAGATCATGTGCTAATGGATTATGATTTGATATTAGACCACTTGTATGATCACCTAAGGCAATTACACAAGCTCCCGTTAAAGTTGCAATATCAATTACCGAATCTGGTTCAAAACGCTCAACATAAGTTAATGCATCACATAATATTAATCGACCTTCAGCATCTGTATTTAATACTTCAACTGTTTGACCTGACATTGTCGTTAGTACATCACCTGGACGAATAGCATTACCGTCTGGCATATTTTCACAATTTGCCATAATACCAATTACACTAATTGGCAAATTTAATTGTGCAACTACATGCATAATACCATATACTGCTGCAGCACCACACATGTCATATTTCATTTCTTCTAATCCACTAGATGGTTTTATAGAAATTCCTCCTGAATCAAATGTTACTCCTTTACCAATTAATACAATAGGTTTAGATATTGAATTATTAGGTTTATACTCAATAATTGACATTAATGGTTGATTGTTTGAACCTTTACTTACTGCTAAATAGGCATTCATTCCTAATTTTTTCATTTGATCTTCTTCAAGGATAGTTGTATGAATATTATCAAATGTTTCTGCAAGTTTATGTGATTGTAGTGCAAGATATTCAGTATTGCATATATTTGGTGGCATATTTCCAAGATCTTTGGCAATTTTTATACCAGTTGCAATCGCAAGGCCGTGTTGGATAGCTTTTTCTCCAATGGTAAGTTCACGTCTAGTGGTTACATTAAACACTAATTTACGCAATGGTCGTCTTATTTCTGTTTTATTAGTCTTTAATTGATCAAAATTATATAGCTCTTCTATAGAAGCTTCTACGGCTTGTCGTACCTTCCAATAAGTATTTCTTCCTTTAACATGTAGTTCAGTTAAAAAACATACTGATTCCATAGATCCTGTATGATTTAAAGTATTAATAATTTTTTGAATTATATGTTTATATTGACGTTCATTAAGTTCGCGCTCTTTTCCACACCCGATAAGCAGAATACGTTCTGATAGTATATTTGGTACATGATGTAATAGTAGAACTTGGCCTACTTTACCTTCAAGTTCACCTCGTCTTAATAAAGCACTAATATATCCGTCAGTAATTTTATCTAATTGTTCTGCAATAACGGATAAACGACGTGGTTCAAAAATACCAACTATAATACAAGCACTACGTTGTTTTTCTGGGCTTCCACTTTTTACACTGAAATCCATGTATACTCCTGATTTTTTTGACAGTAAATTTTATCAAAGATAACAGTTACAGATATTATTCTATTTGTAATATTTAATTATTATATTGGTTTCTACAAATAAATTTATAATAGGATTGTTATTTAAGTATATTGAAAATATTTTATAAAAAAATAATATGTTAATTATTACAAAATTATTAGTTGATAAAAACAATAACTATTACATAGTTTATTTTAATAAATTTATATTAATATAAATTTTTCAAAAACATAATAGAATAAATAATCAAATTTTTATTTTGAAAAATATTAATGATTTAATCAATCTATCTTTTTGCTATTTCATAATAAAGTAATTTTTTCAATATGATGACATTTTAATATATATTACTTAATAGAATTATGATTCTAAATCATATAGTTAAATTAACTTCAAATTATAACATCATAATGTTAGTATTTCATAATTTTATAAATTAATTTAATTTGAATGATTAATTAATATGATCTATTTGTTGAAATTATAACATAATGCATTTAATTTAGCTTTAAAACTAGTTAGTAACAGATCAATAAAAAGCTTAATTTTCATTAAAAATATATTAATTTTTTTAAATTTAGAACTTTACTTTAAGACATGATCATTGATCAAAACAATTGTTGTTATTTTATTGTAAAAAAATTTCATATGTGTCATTATTAACTGAATAAAAATTAAAAATGATAATATTCTATCACATTGATTTTTTGATTTTAAAAGCCGAAGTGGCGAAAACAGGTAAACGCAGTTGATTCAAAATCAACCGTACGTGAGTACATGTCGGTTCAATTCCGACCTTCGGCATACATACGTTAATATTTAATATACATTTTATCAATTGCATTTTAATTATATTTTCATGTGTTTATTTAAATACATAATTTTTTGTCTAATATTATTGAATTAATTCTTTTAAAAAGATAATTATACTACAAACTCATAGTTATATTAATTTCATTTTAATACATTATGTTTATAGTTAATCATTAAAAAAACAAACTTTTATGCGAAGAGAGGGATTTGAACCCTCATATCTTATTAAGACACTAGCATCTGAAACTAGCGCGGCTACCAATTTCGCCATCTTCGCATTTCATTTATGAAGGATTAATATTCTTAATACAATATTTTAATTTATTCTATTATAATATTAATTGATTTCTTGAACTTAGTAAACTAAGAAGATACACTTCCTGTTTTTTTCATTAAATAAATCTAAATTGGACATATATTAACTAACTAGCGAGATCGTTTTGATGGTTATTGAAAATTACAGTATGTTATTTAAGCATAATAAAATATTACAAACAATAGGAATTGTTAAATATAAACTATATAGATTCAGTTTACTTAAAGGATTATCGGATTTTAACTTTTTATCTAATATCAAGTTAATAATAGTAACTAGTGAAATAAATAATTTAAATAAATTATTTATACAAGATGTAATGTATTCCTTACATTTAAAACCTATTCAAGTGATAATAATTGAACCAAAGCAATTATCATTAATTTTAAATAAATTAAATTGTCTTTATTGGTTCATAGGAAAAGAAATTAAAGAACCGATTAATGGTATTGTATTACGCAGTGAATCTATGACTAGGTTAATTAATAGTAGTGATGAAAAGCGTTCTTTATGGAATCAGATATGTAAATATGGTATATATCAATTATATTAAAAATTATGTAAATTTAAATAAAATATTTATTCTTAAATAACAATTAATAAAGGAACTAAAATGACAATTGATTTATGTGATTTACCTGAAAATATATCACATTGGTCAAATTTTCCTATTCTTTTAACGAATGATGAAATAATAAAATTATATTCTTATAACAAGGAAAGTTGGATATTATATGGTAAAAAATTAAATAAAGAAATTTTAATGAATTATAGAAAAGAACTTAAAATTGATTTAATAGTTACTAATTTTTGGATTATTGATGAATATAAAATAGCTTCTATAGGAGGATTAATTACATTATCTGCTATTATATTGGCAAACAAATTAGGATTAGATATAGCACCACTAATGAATATTCCGAGTTTAAAAAAACCCGGATTATTAGTAATGGATATGGATTCAACAGCAATTCAAATTGAATGTATTGATGAAATTGCTAAATTAGCAGGATGTAGTGATGCGGTTGCTAAAATAACTAAACTTGCAATGCTTGGCAAAATAGATATGATTGAAAGTCTTCATCAACGTGTTGCTATGTTGAAGGGTGTTGATATAAGTATCCTTAAAATAATTTTGGATAATTTACCTTTAACTTCTGGTTTAATACAAATAGTTAATAAATTACATTTATTACATTGGAAAATAGCTATTATATCTAGCGGATTTAAATATTATGCTTCTCATCTAGAAAGCAAACTTAACTTATCATATGTTATAGCTAACAATTTGGAAGTATATAATGGAAAGTTAACTGGGAAAATAATTGGTCCTATAGTTGATTCTAGATATAAACTCATAAGTTTAAAAAAAATCGCTCAAAGGTTACTAATACCTTTAGAACAAACTGTAGCTGTAGGTGATGGTTTTAATGATTTATTAATGATAAAATCTGCAGCTTTAGGTATTGCGTATCATGCAAATTCTATTGTAAACAAACAAGTAGAAACAAAAATCGTTCATTCGGATCTAATGGGTATATTTTGTATACTTAGCAGTACTATACACTAACCAATTCCATTAACATCATTACTGATTTTAAAAATCATCCTATTATTAATAACCTTTTTAAATACTATTACAATACATTTCAATTAATTATTTAATAAAAAGAAAACCATTCTCAAACACCATTTCAAAATATTAATGAATTGATACTATACTACCAATTATAATTAACGCAAATGATTTCTAGATTTAACTCGAGAATTCATTATTATTAATATATTGAGGATTAATTAAATTATACAATACTATGTTAATAATACTAAACTTGATTACCTGTAAATATTTTTATTAATTTACTTGATTTCTATTTTTCATGTTAAACATAAATTAAAAAGGAAATTGTAGCAAGTGAAAAATTTATGTAAATATTTTATTTTATTATATTTTATGATTGTATCTAAACTAGTATATGCTGATTTAATTAATCAACAACGTCAAAATTATGAACAAATTAAAAAAGCTTTTGATAAACATAATATACCTATAGTTATTAAATTATTACCTAAACTAAAAAAATATCCACTGTATCCGGATTTAGAATATGAGTTATTAATACAAAAAATTAAACGAAATACTAATGCATTATTAATAAAACACTCAGTAAGTAAATTTATTAAAAAATATTATGATTTACCTTTATCCCGTATGTTAAATAATCATTTTATAAATTTATTAGCTCAGCAAAAAAATTGGAAAACTCTAAGTGTTTTCACTTCAAAACCACCAAGACAAATACAAGCTTTTTGTAATTGGTACTATGCTAAGTGGTATACCAATCATAAATCTATAAATTTTCATAATTCGACAAAAATATTATTAAAACATATAAGTCTACCATCAGATTGTAATAAATTACTTTTTATTACCAAAAAATATAGTAAGACATTCCCATCAATAATCATTGAAAAAATTCGTCTAGCTATGAAAGCTAATAATCAAAAATCAATAAATTTTTTAATTAATATTTTACCATCTGACTATAAAATGATTTCAAATTTAATTTTAGAATTTAAGAGACATCCATTATCTATTATGGATTACATAAAAAAAGCACCTCCTAGCAATTTTAGTTTACAATCAATTAATTATGCTTTATTACATTTATCGCATAAAAATATGTTATTAGCAAAAAAGATACTTCCAACAATCTTAAATATTTATAAGCTGAAAACAACTGATATTCAATTAATAAAAGAAATTTTAGCAAGCAATATGATGCATGAACATATCAATTCCGAATTAAAAACATGGCGAGACTCAGTAATAATGCATAGTAAATCTGCATCATTAATTGAACGTCGTGTGCGTTTATCTTTAATTAGTAAGGATAATTATGGCTTAAAATTTTGGATATCTCGTTTGCCAAAAATAGTAAAAAACAAAGAAGAATGGCAATATTGGCTTGCCAATATTTATTATTTCCAAAGAAATAATAAAAAAGGTGATGATATTTTGCATAAACTAATTAAGAGAAATAGTTTTTACTCATTAGTGTCAGCACAAAAATTAGGTTTAAGTTATTTATTTAAACATGATATATCTCCTTCACCTGACCATACCATATCAAATCTTAAAGAAATTATTAGAATACGTGAATTAATGCATTGGAAAAAATATGATTTAGCAAGAATTGAATGGCATAATTTAATTTCTAATAAGAAGCATACCATTAAACAGAAGAAAATGCTGGCTCGTTATGCTAACGAACAAAAATGGTGGTATTTTAGCGTGCAAGCAACTATTCAAGCTAAAATCTGGAATAATATTAAAGAACGTTTTCCATTAGGATGGAATGATTTATATAAAAAATATACTAATAATAAATATATTACAAAAAACTATGCTATGGCAATTACAAGACAAGAAAGTAGTTGGGATCCGAAAGCATATTCATTAATGAATGCTATAGGACTGATGCAAATTGAACCAAATACTATGAAAGAAATAATAAAAATATATAATATTAAAAATATTTATAATAGAAATATACTGTTCGATCCGGAAACCAATATTTGGATGGGTACAAATTATTTAGAATACATTTTTAAACAACTTGGAAATAATAGGATTTTAGCTGCGGCGGCATATAATGCAGGCTTATCAAATATAAATAAATGGAAGCGTAGGAGTGCAGGTAGGATAGATGCTATAGCATTTATTGAAGCTATTCCTTTTATAGAAACAAGGCAATATGTTAAAAATATTTTATTATACAACGCTTACTATAATTATCTTACTGGTAAACCCGAAAATATTTTAACTTCACTTGAATGGAACCATCGTTATTAACGAATAAAATACTCTTATTTTTTGTCATAGAATTAACTATGGTGAAAATGTTTAAATAATGTTCATTAGGAATTATAAATATCAAGAAATATTATACTACATATCTTATATAATCATAGATTCTTAGATAGAAGAATTTAACCTTGTAAGATGTTTATTTTTTGTTATTTATTATTGTGCTATTAATTATTAATTGTGGTATTAATTAATATTTAGTAAACATGATCAAATTTATTAGAGTAGTTATAATACAATAACGTTATTTATTGATATTCTCATAATAGTCTTTATTTATTTTTAAATTAGATAACTCAATGGAATTGTATTTTATTTACCTGATTATTTTTATAAAAAATTTTAAAATTATAACATATTAATGAATGATTTGTTAGTCAATCCTAAATATTCAGATTAATTTTTAAACACCATTAGCATCGCTTTTACTACATAATAGAGATATTAACCAGTAGAAAAAGAAAAATCACTTATTTCAAGGATATATTACTTATGTTTTTTATTAAGATTCAGGAGATTTTAAATCATGCGAGTGCTGAAATTTGGTGGAACATCAACAGGCGATGCAGAACTTTTAATTCGTGCAGCCAAAATTCTAGAAGATAATGCGAAACAAGGACAAGTTGTTGCTGTAGTATCTTCACCAAATAAAATTACAAATTATTTACTGAAATTTATTGAATATAAAATTAAAAATCAAAATACTTTATTAAGTGTTAAAGATAGAAAGATAGAATGTATTTTTTCAAACTTACTATTAGATTTAGTTAATATTCAACCGAAATTAAATTTCAATTATTTAAAAAATTTCTTAAAATCAGAGTTTAACAAAATAAAAAAGATATTATATAGCATAAAATTATTTAAGCATTGTCCAGATAAGATATATGCTTCTATATTTTATATTAGCGGTAAAATTTCTGTTGTTATTTTAGAAGAAATACTTAAAGTACATAATCATCAAATAAGTATAATTAATCCAGTGAAAAAATTACTAGCATTTGGAAATTATTTAGATTATACAATTGATATTGCTGAGTCTACTCGTCGTATTAAACTAGATCAGATTCCTGAAACGAATATTATTCTTATGGCTAGTGCTATCGCAGGTAATGAAAAAGATGAAATAGTATTATTAGGAAATAATGGTTCAGAATATTCAGCAGTAGTTTTAGCAGCATGTTTTAATTCAAATTGTTGCGAAATATGGACGAATGTAGATGGAATTTACAATTGTGAAGTAAATCAAGTGCCTGATGCACGTTTATTAAAATCAATTTCTTATACAGAAGCAATTGAAATGATTTGTTTTAATTCTAAAATTCTTAGTTTAAAAATAATTAAAATTCTTATTCACTTTCAAATTACTTATTCAATTAAAAATATTACTAATATTAAAGCACATGGAACTATGATTAGTAATTATAGCAATCAATTTAGTAATTCAATTAAAGGAATTTTTAGTTTAAACAATATAGTTATGTTAAATATTTCTGGTCCTTTATTAAAACATGTAATTGGTGCAGCATCAAAAATAATTGATATGATTTCTAAAAATAATATTTTAGGATTTTTATTGATACAAGCTTATTCAGATTATGATATTAATGTCTACGTACTAAAAAATGATCTAGAACAAATAAAACAAACTTTAAAAGAAAAGTTTAAATTTGAATTTACAAATAACTTGCTTAACTCTATAAAAATAATTAAAAATTTAGGAGTGATTTCAGTTGTAGGTGATAGTATAAATACAGGCCTGAATAAAAAAATTTTTTCAGCACTAGCAAATAATAATATTAATACTATAGCAATTTTGAAAAATAATTCTAAAAGTTCAATATCAATTGTTGTAAAAAACAGTGAAATTATTAATGGAGTACGATTAATTTACCGATCATTATTTATAAATCATAAGATAATTGAAGTGTTTCTAATAGGAGTTGGTGGTGTAGGAAACACATTGTTAAATCAGATATACAAGCAAAAAGATTTCTTACAAAAAGAAAAAAAAATAAAATTATGTGTTTACGGTATTGCAAATTCACAAAAATCACTGACTGATTTTAAAGGAATTAATTTAAATAACTGGAAATTTGCTTTAAATAAAACTAAAAAAATATTCAGTATTAGCAAATGGATAAATTTAATTAAAAAACATAATATATTGAATCCAGTTATTGTCGACTGCACTTCTAGTCAAGAAGTTGCAGATCGATATGCTGATTTTTTATCTAATGGTTTCCATGTAGTCACTTCCAATAAAAAAGCTAATACTTCTTCTTGGAATTATTATCAGAAAATACGTAAAATTGCTAATAGTGTAAACCGCAAGTTTTTATATGAGACTAATGTAGGAGCAGGGTTGCCAGTTATTCAAAATTTACAAAATCTATTAAATACAGGAGATCAATTAATAAGATTTTCTGGAATTTTATCGGGTTCTCTTTCATTCATCTTTGGTAAATTAGATGAAGGACTATCTATATCAGAAGCAACCAAAATAGCACGTAATATGGGTTTTACAGAGCCAGATCCTCGAGAAGATCTTAGCGGTATTGATGTTGCACGTAAACTATTAATTTTAGCAAGGGAAATTGGATATCAATTGGAATTAAATGATGTAATTGTTGAGCCTGTATTACCATTAGATGTTATGAATAAAATTCAATGTATTGATAAATTTATGAAATCTTTATCAGAATTTGATGATGTGTTTAAGAATCGTGTAGCTAAAGCTCATACTTGTGGAAACGTTTTAAGATTTGTTGGTAGTATTGAAAAAGGTGGAGTATGTAAAGTCAAAATTGATGAAGTAGGAGCACAAAATCCTCTGTATAAAATAAAAAATGGTGAAAACGCTTTAGCATTTTATAGTCATTATTATCAGCCAATTCCTTTAGTCTTAAGGGGATATGGTGCAGGCAATAATGTGACAGCCGCTGGTGTATTTGCTGATTTACTTCATACTTTATCTTAAAAGTTAGGATTTGAATTATGGTAAAAATTTATGCACCAGCATCTATTGGTAATGCTAATGTTGGATTTGATGTATTAGGTGTAGCAATTACTCCAATAGATGGTTCATTCTTAGGCGATTTTGTTACTATTCAAGCCTCAGATAAATTCGATCTAATTTGTGATGGTTTTTTTGCAAATCAATTACCTAATCTTACAGAAGATAATATTGTTTATCAATGTTGGCGAAGTTTTTGTACAAAAATGAAAAAATTTATACCTGTAAAAATTTTATTAGAAAAAAATATGCCAATAGGATCAGGATTAGGATCTAGTGCTTGTTCGATAGTAGCTGGTTTTATGGCACTAAATGAATTTTATGGTAATCCTTTAAATAAAAATGAATTATTAATGTTAATGGGTTATTTAGAAGGAAAAGTTTCTAATAGTATACATTATGACAATGTAGCTCCATGTTTTTTAGGCGGAATGCAGCTTATTTTAGAAGAAAATAATATAATAAGTCAAAAAATTCCTACTTTTAATGATTGGTTATGGGTAATATCTTATCCAGGTATTAAGATATCCACTGCGCAGGCACGTTCAATTTTACCAGGACAATATTGTAAAAAAGATTGTATTAAACATAGTCAATTATTAGCTGGATTTATTCATGCTTGTTATACAAATCAGCCGTATTTAGCCGCTAAACTTATGAAAGACATAATAGCAGAACCTTATAGAGCTAAATTATTACCAAATTTTATAAAAGTTCAGCAAACTGTACACGAAATAGGCGCAATAGTATCTGGTATTTCTGGATCTGGTCCGACAATTTTCACTATTTGTGATAACATAAATATAGCAAACCAAGTAGCAAATTGGTTACAAAGTAATTATATAAAAAATAATGATGGTTTTGTTCACATTTGTAGAATAGATTATTTTGGTGCACGTAAATTAGGATAAACATATGAAGTTATATAATCTTAAAAACCATAATGAACAATTAAGTTTTATTGAAGCTACTAAAATTGGTTTAGGATCTCAACAAGGATTGTTTTTTCCTTTAGAGCTTCCTAAGTTTAATATAAAAACTATTAACAGTTTATTAAACTTAGATTTTATCAGTCGCAATTATGAAATTTTATCGACTTATATAGGTAAAGAAATATCATCAAGCAAATTAGCAAATTGTATCGAAAAAGCCTTTTCATTTCCTGTACCAGTAAAATATGTAACCAATAATATTTACTGTATAGAATTATTTCATGGTCCAACTTTAGCTTTCAAGGATTTTGGTGGTAGATTTTTAGCACAAATATTATCACATGTTATTGATGAAAATGAAAAAATTACTATTTTAACTGCAACTTCTGGAGATACTGGAGCAGCAATATCACATGCATTTCATGGAATGAAAAATATTAGAGTTGTAGTTTTATATCCCAAATATAACATTAGTATTTTACAAGAAAAATTATTCTGTACTATAGGAGACAATATTGAAACAATTGCTGTAGAAGGTGATTTTGATATTTGTCAATCACTAGTTAAAATGGCATTTAATGATAAAGATTTGAAAAAATCAATCTTTCTTAATTCGGCAAACTCTATTAATATTTGTCGTCTTTTAGCGCAAATTTGCTATTACTTTGAAGCTGTATCCTATTTTCCAGAGGAAATAAGAAATGATGTAGTCATATCAGTACCAAGCGGAAATTTTGGTAATTTGACAGCAGGATTATTAGCAAAATCACTTGGTTTACCGATTAAACGATTTATAGCTGCTACAAATATAAATGATACTGTACCGAGATATTTATCTAATGGGATCTGGAAGCCAAAGAAAACTATTTCTACTATATCAAATGCAATGGATATTAGTCATCCTAACAATTGGTCAAGAATAGAGGAATTATTTTGTCGTGAATCTTGGAATTTAACTGATTTAGCTTACGGTTCAGTATCAGATCAAACAACTAAATCCTCTATTCTGGAATTAGCAGAAAAAGGATATATTTCAGAACCTCATTCTATTATAGCTTGGTATTTACTACAAAAAAATATCAAAAACAATGAATTTGGTTGTTTTCTTGGAACTGCACATCCTGCTAAATTTCAAGATACTATAGAAAAGATTATAAAAAAACAAATAATCTTACCTCCTGAATTACTCAAATATATTAGTCTACCCATATTATCATATGATATAAAACCAACATTCAAAAATTTATGTGATGTCTTGTTAAAATAATTCTCATGAATACAAACTTTATTTTAATTACGATTATATAATTTTTATAACATAAATAAATATTATTGTGCTTTTATGATTGTTTCTATCTAAAAAGTAGATAATTTATTATCATTCATGTTTACATCAATTTTTATTAAATTAAAATCTTTATATTGATAATATGGATAATGATATAATCAATATTTATCATTAAATTTGATCACATTTATAGTATAAAAATATGAAAACAATAATAATTGGATTAATTTCTGTTTCAGATCGCGCATTTACAGGTGTTTATGAAGATAAAAATACATTAATTTTAAAAAAATGGTTAAATAATGCTATTATTACACCATTTAACTTAGAATGTCGTTTAGTACCAGATGAAAAACATTTGATCAAACAAACAATTTGTCAATTAGTTGATAAATGCAATTGTAATTTAATATTCACTATGGGTGGGACTGGACCAGCAAAACGTGATGTTACACCCGATGCTACTTTAGCAATAGCTGATAGAGAGCTTCCTGGTTTTGGAGAACAAATGCGTCAAATTAGCTTACAATTTGTACCTACTGCAGTACTATCACGCCAAGTTGGTGTTATTCGTAATAAATCATTAATAATTAATCTCCCTGGTCAAACAAAATCTATTAGAGAAACATTAGAAGGTGTTAAAGATGAAAAAGGCAATGTAAAAATACATGGTATTTTCTCTTCTATACCTTATTGTTTAGAGTTATTAAATAATCCAAGTATTGAAACTAATCCAAATATAATAGTATCATTTCATCCTTAAATAAGGTGTTTTAGAAATTATAAGTTGTTATGTTTGTTTTAAATTAAAAAATTTATCATGGAATAATATAATTTTTTAACAAAAATATTTACAAACATAAATATTTTTTATATTAACCCTTGATGGTTATGTAACCTATCCCCATCTACCTTTACATTAGATGTTGTGAAACTGATTAAAAAGCGTATGAAGATAGGTTGAAAGTTAATGACCCGCCCTCATATATAAGGCTCACAACCCAATTTGACAACAGTTAAAGGGGAGACGTTTAGATGGGTAAGATTATTGGTATTGACCTAGGTACAACCAACTCTTGTGTAGCCATAATGGATGGTAATCAAGTTCGCGTGTTAGAAAATGCTGAAGGCGATCGTACAACTCCTTCTGTTATTGCTTATACGCAGGATGCCGAAATTCTGGTCGGTCAACCGGCTAAACGTCAGGCAGTTACTAACCCACAAAACACCTTGTTTGCGATAAAAAGATTGATTGGTCGTCGCTTTCAAGATGAGGAAGTACAGCGTGATATTAAAATCATGCCTTATAAAATTGTTAAAGCAGATAATGGTGATGCTTGGCTAGAAGTAAAAGGTCAAAAAATGGCTCCTCCTCAAATCTCTGCTGAAGTATTAAAAAAGATGAAAAAAACAGCGGAAGATTTTCTTGGTGAATCTGTTAATGAAGCAGTAATTACTGTTCCTGCTTATTTTAATGATGCACAACGTCAAGCAACAAAAGATGCAGGTAAGATTGCTGGTCTAGAAGTTAAACGCATAATTAATGAGCCGACAGCAGCTGCTTTAGCTTATGGTTTAGACAAGGCTAAAGGGAATAAAACTATAGCAGTATACGATTTAGGTGGCGGAACTTTTGATATTTCTGTTATTGAAATAGATGAAGTTGATGGGGAAAAAACTTTTGAAGTTCTGGCTACAAATGGTGATACTCATTTAGGTGGAGAAGATTTTGATATTCGTTTAATCAATTACCTAGTTAGTGAATTTAAAAAAGATCAAGGAATTGATTTACATAAAGATCCTTTAGCAATGCAGCGATTAAAAGAAGCTGCAGAAAAAGCAAAAATTGAACTTTCTTCAGTACAGCAAACTGATTTGAATTTACCATACATTACTGCAGATTCTTCTGGTCCTAAACATCTAAATATTAAATTAACTCGTGCAAAATTAGAATCGTTAGTAGAAGATTTAGTTGAGCGTTCTATTGAACCGTTAAAAGTTGCACTTAAGGATGCGGGTTTATCTGTGTCTGATATAAATGATGTGATTTTAGTAGGTGGTCAAACACGCATGCCTTTAGTTCAATTAAAAGTAACTGAATTCTTTGGTAAAGAACCGCGTAAAGATGTAAATCCTGATGAAGCCGTTGCAGTTGGTGCAGCTGTTCAGGGTGGTGTTTTAGGTGGAGATATCAAAGACGTTCTGTTATTAGATGTTACTCCTTTATCATTGGGTATTGAAACAATGGGAGGAGTAATGACCTCTTTAATTAGTAAAAATACCACTATACCTACTAAACATAGTCAAATATTCTCAACAGCAGAAGATAATCAATCTGCCGTAACAATCCATGTGCTTCAAGGAGAGCGCAAGCGTGCTAATGATAATAAATCTCTAGGACAATTTAATCTAGATGGTATTCAGCCAGCACCCAGAGGTATGCCGCAAATAGAAGTTACATTTGATATTGATGCTGATGGTATTTTACATGTTTCTGCTAAAGATAAAAATAGTGGTAAAGAACAAAAAATAACGATTAAGGCTTCTTCTGGTTTAAACGATCAAGAAATAGAAAAGATGGTACGTGATGCAGAAGCAAATGCTGAAGCTGACCGTAAATTTGAAGATTTGGTTAAGGTTCGTAATCAAGGTGATCAAATCGTTCATAGCACTCGTAAACAACTTGATTCTATTGGGGATAAAATATCTCTTGACGATAGAAATGCTATTAAAACACCTTTATCTGAATTAGAGAATGCGTTAAAAGGTGAAAATAAAGTTGAGATTGAAGCCAAAATACAAGCATTGATACAAGTATCAAGTAAGTTAATGGAAACATCACAACAAACTGAAAATAGCAATGTAAATACAAACACTACAACAAAAAAAGATGATAATGTAGTAGATGCTGAATTTGAAGAAATTAAAGATAATAAGAAATAATGATTTCTAGTAATATTATTATCTTATTAAAATTTTCACGGACGTAAGATGAACTTCATACGTCCGTGAAATATATTAGGATATTAAGGATTGTGGAAAAATGGCAAAAAAAGATTACTATGAAATTCTGGGTATTGATAAGTCAGCTGATGAACGTGAAATTAAAAGGGCTTATAAAAGACTAGCAATGAAGTTTCATCCAGATCGCAATCCTGGTGATAAAAAGGCTGAGGCTAAATTTAAAGAAATTAAAGAAGCTTACGAAATCTTAACAGATTCAAATAAAAGAGCTGCCTATGACCAATATGGTCATTCTGCATTTGAAAAAGTTAATATGGGTAGTAGCACAGATTTTAGCGATATTTTTGGGGATGTTTTCGGTGATATATTTGGCAATAACCGCCGCCAGCGATCATCTAGGGGTGCAGATTTACGTTACAATTTAGAACTTACTCTTGAAGAAGTAGTTTTAGGTGTAATGAAAGAAATTCATATTCCTAATTTAGTGGAATGTAAAGCATGTAAAGGTAGTGGAACAAAGATAGGAACCAAACCGCAAACTTGTCACACCTGTCATGGTTCTGGGCAGATTCAAATGCGTCAAGGTTTTTTTACAGTTCAACAATCCTGTCATAGCTGCCATGGAGTAGGTTCAATTATAAAAAATCCTTGCAATATTTGTCATGGTCAAGGACGTGTTGAAAAATCAAAAACATTATCGGTAAAAATTCCAGGAGGAGTAGATACAGGTGATCGTATTCGTTTAAATGGAGAGGGAGAGGCTGGAAAAAATGGAGCTCCATCAGGAGATCTATATGTTCAAATATCTGTTAAAAAACATTTAATTTTTGACCGAGAAGAAAACAATCTTTATTGTGAGGTACCAATAAATTTTGCAATGGCTGCTTTAGGTGGTGAAATCGAAGTTCCAACTTTAAATGGTAGAGTAAAATTAAAAATTCCTTCTGAAACACAAACCGGTAAGTTATTTCGTATACGAGGAAGAGGTGTAAAATCAGTTAGAAATGGTGTATTAGGAGATTTATTATGTCGTGTTGTAGTAGAAACTCCTGTTAGTTTAAATGAAAATCAGAAACAACTGCTGACTGAATTAGAAAAAAGTTTCGGTGGACCTACTGGTGAACGCAACAGCCCCCGTTCTAAACGTTTTTTTGATGGTGTAAAAAAATTTTTTGAAGATTTAACACATTGAAGATTCAACACATTATAGTGTTATACGAATGTTTAAGATATCCCTTTTATTATTCTGTATTATTACTTGAACTTGATTCTTGATTATCGTGCATTTTATTAATAAGTGAAGTTAATTTAGATTTATAGCGAGCAGCTTTATTTTTGTTAATAAGTCCCTTGGAAGCTTGCCTATCAATTATTGGTTGCATGGTATCAAATGCTTTTTGCGCAACAAATTTATCCTCTTTGTCTATAGCTGAATAAACTTTTTTAATAAAAGTACGTACCATAGAACGGTAACTGGAATTAATTTTACGACGCTTTTCAGATGTTATAACTCTCTTTTTAGCTGATTTAATGTTTGCCAAAATATTTTTCCTGAATAAAATAGTACAAAAAAGCAAGATTTAATTATCTACTTTATATATTTTTTTGTCAATATTTTTCTTGATAAAGTTAAAATGTTATTGTTTAATTAAAACCGCATTTTTGTATAAATAAATATTTGTTACGGATATAAATAAAAGATAATCTTTAGATATTATATGGTTATATTATTATCTAATTTTAGCTAATACCATTTAAAGTTAATAGAGTTAATTATGCATCTAATTAGAGGTATTCATAATATCAAAAAACATCATCATGGTTGCGTATTGACAATAGGTAATTTTGATGGTGTACACAAAGGTCATCAAACTTTACTAGTGAAACTACGGCAAGAAGCACTTAAATATAAACTACCAATGATGGTTATGTTATTTGAACCACAGACAATTGAACTGTTTGCTAAAAAAAACACACCTATTACACGCTTGACATCTTTACGTGAGAAATTAAGATATTTATCAGAAGCGGGTGTTGATAATGTACTTTGTGCGCGTTTTAATTACGATTTTGCTAAAATGTCAGCAAATTGTTTTATTTCTGAACTATTAGTTAGTAAATTAGGAGTGAAATATCTTGCCATAGGTAGTGATTTTCGTTTTGGTTCAGGTGGTCAAGGAAATATTTCGTTATTGAAAAAAGCTGGTAATAAGTATAATTTTAATGTAACAATTGTTAAAACATTACATGATGGTATGACTAGAATTAGTAGCACTTCTATACGTTATGCTCTTACTACCGGTAACTTAAAATTAGCAGAGTCGTTATTAGGTCATCCTTTTATTATTTCTGGTAAAGTGATACATGGAAATTCATTAGGGAAAGTATTAGGTTTTCCCACTGCGAATGTTAATTTGAACCGTAAGATATATCCGATAAATGGAATTTATGTAGTTAAAGTGTATGGTCTATCTTTAAAACCTATGTTTGGAGTTGCAAATATAGGCACGCGTCCTACATTAAAGGACTATTATTATCAATTAGAAGTTCATTTGTTTGATATAAAACTAAATTTATATGGTAAACGTATAGATGTAATGCTAATACATAAATTAAGAGATGAGAAATGTTTTATATCATTAGAAGATTTAAAAAAACAAATTGCAAAGGATATAATAGCTGCTAAGAAGTTTTTTTCCTTGACATCATAATAACAAAATGGAATTCAAAATATAATGATTGATTATAAATCCACCTTAAATCTACCTAAAACCAATTTTCCTATGAAAGGCAATCTTATTCATAAAGAACCAGAAATATTAAAGCGATGGCATGACAGCAATCTATATGAAATACTTAGAAAAGTAAAGAAAGGAAAGAAAAGATTTATTTTACATGATGGACCTCCATATGCTAATGGTCAAATTCATATTGGTCATGCTGTTAATAAAATTTTGAAAGATATAATTATAAAATCTAAAGGAATGTCAGATTATGATGCTCCCTATATACCGGGATGGGATTGCCATGGTTTACCTATTGAACATAAAATTGAACAGATATTTGGTAAACCAGGAAAAGAATTAAGCTTTTTAAATTTTCGCAATTTATGTCGTGATTTTGCAAATGAGCAAGTTGAAAGACAGAAAGTCGATTTTATACGTTTAGGTGTATTAGGTAACTGGAAAGATCCTTATTTAACAATGAATTTTGAAACTGAAGCTAATACTATTCGAGTATTAGGTAAACTTGTCAGAAAAGGATATGTATATAAAGGTGAAAAACCAGTTCATTGGTGTATAGATTGTCGTTCATCATTAGCAGAAGCTGAAGTTGAGTATTATGATAAGATTTCATCTTCTATAGATGTAATGTTTAAATTTATTAATTCTGATATGATTTGTCGTATATTTAATATATCACAAGTAATTAATAGTCCTATTTCACTTGTTGTGTGGACTACTACTCCATGGACTATACCAGCTAATTGTGCCATATCATTACATCCAGAATTTTGTTATCAATTAATAAAATCTAATAATTTATTTTTAATTTTTGCTAAAAATTTAACAGAAAATTCATTAAAACGAATTGGAATTAGTGAATGGACTGTACTTGGTGAATGTATGGGTAAACAACTTGAATTCAAAAATGTTCAGCACCCTATTTTTAACAATATTTCTCAAGTAGTTTTAAGTGAACATGTTACGTTAAATATGGGTACTGGAGCAGTCCATATTGCACCAAGTCATGGTATGGATGATTATTATATTTGTAAAAAATATAATATTGAAAATGTAAATTTAGTTGGTCCGGATGGATTATACTTGAAAGGCACTCATGTATTACTAGATAACATTAATGTTTTTGAAGGTAATAATATAGTTATTAATTTATTAAAAAATAAAGGTGCACTATTAAGTCATAAAAATTTTTCACATCAATATCCTCATTGTTGGCGTCATAAAACTCCTATTCTTTTTCGAACTACACCTCAATGGTTTATTGATATGGATCATAAAGAGCTTCGGAATAAATCTTTACAAACAATTAAAGGTGTAAAATGGATTCCAAGTTGGGGGCAATCATGTATGGAATCTATGTTATCAAATCGTCCGGATTGGTGTATATCACGTCAGCGCACTTGGGGTGTACCTATTCCTTTATTTGTAAACAAAAAAACTGGAGTATTGCATCCAGATACAAATTCCATAATAGAAAAAATTGCATTACTAGTTGAAAAATATGGCATTCAAGTATGGTGGGATCTAGATCCAAATAATTTTATTACACAACCTGGTGATTATTTTAAGGTAACTGATGTTCTTGATGTATGGTTTGATTCCGGTTCTACTATTTTTAGTGTAGTTAGTACACGTTTAGATTTAAGAGATAAACAAACTGACATGTATTTAGAAGGATTAGATCAATATCGTGGATGGTTTATGTCTTCTCTAGTTATTTCTAGTGCTTTGAGTAACAGAGCCCCTTATCGTCAAGTATTAACACAATGTTTTACCGTAGATGGTAATGGACGTAAAATGTCAAAATCAATAGGTAATGTCATTTCCCCAGAAAAGGTAATAGAAAAATTTGGAGCTGATATTTTAAGATTATGGGTTGCATCAAGTGATTATTCAAATGAAATGACGATTTCCGATTCTATTTTACAATGTTCAGCTGATGTGTATAGGAGAATTCGTAATTTCATACGTTTTTTATTAGCTAACTTAAATGATTTTAATCCTATAGTAAATTTAGTAAAATCAGATGATATGTTAATCTTAGATAGATGGGCAGTAAGTCGTGCCTATGAAGCTCAAAAAGATATTATTAATTTTTATGAAGAATATGATTTTCATAATGTTATTCAACGTCTGATGTCTTTTTGCTCTATAGAAATGAATTCTTTTTATTTTGATATAGTTAAAGATCGTCTGTATACTATGAAAAAAAATAGTGTAGCTCGTCGAAGTTGTCAAACAGCTCTATGGCATATAATAGAAGCATTTGTTAGATGGATAGCACCAATTTTACCTTTTACATCTGATGAAACTTGGAGTTATTTATTAGGTAATCGTTCATCTCATATATTTATTGAAACATGGTATACAAACCTTCTAAATCTATCAGAATATGATATCTTGGGTAATAAATATTGGAGTAATCTTATAAAAATAAAGAGTGATGTTAATAAAGTAATAGAAATAGCAAGAAAAGATAAAATAATTGGCAGTTCATTAGAGGCCGATATTAAATTTTATGTAAATGGGGAATTATTTAACAAATTACAGATATTAGGTCGTGAATTAAAGTTCGTTTTCTTGATATCTGATTTTCAAATTTTAGATTATGAACTTGCTAGTAATCAAGCATATCAAAGTGAAATATTTGAAAATCTAAAAATAGAGTTTTATAAAGCGAAAGGCCAAAAATGCCCTAGGTGTTGGAATTATAATGTTAAAAATAATATTTCTAATATCGATATATGCGACCGATGTTATTTAAACATAACTAAAAACGGTGAGGAACGCAAATTTGTATGATGAAAAATTCTACCAATACACTGAAAATAAGTTGGTTGTCTTTAGCATTTATGATAGCTATCATAGATAATGTTGTTAAACAAGTAATAATGCATAATATAATTTTGAAAGAAACATATCAATTAACATCATTTTTAAATTTATTTTATTGTCATAATTATGGCATAGCATTCAGTTTTCTATCTGATGGTAATAAGTGGCAACATTGGTTGTTTATAATTATTACTATTATTATCATAATTACTTTGTTAGTGTCCATGTATTATAGTAATAATGTTAACAATATGATATATATTTCCTATACGTTTATTATTGGCGGTGCATTAGGTAATTTATTTGATCGCTTTTATCATGGTTTTGTAGTAGATTTTATTGATTTTCATATACAAAAGTTTCATTTTGCTACTTTTAATATTGCAGATTGTTTTATATTTATAGGTTTAATATTCTTTGTGTTGAATGAATGTTAATATCTTGATTCAGATGTTAATTATTAAAATTTGGAGTGATCATGCAAATTCTACTAGCAAATCCTCGTGGTTTTTGCGCTGGTGTTAAGCGAGCAATTAGTATTGTAGAAGTAGCACTAAAGAATTATGGTGCACCAGTTTATATTTATAATGAAATAGTGCATAATCATTATATAGTTAATCGTTTACGTAAGATTGGTGCTATATTTGTTAAAAATATTACAGAAATACCTAATAATTCTGTTGTGATATTTTCTGCACATGGTGTATCACAAGAAATAAGAAAAAAAACTAAAAAAACTAATCCTAGAGTTTTATTGGACGCAACATGTCCTTTGGTAACAAAAATTCATATGGAAGTAAAACAAGCTAGTCGTAAAGGTATAGAAGCTATATTAATTGGTCATTCAAATCATCCTGAAGTACAAGGTACTATGGGACAATATGATAATAAAATTGGTGGTATTTATTTAATAAATTCAATAAAAGATATATCTAAATTAAAAGTAAAAAACAAACAAAAAATTAACTTTATGACACAAAGTACCCTGTCAGTTGATGATACTGCCAAAATTATAGATGAATTACGTCATTGTTTTCCATCAATTACTGGTCCACGCAAAGAAGATATTTGCTATGCTACTACTAATAGACAAGAAGCAGTAAAAAATTTAGCACAATATGCAGAATTAATATTAGTTATTGGTTCAGCAAATTCTTCTAATGCTAATCGATTGGTTGAAGTAGTACAAAATATGGGTAAAGTAGCTAAATTAATAAATTCAGCTATAGATATTCAAACACACTGGTTAAGTAATATTAATTATGTTGGTATTACAGCAGGTGCTTCAGTACCAGATATCTTAGTCAATGAAGTAATAGAATATTTAATTCAATTAGGTGGAAGTTATGTTACAGAACTAATAGGAAAAAAAGAAAAAATTGTATTTAATATTATGTAATATTTAATTTTTAAATAAAACTATTAATAATTTAATATATTTCATTCAAGATGATTTATTATTATAGCAATTTATAAAGGATATTATTATGAATCAGATTAGAGTTGCTATTGCAGGAGCTCAAGGTAGAATGGGACGTGAGTTAATTAAAGCTGCTAACAAAGAAGATATTAATTTAAGCAGTGTTTTAGTTAAAGCTGGATCTTCAATGGTTGGTTGCGATGCTGGAATATTAATAAATTCTTCTCAAATAAATATAACAATAACAGATAATATACATAATATAATTGATTCTTTTGATTTATTGATAGATTTTACGACTCCACAATCAACTATGGAATATTTAAGTTTATGTAAACAACATAAAAAATCTATGGTTATTGGTACTACAGGTTTTAATCAAAAAGAATATAAATTAATTGATCTCGCATCAAAAGAAATTGCTATTGTCTTATCAGCCAATTTCAGTATAGGAATGAATGTAGTATTAAAATTATTAGAAGCTACATCTAAAATAATAGGAAATGATTCGGATATCGAAATCATTGAAGCACATCATCGAAACAAGATTGATGCCCCTTCGGGCACAGCCTTATCTATGGGTAAAATAATAGCTAATACAATGCATTGGAAATTTGATGAAAGTGCAGTATACAAACGTGAAGGAATTATTGGAAAAAGAAAAGAACAATCAATTGGTTTTTCTACAATAAGAGGTGGAGATATAATAGGTGAACATAAAGCAATATTTGCAAGTATAGGTGAACAAATAGAAATCACTCATAAAGTCAGTAATCGTATGAATTTTGCTTTAGGTGCAATTAAAGCAACAAAATGGCTAAAACATAAAAAATCCGGTCTTTTCAACATGTGGGATGTGCTTGGTTTATCAAGTTTATAATATTCCACTATCACAATATGCAAAAGATATAAGATTTTATCTTTTTCAATACTGATTAAATTAATTAATAAATAATTTTCTTAATTTAAATTTTATATTAATAACGATAGTAAACATTAATATCCAATTAAATTGGATATTAGTATTAATTTATATATCAATTATTTATATGTTATTTTTTATTATCTTTAGGAGGATATTTTGATTAAATCCGCTCTTTTAACATTAGAAGACGGTACTCAATTTTACGGTCGTTCTATTGGGGCCATAGGTTCAGCAGTAGGGGAAATTGTATTTAATACATCAATGACAGGTTACCAAGAAATTTTAACTGATCCTTCATATTTTATGCAAATTATTGTTTTAACCTATCCTCACATTGGTAATGTTGGTACTAATTCTGAAGACGAGGAATCAAATCGAATTTACGCTCAAGGTTTAATTATTCGGGATTTATCATTATTAGCTAGTAGTTTTCGTAATAAAGAAAGTCTATCAAAGTATTTAAAACGTAAGAATATTGTAGCAATTGCAAATATTGATACTAGAAAATTAACTCGTATAATACGTAAGAAAGGTAATCAAAATGGTTGTATTATGACACATAACAATATAAATAATTCAAAAGCTTTACATAAAATTAAATCGTTTAAAGGATTAGAAGCAATAGATATATTAAAAGAAGTTACTACTACTTACAGTTACACATGGAATCAAGGGAATGTCTCGTTAAAACCACCGTTTTTAAAAAAACAAAAATCAACAAAAAGTCCTTATCATGTAATTGTTTATGACTATGGTGTTAAACGCAATATTTTACGTATTCTCGTAGACAAGGGTTGTCAATTGACAGTGGTACCAGCAAAAACTTCTGCTAAGGAAGTAATTGATATGAATCCTGATGGCATTTTTCTTTCTAATGGTCCTGGAAATCCTCAATCATGTGATTATGCTATTGATTATATTAATTATTTTTTAAAAATAAACATTCCAATATTTGGTATTTGTCTTGGTCATCAACTTTTAGCTTTAGCTAATGGTGCAAAAATTATAAAAATGAAAACAGGACATCATGGTGGAAATCATCCAGTAAAAAATCTTAGTAATAATAAAATAATGATAACTGCACAAAATCATTGTTTTGTAGTAGATAAACTTAGTTTACCTATTAATTTACGTGTAACACATATTTCATTATTTGATAATACAATACAAGGTATTCATCATATCGATAAACCAGCATTTGGATTTCAGGGGCATCCAGAAGCAAGCCCAGGACCATCTGATGCAATTTTATTGTTTGATCATTTTATTGAATTGATTAATCAATTTTACTTAATCAGGAGTTAATAATGCCAAAACGAATAGATATAAAATCCATCCTGATTCTTGGTGCTGGTCCAATTATAATTGGACAAGCTTGTGAATTTGATTATTCTGGTGTACAAGCTTGCAAAGCTCTTAAATCTGAAGGGTATCGTATCATCCTAGTAAACTCTAATCCAGCAACTATTATGACTGATCCAAATATAGCTGATATTACTTATATTGAACCAATACATTGGAAAATAGTAAAAAAAATAATTGAAAAAGAAAAACCAGATGCATTACTTCCTACTATGGGAGGACAAACGGCATTAACTTGTGCGTTAGAATTAGATCGTCAAGGTATACTAACGATGTTTAATGTAATTATGATAGGTGCAAATGCTGATAGTATTGATAAAGCAGAAAATCGCCAGCGCTTTGATACAATCATGAATAATATTGGTTTAGAAACAGCTCGTTCTAGTACTGCAAAAACAATGGAAGAAGCTTTAATTATCTGTGATTATGTTGGCTTCCCATGTATTATTCGTCCATCATTTACTATGGGTGGAGCTGGAGGTGGTATTGCATATAACTATTGTGATTTCAAGGAAATATGTAAACAAGGTTTTGATGTTTCACCTACTAATGAATTATTAATTGATGAATCATTAATTGGTTGGAAAGAATATGAAATGGAAGTATTACGGGATAAAAATGATAATTGTATAATAGTCTGTTCAATAGAAAATTTTGATGCAATGGGAATCCATACTGGTGACTCTATCACAGTTGCGCCTGCTCAAACATTAACAGATAAAGAATATCAAATTATGCGTAATGCTTCTATATCAGTAATGCGTGCAATAGGTGTAGAAACTGGTGGATCTAACGTACAGTTTGCAATTAATCCTAAAAATGGTCGTCTAATAATCATTGAAATGAATCCACGTGTGTCACGTTCATCAGCATTAGCTTCAAAAGCTACTGGTTTCCCCATTGCGAAAATAGCTGCTAAATTAGCAGTAGGTTATACTCTTGATGAACTGAAAAATGATATTACTGGAAATAGAATACCTGCTTCCTTTGAACCTTCTCTTGATTATATTATAACTAAAATACCACGTTTTAATTTCGAAAAGTTTCCTGGTTCAAATAATATTTTAACAACTCAAATGAAATCTGTTGGTGAAGTAATGGCTATAGGTCGTACTTTTCAAGAATCATTACAAAAAGCATTACGCAGTTTAGAAGTTGGAGTTAATGGTTTAGATTCTAAATTTAATGCAAGCTGTAATAAAAATATGAATGATATTCGTAATGCACTTAAAATAGCTAGTTCAGATAGAATCTGGTATATTGCTGATGCATTTCGGGCAGGTATGTCTGTATATAGTGTATTTAAGCTTACTAATATTGATAAGTGGTTTTTGATTCAAATTAAAGAATTAATTAATCTAGAAAAACAGATAGTTGTCAAGGGTTTGAATTGTTTAAATAAATCATTTTTATATATGTTAAAACGTAAAGGTTTTTCTGATGCGCGTCTATCCAGTTTAACTGGATTAAAAGAAAATGATATTCGTCAGCTTAGATATTCTTATAACATTCATCCTGTTTATAAACGTATTGATACTTGCTCTGCTGAATTTGATACTAATACTGCATATATGTATTCAACTTATGAAGAAGAATGTGAATCTGATCCAAACGAAAATAAAGAAAAAATTATGATAATAGGAGGAGGACCCAATCGCATAGGTCAAGGAATAGAATTTGATTATTGCTGCGTTCATGCTTCTTTAGCATTACGTGAAAATGGTTATGAAACTATTATGGTAAACTGTAATCCGGAAACTGTGTCAACAGATTATGATATTTCTGACCGTCTTTATTTTGAACCGATAACATTAGAAGATATACTCGAAATAGTAAGAATTGAAAAACCTAAAGGAGTTATTGTTCAATACGGAGGTCAAACACCATTAAAACTAGCTAGGTTATTAGAAACCTTTGGTGTACCAATTATTGGTACAAGTACAGATTCTATTGATTGCGCTGAAAATCGTAATAGATTTCAACAATTAGTTAAAAGACTTAATCTAAAACAACCAGATAATGCTACTGTTATAACATTAGAGCAAGCTATAAATAAAGCTACAGATATTGGTTATCCATTACTTGTGCGTCCTTCATACGTTCTAGGTGGACGTGCTATGGAAATCATTTATGATGAATTTGATCTTAAGCGTTATTTTCAATCAGCTATATTTATAGCTGATGATAATCCAATATTATTAGATCATTTTATAGAAGATGCGATTGAAGTTGATGTGGATGCAATTTTTGATGGTCATAATTTACTAATTGGTGGTATTATGGAACATGTAGAACAAGCAGGAGTACATTCAGGTGACTCTGCATGTTCGCTTCCGGCTCATACTTTAAACAATGACATTCAAGACACAATACGTCATCAAATAAAGAAATTAGCTGTCGAGCTAAAAATCAATGGTCTTATGAATGTTCAATTTGCGATTAAAGATAATAATGTGTACTTAATTGAGATTAATCCACGAGCTGCACGTACTATTCCATTTGTATCTAAAGCCACTGGTATTCCGTTAGCAAAAGTTGCTGCATTAGTAATGATAGGAAAAACTCTATCGCAACAAAAAATGACTAAAGAAATAATTCCGCATTACTATTCAGTTAAAGAAGTAGTTTTTCCATTTGTTAAATTTCAAGGATCTGATCCTATTTTAGGTCCAGAAATGCGTTCAACTGGTGAAGTCATGGGTATCGGTAGAACTTTTGAACAAGCTTTTGCTAAAGTAATGTTAGCTATTCAATGTAATATGAAAAGAAATGGCAGAGCATTATTATCGGTTAGAAAAAATGATAAAAAACGCATTGTTGATCTTGCAATAAAGTTAAAACATTTTGGATTTGAAATAGATGCTACACACGGCACAGCATTAACATTAGAAAAAGCAGGGATTGATGTTTGTTTAGTTAAAAAAGTACATGAAGAAGGTTATCCAAATATTCAAGACCGTTTAAATAATGGAGAATATACTTATATTGTCAATACTGCTTCTGGTCGTCAATCTATTGAAGATTCAAGAATGATTAGATATAGTGCTTTAAGATCTAATATATACTATAATACTACTTTAAATGGAAGTTTTGCTACATTAATGGCATTAAATGCTGACGCAATAGATGAGATTATTTCTATTCAAGAATTACATTTACAATTAAATAATAAAATTAAATAATTTTTAAAAATAATTTAAATTGCATGTATAATTAATTCAAACTAATTTTAACTACATGTAAATGTAATAAAATGTTTGGATAAGTCTTCAATGAAGAAATAAAATAATAGAACACATGATCAGTATTATTGCTGCATTTGAATATAACAGATTTATAGGTTTAAAGAATAACCTGATGTGGAGGCTTCCTGTAGATTTATCTTGGTTTAAGAAAAATACTATCAATAAACCGGTCATAATGGGTAGACTTACTTTTGAATCTATTGGACGTGCGTTGCCGAAAAGGTTAAATATTGTTGTTAGTAAACGTTATAGTAAATCTAAAAATGTTATTTGGGCTTCATCTTTAGATGAAGCAATTAATATCGTTAATACGTCTAATGAAATAATGATTATTGGTGGTGCTAGCATATATGAACAAACTATCAATTATGCTGATGCACTTTATTTAACTCATGTTAATACAACTATTGATGGTGATAAAAAATTTCCTTACTATAATCCTTGTGATTGGAACCTAATTTTTAATAAATTTCATGATATTGATAAAGAAAATATTTATAGTTGTAATTTTGAAATTCTATATCGCAAATCAAAAAAATAAATCTTAAGGATAATATTTTTATTATATCAATTTACTATTTTATTAATTCTATAATATTTACTTTCTTCCCAATGTAAAAGTGTAAGAGTTCCTCCCCAGCAACAGCCTGTATCTAAAGGAATAATTTTTTCTGGGGTACCTTTACCTTTTAGCGCAGACCAATGACCAAACACTATTGTATAATTATTTGTTAATTCAGTTTTAATATTAAACCAAGGTGTTATTGATAAATGATTTTTTCCTATAATATTTTTAGAAAACATTTCTAATTGACCATTTTTAAAACAATATCTCATTCTTGTTAACACATTGGTGATAAAACGCAATCTAGCTAACCCACTAAGTTTTTCATCCCAATTATTAGGCATATTCCCATACATAGAGTTAAGAAATAATGGATATACATTGCTGGATAGTACTTTTTTTATTTCATATGCACATTTTTTTGCCGTTTTTAAATCCCACTGTGGAGTAATTCCAGCATGTGACATAATTATTTTATTTTTTTCATCTATTTGTAGTAGCGGTTGACAACGTAGCCAATAAATTAAGTTATCAATATCCTTAGCTTCTAAGAGATGTGTCAATTGATCTTTGGGTCTATCGATATTAATTCCAGAATAAATTGCTAACAGATTTAAATCATGATTACCTAAAACTAATCGGATAGATGTTTCAATAGATTTTACATAACGTAATACATCTAATGAATTAGGCCCGCGAGCTACTAAATCACCAGTCAACCATAAAATATCTTTTTTAGGATTAAAATTTACTTGATTCAATAAAATACGAAATTCTTCATAACAACCATGAATATCACCAATTAGATATGTACTCATAGATTTTAAAATCCACTTTAAAATTATCATTTAGTTAATGAAATTATTGTACTAAATAGATATAAATCTTATTGCAAATTTGGAGTTTTGGAATTAATTAATCATGATGTATGATTTATTCCACTACTTATAATATTAAGTTGTAGCAAATGTGATATTTTAATCAATATATATCTAATGATTTCATTAAATTTACTAACTGATTAAATATGTAACGTTCTGTTTATTTATTTATATTGTATTATAAATTTCTATTTATTAAAAATTGTTATTAGTAATTTGAAACTTCATTAATTTAATAAAAGGTTTATTTTGTTAATATTATTGATATTACAGATGATAACAAAATAATTAGGTATTTCCTTGTTACCTTTAATTTTGTGTGTAAAATTTGATCTAAATAAATAATATATTGTAATTTATATTTATTTATTATTAAGTTGAAGAATTATAATTTTTATCATTAGCTAACCAATTCGCTAAACTACAATATTCTGAGACTGAAACATTTTCTGCACGTAGGGAAGGATCAATATACAGTTCTTTAAGAATACTTATAGGAATTATTTTATTTAAACTATTTCTCAGTGTCTTACGACGTTGACTAAAAGCTATAGTAGTGATGTACTTAAGTAAGTTTAAATTATTTACTTGATGTATTAGTGTTTTATGAGGAACTAACCGAATAAATGTAGAATATACTTTCGGTGCTGGTATAAAAGATATGGGATTTACTTCTAATAACGAAATAATTTTACAGTAGTATTGTGTCATTACACTGAGACGGCCATATTTTTTATTACCTGGACCAACAATCATACGATCAGCTACTTCTTTTTGTAGCATAAAATGCATGTCTTTAATGTATTTAACGTATTTAAAGAGATAAAATATAAGTGTAGTAGATATATTGTAAGGTAGATTTCCAAATATACGAATTGGTTTTTGTCTTTCTAAAGATAATGCTTTAAAATCAAATTTCAAAGCATTATCTCGAAAAATATTTAACTTATATCTTAATTCATTATCTTCTTTTAATTTTTTTATAAGATTATTATCTAATTCAATTACAATTAATTTATTAATATTTTCACAAATTTGTTTTGTTAAAGCACCTAAACCTGGTCCAATTTCTACTAATAATTGATCATTATTAGGATTAATAGCTGATATTATATTAGCAATCACATTATGGTCAGATAAGAAATTTTGTCCTAAATTTTTTCGGACATAATGTCCTTGATATATAACGCTATTCATTATTAATTTTAATCATATTAATTGCAAGATTAACTGCCATAAAAAAACTTTCTGAGTTAATTTTTCCTTTAGAAGCTAATTCAACTGCAGTTCCATGATCAACAGAAGTTCTAATAAAAGGTAAACCAAGGGTAATATTTACTGCTTTATTAAATGAACAAAATTTCAAGACTGGTAACCCTTGATCATGATACATAGCTAAAATTACATCAGCATTATTTAAGTACTTGTCTTGAAAAATAGTGTCTGCTGGTAATGGTCCTGTTATGTTTAGACCTTCTTTTCTAAGATTATTAATGACAGGAATAATAATTTCAATTTCCTCTTTACCGATATAACCACCTTCACCTGCATGGGGATTTAATCCACAAACGTAGATAGAAGGATCTTTAATAGAAAATTTTTTTTTAATTCATTATGTAAAATATTAATGATTACATTTAAATTATCTTTCGTAATAGCATCAGCAACATTTTTTATTGGCAAATGAGTAGTTGCTAGAGCTACACGCAAATTATTATTTACTAACATCATAACGACTTTATCAACACCTGTGCGATTAGCAAGAAATTCAGTATGACCAATAAAAGGTATTCCAGCCTCATTAATAATACTTTTATTTACCGGTCCTGTAACCATTGCTTTAAATCTTCCTTTTAAACATTCATCACATGATTTTATTAAAGTTTTTATTACATAATTACTATTATCTATTGATAATTTACCTGGAGTTACCTTTTTCGATAATTCTATAGGAATTATAGCTAAACTACCTTTTTTTTTCTTTCTATTGCTATTAGAATTATATTCATACAATGATATAGGTAAATGTAGCTGAGAAGCACGTTGATATAGTAAATCTGCGGAAGCACATACTACTAATTCAACAGGCCAATTTTTTTGAGCTAATTGTATTGTAATATCAGGACCAATCCCTGCAGGCTCACCTGGAGTTATAATGATACGAGGATAATTAATCATTATTATGTTTTATAATTTTAATATAAGACTTTGAAATTTTTTGTTGTATTAAATATTCAAGTTCTTCATATATTTTATTATTAATAATATTCATAAAAGAAAGTTTTTTTTGTATTGTATTATGATTACTTATTGTATTCATATCTGATTTATAAAGGATATACCATCCTGAATTAAAGAAAATTGGTTGAGTTATTTGATTATTTTTTAAATTTTTTAAGGTATTATTAATATTTTGAACAGAACTGTTATTAAATAATATCCATCTTGAATTAATATTTTTATCTACAAAAAATAAATTTTTGTATAACTGTTTAATTGTATTTTTAAGATTGATTTCTTTTGAATTAAATTTAGATATAATATCCTTCAGCTGTATTAAAAATTTTTTCTTTTTTATAGTATCTGAATTTAATTTTTTAAAGAATACTTTAATTTGCATATCGTTTGAAGTAATATTGTTATTACTATCTAAATCATTTATTTTTAAAATATGAAAACCAATTCCAGAACGGATTGGACCAACTATATCACCTTTTTTTGAATTCATTATTTCTTTAACAAAAATACTTGGTATTTTTTTTATTTTACTCCAGCCCATATTTTCTATATTTATTGAATATGGAATATTTTTTTTTAATTCGTAAATATTATTATTTCTTTTAAGTTTAATAACTAAATTTCTAGCTATATTTTCTTTTTCATATAATTGATGTTTATTTGGATTTTCTGGTAAAGGTACAATCACTTGACTTAAGTTTATTTCTCTCTCATTAAATTTATTTAAGAAAACCTGATTAGCTAATCTAGTTATTTCTTGAGGATAAACAATAATTCTATTTATTAACTCTTTACTACTAATAATGGAAACTATTATTTGCTTTTTTATTTGTTTTCGATATGAATCGTAATCAATATTATTACGTGATAAAGTTTCAAAAAATTGATTCATACTAGTATGATGCATAGTAGATATTTTTTTTATAATCATATCTATTTTATCATTTGTAACCATTAGCCCTATTTGTTTTGCCATTTGAAAAATAATTGTATCTACTATTTTTTTTTGAATAATCTGATTACGTAATGCGTCATAGTCAGGAAATTGTTCACCTTCAAGATAAAATTCAGATTTTAATCTTTGTATATAACTGGTTATTTCGCTTTCAAGAATTATATCGTTATTGACTATTACTGCTATTTTATCTTCTAATTTAGTTGCTGCAAATAAATTTAAGCTTATTAATATGTTAATAATTAATATTCCTAATTTTTTCATGTTATATCTTATCCGCTGTAATATACTATATATTATATACTATATATTTAAAGTTATTATATTGAAAATAATGTGTTACTGAAATCTTGAGATGTCAATATTAAATTTATTAAATTATATATTTTTATAATTGATATTCAGTATTTCTGCAATAATACATATAATCATGTTATTACAAATAAATATTAAAAATATATAGAGAGATTATGAATTTAAGAATAATATATAAATAATATACGAATATAAAATAAATAACACGATTAGATCTAATTCATAAACTTAAGATTATTTTTTTCATACTGTGAAATTAATGGTTCATATTGTAACGTTAATCGAATATTGTCAATTCCATTAACAATACATTCACGATGATATTTATCAATATGAAAAGAATAGATGTTATTTTCTGTAAATATATTAGATTTCTTAATATCAATACTAAACATAATACCGCTATTATTATTAACCAAATAAAACATTTCATCTATTTCTTTATCTTTTAATATTATGGGTAATAATTGATTATTAATACTATTTTTATAAAAAATATCTGCAAAACTAGGTGCTATAATAATACGAAATCCAAAATCTACTAAAGCCCAAACAGCATGCTCTCTTGATGAACCGCAACCAAAATTTTCGCGAGTTAGTAATATACTTGCAAATTTAAATTCTGGTTTGTTAAGAACAAAATATAAATTTGGTATCTTACCAGACATATCTTTATAACGCCAATAATGAAACAAATTTTTACCAAAGCCAATACGTGAAATTCTATGTAAAAATTGTTTAGGAATAATTGCATCGGTATCTACATTAGCTATATCTAAAGGTGCAACAATTCCAGTGTGTTGAATCAGCTTTTTTAACATTTTCATTAGCTCCTGATATTTAATTCACGAACATCAACAAAATGACCGTTTATAGCAGCTGCTGCAGCCATTAAAGGGCTAACAAGATGTGTTAATCCTCCACGACCTTGACGACCTTCAAAATTTCTATTACTTGTAGAGGCACAACGTTCACCTGGATTTAAACGATCTTCATTCATAGCTAAGCACATTGAACATCCTGGCAAACGCCATTCAAAACCAGCTTCTAAAAAAATCTTATCTAAACCCTCAGATTCTGCTTGTGCTTTTACGATTCCGGAACCTGGAACTACTATTGCTAAAACACCTGATGCAACTTTTTTACCTTTTATTACCATAGCTGCTGAACGTAAATCTTCAATTCTAGAATTAGTACAGGATCCAATAAATACTTTGTCAATATTAATATTTGTTAACTTTGTATCTGGTTTTAACTTCATATAATTTAATGCTTTTTCAGCTGATATTCGTTCAATTGGATTAGAAAATAAACTAGGATTAGGTACTGATTGATCAATTGATATGACTTGACTCGGATTTGTACCCCATGTTACTTGAGGTGCTATTTCTGAAATGTTAACTTCTATTATAGAATCAAAATTAGCATGATGATCCGATTTTAATGTACGCCAGTATTCAACTGCTTTTTCCCATTCTTTACCTTTTGGAGAAAATTTACGATTTTTTAAATATGTAAAGGTAATATCATCTGGTGCTATTAAACCTGCTTTTGCACCCATTTCAATTACCATATTACATAAAGTCATTCGACTTTCCATGCTCATCTGATTAATAATAAAACCAGAAAATTCCACGACATATCCATTTCCTTTACTACTACCTAAATGTCCAATAATTGCTAAGATTATATCTTTTGCAGTGATACCAACTGACATATTACCTATCAAATGAATTTTCATTGTTTTAGCTCTATCTTGTTTTATAGTTTGTGTCGCTAAAACATGTTCTACTTCTGACGTACCAATACCGAAAGCAAGAGCACCGAAAGCACCATGAGTTGATGTATGAGAATCACCACAAACAATAGTCATACCTGGCAAGGTTATACCTTGCTCTGGACCCATAACATGTACTATTCCTTGAAATGGATGATTAATATCATACAATTGAATCTTGAATTCTTTACAATTTTTTATCAGTTCTTGCATTTGGATACGTGATAACTTTCCTGATGCATTGATATCTTTAGTGATTGTAGAAACATTATGATCCATAGTTGCAAAAGTTTTACATGGCTGACGTACTTTTCTTAGGTTTGTTCTAAGATTATTAAAAGCTTGAGGTGAAGTAACTTCATGAATTAAATGTCTATCTACATACAATAATGGTATGTTATCAGTTGTGTTATGAATAATATGAGCATCGAATATTTTTTGATATAGTGTTTGCATGACTTTAGATTCCTAATATTATGTTTTTAATAATAACATTACCAATTTCTTCTGTAGTCATTGGATTGTTACTTGATATATCTCTGGTGTAATATCCCTTTTTTAAAACATTATACACAGCTCTTTCAATACTTTTAGCTGCATCTTCTAATTTTAAACTGTAACGTAATAGTAATGCTAAAGATAAAATTTGCGATATAGGATTAGCAATATTGAGACCAGCAATATCTGGAGCTGAACCTCCAGCTGGTTCATATAATCCAAAACCATGTTCATTCAAACTGGCAGATGGTAATAAACCTATAGAACCAGCTATCATTGCGCATTCATCAGAAATGATATCTCCAAATAAATTGGAACACAGTAAGACATCAAATTGTGATGGATCATTAATTAATTGCATAGCAGCATTGTCAACATACATATGATTTAATTTCACATCAGGATATTGTTTCGATGTTTTTTGTACTACTTCTCTCCACATAATAGATGTTTGTAATACATTAGCTTTATCAATAGAAGTTACATGTTTACGGCGTTTACGTGCAGATTCAAACGCTACTTTAGCAATTCTTTCAATTTCAAAACGATAATAAATTTCTGTATCAAATGCATATTCATATTTACCATTACCCTTACGTCCATTAGGTTTACCAAAGTAAATACCACCAGTTAACTCACGTACACATAGAACATCAAAACCTTTTTTAGCAATATCAAGACGTAAAGGACATAAATGTTCTAAACCATGGAATAATCTTGATGGACGTAAATTACTAAATAATTTAAAATGTTTACGCAATCTTAATAAAGAGCTTCTTTCTGGTTGATCGTTAATAGGTAGATGTTGCCATTTTGGTCCTCCTACAGACCCAAACAGAATTGCATCAGCTTTTTCACAACCATGAATAGTTATTTCAGGTAAAGCGCTTCCATAACGATCTATAGCAATTCCTCCTACATCATATTTTGTTATATTAATGTTAATGTTAAAGCATGAACATATTTCTTCTAATACTTTGATAGCTTGAGACATGATTTCAGGACCTATGCCATCCCCTGGCAACACTGCTATGAAATACTTTTTTAATATTGTCATGTTATTCCTTTTAGTTTTTTTAATTTACGTTCTAGTTCTTTTTCAACTTGTTTAGAACGCCAAATATTATTCAAAGCATTGATCATAGCTTTTACAGAAGATTCAATAATATCAGTTGCTAAACCAATGCCATGAAATTTTCTTGTTTTATAGTTAACTAATATGTCTACTTGACCTAATGCATTTTCTCCATGGCCTTTAGATGTTAATTTATAATTTAAGAGTTCAGCATTAAACATAGTTATTAAGTTAATAGCTTGATATACAGCATCTACTGGACCGTTGCCAGTTGCTGTTTTTAATTTTGTATTAAGACCACACATTAAACTTACGCATGCTTTAGCAACTTTGTTAGATCCTGATTGTACATTAAAATAATTTAACCTATAATATTCCGGATCCTCATTTTGCTTGTTAATAAATGCTAACGCTTCTAAATCATAATCAAAGACTCGTCCCTTTTTATCAGCTAATCTTAAAAAAGCATCATACAAAGCATCAAGATCATAATCATTTTCTTTATATCCCATTTCTTCCATTCTATACTTGACAGCAGCACGACCTGAACGTGATGTAAGATTCAATTGAATCTTATGTAATCCAATACATTCTGATGTTATAATTTCATAGTTTTCACGGTTCTTTAATACTCCATCTTGATGAATACCAGAAGAATGAGAAAAAGCATTAGAGCCAACTATTGCTTTATTTGATGGAATAGGCATATTACATATTTGGCTAATTATTTGACTGGTTCTGTAGATTTCTTGAAAATTAATATTGGTATTTAATTTTAGTATTTCTTGGCGAGTTTTGATTGCCATGACAATTTCTTCTAATGCACAATTACCTGCGCGTTCACCTAAACCATTTATAGTACATTCGATCTGTCGTGCTCCAGCTTTCAATGCTTCTATTGTATTTCCTGTAGCCAGGCCTAAATCATCATGAGCATGAACAGATAATATAGCTTTATTTATATTTGGAACTAAATTAATTAATTGAGTAATAATACCTGCATATTCGCTTGGAGTTGTATAACCAACAGTATCTGGAATATTAATTGTTGTAGCACCTGAATCAATTGCGACCTCAACTATACGACATAAATCATCAATTGGCGTACGACCTCCATCTTCACAAGAGAATTCAACATCATCGGTGTATTTACGAGCATATTTAATCATATATGACGCTCTTTCAATTACTTTTAGTAGGGTACTACGGAGTTTAGTTGCAATCTGTGTAGGAGATGTAGATATAAATATATGAATACGAAATCTTTCAGCAACGCATAAGGAACTATTAGCTACATCTATATCTTTTTCAAGACATCGTGCTAAAGCACAAACACAACTGTTTTTAATAGTTTTTGCAATTAATTGGACAGATTTGAAATCTCCAGGAGAAGATATTGGAAATCCGACTTCTATTATGTCAATTTGCATCCTTTCTAGAGCCAAAGCAATTTGTAATTTTTCTTTGAAATTTAAACTAGCTTGTAATGCTTGTTCTCCATCACGCAAAGTAGTGTCAAAAATAATAACGTTATCGTTCATTATTTTATCCTTAATCCTTTTATATAAAACAATTAAAAAACCCGCGACAAGCACGGGCTTTTTAATTTAAATTTACGTTTGAATTATTGAACTTATTAATAACAACAGGAAAATATGAAGTTAAATAAAAACATATCTGAAAAAGTAATCTATTGAATAATTTTGAATGATCTATGATCATAAAATTATTTATAAACAACTAATTAACAGTAAATTATTAATAATAGATAACCTTCTGATTATTTATAATAGTCATTAATTATCTACATTAAAATAATTTTATTCTTATATGTTAAGTATAAATTTTTATTTAAATTTTTTAAAAATAAAAATCTATCAATTGATATTATACGTAGTTACATTAAGTTAAATGATACATAAATACTATTGACATGTGTGATATTTTTTTAAGCTTGGAGGCAAAATGGATATGTTGTCAGGAGCTGAAATGGTTGTTCGTTCATTAATAGATCAAGGTGTAAAACAAATTTTTGGCTACCCAGGTGGGTCAGTATTAGATATTTATGATGCTTTGCAAACTATTGGAGGTATTGATCATATTTTAGTAAGACATGAACAAGGAGCTGTACATATGGCTGATGGTTTAGCTCGTGCAACAGGTGAAGTAGGTGTTGTTTTGGTAACATCAGGACCAGGAGCAACTAACTCTATCACTGGCATCGCAACAGCATATATGGATTCAGTTCCATTAGTCGTTTTATCTGGTCAAGTTTCTTCTTCATTAATTGGATATGATGCTTTTCAAGAATGTGATATGATCGGTATTTCTAGACCAATTGTTAAACATAGTTTTTTAGTAAAATATACCAAAGACATTCCGATCGTATTCAAGAAAGCTTTTTGGTTGGCTTCAACAGGTCGTCCAGGACCTATAGTTATAGATTTACCTAAAGATATACTAGATCCTAATAATAAGATTCCTTATAAATGGCCGAAATCCATAAATATTCGTTCTTATAATCCTATTGTTCCAATAAATAAAGCACAAATCAAACGTGCATTAATAAAACTTATTAATGCAAAAAGACCAGTTATCTATTCTGGTGGAGGAGCTGTTAATTCTAATTGCGAAAATGAATTGCTAATGTTAGCTAATTATTTAAAGAGTCCTGTAACTACTTCTTTGATGGGTTTAGGATCATTTCCAGGCACTCATGATCAATCTATCGGTATGTTAGGTATGCATGGTACCTACGAGGCTAACATGGCAATGCATAATTCCGATTTTATTCTTGGCATTGGAGTTCGTTTCGATGATCGCACTACTAACAATATAGAAAAGTATTGTCCTAATGCTACTATAATGCACATTGATATAGATCCTACTTCAATATCTAAAACTATAACGTCAGATATTTCCATTATAGGTGATATAAAGCAAATTCTACAAGTCATGCTGAAATTACTTGAAACAATCGAATTTAAATATAAAAATCAACTAGAAAATTGGTGGATAGCTATTAAAAATTGGCGTAATAAACAATGCCTATCTTTTGATCGTACAAGTAAAAAAATTAAACCACAATTAGTAATAGAAACTATTTTTCATTTAACAAAAGGCAATGCTTATGTAACCTCAGATGTAGGTCAACACCAAATGTTTACAGCCCTTTACTATTATTTCGATAAACCTCGTCGTTGGATTAATTCCGGAGGACTTGGGACTATGGGTTTTGGTTTACCTGCTGCATTAGGCGTTAAGATTGCTTTACCAAAAGAAACTGTTGTTTGTATTACTGGAGATGGCAGCATTCAAATGAATATTCAAGAACTTTCAACTGCATTGCAATATAATTTATCTATTTTAATTTTAAATTTAAATAATAATGTATTAGGTATGGTAAAACAATGGCAAGATATGATTTATTCAGGAAGACATTCCCAATCATATATGAAATCATTACCTAATTTTGTTAATTTAGCAGAATCTTATGGTCATGTTGGTATTAACATTAATCATTCTTTAGAATTGAAAGATAAATTAGTATTAGCACTAGATATTCTATCTAAAGGTAAATTAGTTTTTGTTGATATTAATATTGATGAAAATGAGCATGTGTACCCAATGCAAATTAGGGGTGGTGGTATGAATGATATGTGGTTAAGCAAAACGGAGAGAACTTAAATTATGCGTCGTGTTTTATCAATTTTAATAGAAAATGAATCTGGTGCATTATCTCGTGTAGTTGGATTATTCTCACAACGGGGTTATAATATTGAAAGTCTAACAGTAGCTCCTACTGATGATCCTACTTTATCACGTATGACTATTCAAACTTTTGGTGATTTAAAAGTATTAGAACAAATTGAAAAACAACTACATAAATTAATTGATGTTCTAAATGTTTTTGAATTAAGTGAAAAAAATTGTGTTGAACGTGAAATTATGCTAATAAAAATAAAAGCGAGCGGATATGAAAGAGAGGAAATAAAAAGAATTGTAGAAATTTTTCGTGGTCAGATTATTGATGTTACTAAAATAATGTATACAGTTCAACTCGTAGGCACTACTAATAAATTAGATGCATTTTTAAATATTATCAGAAATATAGCAGAAATTATTGAGATGGTTCGTTCTGGAATTATAGGAGTATTGCGTGGCAATTACATTATTCGCTAATGTGTTTCTATGTATATATATATACATCATACAAAATCATGAAATGTTTTTGATTCTATTTTATTATTTAAAGTAAATTACAATATTTATTTGCAATAGTTTTAATTGAAATAATATCTGTTTAAATATAATTAATACAAATAAAATATTAACACAAAAAATCAATAAGTGAATGTTAATTTTTTACTTTGAATATCGTTTTATTTATATTTAAAAATTATTTCTAAATTTATATTAATATTCATTAATCAATTATTTTATTAACAAGTAAATAAAAAATGATAAAAACATTTAGCAAAAAGTATTACAAACATAATACTGTTTTATTACATGAAGCAGTTGATAGCTTAAATATTAAAGAAAATGGTATTTATATAGATGGAACTTTTGGTATGGGAGGACATTCGCGTTTAATTCTTTCAAAAATTGGGTTGCAAGGAGGACTAATTGCAATAGATCGTGATCCGCATGCTATCATAGAAGCTATGGATATAAAAGATCAACGTTTTACAATTATTGAAGGAACTTTTTCTAAACTAGAAACATATGTTTCTAGTTTAAATTTAATCGGAAAGATTGATGGAATACTGTTAGATCTTGGTGTTTCTTCTCTTCAATTAGATAATAATGAACGTGGATTTTCTTTTATGAATGATGGACCATTAGACATGCGAATGGATCCTAATTGTCAATATACAGCATCAGATTGGTTACTGAATGCAGATGAAAAAGAGATTGCTTATGTATTAAAATTATATGGAGAAGAAAGATTCGCTAAGCGTATAGCTAGTGCAATTATAAAACGTAATCGTAAATTACCAATTACAAGAACAAAAGAATTAGTTGAAGTAATTGAATTAGCTATTCCAGTGAAAGATAAATTTAAACATCCTGCTACACGTAGTTTTCAAGCAATACGTATATGGGTTAATAGAGAATTAGAAGAACTAAAAAATATATTAAAATGTTCTATTAAGATACTTGCTCCCAAAGGACGTTTATCTATTATTAGTTTTCATTCATTAGAAGATAGAATGGTTAAATATTTTATGCGTGAAAACAGCAGCCTTTTACAAATTCCACATGGATTACCAATTACAGAAGCGCAATTAATCGATATGAGTAATTGTAAACTTAAATTATTAGGTAAGTTGATTCCAAGTAATTTAGAAATAAAAAATAACCCAAGGTCAAGAAGTTCTATATTACGTATAGCTGAAAAAATTCATTTATAATAAATAAATCTTCTGTATGAATATAAAAGATTTATTTATTATAAATTCTGTACTTAGCTTTAGATAATATATATATACATTAATATAAAAATTGCTATTAATACATGAGAAAATTAGTGAAAACACTTAACAATCTTCATTATTTACTTAAAAATTGGGTTCCTAACGCACCTCTCTGTTTTTTTAATACAATAAAATTAGATAGTCGTAAAATAGTAAAAGGAGATTTATTTATTGCTGTTTTAGGATGTTTCAATGATGGCAGAAATTTTATTTTAGAAGCAATAAGTAATGGTGCTGTTGCTATCTTAGCAGAAGCAAACGGTAAGACTCATCATGGAAAACAATATGTAGTAAATGGGATACCTGTTATTTACTTATCAGATTTAAATAAAAAATTATCAACTTTAGCTAAAATATTTTATCGAAATCCAGGAAAAAAACAAAAAATCATTGGAGTAACGGGAACAAATGGAAAAACTACTGTTACTCAATTAATAGCACAATGGGTAAACCTGATAGGTGAAAAAAGTGCAGTAATGGGGACTATGGGTTATGGATTACTTGGGCACCTAAAAACTACAAGCAACACTACAGAATCTGCAATTAATGTTCAAAAAATACTATACTTGTTAGATAAGGAAAAAGTCAATCTAACATCAATGGAAATATCTTCGCATGCTTTATTACAGCATCGTGTATCTGATATAAACTTTTCTGCTGGCATATTCACTAATTTAAGTCACGATCATCTTGATTATCACAATAGTATGGAAAGTTATAAAACAGCTAAATGGTCTTTTTTTACGCAACATAAAATCAAACAAGTTATAATTAATATAGATGATAAAATTGGTAAAAAATGGCTAGAAAACATTCCTAATGCAGTTGCAGTTAGTATAAACCAGAATATCAAGATTAACATAGGTAAATATTGGTTAAAAGTTGTTAAAATACATTTACATAAAGATATATCAACAATTTTTTTTAATTCAAGTTGGGGACAAGGTACAATTAATACTATATTGATTGGAGATTTTAATATTAGTAATTTAATGCTTGCATTGGCAACCTTATTAACTCTTAAATATCCATTAGATTCGTTATTAAGAGTGGCTTCTAAATTACAACCAATTCATGGTCGTATGGAATTGTTTTTTCAAAAAGGTAAACCCAAATTAATTCTTGACTACGCACATACTCCTGAAGCGCTTAAATTAGCCTTAATAGCGGCTCGTAAACATTGTACGGGTAAACTTTGGTGTTTATTCGGTTGTGGTGGTGGAAGAGATAAAAGTAAAAGGCCAATTATGGGATCAATTTCTAAACAATTTGCTGATATCAGCATCATTACTCAAGATAATCCACGTACTGAAGATCCAGATAAAATCATTAATGATATTTTAAGTGGTATGAAAGATCTATCTGATATTTATGTAATAAATGAACGTATAAAAGCAATTGTTCAGTGTTTTATTACAGCTGAACCTAATGATTTAATTTTAATTGCAGGTAAAGGTCATGAAACATATCAAATTATAGGTGATAATTACTTTCAATATTCAGATCAAACTATCATTAAACATTTATTAGAAGAAAAATATGATTCCAATTTTCTTAAGTACATTAGCAAAAATAACTAAAGGTAAATTGTATGGAAAAGATACATTACTAGATAATATATCTATAGATACAAGCAAAATACAATTAGGTACCTTATTTATAGCTATTATCGGCAAACAATTTGATGCGCATAATTTTGTTGATCATGCAATTAACCAAGGTGCAAAAGCTCTGTTGGTAAACAGATATTTACCAATCTCAATACCGCAAGTAATTGTTAAAGATACTAGTTTAGCACTTGGAACATTATCATCTTGGGTACGTAATCAAGTAAAAACACGTGTTGTTGCTTTAACTGGATCTGCAGGTAAAACATCTGTTAAAGAAATGACTGCTTCTATTTTTCGTCAGTGTGGTAAAACTCTTTGTAATAAAGATAATTTAAACAATAAATTTGGAGTATCTTTAACTTTATTACAACTTTCAACAGAACATAAATATGCAGTAATTGAATTAGGAGCAAATCATCCAGGTGAAATTGATTATATAACTAAAATAACATGCCCTGAAAGCGTATTAGTAAATAATATTGCAGAAGCACATCTCGAAGGCTTTGGATCTATGGCTAATATTGCAAAAGCAAAAGGGGAAATATTTTATCATTTGCATGAAAAAGGAACTGCAATCATTAATGATGATAGCCATGGTATGCTACACTGGAAAAAATATTTAAATAATAAGAAAACATGGACTTTTTCTTTAAAAAAGAATACAAGTGATTTTTTTGCTTATAATATTAAAATAAATAAAAACTACACTAGTTTTTGTATGCATACTCCTGATGGTTTAGTTAAACCAAACATTCCTATAACAGGGACACATAATATATATAATGCATTAGCTGCATCTGCACTATCACTATCCATAGGTATTCCTTTAGATGCAATAATTAGCGGTCTTGCAACTTTTAATCCTATCCCAGGTAGATTATTTCCCATTTATTTATCTAAAAATAAAATATTATTAGATGATAGTTACAATTCTAATATAGGGTCTATGAAGGTTGCAATAGAATTATTATCATCTATGCCAGGATATCGTGTTATGGTAGTTAGTGATATTGCGGAATTAGGTTTAGAAAGTGAGAGGTTACATCGTAAATTAGGTGTTTATGCTAAAAATATGGCAATAGATCTTGTCATAAGCATAGGCACTTTAAGTTATTTAATAAGTCAAAATAGTAAAATAGGTAAACATTTCACAAGTAAAAAATTAGTGGTTAAATATCTAAAATTATTATTATTTAAATATGAAAATATTACTATTTTAATTAAAGGTTCAAGGAATGCTAATATGGAAGAAGTAATAAAAGAATTATTATAGGGAAAATTATGCTCGTTCTATTAGCAAATTATTTTACTAATGTTTATTCCAATATATTCTTACATTTAATATTTCGTGCTACTAGTAGTTTATTGACATCTTTGTTAATTTCTTTATATATAGGACCGTATTTGATTAATTGGTTAAAAAAGCTACAAATAAATCAAGTAGTGCGTAATGATGGTCCTGAATCTCATTTGAATAAGTATGGTACCCCAACAATGGGTGGTATTATAATTATCATCTCAGTGTTTATTTCAACATTAATTTGGTCCTGTTTATCTAATATTTATATATGGTATTTATTAATAGTATTTATTGGATATGGTATCGTTGGTTTTATAGATGATTACTACAAGGTTATATATAAAAATTCTACAGGGTTAGCGGCAAAATGGAAATATTTATGGATGTCTATTATCGCAATAATTATTGTAGTATTATTATATCTAACAAATAATAATGCTTCTTCAACACAATTACTAATTCCCTTCTTTAAAAATTTTATGCCGCAATTAGGAATAATATATATCGTGTTAGCTTATTTTGTTATAGTTGGTACAGGCAATGCAGTCAACTTAACTGATGGTTTAGATGGTTTAGCAATAGTACCTATAATATTTGTAACTTCTGGTTTTAGTATAGTATGCTGGTTAACTGCTAATATAGCACTTGCTCAACATTTTTATATACCTTATATCAAAAATGCAGATGAAATAATAATTTTTTGTACTGCAATTATTGGTTCTGGTATTGGTTTTTTATATTTTAATATTTATCCAGCAAGAATTTTTATGGGTGATATTGGTTCGTTAGCACTTGGGGGAGCATTAGGTACTATTGCTGTATTAGTACATGAGGAATTATTATTATTCATAATGGGAGGAATATTTGTAATTGAAGCTTGTTCAGTTATATTACAAGTATGTTCATTCAAATTATTAGGTTTTAGAATTTTCCTTATGGCACCTATTCATCATCATTATGAATTAAAAGGATGGTCTGAGTATCGTGTTATTGTAACTTTTTGGATTATCTCATTAATATTAGTTTTATTAGGTTTAATAATATTAAAGATACGTTAATTATGATTGAATACAAAGGTAAAAAAGTTGTTATTATTGGTTTAGGTTTAACCGGACTATCTTGCGTTAAATTTTTTTTGAAAAAGGGTGTCATACCCCGAGTAATTGATACTCGTTTATGTCCTCCTCAACTAAAACAATTACCTAAAAATGTTGAGTTTCATTTAGGTGAATTTAATACTGATTGGTTATTTCAAGCTGATTTAATTATTACAAGTCCAGGAATTGATTTATCATGCCAAGAATTACAACAAGCCCTTAATAAGGGAATAGAAATTTTAGGTGATATAGAATTATTTTGCCGTGAATTAACTGTGCCTATAATAGCTATTACCGGATCAAATGGTAAAAGTACAGTTACTGTTCTAATAAAAGAAATGGCAAAAGCAGCTGGTTATCAAGTAGGTGTTGGAGGTAATATTGGTTTCCCTGTCCTTGATTTGTTAAATGAACCTATAAAACAATTATATATTTTGGAAGTATCTAGTTTTCAATTAGAAGTTACTAACAGTTTACGAGCTAATGTAGCTACTATCTTAAATGTATCAGAAAATCATCTAAATCGTTATCCATTAGGTATTAATCAATATCGTAATGTCAAAATGCGAATTTATCAAAATGCGTTAATTTATGTAATTAATAAAGATGATCCATCAATTATACCTGAAAATAGCAATAATCAAAATTCTATTAGTTTTGGTATTAACAAAGGTGATTATCATCTTGTTAATAATAAAGATGAAATTTATATAAAAAATATTTATTACGATCAAAATTTTAATATTGAAAACATAAAAATTACTGGTCAACATAATTATATTAACATTCTTGCAGCTTTAGCATTAGCAGGTGCAATAGGATTGCCATATAATTCTAGTTTAGAAACATTATGTTCGTTCAAAGGCTTAAAACATCGTTTTCAGTTAATAACTGAACATAAGGGCATTAAATGGATTAATGATTCTAAATCAACAAATATAAAAAGTACTGAAGCTGCACTATTTAGTTTAAATTCCAGTTTAAAATTTAAAGGTACGATATGGTTGTTACTAGGTGGTGATGGTAAAAATGCTGATTTTTCTTCTTTAAGAAGATACGTTATTAATAAAAATATAAGGTTCTTTTGCTTTGGCAAAGATGGAAAAAAGATAGCTTCCATGAATCCTGAAATTTCAACGTATACCAAAACAATGCAGCAGGCTGTTATGCAAATTGCATCTTTAGTTAAAACTAATGATACTGTACTTTTATCACCAGCATGTGCTAGCCTAGATCAGTTTGATAATTTTGAACATCGCGGTAATATTTTTATTAAATTAGTCAAAAAAATTATCAATGAGTAATAAAATCTTTTATCATAAAGACTAAATGCTTGATGTTTACAGTATACTAAAAACGACTATAATTTATATCATTGGGTAATTAAATATTTATTTATTTAAGTTATAATAACTATTAATATTATTAGTTAATAATTCGATTCAAATATAATAGAGTAAATCATGAACAAACAGTATTATTTCAATAATTTCATAGTGTATCATAATTTCATTCTTAAAAGCTTGAAAAAAGTTATAATCTGAGGTAGTCAATGAGCAAAACATTGATGGTTATGGCCGGAGGTACTGGAGGACATATTTTTCCTGGATTAGCTATCGCTAATTATATGATAGAACAACTAAATTGGAATGTGTGTTGGTTAGGCACAATCAATCATATGGAAAGTAATATAGTTCCAAAACATAATATAAAAATTTATTTTGTTAAAATACAAGGATTACGTGGTAAAAATATTAGAACTAAATTACTAGCCCCTATCTCTATCTTCAATGCTTTAATGCAAGCAAGAAACATTATAAAATTGTGCAAACCAAATGTAGTATTAGGCATGGGAGGTTATGTATCAGGACCTGGTGGTTTAGCTACATGGAGTTATGGTATACCTTTATTAATACATGAACAAAATAGTGTTGCTGGTTTAACGAATAAGTGGTTAGCAAAGATAGCTACAAAAGTTTTACAAGGTTTTCCAAATGCTTTTCCTAATGCAGATATAGTTGGTAACCCTTTACGTAAAGATATATATAAAGTACCTATACCAGAAAAGCGTTTTATAGGACGCACTGGACCCATTAGGGTTTTAGTGGTAGGTGGAAGTCAAGGTGCTAAAATTATTAATGATATTGTATTAAGAGTTGCATTTTGTTTAGAAAAAAAAATCATTATATGGCATCAAACTGGAATTAATGAGAAACAAAAAGTTCAGGAAATATATAGACGATTAGGCCATACACAGCATATCGTAACAGAATTTATTGAGGATATTTTTTCTGCTTATTCATGGGCTGATGTAATTATTTCTAGATCAGGAGCACTCACGGTTAGTGAAATAGCTGCAGTGGGACTAGCGGCTATTTTTATACCATTCAAACATAAAGACCGCCAGCAATATCTAAATGCTTTAAACCTTGTACAAATAGGTGCTGCTAAAATATTTGAGTCTGAACAACCGATTGCAGATGATATAGTTAAGACAATTCTTTGTTGGAATAGATCTATATTACTCCATATGGCACAAAATGCAAGAAAATTAGCTTCTTATAATGCAACTGAACGAATTTCTAAAGAAATAACATATATATCCAAATAATAAACTTAACTGAAAGTAAAAAGTCAAATATTAAAGATGGATAAAGAAAAATCAATAAAAATATATTCTATGAAATCAAAAATGCACCAAATTAATCATATCCATTTTATAGGTATTGGTGGTTCTGGTATGGGGGGAATTGCAAAAATATTAATTTGTGAAGGATATCATATTAGTGGTTCTGACATATTTCCTAATGTAATTACCCGATATTTATCTACGTTGGGAGCAAAAATTTATTTTAATCATAGAAGTGAGAATGTAAATAATGCCAATGTTGTAGTGATTTCTAGTGCAATACCATTTAATAATCCAGAAATTCTTTCTGCAAAGAAACAAAATATTCCTATAATAAGCCGTGCTGAAATGCTAGCTGAATTGATGCGTTTCCGCTATGGCATCGCTATTTCAGGCACTCATGGAAAAACTACTACTACTTCTATATTATCAAGTATATATATTGAAAGTGGCTTGAATCCGACATTTATTAGTGGAGGTATAGTAAAGAAAAGAAATGTTTTAGCAAACTTAGGTGATAGTAACTACTTAATAGCCGAAGCTGATGAAAGCGATGCATCTTTTTTACATTTAAATCCGATGGTTGCTATTATAACAAATATTGATCTTGATCATATGGATACTTATCAAGGTGAAGTTGAAAATCTTAAAAAAGCTTTTGTTGATTTTTTACATAATTTACCTTTTTATGGATATGCTGTTGTATGTATAGATAATAAGATAATACGTGAGATTATTCCTAATATAAATCGTCAAATTATTACTTATGGTTTTAATGAAGACGCTGATTTTAAGATTGACAATTATGTACAATACGGTTTGCAAAGCCATTTTAATTTGATAATAAAAAATCAATTATGTTTAAAAATAATTTTGAATACTCCAGGACATCATAATGTTCTAAATGCGACAGCTGCCATTGCTGTATGTTATAAAGAAGGTATTCATGAAAAATATATTATTGACGCTTTAAAAAATTTTGAAGGAACTGAAAGACGTTTTGATTGTCTAGGTATATTTCCAACACAACCTATAAACGGTAATATTGGAAATGCTATATTAATAGATGATTACGGTCACCATCCAACTGAAATTAATGAAATAATTCAAACTATGCGATCTGGATGGCCAAGTCGACAATTAATCATGATTTTTCAACCACACAGATATACACGCACTAGAGATCTATTAAACGATTTTGTTGCTGTTTTATCAAAAGTTGATATATTGCTAATATTAAATGTATACCCAGCAGGAGAAAAAATAATTTCTGGTGCTAGTAGTTCTTGTTTGTGTAACTTAATTCAAAGCATTAGTAAAATAAATCCTATCTTAATTACTGAAAACAATTGTATACCAGAAACTTTAGCATTATATATTTCTGGTAATGATATAATTTTAATTCAAGGAGCTGGTGATATTAGTCAGGTTGCACTTGACCTTGCAGAATATAAATTACAACCAAAATATAAAGTACAAAGTTATAAACTTGAAGAACAATATGAACAGAAATGACAAAATAGCTGTATTGATGGGAGGGAATTCATCAGAACGTAAAATTTCACTAATGTCAGGAAATGCAGTTGTAGCTGGCTTACGTAATGCGAAAATCAATGCTGATGCTATTGATGTAAGAAATTATTCAATATTAAATATAAAAAAACAAGGTTTTAACAAGGTTTTTATTGCTTTACATGGTCGTGGTGGTGAAGATGGAAGAATACAAGCAATTTTAGAATTTTTAGATATACCATATACTGGAAGTAGAATTATGGCTTCATCTATTGCTATAGATAAAATAAGAACTAAATTGTTATGGAAAGGATTCGGATTAAAATCAAGTAATTTTATCTGGCTTTCACATAAACAGATAAGACAAGGTTTAGACAGAAAAATTAAAAATGATATTTCTATGCTAGGTTTACCTCTTTTTGTTAAGCCTAATCGTGAAGGATCAAGTATAGGAATTAGTAAAGTAAATAAAATTAGTGAATTACCACAGGCTTTAGAAAATGCATTACAGTATGATAAGGATATTATTATTGAACAATTCCTATGTGGACAAGAATATTCTGTTGGCATTTTAGGAGATACAACACTACCCACAGTAGCAATAAAAACTAATAATAAATTTTATAATTATGAAGCAAAATATTGTTCTGACAATACTGAATATTGTTTTTCTAATGATTTAAGTTTTGATCAAAATTTAAAGTTAAAAAAATTGGTATTATCTGCTTGGCATTCTTTAGGATGTAGAGGATGTGGTCGTATAGATTTAATGACAGACAGTAATGGAGAATTCTATTTGTTAGAGATTAATACTTCTCCAGGAATGACTCATACTAGTTTAGTTCCGTTAGCTGCTGAAAAAGCAGGAATATCGTTTTCGCAGTTAGTCACTAATATACTAGAATTAGCTGTTTGATTTAAATGTCTTTATCTATTATATAATTTCATTTATATTGATACAGCATTAATATAATTTATTATTTAATAAAAAATTAAAAATCATTATCTTAAGGTAGGAAATAAAACATAAATACAATTATTCATTGTAATTATATAATAATGTAATTATATAAACATAAAATGTATCCAAATAAAATAATAAATGCGGTTAGTGTTGCAATATAAAAATATTTATAATTATGCAAAAAAAAATCTGTAATTCATGTCTATTCAAAATGAATAATCTCTTAATAAAATACGTTCAGGAGAAAATAAATGGTAGAGACTAATGAATTAAACAATGAAGCAGTAATTAAAGTAATAGGTGTAGGTGGTGGTGGTGGTAATGCTGTAGAACATATGGTACGTGAACGTATTGAAGGTGTAGAATTTTTTATCGTAAATACAGATTCACAAGCGTTACGTAAAACAGCTGTAGGCAAAACTATACAAATCGGTAATAAAATTACAAAAGGCTTAGGTGCAGGTGCAAATCCAGAAGTAGGACGTAATGCTGCTGAAGAGGATAGAGAATCTCTTCGTGCTTCTTTAGAAGGTGCAGATATGATATTTATTACAGCAGGTATGGGAGGGGGTACTGGTACAGGTGCAGCACCTGTTGTAGCTGAATTAGCAAAGGATCTAGGTATTTTAACTGTTTCAGTCGTAACTAAGCCATTTAATTTTGAAGGTAAAAAACGTATGGCTTTTGCGGAAAAGGGCATAACAGAATTATCTAAATATGTCGATTCTTTAATTATAATACCAAATGATAAATTATTAAAAGTATTAGGACGTGGTATTTCATTACTAGATGCTTTTGGTGCAGCTAATAATGTACTTAAAGGAGCTGTACAGGGGATAGCAGAGCTTATTACTCGTCCTGGACTTATTAATGTTGATTTTGCTGATGTACGAACTGTAATGTCTGAAATGGGATATGCAATGATGGGTTCTGGTATATCATGTGGTGAAGATCGTGCTGAAGATGCTGCTGAAATAGCTATTTCTAGTCCACTATTGGAAGATATAGATTTATCTGGTGCCCGCGGAGTATTAGTTAATATTACTGCTGGTTTTGATTTACGTCTAGATGAATTTGAAACTGTTGGTAATACTATTCGTTCTTTTGCTTCTGATAATGCAACTGTAGTAATTGGCACCTCATTAGATTCAGACATGAATGATGAATTGCGTGTTACTGTTGTGGCAACAGGTATTGGTAGTGACAAACATCAAGAAATTAAGTTAGTATCTAATAAAACATTAAATAAATCAATTTTAGATTGCCGATATCAACAACATGGAATATCAGTTGTACAAAAAGAACAAAAATCTGCAAAATTACTTAATCAAATACAAAAAATTAACAAAGATCCTAATTACTTAGATGTTCCAGCTTTTTTAAGGAAGCAATCTGACTAATAATATTGATATAATATCATATATTGTAAATGAAATTTTGGAAGTAAATGTAAATAATGATAAAAAAGAAGATGGATTAATTACTAATTTCATAAAGATTGCTTTTGAAAATTTTTATACTAAAAATTCAAATTGAACATTACTAATATTCTAATGCTTACTATATTAATTTAGTGTAATCATATGACTTAATAATTATTAAAATTAGTGTCGTGATTATTAAAATTAGTGTCGTGATTATTAAAATTAGTGTCGTGTGAAATATTTAATTGATTATATAAATTGCAGATTTTACATTAAATAATTTTTAAAGTCAATTAATTACACGTAATAGTTACATAATTATTTTTAACTTGCTTGGCAGTATAAAATACTAAAATTTTTTGAAATAAATTTATTAAATTAAATATTGTAATTATAGTACTGTATGGTTTTTGTTAATCTCATCCATGATTTCTTTTTTTTATTAATAGTTTTAATTTTATATACATCAAAAAACATGTATCAATAAAATTGACATTGAGAATAAATTCATGAATTTAATAAAATTATTAACTAATTTTTTTCTTAGTAGCAATGATCGAATTCTTCGTCGTTTAAGTAAAATAGTTCACAGTATTAATAAATTAGAAACTAAATTTGAAAAACTTTCTGATCGCGATCTTAAAAATAATAGTGAAGTTTTTCGTAAAAAACTAAAAGAAGGAGAAACATTAGAAAATTTAATTCCAGAAGCATTTGCTACCGTACGTGAAGCTAGTAAACGTGTATTTGGAATGCGTCATTTCGATGTGCAATTAATAGGTGGTTTAGTGTTAAATAGTCGTTGTATTGCTGAAATGCGTACTGGTGAAGGAAAGACACTTACCTCAACATTACCTGCTTATTTAAATGCTTTAATGGGTCAAGGAGTTCATATAGTTACTGTTAATGATTATCTTGCTAAACGAGATGCAGAAAATAATCGTCCTTTATTTGAATTTTTAGGATTAACTATAGGTATCAATTTAGCAAACATGTCTGTAGAAGATAAGCGTTTAGCTTATTCTGCTGATATTACTTATGGTACTAACAATGAATATGGTTTTGATTATTTACGAGATAACATGGCAATTCTTCCAGAAGAACGTGTACAAAGAAAACTATATTATGCAATAATAGATGAAGTGGATTCTATTTTAATTGATGAAGCACGTACACCATTAATTATTTCAGGTCCTTCTGAAAATAGTTCAGAACTGTATATTAAAATAAATCAAATAGTTCCCTACTTAATTCGCCAAGATAAAGAAGATTCAGAAACATTTCAAGGAGAAGGTGATTATTGGGTTGATGAAAAAATGCGTCAAGTCCAAATATCTGAACGTGGTTTAATAAAAATAGAAAAACTACTAGTTGATAAAAATATCATAGATGCTTCAGAATCACTTTATTCTGCAATGAACATAATATTGATGCATCATGTTAACGTTGCTCTACGTGCTCATGAATTATTCATAAAAAATGTTGACTATATTATAAAAAACAATGAAGTAGTTATTGTTGATGAACATACTGGTCGTATTATGAAAGGTCGTCGTTGGTCTGATGGTCTTCATCAAGCTATAGAAGCAAAAGAAAATGTCACAATACAAAACGAGAATCGTACATTAGCATCAATTACTTTTCAAAATTATTTTCGTCTTTATGATAAATTGGCTGGTATGACTGGAACTGCTGAAACAGAAGCATTTGAATTCAATTCTATATATAAATTAAATACAGTAGTAATTCCTACTAATCGTCCTATGATAAGAAAAGATTTGCCTGATCTTATCTATATGACTGAAACAGAAAAAATAAATGCTATTATAGAAGATATTCGCAAGTGTATAGCGCGGGAACAACCAGTATTAGTTGGTACTATTTCAATTGAAAAATCTGAAATCATATCTAATAAATTAAAAAATGCTGGTATCAAACATAGCGTTCTTAACGCTAAATTTCATGCCCATGAAGCAGACATAATCGCACAAGCTGGTAAACCAGGAACGGTAACTATTGCTACTAATATGGCTGGTCGTGGCACTGATATTGTATTAGGTGGTAATTGGCGTACAGAAATATCTAAAATAAAAGAATTGTCTGAAGATAAAATTAAAGAAATTAAATCATCTTGGCAGATAATTCATAATGCTGTGATATCTTCTGGGGGATTACATATTATAGGCACTGAGCGTCACGAATCTCGTCGTATAGACAATCAATTACGTGGTAGATCTGGCCGTCAAGGAGATATTGGATCTTCCCGTTTTTACTTATCAATGGATGATTCATTAATGCGAATTTTTGCCTCTGATAGGATTGCAAATGTAATGCGTAAATTAGGAATTCAAGAAGGAGAAGCAATTGAACATCCATGGGTTACTAAAGCTATTGCTAATGCTCAACGTAAAGTCGAAAATCGTAATTTTGATATTCGCAAACAGTTACTTGAATATGATGATGTAACAAATGAACAAAGGATTGCGTTTTATCATCAGCGTAATAATATTTTAGATGTATATGATATTAGTGAAACTATCAATGATATTCGTAAAGATGTTTATAAAAAAATTATCGAAGATTATATTATTATGCAATCTGAAAATGATTGGGATCTTTCAGTGTTAGAAAATCAGTTGAGGGTGGATTTTAATTTAAATATCAATCTTACAGAATGGTTCAATAAACATAAAGAATTAAGTGTAGAAGAAGATATTTTATGTATTTTATTAAATTATATTAATAATATTACAATTGAAAATTATATACGAATAGAAAATAGTATTGGATCTAATATGATGCGTATTACAGAAAAAAAAATAATGTTACATACTTTAGATTCAATGTGGAAAGATCATTTAGCAGCTATGGACTATTTGCGTCAAGGTATTCATCTGAGGGGATATGCACAAAAAGATCCAAAACAAGAATACAAACGTGAATCCTTTTTAATGTTCACTTACATGTTAGAAAATATAAAATATGAAGTTATTAGTGCTTTAAGTAAGTTGCAATTAGAAAATGATAAAAAAGATAAATGTATACAAAAAAATATTAATATTTTTAATAATAAAATTAGACGTAATGATCCGTGTCCATGTAATTCCGGTAAAAAATATAAACGTTGTCACGGTGCTTTACTTTAAAATATAAAAATATTATTAAATTATTTTTAATAAATGAAAATCATCAAGAATAAAAAAATACAGTATTTTTTGCTCAACTTTAAAAATCATAAAAAAATGAGCTAATTATTTTTTAATATTATTATGGCTTGTAGTGTACTTATTTAACAACATGCAATTTGGAAATTAAATTTGATTGGTATAATACTGTGTTCTTTGTCTAAAGCTACAAAACGAATCGAATAACGACTTCTATGTCCAGAAATTTTTGGGTATATAAAATTTTCCATTGCCAGTTGTAAACGTAATAAATCAGCACCTACAGCATTATCTTGATAAAAACCATTTAAGCTAGTTTGAGTACGGAAAGTGCCTGCTTGTCTAATTAAATTTAAAATTGTGGATAAAGTTTTATGTACTGGTGATAAAGTTTCAATCCAATTGTTAACTTGATTATCACGTGTTTCTTGTAAAGAATTTAACCAAATATGTAAACCTGGTAAATCAAAACTACAACATCCACCGGGAATATTTAATCTTTGACGTATAATTCCAATTAAATGATCTTCTCTTAAGATTTGACCTATTCTTGGTGATTTCATTAATTGATCTGCATGAATTTTTAATTTTCGATGTATAGTATCAACTATTCCAACGTCTACACCTGGAATGTTAGCCCATGTGATCAATTTTTGCTTTTGACGTTCTAATTCTTTTAATAATTGAGTTCTTATATCTCCACGTTCAAAAATATCTAATAATTCATCAATAAACCTAAAGAAAATTAATGCATTAACAGTCTTATTAATAGGAATTGTTTCATCAATTTGATTCATGAGAAACTCTATTCTTAGCCATGTTCTCATTTTTTCACTTAGCGGGTGCTCGAATAGTACAGCGTTACTCATGATACTTATCCTGTTTTATTTTTGCTAAATTAAGATAGAATTGATGTAGTTTAGCAACTTGTAAAAAGGTATTTTCTATTGTGCCCATATTATTTATAATATCATCAGCAAAGAATAGACGTTGACTTGCTGTAGCTTGTATCGCAATTATTTTTTCTACCTGTGAAATTGGAACATTATCACGAATATGTACTCTTTTTAATTGTATTGCCTCATTGACATTAACTACTAATATACGATCAGCCTGATATTGTAATTTATTTTCTATTAACAGAGGAATAACCCATAGAATATATGGAGATTTTGATGATTCTTGTAATTTTTTAGTTTTTATATTAATAAGTGGATGTAAAATATTATTTAACCAAAATCTCTCTTTATTATCTTGAAAAATTATTTGACGTAAATTAGAACGCAATAGCATACCTTGTTCACTTATAATTGAATTACCGTAACGTCTAATAATTTTTTTAAATGCATGTGATTTGGGTTTAACTACTTCACGAGCAATTGCATCAGAATCAACAATATTAATATTGAATTTAGAAAAAATATTAGAAATGGTACTTTTACCACTACCAATTCCACCTGTACAAGCTACTATATACGGAAGATTTTTCACTGAAAAGCTCTTTTAAATAAAATCAATATAGTACTCTAGTTAAAAAATTATATGAATAAAAATACAACCAATCCATCATTTATTAATTATTAACTATTGATAGTTTAATTTATTTATTAGATAATTTCACTAATAATTAATATTAATTATAACATCTAATACTAGTAGACTTATTCCTTTCAAAAAATATTATTTTATCTTTAGTCTCATTGACATATCTAGTGAACATATATTTTTAGTGAAATCGCCAATTGAGATATAATCTATCCCAATTTGTGCAAGCTTACTTATTAAACAATCATTTATATTACCAGATAGCTCTAGAGGTACGCGTTTATTATTAATTTTTATAGCTTGTTTTGTTTTTTCAAAGTCAAAATTATCTAGCATTATAATATCTGCTCCAGCATTTATAGCTTGGATTAATTCAGCTATCGATTCCACTTCTACTTCAATAGTATTATCAGGTAACATAGAGCGGGCGCTTTCGATAGCTTTTTGTATAGATCCAATAGCAATAATATGATTTTCTTTAATTAAAAAAGCATCTGATAATCCAACACGATGACTATTGCCTCCTCCACATATCACAGCATGCTTTAAAGCAGTACGTAATCCTGGTAAAGTTTTACGTGTATCTAATAATTTCGTATTAGTATTATTTATCAATGAAACATAATGACTAACTTTAGTAGCAACACCAGATAAAGTTTGTATAAAATTTAATATAGTACGTTCAGATGTAATAATTGCACGTGATGATCCTTCAATTTCAATTAGTAATTGTTTAGGTTTTATTTTTTGTCTTTCTTCAACATGCCAAGTTAAATTGACTGATTGATGTAATTGTTTAAATATTTCTTTAACCCAATCAGTACCACAAAAAATACCTTCCTCGTTAGTAATAATTTGAGCATATGCTTTACTATTTTTTGGTAATATATTAACAGTAATATCATTATTAATATTAATTTCTCCTCCTAAATCTTCTTCTAGAGCTCTCATAACAGTCTTTGGAATATCTTTTTTCACTAATTTCGTTAATTCAATATAATGATTATCTGATTCGCATATATGATTATACATATCGGTTCTATCATTCCTATAAAATAATATATATGATATAATCATATATAGTGTTGAAATTATTCATGATAATGTAATCTTCAATTATCCAATAGTTACTGTTATAACATGTAATGTTATTGTTAATAATAATTTATATAAAAATATTTAAAGAAACATTCTTTCAGTAATATGAAAACATATTTAATTATATAAAACAATTAATTGGATTTTGAAAAAACATATAAAATATTACACGTTAATATTTTATATGTTTTTTCAAAATAATTATCACAAAAAAATAGTTTCATTAAATTCACGAATAAAAATTATTGGGTTAATCGAATAAATAATATAATGTAACAACATTATCAATTAATTATCTAAAAACAGTGTTACTTTAAATTAATAACTGATAAAATCATTTTGGTAAAGATACTCTATCAGTTATCAATTAAATGCTTAAATATAAATTTATTTACTTTTTAATTATAATAAATACATAAGGAAATACCATGTCAGATGATCTGTATAATGACGTGGATCCGATTGAAACTCGTGAATGGTTACAGGCGATTGAATCGGTTATCCGTGAAGAAGGTATTGAACGGGCACAATACTTAATTAATCAAGTTTTGATAACAGCTCGTAAAAGCGGAGTACAAGTTAATTCGAGTGCGTTTATTAGTGATTATATAAATTCCATTCCTGTTGAAGATGAACCTGATTATCCAGGTGATGTTTTCCTTGAACGTCGTATTCGATCTGCAATTCGTTGGAATGCTATTATATCTGTATTAAGAGCTTCAAACAAAAATCTAGAGCTCGGTGGCCATCTTGCATCTTTTCAATCTTCTGCTACTATCTACGAAGTTTGTTTCAATCACTTTTTTCGTGCACCTAACAACAAAGATGGTGGTGATTTAGTATATTTCCAAGGACATATATCTCCAGGTATTTATTCTAGGGCGTTTTTAGAAGGTCGTTTAACTGAAGAACAAATGAATAATTTTCGTCAAGAAGTATATGGTAATGGTTTATCCTCTTATCCTCATCCTAAATTAATGCCAGATTTTTGGCAATTTCCAACTGTTTCCATGGGTCTTGGTCCTCTATCAGCAATTTATCAAGCTAAGTTCTTAAAATATCTTCATCACCGTGGTTTAAAAGATACATCAGCACAAACTGTTTATGCTTTTCTTGGCGATGGAGAAATGGATGAACCGGAAGCAAAGGGTGCTATTACTATTGCAACTCGTGAACAACTAGATAATTTAATTTTTATAATCAATTGTAATTTACAACGATTAGATGGACCAGTTATCGGTAATGGAAAGATAATTAATGAGCTTGAAGGAATTTTTATCGGAGCAGGATGGGAAGTGATTAAAGTAATTTGGGGTGGTCGTTGGGATAAATTATTAAATAAAGATACTACCGGTAAATTAAAACAATTGATGAATGAAACTGTTGATGGTGATTATCAAACTTTTAAGTCACGTAATGGTGCTTATGTACGTAAATATTTTTTTGGTAAATATCTAGAAACAGCTAATCTTGTTAAAGATATGTCTGATGATGAAATATGGGCATTAAATCGAGGAGGTCATGATCCTAAAAAAATTTATGCTGCACTAAAGAGAGCAAAAAATATAAAAAATAAACCAGTACTAATTTTAGCTCATACCATAAAAGGTTATGGTATGGGAGATATTGCTGAAGGTAAAAATATTGCTCATCAAGTCAAAAAACTGAACTTGGATAATCTTCGTTATATTAGAGATCGATTTAATATTGAAATAGAAAATGAAAAAATTGAGCAACTTCCATATATAACTTTTGAACCAAATTCAAGTGAATATAATTATTTACATCAACAAAGAAAACAATTAGGTGGTTATTTACCAACACGTAAGTCTCAATTTACAGAAACTTTAGATATTCCAGATCTAGAAGAATTTAAATCTTTATTGCAAAAACAAAACAAAGATATTTCAACTACAATAGCTTTTGTACGTGTTTTAAATATAATGTTAAGAAATAATTCAATTAAAAGTAGAATAGTTCCTATTCTTGCTGATGAAGCACGCACTTTTGGTATGGAAGGTTTATTTCGTCAAATTGGTATTTATAATCCAAATGGTCAGAAATACATACCTCAAGATCATGCACAAGTTGCATACTATAAAGAAGATAAAAAAGGGCAAATTTTACAAGAAGGAATTAATGAATTAGGTGCAGGTTCATCTTGGTTAGCTGCTGCAACTTCATACAGTACTAATAATTTACCAATGATTCCATTTTATATCTATTATTCAATATTTGGATTTCAGCGTATTGGTGATTTAATGTGGTTAGCAGGAGATCAACAAGCTAGAGGTTTTTTAGTTGGAGCCACCTCTGGCAGAACTACTCTCAATGGTGAAGGTCTACAACACGAAGATGGTCATAGTCACATTCATTCCTTAACAATACCAAATTGTGTATCTTATGATCCTGCATACGCTTACGAACTAGCTGTTATTATGCATGCCGGTTTAGTACGTATGTATGGAAAATCTCAAGAAAATATTTATTATTATATTACGACTTTAAATGAAAATTATCATATGCCAGAAATGCCTCAGGGAGTTGAAGAAGGGATATGTAAAGGTATTTATAAACTAGAAAGCATAGGAAGAAAAAATATTGAAGTTCAACTATTAGGTTCAGGTTCAATATTAAGACATGTACGTGAAGCTGCTAAAATTTTATTAAAAAATTATAATATTAGTTCAGATGTATATAGTGTCACATCATTTACTGAATTAGCTCGTGATGGTCAAGATTGTGAAAGGTGGAATATGCTACATCCAAATGAGAAAGCTCGAATTCCATATATTGCTCAAGTAATCAAAAATATACCAACTGTTGCATCAACAGACTACATAAAACTATTTGCTGAACAAGTTCGTAACTATATTCCTACAAGTAATTATAGAGTTTTAGGTACAGATGGTTTCGGACGTTCTGATAGTCGTGAAAATTTACGTCATCACTTTGAAATTGATACTTCTTATATTGTGGTTGCAGCATTAGCTGAACTAGCTAAATGTGATAAAATTGATAAAGATGTAGTAGCAAAAACCATTAATCAATTTAATATTGATCCTGATAAAATTAACCCACGTTTAGCTTGAGAGGTGATATAGGAATGAATGTTAATATCAATATACCCGATATTGGAGATGGTGAATTTGAAGTAACTGAAGTTTTAGTTAAAGTTGGTGACATAATAGATACTGAGCAATCATTGATAACAGTTGAAGGAAATAAGGCTTCAATAGAAATACCTTCTCCACATAAAGGAATAATACAGAATATTAATCTTATTCCTGGCGATAAAGTCAAAACTGGTTCTTTAATTATGGTATTAAAAAAAATAAATGGAATGCCCATTAATATTGATCAGAATAAAAAAGAAATAATATCTTCTGAAGTAAAAAAAGAAATAATATCTTCTGAAGTAAAATCTGAATCCGAATATATTTTAACTAATAATATAGATCATTTATGTAATAAAAAAAATGATAAAGTTGATAATAAAATTTATGTTCATGCTTCTCCTGTAGTTCGTCGTATAGCACGTAAATTTGGTGTTAATTTAGCTAAGGTAAAAGGTACGGGCAGAAAAAATCGTATTCTTAAAGAATGTATTTATAATTACATAAAAGAAGCAGTTGAATTTGTTGAAACTAAGTTCACATCACATAATTTTAAAGATACATATAAAAATAATGATTTAATCAAAAATATTAGTAATATTAATAATTTTAGTGATGTTAAAGAAATTAAATTAAGTACTATTCAAAAGATTTCTGGTAAGCATTTAAGTCATAATTGGGTAACGATTCCACATGTTACACACTTTGATAAAGTTGATATTACTAATCTGGAAGATTTTCGTAATAAACAAAATACAGAAATTAAAAAAACACATCCAAATACAAAAATTAACCTTCTGATATTTATTATGAAAGCAGTTTATTACGCGCTTAATCAAATGCCAAGATTTAATAGTTCATTATCTTCAGATTTACAAAAATTAATACTTAAAAAAAATATCAATATTGGTATTGCAGTAGATACTCCCAGAGGATTACTTGTTCCTGTTTTTAAAAACATTGATAAAAAAAACATTATTCAATTATCAATAGAATTAATAGATATTGTAAAAAATGCTATTCAAGGACGATTAACTGCAGAAATAATGCAAGATGGAACCTTTACGATTTCCAGTTTAGGAGGCATTGGTACAAAATTTTTTACACCTATTATCAATGCTCCGGAAGTTGCCATTTTGGGAATTTCTACATTTTCTATAGAACCAGTATGGAATGGTAAAGAATTTTTACCACGTTTGATGTTACCTATTTCTCTTTCATTTGATCATAGAGTGATTGATGGTGCAGATGGTGCACGTTTTATAAATTTAGTAAAAAATATATTAGAAGATATTCGTCTCTTAATAATTTAAGAAAATAAAACATTAGTAAAATATAAGATAAGAGGTCAAAATGAATATTGATATTAAAACACAAGTAGTAGTAATAGGAGGAGGACCATCAGGTTATTCTGCGGCTTTTCGTTGTAGCGATTTAGGTTTAGAAACAGTTTTAATAGAACGTTATAATAGTCTCGGTGGCGTATGTTTAAACGTAGGTTGTATCCCATCGAAAGCTTTATTACATATTGCTAAGGTAATTAAAGAAACAAAGGTATTAAAAAATAAAGGTATTAACTTTGATAATATATCCATTAATCTAGAGCAGATAAGATCCTGGAAATCAAATATTATTAATAAGTTTACTAGTGGTTTATTTAATATGGCAAAAATTAGAAAAGTCAGGGTTATTCATGGTTTAGGTAAATTTATTGATTCTCATACCTTAGTAGTCAATGATAACAATAAAATTACAACAATCTACTTTGATAATGCTATTATTGCTTGCGGTTCAATTCCTATCAAATTACCTATTTTTCCTTATGAAGATTCTAGAATATGGGATTCAACAGATGCACTTCAATTAAAAGAAATACCGAAAAAATTACTAATTATAGGTGGTGGTATCATAGGTTTAGAAATGGCTACTATCTATCATGCATTAGGTTCTGAAATTACAATAATAGAAATGTATGATCAAATAATACCAAATGCTGATAAAGATATTATTAAAAATTTTACTAGTAGTATTAGTAGTAAATTTAAAATAATGTTAGAAACGAAAATCAAAACAGTAGAAGCAAAACAGGATGGAATTTATGTTGATATAAAAGAAACAAACTTAGTAAATAACATTCAACGTTATGATACGGTATTAGTTGCTATTGGTAGAGTGCCAAACGTACAGATATTAGATCTTGAAAACGCAGGAGTTCAGACAGAAAATAATTATATTTGCGTTAATAAGCAAATGCGTACAAATATTCCACATATTTATGCAGTTGGCGACATTGTTGGTCAACCCATGCTAGCTCATAAAGGTACTCATGAAGGTCATGTTGCAGCGGAGGTTATTGCAGGATTAAAACACTATTTTGATACTAAAATAATTCCGTCTGTTTCTTATACTGAACCAGAAGTAGCTTGGGTAGGCATAACAGAAAAAGAAGCAAAGAAGCAAGGTATTGAATATGAAACATCTGTTTTTCCTTGGACAGCGTCTGGTCGAGCTCTAGCTTCTCAGTGTGAAAATGGCATGACTAAATTAATTTTTGATAAAAAAACACATCGCATTATTGGTGGAGCAATAGTTGGAACTAATGCAGGGGAACTATTAGGTGAAATATCTTTAGGCATTGAAATGGGATGTGATGCAGAAGATATTGCTTTAACTATACATGCTCATCCTACTTTGTATGAATCTATAGGATTAGCAGCTGAAATTTTCGAAGGCACTGTTACTGATATAATCAATACAAAAAATAAATTAAAAATTTAAAACATATTTTATTAAGTAACATTATAGATCTAATGAATCAATGTCTTTAATAAATGATATATTTTTAATGTGTTATAGTGGGGGTGATTATATTTATAAAGACTGCTATTTATTTTTAATAAAGCAATAGAAATATAAAATTTATTTTAAGACTAGAGAATAATTAATAATCTTTAATTAAGTTATTTAAAATTTATATTCGTTTCGTTAACATAAAATATGTTGTAATTTAATATGACATGAGTTTACTATGAAAAACAGTAGCTAATTGGTTTTGACTATAATAGTTAGGCTAAAAATATGAAACATGTTATTGAAGTAATGATTCCTGAACGAGCAATTGCTATGCGTATAATTGAGCTAGGTAATGATATTAATAATTATTATAATGGTAAAAGTAATAATATAATAATAGTTGGATTACTTCGCGGTTCATTTATGTTTATGGCAGATTTATGCCGAGCTATAAAAGTACCTCATAAAGTTGATTTTATTACTGTGTCTAGTTATTACGGCAATATGACAAGACAAAATGATGTAAAAATTTTAAAAGATCTGGATGAAGACATTCGTGATAAAGATGTATTACTTGTTGAAGATATTATAGATTCTGGAAACACATTAAAAAGCGTGTGTAATATTTTGAAATCACGTCAACCAAAATCATTGATTTTATGTACTTTACTAGATAAATCAAAACAACGTAAAATAAAAATTCATGTTGAATATGTTGGATTCATTATACCAGATGAATTTGTTGTTGGATTTGGTATTGATTATAAGCAGCAATATCGTAACTTACCTTATATTGGCAAGGTAATACAGCTTAAACAAAAATAATTTTTTGTATATTAGCAAAAACAAAAAATATTTTTTAATATTTTGTATAAATATTTATAATATAAATTTTTTACAGTCTATTAGTCTTGTATTACCAATTTTAGCTGCTGCCAGTATAACTACATTCTTGCTTTTTCTCTTTAATGTTAACGTTTGTAACGTAAATTCATCACAAATAGCTAAACCATCTGGTTTTAACCCATAATGTATTAGTATTTTATTGGCTTTATCAATAGTGTGAATAGTATTAAATTTAAAATCATTAATTAACTTGTTAGCGATATAATCTATTACTTTATTTAAATATGTTGCTTTTTTAAGTTCCTTTTCATTTAAATGTATATTACGCGAACTTAGTGCTAAACCATCTGCATTTCGCACAGTAGGAACACCAACAATGATGATATCAAAATTCATATCAATGACCATTTTACGGATAATTACCAGTTGTTGAAAATCTTTTTCACCAAAATAAGCAATATTTGGTTGCACTAAATTAAATAATTTACTGACTATAGTTGTTACTCCTTGAAAATGATAAGGACGATTGATACCTTCTAACATAGAAGATAATATGGGTACTTGGACAAATGTTTGATGTTTGAGTCCATTTGGATATATTTCAATTATTTTTGGAACAAAAACAATATTAACTAAATTTTTTTTTAATTTTTTATAATCTTCACTTAGAGTACGTGGATAATTTAATAAATCATTATCATTATCGAATTGCATGGGATTAATAAATATAGATACCACCAATATATCACTGTTCTTACGTGCTTCTCTAACTAATTTTAAATGTCCATCATGTATGTTACCCATGGTAGGTACTAACGAAATAATTTTATTTTTCTTTTTCCAATGCTTGATTTGATCATTTAACTGAGATATATCTTTAATAATAAACATTATATTTCATTTATTCCTAAAAACAATTTTTTATCGTTGGATAAGATCCAGATTCTACTTCATTAATATACTGGCGAACAGCTGAACGAATATCTCCTGTTTCAGATAAGAAATTTTTAGCAAATTTTGGAATACATCCATCAGTAATACCTAAAATATCATGCATTACCAATATTTGGCCATCTGTACTATTTCCCGCACCAATACCTATTACAGGGATTTTCAGTGTATTAGTAATAATTTGTGCTAGTGTACTTGGTATGCATTCCACAACTAATAATTGTGCTCCTGCAGATTCAATTGCTTTTGCATTATTAAGTATAATATTAGCATTTTCTTTACCGCAGCCTTGTAGTTTGTAACTACTTAAAATATTTATTGATTGAGGTGTGAGACCTATATGACCACAAACTGCTACTGAACGTTCAGTAAGCATACGTATTGTTTCAGTAACCCATAAACCCCCTTCTAGTTTTACTAGATTAGCTCCCATACGCATCAATTTAGCAGCATTTTTAAAAGATTGTTGTGGAGTAGAGTAGCTCATAAAAGGCATATCAGCTATTAATAATGCATAAGGTACACCACTATGTACTGCAGAAGTATGATAACAAATATCATCTATCGTTACAGGAATAGTTGAATTATGACCTTTAATAGTCATACCTAAGGAATCCCCTACTAACAAAACTTGTATACCTTCATTAAAAAATAATTTAGCAAAACTAAAATCATATGCAGTTAAAGCAGCAAATTTTTTCCCCGCTTTTTTTAATTTGTTTAAGTGTGAAATTTTAGTATATTTCATTATGTTCTCAATGTTATAAAATAATGATGCAATTTAATAGTAAATTTCAAAAATTAATAATCAGTTATGGTTGCCATATTTTGATATTACTAGTATCAAGCTTGGTGAGAATTGTTTTAACAGATTTTCCATTAGGCAGTATGATATTTGGAGCTATCTGGATCAATGGTAGTAACATAAAAACACGATTTGTCAGATCGTAATGTGGTATAATTAAACTATTAGTCTTAATTATTAAATTACCAAATAAAATAATGTCAATATCTAAAGTACGGGGTCCCCAATGCTCAATTTCACGAACACGACCCTGTTGTAACTCAATTTTTTGTGTGAATTTAAATAAATTATCTACTGACAGTTTAGTGTCTAATGATACAACTATATTAAGATAGTCTGGCTGATTTTGTAATCCATAAGGTGGTGAAAGATAAATTTTAGAAGTTTTGATACGCTTTGTGTTTGGAATAGCATCCAAACATGTTAAAGCTGTTTTAATTTGATTTAACGGATTATTAAGATTACTTCCTAAAGCAAGATAAGTTATGGTCATGTGTTTTAATTATTTATATAATATTATTTCCACATAAAAAAGTAGTATTACTGATTTTAGTAATAATAGTACTTTTTTGTTTTAATAATGATGTTTGATGTTGATTCAAATTTTTACTAAGCTTTATTAATTCTGGATTTTTTTCTACTTTAGCACGTAATATTAGTAAATCATAAGCTACCCTAAATTTTGGATGTAATATTAGTTTTTTAGCTTTTTTACCATATATACTTGACATATATAGTTGTAGTTTCCAAATATCTTTAACTAAAGCAGTAATACGTTTGGGAATTGCTAATACTTGACATGCTTCTTCTAAAGTAGAGTTTATTGCAATTAAAAAAGCATCATAATAGGTTAAAGAATTAGAATTTTTTTGAGCTATGATATCTGCAGATTTGAGTTGAGGATACCAAAACATTGCAGCAAACAGAAATACAGGGTTAACACGCATATGATTTTTTATTCTGTTATCTGTGTTTTTAAATATTTGAATTAACATACGTTCTATTATACTATCACCTCCTATAGTAAAGTTATTTGCTAATGTTGGAAATAATAATTGAAATAATTTGTATTCACATAATTTACAATAAGTCAGATAACTATAACCAGTTTGAAATAGTTTAAGAGATTCTTCAAATAGTCTTGATGGTGGGATATTATGTAATAATAAAGCCAGTCTGGGTATCGGTTCAGCAGTTTCTGGAGCAATACTCATGTTTAGTTTTGCAGCAAATCGTGTTACACGTAACATACGAACGGGATCTTCACGATAACGTGTCTCTGGATCTCCAATTAGCCTAATAATACCCTTTTTAAGATCACTTAATCCTCCTACATAATCACGCACACTTAAATCCGTCATGCTATAATAAAGACTGTTAATGGTTATGTCTCTACGATATGCATCGTCTTCAATTTTACCGAATATATTATCATTTAATAACATACCATTATTATTAAACTGTAATTTTTTATAATGATCTTTATATTCCTCTATTAAATTATCACCTCTAAAAGTAGCTACTTCAATTATTTCTGAACCAAAAACTATGTGAGCTAGTATAAATCTTCTGCCAACTAAACGACAGTTACGAAATAATCTTATCATTTGTTCTGGTGTAGCGTTAGTGGTTATATCAAAATCCTTTGGTTTTTGTCCTAATAGTAAATCACGCACACCACCACCTACTAAATAAGCTTCATAACCGGCTTTATTAAGTCTATATAATACCTTAAGGGCATTTTTACTAATATTTTTACGAGATATTGTCTTTGCTATATGAGGAATCATTATCATGATAATATTTTAAACCTTTATTGGTACCTCCTTGTTTTAATAATAAAATTGTTATAATTTATGATTAAGATCATCACAGATTTTTTATTTATAATAATACATTATATATTGTTTAGTATTAGAAACATCAAAAATCAAAATGGTTTTGTTTTTTTGATAATTATAATTAATTTAGTAATTTTTAGTAAATTAGATCAATTTTTATAAATACAGTTTCAAATTATTGATATAAATTGAAAATCAATAAAAATAATCACATTATATTGCTTAACAAGCATATATTAATCCTTGCTTATTCATATAAATCTTGATTAATTATCTTAACCTGACATTTGTTTTTCACGAATTTCTGCTATTGTTTTACAATCAATGCATAGATCAGCAGTTGGTCGTGCTTCTAAACGACGAATTCCTATTTCAATCCCACAAGATTCGCAATAACCAAAATCATCCTCTTCTATTTTTTTCAATGTTTTATCTATTTTTTTTATTAATTTATGTTCTCTATCTCTAGTACGTAACTCTAAGCTAAACTCTTCTTCTTGTGAAGCTCGATCAATAGGATCAGGGAAATTAGAAGCTTCATCTTGCATGTGAATTAAAGTGCGGTTAATTTCTTTTTGTAACTGATTACGCCATGCTTGTAAAATCTTACGAAAATGATCCAATTGATTTGCATTCATATATTTTTCATTTGCTTTTTCTTGATAAGTTTTAACCCCAGCTATCGCAAGAATACTTAGAGATGAGATTTTGCGTTTTTTATCTTCTTGCATGTTTTTCTCCTAAAGAACAATAAAAAAATATTTTATATTAGAGAAATAATATTTTTATCATAAAATATCTTTAATATGGAATTCTATCAATACAGAAATAAGCTAATATTAACTAATGTTTAATATTAAATGTTTACAAAAATGATTTTTAAATTTAATTATAGTAGAAAGTATAAAATTATTAATTATTTTAATTTTAAATATCAATCAAATGAACTTAATTGAGATCAATATTAAGTTAACATAACCAATATTTACACTAAAAATATTACTAATAATTTATTATTTAAATTTAATAAAAACAACATAAAATAAAAAATTAAATTTGTTAATTATCAAAACTATTTATTATGATAGAATTCATCAATAAAAATATTACATTATCAAAAATTATAATTAATAAATTAATGATAATTCTAAAGTTTAGAAAAACAAATATCAGCGATGTCTATAGTTTTTTGAATATCTTCCAAGGTGTGTGCTAATGACATAAAATTTGTTTCAAAAGGAGATGGACTAAAATATATTCCCTTGTTTAACATTAAATGAAAAAATTTTTTAAATGTTCTAATATCACATCTTTTAACATCAGAATAACAAGTTACGTTGTTATATTCAGTAAAAAATAAACCAAACATACCTCCAATATGATTAATTACTAAGGGTATATCATTTCTTGCTGCTGCACTGCGCAAACCTAAAATTAATTTTGTAGTTAAATCATTTAATCTTTCATACGTATACGGTTTCATAATTTGAACTAAACAATTATATCCTGCATTCATAATAACTGGGTTACCAGAAAATGTTCCAGCTTGGTATACATCTCCAATAGGAGCCAATTTACTCATAATTTTCTTACTTCCTCCGAAAGCTCCGACAGACATCCCTCCACCTATTATTTTACCTAAACAAGTAATGTCTGGTCTTATATTGTAATATTCTTGAACACCTCCTAAAGCTATTCGAAAACCAGTCATAACTTCATCAGCAATTAATAATGCATTAAATTCATCACATAAATTTCGTAGTCCTTCTAAAAAATATGGTTGTGGTAAAATACAGTTCATATTACCAGCTACTGGTTCAACTATTATTGCAGCAATATCATTCGGATGTTTTGTGAATATATTTCGTACTGAACTTAAATCATTATATTCACAAACAACAGTATCTTTTACAAAGTCATGTGGGACTCCTGATGAACTTGGATAGGTTTGACTATTTATTGAATAATCATGATCACCCACTAATAAGTAATCAACATGACCATGATAACAGCCTCTAAATATGATAATTTTGTTACGTTTAGTAAATCCTCTTGCTAAACGAATAGCACTCATCGTAGCCTCAGTGCCAGAATTGACCATACGTATCATATCAATACTTTGTATTAAATTACAAAGTAATTGAGCTATAAGTACTTCTATTTTTGTAGGAGTTCCAAAACTTAAACCATTTTTTACTACTTCTATAATTGATTCACGAATATAATCGTTATTATGCCCTACTATCATAGCTCCCCAGGAACCCACATAATCGATGTAACAATTATCATTTATATCGTATAAATAAGCACCTTGAGCTTTTTGTACAAAAAAAGGAGTTCCTCCTACAGCATTAAAAGATCTTACTGGAGAATTAACTCCTCCTGGAATAAAAGATTTTGCAACAGAAAAGAGCTTCTGAGAATTATTAATTTCGTTAATAATAAAATTATTATAGACCATAAAAATATTTAAAGTACCTTAACTTATTCTATATAATAGCTTACTCATATATATAAAATATAACAATTGAATAATTTATATCATAGATTTACAATATACTTGATATCTTGATTTTAATTATATTAAAAAATCAGTTGATTGAAAAATATTTTTTAATTTAAATATTTCATTGGAATTAAATTATGAATATAAATTCATCAATATCCTTAAGATTTACCGATACTGCAATAAATAAATTGAAATACATAATAAATCAAGAAAACAATAAATTATTAAAATTACGTATTTATATAACAGGTGGAGGATGTAGTGGGTTTCAATATGGTTTTATTTTAGATGATAAAAAAAATGAAGAAGATATAATTATTAAAAAAAATGGTATAGCAGTTATTATTGATCCTATAAGCATACAATATTTAAATGGAAGTTTAATAGATTACAAAGAAAATTTAGAAGCTTCACGTTTTACAGTGATAAATCCCAATGCTAAAATAACTTGTAGCTGCGGTTCGTCTTTTAGCATTTAAAGTATTCGTTAAAATTATGATTTTATATAGTAAGTATACTTGTTTGATTTATCACCTGCCTAAAGATAGATTTGTTATGAATTTATTTATCATAATACAACATTTTGCAGAACTACTTTTTAAATGTTTTTTAAAACTTAAATAGGACTGACCGTTTACAATATCAGAAATAGAACGTATAACTACAAACGGTAGTTGATATTGATAACAAACTTGAGCAATAGCCGTTGCTTCCATGTCAACAGCAATTGCTTGTGGAAACAGTTTGCGAACACGTGTAAAAGATTTAATGTTACTTATAAATGTATCTCCACTAATTATAAGACCTTTTTTTGCATTAAAATTTAATTGTTTAATACAAATTTCTGCTTGATTAATTAAATTTTTATCTGCTGAAAATTTAGCAGGAAAACCACTTACCTGTCCTAAACTATAACCAAAAACAGTCATGTCTACATCGTGATAACAAACCTCATCGGATATTACAATATCTCCTACTTTTAAATCTAAAGAAAGACTTCCAGCTGTACCTATATTTACAATTATATTTGGTTTGAAAAAATTTATTAATAATGTAGTTTTTAATGCAGCTATAGTTTTTCCAATACCCGATTCCAGAAGAAATATTTTAATATTTTTAAAATAGCCTAAATAAATTTTACATCCACTAATTGAATAAGATTTACACTTTTCGATCATATTAAGTATAAGTTGAATTTCTTCTTTCATAGCACCTATAATACCTATTTTCATACAGAATCTCTTTAGATTAATAAAATTACGTGAAATCTATTCAATAATTATTGCACTTATTTAATCAGTAAAATGCTTTTTTACATTATATTTTAATAAATATAATAAATTACAGATTTTTAATGTATAATTTTATGTATTATTAAAACTATTCTTAAATTTCAATTAAATATTAAAGTTGAATTTTCAGTTTTTTGATACTTGATCAAATTAATAGAAATCTAATATTGATTTTTTTGTAAAAAAACAAATTTTATGCACTACAAAACTTATTTCATGAATTCTAGTATATTAGAATTTTATTTAATATATAGCAGATAAATTATTAATTAATAATAAATATTATTTTTTTAAATATTATAGCTAAATGATTAATTTATCTATTAATTTTAATGCATTATTTAGTGATTTGATTAACAAAATCAAAATTTCATGAAATAATTTTGTATTAAAATTAATTATCTCACTATTAGGTAATGCAATATTCTAAAATTTAATTTTGAGAGATTTTAATATCATGAAAAAATCATTGTTAATATTAAAAGCATTAGTACTTAATGTTATTATATTAATTAATAATATTACTACAGTAGAAGCAAGTTCTAGTACACAAAAATTTTTTACTTTATCACCAGTGCTAAAAAAAATCATGCCCGCAGTAGTTAGTATAATTGCAGAAGGCAGTATAAATTTAAATAATAGTGATATTCCTCAAATAAATGATCAGCAAAAAAATCCATATAATACTTCATTAATTAGATTTAGTCAAAAAAAATCACCTATAATCCAAAAAGATAAACATCAGTATGATGATATAAAAAATTATCACCAAAAAATATTTAAAATTTTAGGTTCAGGAGTGATAATTAATTCTGAAAAAGGTTATATAGTCACAAATAATCATGTAGTAAATGATGCGAGTAAAATTGAAGTAAAATTAAGTGATAATCGTCATTATTATGCAAAATTAATCGGACAGGATATAAAATCGGATATTGCTTTACTTCAATTACAAAATGTAAAAAAATTAACAGTTATGAAAATTGCTGATTCTGATAAATTGCGTATAGGAGATTATACAATAGCAATTGGTAATCCTTATGGACTAGGAGAATCTGCAACTTATGGCATAGTTTCTGGACTGAAACGTAATGGTATCAATGATAATAACTATCAAAATTTTATACAGACAGATGCGGCAATTAACCGTGGTAATTCTGGAGGTGCTTTAGTGAATTTAAAAGGAGAATTAATTGGTATCAATACTGCAATTTTTACTCCTGATGGAGGTAATACAGGAATAGGATTTGCGATTCCTAGTAATACAGTTAAAGAAGTTATAAAACAGATAATAGATTATGGTCAAGTAAAACATATTGAATTAGGTATTTTAGGAACCGATATTGATTCAAAAATTGCAAAGGCTATGAATCTTAAATATAACTTCGGCATTCTTATTAATCGTGTTCTACATAATTCAACTGCTGCTGAAGTTGGTATTGAAGCAGGTGATGTAATCACATTCATTAATAATGATCCGGTTGATAATCTTGCATCAATGTATAATAAAATAGGATTATTGCCTATTGGAAGTATAATTAAATTAAGTTTATCAAGAAGTAATAAATATATTAATTTATCAGTTAAATTAGAAAAAATTGATTTCACTTTTTTAGATTCTTCGATCATTTCTAATAAGATTGAAGGTGCCAGTTTAACTAATGGTGAGTCTTATGATAGTGGAGTTTATGTAGAACATGTTGTATCAGGAAGTGCAGCAGCAAACATTGGTTTACAAGAAGGAGATATTATTATAGGTTTAAATAATCAAGAAGTTAAAAATTTAGGTGATTTACGTAGAATTTTAGATAACAAACCTTCATTTCTAGCTTTTTATATACACAGAGCAAATAAAAATATATATTTATTTTAAATAAAGTTCAATATGCTCACACCAGGACTCCTGGTGTGAAAATAGTATTTTAAATTTGATTGAATACATTTAAAACACAATTTTATTGAAATCGTAGTATTTCATTAATACTCGTTTTTTTACGAGTTTTATAATCCACTTGCTTAACTATTATAGCACAATACAAACTATATTGCTTATCGTTTGAAGGTAAATTGCCTGCAACAACTACAGAACCAGCTGGTATGCGACCGTAGCTTATTTCTCTAGTCATACGATTATAAATTTTAGTACTTTGACCTATATACACACCCATTGATATTACTGATCCTTCTTCAACTATTACACCTTCAACAATTTCAGATCTTGCTCCAATAAAACAGTAATCTTCAATTATAGTTGGATTAGATTGTAATGGTTCTAAAACACCACCGATTCCTACTCCTCCTGAAAGATGTACTTGTTTTCCTATTTGTGCACAAGAACCGACAGTAGCCCAAGTATCGATCATAGTACCACTATCAATAAAAGCACCTATATTTATGTAGGAAGGCATTATTATAGTATTTTGTTCTATATATGCACCTTTTCTTACAGATGCAGGTGGAGCAAGTCTTATGCCTGATTTTTTAAAATCTGAGGCGCTCCAATCAAAAAATTTCATACTTATTTTGTCATAATAATTTGTTTCAGAACCATATATTACATTATTATCAGTTATCCGAAAAAAAAGTAATATTGCTTTTTTTATCCAATCATGAGTAATCCAAATGCCATTTTTTTTTTCAGCAACTCGCAGCATACCATTATCTAGTAAATTTATGGTTTGATTTACAGCATTACTTATTTCTTGATTGTTAATTTCTGTATTAATATCATTTTTTTTTTCAAAAGCATATTCAATAACATTTTTTAAGTATTGCATTGATTTTCCAATCTATAATTTTAATAACTTAATGACATCTTATATTTATAAGAAAAATTATTCAATTTGATCCCTATGATTAATTAATATATTTATATATATAATTGATGCGAATAAAATATTACTATTGAATGTCATATATCTGTAATGTGGAAAAACTATTACATCCAATATATGAATAATATATAATAATTAATATCTTTATTCATTTAAAAAATGCAAATAACATATATATTTATACTCTAAAAATAAGATTATATTGTTTATCATGATATATAATTTTAATTAATTATTGCTAATTAATTAAAATCGATGAAATTGTATCATCTTTTCGCAATGTTAAAATTTCACATCCATCATTAGTGACTAAAATTGTATGCTCATATTGTGCTGATAGGCTTTGATCTCTAGTTTTTACAGTCCAACCATCTGACATAGTATATACATGACTATTTCCAATATTAACCATTGGTTCAACAGTAAAAATCATATCTTTTTTTAATAATAATCTATTGTTTTGTACCATGTAATGGAGAATCTGTGGTTCTTCATGAAAACTTTTTCCTATACCGTGACCACAATAATCACGCACAATAGAGAAACCGTTTTCTTCTACATATTTTTGAATAATATTACCAATCTTATTTATATAAACTCCCGGTTTAATAACACTTAACGACAAGTACAGACTTTCTTGAGCAATCTTACATAGATGCTCACCTTGAGTAGTTGGTTTTCCAACTATAAACATTTTAGATGTATCTCCATAATACGAGTCTTTAATAACTGTCACATCAATATTAACAATATCTCCATCTTTTAATTGATAATAATCATTAGGAATACCGTGACATACTACTTCATTAACAGATATACACGTTGATTTTGGAAAGCCTTTGTATCCAAGACAAGCAGGAATTGCATGCTGTTCGTTAACCATGTATTCATGACATATTTTATCTAATTTACCTGTTGTTACTCCCGGTATTATATATTGCTCTATCATTTCTAACACCTCAGCAGCTAATTTACAAGCAATGCGTATTTTTTCTATTTCTGTATTAGTTTTTAGTATAATAGACATTATATTAATCCAAAAAATATAAAATTTTGATCTAACAATAATAATGTTTTTATGTTAAAATTCATCTATTAAATAAATGTAAAAAGTATATCTAATTAATAATTTCTTAACATTTGTTTAATATATGTGGTATATGTTTCGATATGTGGTATATGTTTCGATTATGTCATAAAATTTAATCTAGTAATATAATAATAATATTTTAATTTTATAAAATATAGCAGTTATTAATAAAACGCATATTAATAGCTCTTTCATTATAATTATGCAGATATAACTTTGATAAATTTAGAGGTGTTCATGGTAACTGTTTCCATGCGTAATATGCTTAAAGCTGGTGTTCACTTTGGTCATCAAACCCGTTATTGGAATCCAAAAATGAAGCCTTTCATATATGGTTCTAGTAATAGAATTCATATCATTGATCTTGAAAAAACTTTACCTATGTTCAATAAGGCGATTATTGAATTAAGTAAAATTTCTTCTCGTAAAGGTAAAATTTTATTTGTAGGTACTAAACGTGCTGCCAGTGAATCAATAAAAGAATCTGCAATAAAGTGCGAACAGTTTTTTGTTAATCATCATTGGTTGGGAGGTATGCTAACTAACTGGAAAACCGTTCGTCAATCTATTAAACATTTAAAAGAACTTGAAATACAATCTCAAGATGGTACGCTTAATAAACTTACTAAAAAAGAGGCCTTATTACGTAAACGTAAGTTATCTAAATTAGAAAATAGTTTGGGTGGTATTAAAAACATGGGTGGTTTACCAGATGCTTTATTTGTTATTGATGCTAACAAGGAAAATATTGCAATAAAAGAAGCAAACAATATGGGCATTCCGGTATTTGCTATAGTTGATACTAATTCTAATCCAGATGGTATTGATTTTGTTATTCCTGGTAATGATGATGCTATGCGAGCTGTTAATCTATATTTAAGTACTATTGTAAAAGCTATAGATGAAAGCCGATATCAAGATAATATAAATAATGCTCAAACCAGATCACTGATATAATAAAATAGCATAAATTATATTATCAGATTATTTTTGGTTCAATTATGCATATTATATCAAAAACACATTTTATTTTTATAAGATGAAATTTCAATAAAGTTAATAGAGGATTTGAAATGGTTGACATTAATGCTGCACTAATTAAAAAACTACGTGAATGTACTGGTGTAGGCATAATGGAGTGCAAAAAAGCACTAATTGAAGCAAATGGAAATATAAATTTAGCTATAGAAAATATGCGTAAGTCTAATGCCATTAAAGCATTAAAAAAAGTAAATAATGTTGCAATTAATGGTATAATTAGAGTTAATATTTTCGATGATCACGGTGTGATATTAGAAATAAATTGTGAAACTGACTTTGTAACACAAAATATTTGTTTTTTAAATTTTACTGATAAATTAATAAATGCACTGAAAGTGAATCCAACAATTGATCTTATTAATTTAAGAACACAGTTTGAAGAAGATAGAATTGCATTAGTAGCTCAATTAGGTGAAAATATTCAAATTAATCGCTTAGGAATATTAAAAGGAAATACATTAAGTTTATATTTACATAGAAATCGTATTGGAGTATTAGTTTCTGGTTTAAATATTGACAAATTACTACTTAAAAACATTGCAATGCATATTGCAGCTAGCAAGCCTTTATTCATTAAACCTGATAATATACCCGAAAACATTCTTATTAAAGAACGTGAAATTCAGATGGCAATTGCAGTTAAATCGAGTAAATCTTTAGCGATTGCAAAACAAATAGTAGAAGGTCGTATGGGGAAATTTATAAATTCAATATCTCTGACTGGCCAAGTATTTGTAATAGATCCAAGTAAAACTGTTAGTCAAATTTTACGAGAACAAAATGCTGATATCATAGAATTCATACGTTTTGAAGTAGGCGAGCAAACGTAACAATATCAAACTAAAATTTAATATAAAGCACTGAATAATTTTTAGTTTTCTTATTTTAAATCATTTTTTATTTATCAAATTACCTAAAATTGTATCATTTTTATTATTATATCTTAAACTTGATAATATTAAAAATTAACAATAGGTAATTAAAACTAATAATAGGTCAGATTTTATATTTCCTTTATATAATCATTTCAGGAATGTTGACCATGAATGTAAATACTGTTTATAATCGTGTTCTTTTAAAATTAAGCGGTGAAGCATTACAAGGAAACGAAAATTTTGGTATTGATGCATGTTTTCTTGATCGTCTAGCACAAGATATAAAAGAATTGGTTGAATTAAGTATACAAGTTGCTATTGTTGTTGGTGGAGGGAATTTATTCCGAGGAGAAAGTTTAGCTAAATTAGGAATGAGCAGGGTAGTTGGTGACCATATGGGAATGCTGGCAACTGTAATGAATGGTTTAGCATTGCGTGATTCATTGCATCGTGCTTATATAAACACTTGTTTAATGTCAGCTATTCCTTTAACTGGTGTTTGTGAAGATTATAATTGGTCAGAAGCAATTGGTCTTTTGAGTAAAAATTATGTAGTAATATTTTCTGCAGGTATTGGGAATCCTTTATTTACTACTGATTCTGCAGCTTGTTTACGTGGTATTGAAATTTCAGCAGATGTAGTATTAAAAGCTACTAAAGTAGATGGTGTTTACTCATCTGATCCGAACCATAACATGGACGCTGTTTTATATGATAAATTAACTTATTCTCAAGTACTAAGTCAAAAATTGAAAATTATGGATCTTACTGCTTTTACATTAGCAAGTGTCCATAACTTGCCAATTCATGTATTTAATATAAATAAAATCGGTGCTTTACGCTGTATATTAACAGGACAAAAGGAAGGTACTATAATTAAAAATTAACAATTAATGATTGTATAATAAATAATATAAAATAGTTCATTCAAAGAATTTGATATCATTTTCCAGTAAAATACACATTAATTCATTACGATACAAGGATTTTATCAAATGACTAATGAGATAATAAAAGATATTGAAGTACGTATGAATAAATGTATTGAATTATTTAAAAAAAATATCAATAAAATACGAACCGGACGTGCTTCAACTACTTTACTTGATAATATTAAAGTAAAATATTACGATACAATAATACCTATTAGTCAACTAGCAACTATAACGGTAGAAAATTCACGCACATTAAAAATAAATGTATTTGATTTTTCAATTGTTTCTTTGATTGAGAATACAATTAAAAATTCTGAGCTTGGTTTAAATCCTTTTACAGATGGTAAAGTCATTTATGTTCCGATACCTGTACTAAATGAAGAACGTAGAAAAGAATTAATCAAAGTTATAAGAAATACAGCAGAACAGAGCCGTATATCAATACGTAACATCAGAAGAGAGACTAAAGATAAACTTAAGGTAATGTCAAAGGAAAAAAAAATAACTGAAGATCAAGAGTATTATACACAAGAATTAATTCAAAAAATAACCCATAGTTGTATTGTTAGAATAGATGATTTTCTTATAAATAAAGAAAATGAATTAATGAAATTTTAAATTTCATAATATATTATATTTTAAAACTATACAACGACTACTGTCGTTGTTATAATTTATATGGATAATGTTATGAAACGACTAACTTTGTTAGGTTCAACAGGATCTGTTGGCGTTAATACATTAGAAGTGATTCGTGTTAATCCAGAACTTTACGAAGTTACGGCATTAGTTGCCAATCAAAATATTGAATTAATGGTTCAACAATGTGAAATTTTTCAACCTCGTTATGCTGCGATGGCTAATGAAGGAGCAGCTGAAGGAGTACGTAAAAAATTAAGAGATCTTAAGGTAAAAACTGAAGTTTTATCAGGAACTCAAGTAGCATGCGAGTTAGCTAGACTTAATGAAGTAGACCAGGTTATGGCTGCTATTGTTGGAACATCAGGATTATTACCGACACTTTCAGCAATTTGTGCGGGTAAAACTGTGTTACTTGCAAATAAGGAATCTCTTGTCACTTGTGGTCGTATCTTTATGGAAGCAGTAAAGCAATATAATGCAAAATTATTACCAGTTGATAGTGAGCATAATGCAATTTTTCAAATTTTACCATTTTCTGTCCAAAATCATTTAGGATATGCCGATTTAAAAGAGAACGGTATTGAATCAATTATTCTTACAGGATCAGGGGGACCTTTTCTAAATACAGATTTAAAAGATTTAAATAAAATTTCTCCAAATCAAGCCTGTTTACATCCAAATTGGTCTATGGGTCGTAAAATTTCTGTCGATTCGGCTACGATGATGAACAAAGGACTTGAATATGTAGAAGCAAAATGGCTGTTTAATGCTAATGCAACTCAAATAGAACTAATATTACACCCTCAATCAATTATTCATTCTATGGTAAGGTATTGTGATGGTAGTGTTTTAGCTCAATTAGGTATTCCTGATATGCGTATACCAATTGCTAATACTATGGCTTGGCCTAATAGAATTAATACAGGCACAGCACCCCTGAATTTTGCCAACATTTCTACATTTACATTTATAGAACCAGACTATATCCGTTATCCCTGCTTAAAATTGATGATAGATGCCTCTAAAGATGGACAAGCAGCAACTACAGTGCTTAATGCTGCTAATGAGATAGCTGTTACAGCATTCTTAAATCATAAAATTCGATTTACCGATATTGCATCATTGAATAAAGCAGTTTTAACATCATTTTCTTGTGAAGAACCAGATTCTTTAGAAGCTGTACTTGAAATTGATCGTATAGCTCGCAATGTTGCAAAAAACATGTTGTTGTTATTTCATTAATAATTATTAATACTTCTTGCTCCTTAAGATAATATTTGATTGCATTAATCGAGAATGTTATATTTACCATATGCATATTTTTATACGGTATTATTAAATAATTTATATTTAACATGTCTTGTGATATTGAAATTGATATTAATAGTGAAATTGATATTATAAAAGAAAATAATCCATATCATGTAGCAATTATTATGGATGGTAATGGTCGTTGGGCTACGAATAAAGGGAAATTACGTATTCATGGTCATAAAGCTGGTATTGAATCAGTAAAACGAGCTATTTATTTTGCTTTAAAACGCAAGATAAAAATTTTAACACTTTATGCTTTTAGTAGAGATAATTGGAAGCGTCCAGAACAAGAAGTAATTTCTTTATTAGATTTATTTATGTCAGCTTTAGAAATTGAAGTGAAAAATCTTCACAAACATGATATTAAGTTACGTGTCATCGGAGATATAAGTTGTTTTAATGATAACATTCAGGATCTTATTAAATATTCTGAGATGTTAACAAAAAATAATGATCAGTTGATACTTAATATAGCAGCTAATTACGATGGACGGTGGGATATACTAGAAAGTGTAAAAAAAATAGCACAACAAGTGCATAAAAGATTATTATGTCCTAATCAGATAACTGAGGATGATCTAATATCTAATCTTTCTACACAAGAATCATCGTCGGTAGATCTATTGATCAGGACTGGTGGAGAATATAGAATCAGTAACTTTTTGTTGTGGCAAATTGCTTATGCTGAATTTTATTTTACTAATATTCTTTGGCCTGATTTTGATGAAAATGCTTTTGATATTGCCTTAAAGTCATTTAATCTCAGAGATCGACGTTATGGTAGAATTCTACCAAATGAATAAAAAAAAACAAGGGATATTTGTGATAAATAATCGTCTTTTTACTGCAATAATTTTAATTATTTTTGTAATTTTTGCAGTATTTTTATTATCTCCTCTAAATTTTGAGATAATATCTATATTGATATGTACAATTGCAGCTTGGGAGTGGAGTAAATTATCTGGTGTTGTTTTATGGTACAATCGTATACTAATTGCTATATTATTTGGTCTAATATTACTGACATTAATGTTTTTTTTTAAAATTTATAATTGTAATTTACATTCATTATTAGTGATTTCATTATTAATGATTTCCATCAGCTGGTGGATATTAGCATTATTTTTAGTATTAACTTACCCTAGATCCTCTATTTTTTGGAAAAATTCTTGTTTGACTCGTATTGCATTTGGTGTTTTTACTCTGATTCCTCTTTTTTACATTTTATCTGTATTTAGATACTTACATTATAATGAAAATAAATTTACCGGATCTTGGTATATTTTATTTATCATGTGTTTAGTATGGAGTATTGATTCTAGTGCATATTTTTTTGGACAAACATTTGGTAAAAATAAATTATCCCCTGTAATCTCACCTAATAAAACATGGGAAGGATTTTTTTGTAGCTTAGTAGTTTCATTCTTGATAGTTTTTTTATTTTCTAATTTTAAATTAATAGATCTTTCAAAAAAATCTTTGATAATTTTTTCTACTATAATAACCTTTGCTTCTCTTCTAGGCGATCTTACAGAAAGTATGCTGAAACGAGAAATAGGTCTTAAAGATAGCAGTAATATAATTCCAGGTCATGGTGGTCTTCTTGATCGAATAGATAGTTTGACTACAGTCATTCCAGTGTTTGGTTTGTTTATGACTACTTCTATTAAATATTTTTGAGGATTATTTAATTATGTTAAATATGATCTGGAATATTGCAGTTTTTGTATTAACTTTTAGTATACTAGTTACGGTACATGAGCTTGGACATTTTTGCGCTGCACGTTTTTATGGTGTTAAAGTTAATCGCTTTTCTATTGGTTTTGGTAAATCAATATTTAAGTGTAGTATATATGATACTGAATTTGTGATTGCTCTAGTTCCTTTTGGTGGATATATTAAAATGCTTGATGAACGTACTGATCATGTTCCAGTCAATTTAATAAATAAAGCTTTTAATAGGAAATCGATTTGGCAAAGAACTGTTATTGTATTAGCAGGTTCACTTGCTAATTTAATATTAGCTGTTTTTTTATATTCAATTGTTTTTATTAAAGGGACAATATCTTTTTTACCGGTTATTGGTAAAGTTGTAGAAGAATCAATTGCAGAAAAGTTAAATATTCAACCGGGAATGGAAATTAAAAAAATCGATAATATTGAAACTCCTGATTGGAATATCATACGTACAGCATTGATATCTAAGATGAAAAATAATAGTATTATATTGACGCTAGTAAACACTGATAAAAATATCACCTATAAAAAAGAAATAAATTTAAAAACAATAAATTTTGATGTACATGTTAAAGATCCATTAATATTACTTGGAATTATTCCATTATATCCTAAGATAAATTTTATTGTTACTAAAATAAACAATGGTATAAAAACAAATGCAAACTCTCTAAAACAAGGAGATATAATAACAAAATTAAACAATCAATTATTATTTAATACCCAATATTTTTTGGACACCATTAAAATATCTAGCAACAATAATAAAGATCTTCAGTTAGAAATTAATCGTAATAATAGAACTATAAAATTAAAGACCAAATCAGATAAAATAGTTCATAATAACAGTATTTTATTCTTAACTCCTAAAATTATATATCCTAAAAACTATATATTAGTACAAAAATATAATGTATTTAATGCATTTAGTAAAGCAATTATAAAAACTTGGCAAATAATAAAATTAATTACTTGTTCAATATTTAGCTTGATTAGTGGTAATTTGCAGATAAATCATTTAAATGGTCCAATTGCAATTGCTAAAGGAGCAAGTTTATCTGCTAAAGCTGGTATAATATATTATTTACTATTTTTATGTTTAATCAGTATTAATCTCAGTATTTTTAACCTATTTCCTTTGCCTATGTTAGATGGTGGACACTTATTATTTTTGCTATTAGAAAAAATACAAGGAAAGCCATTAGCTGATCAGATTCAAAATATTTTATCTTGGGTAGGTTTTAGCATTTTAATGATTTTAATAATATTTGCATTGTCTAATGATTTTTCTAATTTTATGAGAAATTAAATATAATTAATCTTACAATATATTAAGGAAAATGTTTAATAAAAATGTCAATAAAAAAATTGTTTTTAACTTTTTTATTATTTATCACTATTAATGTTTATGGATCGGATAAAATAACTAACATTAATCTTAAAGGACTTCAAAGAATCTCTTCCAATGTAATATTATCTATATTACCAGTAAAAATTGGTGATGAGATTGATAGTAATGGAATTAAAAATATAATCAAATCCTTGTACTCGACAGAAATGTTTCAAGACATTAAGGTTATTCAAAAAGGCAGCTCATTAATTATTAATGTTAAAGAACTACCTGTTATATCTAAGATTACTATTAAAGGTAATGATATAATTAAAACAGAAAAAATAGAAAATACTCTAGAACATTCTAATATATTTATTGGTAAAATCTTAAATGAATCTCTAATTTTTTCCTTAAAAAAATCATTTGAGGAATTTTATTTCAATGTAGGTAAATACAATTTTCGTATGAAAACAGTTATTACCCCTTTACCTAATAACTGTGTAGATTTAAAATTTCTGTTTGATGAAGGTGTTTTTACTCAAATTCATCAAATTAACATCATTGGTAACAATAAATTTACTTATAATAAGTTAATATCTCTATTTCAGTCACATGACAAAATATCCTGGTGGAATATACTAAAAAACAGTAGATATGAAAAACAAAAATTAGAAAATGATCTTATAAAATTACGTAATTTTTATCTTGAAAATGGTTATTTACGTTTTAAAATAAAATCTACTACATTAGGTTTAACACCAGATAAAAAGGGCATTTATATTACTATAAATATTAGCGAAGGAAACCAATATAAAATTTCAGGAGTAGATTTAAACTGTAAATCAAATGATTATTTAAAAAAATTTAAAAGTCTAATAAAAATGCCTATTGGTGATATTTATAGTATTCATCATATAAAACAAGTAAAATATAGCATTAAAAACTTTGTTACTAACAATGGTTATGCATATCCAATTATAACTACTAAATATAAAATAGATGATTTAAATAAGAAAGTTTACCTGTATTTTAATACTGAAATAGGTAAACGTTACTATGTACATAGTATAAATTTCCAAGGTAATAATATATCAAAAGATATTGTATTACGGCGTGTATTAACTCAAATGGAAGGTTCTTGGTTCAATGCTAATCTTACTAATCAAAGTACAAATCTTTTAAGAAAAACTGGTTATTTTGAAACAGTTCAATTACAACAAAAGCTTTTAAGATCACGTTCTGATCAAATTGATTTAATTTATAAAGTACAAGAACATAAAACCGGAAATATTAGATTTGGTTTAGGATTAAGTAAAACAAAAAGCCTAAATTTTCATATTAATATACATCAAATTAATTTATTCGGTACTGGAAATATTTTTAACATAAATGCTACTAAAGATAATGGACGTCACCAATATGAATTATTATTTAGCAATCCATTTTTTACATTAGATGGTGTTACTCTCACTAATCAAATTTTTTATAATAGATTAGAATCAAATAATAAAATATCTTATGGTTATAATAATATAAGTTACGGTGTAGATGGTACCATAGGTTTTCCAATAAGTACAGACAGTACATTGTCTTTTGGTTTAGGTTATACTCGTAATAACATTTATCAAATTAATCCTCAAATATCTATATATCGTTATTTAAAATCAGTTAAAAAAATCGATTTGTTTAAACAAAATAATTTTGTATCAAATGATTTTAATATGAATTATGGATTCACATATAATACATTAAATCAAAATATTTTTCCTTCTAATGGTAATTATACTAATTTAAGTAGTAAAATTATAATTTTAGGATTACAAAATCAATTCGTTAAATTTTCATTAGATAGTAGTCAATATATACCTATCAGGAATCAAAACTGGATATTATTAGCACGTGGACATTTAGGATATGGTAGAGGTATAGAACAACCTGAATTACCATTTTATGAAAATTTTTTTACAGATGGTATAAACAATATAAGAGGATTTCAAAGTAATACTATTGGTCCAAAATCTGTTCACTTAAAAAGTCAAGCATATCCCCTTTGTGTTCAAGATAAAAAATGCCTGTTATCAAATGATACGATAGGTGGAAATGCAATGTTTACTGGAAGTATTGAATTGATTTTTCCAATTCCATATTTAAGTACAAAATATTATAATTCGGTTCGTACATCATTATTTTTTGATTTTGGCAATGTATGGGACACCATGTGGGATACAACAGCTAAGGGAATACCTATTCAAGGATTACCAAATTATAATTCTCCTATGAATATTAGAATGTCAACTGGACTTTCTGTACAATGGAAATCACCATTTGGTCCCTTAGTCTTTTCTTATTCAATACCGATGAAAAAATATGATGGAGATAAATTAGAAAATTTCCAATTCTATGTTGGTAAAACGTGGTGATATTAACTTATTTAAATGGGAATAATTATATTGCGATTTTTTTAATTAATGTTAGAAAACATTTTATGATAACTTGATTGATATTCAAGTAAAAGGTAATTGTTATGAAAAAATTTTTATACTTATCTTATTTAAGTGTTATCCTTATATTTTCAAACTATTTACAAGCTGATTCTAAGATTGCTATTATCAATCTATATGATTTATTACAAAAGTTACCACAAAAAACTTCTATTCTTAAAAGAATAGAAAATGAATTTAGAGATCGTGAAAATAAACTGCAGTTCCAAAAAAATGATTTACAAAATAAAATAAATACACTAGAACGCAACAAATCAATTATGAAGTTAAGCGAAAAACAAGATCTTGAAAATTATATTATTAAACAACGTAATAGTTTTTCAATTAAAGTTCAAATTTTTGAACAAGATAAAAACCGTCGTCAAATAGAAGAACGTAATAAGGTATTAAATAAAATTCAAACTTCAATAATAAAAATAGCAAGAAAATATAGTCTTAATTTAGTTATAGATTCTAAAGCTACTATTTATACATCAAGTATAAAAGATATTACTGTGGAGGTGTTAAAAAACATTAAATAGCAAGTTTATTTAAGTTAAAATATTTACTTTTAAGTATTTATATTTTTTCTTGTATTTAATAAAATCATAAATTTAGTACTATTACTAATTGAATAAAGTTTAATATAATTTTTATTATAGAAAATTAAAAATTCTTATTTTAATTAATGTATTAGATTTATGATTTAGTGATTTACGCAGGAAATTATTTTGACTATTGACATTAATACTCTGGAAATTGAAGATATTTTAGGAGTACTGCCACATCGCTATCCTTTTTTATTAATTGACCGTGTCATAGAATTTAAAAAGCATAAATACCTATGTGCTATAAAAAATGTTTCTGTTAATGAACCATTTTTTCAAGGTCATTTTCCTGGTAAATTTATTTTTCCAGGAGTTTTAATTTTAGAATCAATGGCTCAAGCTACTTGTATTTTAGCTTTTAAAAGCACTGGTAAATTGAAATCTAATGAGTTGTATTATTTTGCTGGTATAGAAAAGGCTCGTTTTAAACATCCAGTCATACCAGGAGATCAAATGATAATAAAAGTTTCAATAGAAAAAACTCGTTGTGGTATTACTAAGTTTAGAGGTATAAGTACTGTTAATAAAAAAACAGTTTGTGAAGCTACTATGATATGTGCTCGTAATTAACAAAAATAATTTTAATTGATATTTTATCATATGCATATTCATTCTATTATTGAAAAAGGTGCTATTATTGGTCCTAAAGTTTGTATAGGACCGTTTTGTTTTATTGGATCACATGTTAAAATTGGTGAAGGAACAATTTTAAAATCACATATTGTACTCACTGGTCATACCAAAATAGGTAAATATAATCAAATTTATCAATTTTCTTCAATAGGTGATGTTAATCAAAGTTTAAAATATTCTAGCGGACCTACCTATGTTGATATAGGAGATTATAATTGCATAAGAGAGGGGGTTACAATTCACTGTGGTACAGCACAAGGAGGTAATAAAACAATTATAGGTCATAATAACTTACTAATGGTCAATACACATATTGCACACGATTGTATAATTGGAAATCATTGTATTTTTGCTAATAATGCAACTCTAGGTGGTCATGTTAAAGTTGATGATTTTGCTATCGTAGGAGGTATGACAGCAATTCACCAAAAATGCACAATTGGAGCACATGTTATGATTGGAGGTTGTTCAGGAGTTGTGAAAGATATTCCTCCTTATGTTATGGCACATGGAAATCATGCAATACCGTTAGGTATTAATATCAAGGGATTAAAACGTCATGATTTTCCTAAAAGATCTATTTATGCTATTAGACATGCTTATAATTTAGTTTATCGTAGTGGTAAAACTTTAAATGAAATTAAACCAAAAATAAAAATTTTAGCTGAAGAATATATAGAAATAAAACCTTTTTACGATTTTTTTAAAAAATTAAATAGAGGGTTAATTCGTTAATTTTATATAAAATAAAACTTATACATAAAAGAGCTTAATTGAAAAATATATAATATGTGATTACAACCAATTTTATTGATACAATGTAAAATTTATATGTAAGTGTATATAATAATGTCTGATAAATATTGTAATATTAAATTAATTGCTGGGGTAGATGAAGTAGGACGGGGAGCATTAGTAGGTAGAGTGATGGCTTCAGCTGTAATATTTAAACCCAATGAACCTATAATAGGATTATGCGATTCAAAAAAATTATCTAAAAAAAAACGAACCGTACTTTATGATAAAGTTATAAAAGAATCTTTATCTTGGAGTATAGGTTTTGCTGAAGCAGAAGAAATAGATAGAATGAATATTTTTCATGCTACAATGTTAGCAATGGAACGAGCAGTGAATAATTTATCTATCGTACCTGATTATGTTTTAGTAGATGGTAAGCATTGTCCAAAAATATCAATACCAATAAAAGCAATTATTAAAGGCGATTGTTTAGTTGATGAAATTAGCGCTGCATCCATTATAGCTAAGGTAACACGTGATAATGAGATGATTAAATTAGATTCATTATATCCCCAATATGGTTTTGCACAGCATAAAGGTTATCCTACTTCACTTCATATTAATAATTTAAAAAAATATGGTACTACACCATATCATCGACATAGTTTCACACCAGTTTTTAAAACCCTTTTTGATCAAGGAAATATTTAATTACATTAATATGTTAATATAATATTATGACTACAGAACCTCGTTTTATCCATTTAAATGTTCATAGCGATTACTCTATGATCGATGGATTAATAAAAATTAAATCTTTAGTAGAAAACACTTATTTATTGGGTATGCCAGCTGTTGCCATCACTGATTTCACTAATTTATGTGGACTAATAAAATTCTATCATTTTTCTCATAAAATGGGATTAAAACCAATTATTGGTACATATTTTAAAATTAACAATAAATTATTGGGGAAAAATTTAAGTAAAATTACTGTTCTTGCATCTAATAATATTGGTTATCAAAATTTAATTTTGTTGATTTCTCGTGCGTATAAACGTGGCTATGGAATAAGCGGTCCAACCATAGATTTAGATTGGTTATCGGAATTACAAGAAGGATTAATTATTCTTTCTGGAGGATGTTATGGCGATGTTGGTCGTGCTTTATTACTCAATGAGAAATCATTGGTATTAAAATGTTTAGATTTTTATAAAAAAAATTTCACTGATCGTTATTATTTAGAACTAATAAGAACAGGACGTCCGAATGAAGAAAATTATTTAAAAAAGGCAATAAAAATATCCATTAGTGAAAATTTACCAGTAGTAGCTACTAACGAAGTTTGTTTTCTTAATAAAGAAGATTTTTATGCACATGAAATTAGAGTAGCTATAAATAAGGGTTATACTATTAACGATCCAAAGCGTCCTTGCGATTATAGTTCACAACAATATATGCGTAGTGAAGATGAAATGTGTGAATTATTTTCAGATATACCTGAAGCATTAAAAAATAGTGTTGAAATAGCTAAAAGATGTAATGTGACATTAAAAACAGGAAGATATTTCCTACCTAAATTTAATACCAATGGTGTGAATCCACAAGATTTTTTAGTAATAAAAGCAAAATCAGGATTAAATAATCGTCTCAAATACCTTTTTAAGGATGAAATCGAAAGAAATATCAAAAGAGTTGAATATGACAAACGCCTTGAAAATGAACTTGATATTATCAATAAAACGGGTTTTCCTAGTTATTTTCTAATTGTTATGGAATTTATTCAATGGACTAAAGATAATGATATACCAGTTGGTCCTGGACGTGGTTCTGGTGCTGGATCATTAGTAGCTTATTCTCTTAAAATAACTGATTTAGATCCAATAAAATTCGATCTACTATTTGAGCGTTTCTTAAATCCAGAACGTATATCAATGCCTGATTTTGATATTGATTTTTGTATGGAAAACAGGGATAAAGTTATTGAACATGTAACTAATATGTATGGTCAAGAATCAGTATCTCAAATTATTACTTTCGGAACTATGGCAGCAAAAGCGGTTGTTAGGGATGTAGGACGTGTATTAGAATACCCTTATGGTTTTATAGATAAAATTGCTAAATTAATTCCCTCAGATCCAGGTATTACATTAGAAAAAGCATTTGCAATTGAAAAAACTTTATTAAATATGTACGATACGGATGAAGAAACTAAAATACTTATAGATACAGCACGTAAATTGGAAGGAATTACACGTAATATAGGTAAACATGCTGGTGGTGTAGTTATCGCTCCAACCAAAATCACTGATTTTGTTCCTGTTTATTGTGATGAACATGGTTCTAATCCAATTACTCAATTTGATAAAAATGATGTTGAGTATATTGGTTTAGTGAAGTTCGATTTTTTAGGATTAAAAACTCTTACTATTATAAACTGGGCAACAATTATAATAAACGTCCATAATAAAAAACAAAACAAATCTTTAATTAATATTAATAATATTTCTCTTAACGATAAAATAAGCTTTGATATACTACAACGCGCGGAAACTACCGCTGTATTTCAATTAGAATCGAGAGGAATGAAAGATTTAATTAAGCGTTTAAAACCTGACTGTTTTGAAGATATAATTGCGCTAGTAGCATTATTTCGTCCTGGACCATTGCAATCAGGTATGGTAGAAAATTTTATTAATAGAAAACATGGAAAAGAAATAATATACTACCCTGATATTAAATGGCAACATCAAAGTTTGAAACCAATACTTGAATCAACTTATGGTATTATTCTTTATCAAGAACAAGTAATGCAAATAGCAAAAGTACTAGCTGGGTATACTCCTGGTAAAGCAGACATATTACGTAGAGCAATGGGGAAAAAAAACCCAAATGAAATGTCTAAACAAAGATCTGTATTTAAAGAAGGTGCAAAAAATGCTGGTATTCAATCTGATCTAGCAATGAAGATTTTTGATTTACTAGAAAAATTTGCTGGATATGGATTTAATAAATCACATTCCGCTGCATATGCATTATTGTCCTATCAAACATTATGGTTAAAAGCTCACTATCCTGCTGAATTCATGGCTGCTGCCATGACTGCAGATATGGATAATATTGAAAAAATTGTTGGATTAGTAGAAGAATGTTCTCGAATGCAAATAAAAGTGTTACCACCAAGTATAAATTTTAGTGTATATGAATTTCATGTTAATGATAAAAAAGAAATTTTATATGGAATGGGTGCAATTAAAGGTCTAGGTAAAACTCATATTAAAATGATTATAGATATAAGAAGTAAAAAAGGATATTTTAAGGATTTTTTTGATTTTTGTGAATGTATGACAATAAAAAAAATAAATCGTAGAACAATAGAAAAATTAATTATGTGTGGTGCTTTAGATTCATTATGTTCAAATCGTTCTGCAATGATAAATTCTATTAATGAAGCAATTAAAATTTCTAATCAGAATATAAAATCACAAATAACCGGACAGTATGATATGTTTGGAATCAATACTGAACAATCAATAAAGTTTGAAAAATATTATAAAAATACTACACCATGGTCTGAAAAAAGACAACTTGATGCTGAAAAAGAAACTCTTGGTTTATATCTTACTGGTCATCCTATACATCATTATATAAAAGAACTCGATTATTATTCTAATGGAATAAAATTGAATGATATTTTTAAAATTCAATGTAGACAGACAGTATCTGTAGCTGGTATAGCAATTGATATGAAAATTATGCTAACAAAACGTAGAAATCGGATAGGTATTTGTTTATTAGATGATAGCCATGCCAGAATAGAAGTAATATTTTACTCTGAAATTTTAAAAAAATATCAAGTATTACTCAAAAAAGATCATATTTTGATTATTAAAGGTCAAATAAAAACTAATAATATTCATGATAAAATAAAAAAGATAATAGCCTACGAAGTAATGAATATAGATCAAGCACGTAAAAAGTATGTAAAAGGAATTTCTATATTTATTACGAATGAACAAAAATACAACAATAAATTATTAAATCAAATAAGTCAATTAATTGCACCATATTGTTCAGGTAATATTCCTGTAAACATTTATCAACAAGAAAACAATACGAAATCGATATTAAATTCCAATAAAAATTGGTTCGTTATTTTAAACGATAATTTAATCAATGATTTAAAATTACTATTGGGAAATAAACAAGTAGAACTTGAATTTTTATAAAATAGGAAAACCATGGATTTTAAGTATTTAGATTTTGAGCAACCAATCGTAGAATTAGAAAAAAAAATACATTCCCTTAATTCTATTAATAATTCTAATAATCAACATATAAATATTAATCTTGATGAAGAAATTGAAAATTTAAATAAAAAAAGTGCTGATTTAATACGTAAAATTTTTGCAAATTTGACTTCATGGCAAATTGTACAGCTATCACGTCATCCTTTGCGTCCTCATACTAATGAGTATATTTATAACATATTTGATGATTTTGACGAACTTGCTGGTGATCGCTTTTATGCAGATGATAAAGCTATTATTGGTGGTATTGCTCGTTTAAATAAGCGTCCTGTCATGATTATTGGACACCAAAAGGGTCGTGAAATCAAAGAGAAAATATATCGTAATTTTGGTATGCCAGCTCCTGAAGGATATCGTAAAGCATTACGTTTAATGAAAATGGCAGAAAAATTTAAAATGCCACTGATTACTTTTATAGATACTCCAGGTGCTTATCCAGGGGTAGATGCTGAAAAACGTGGTCAATGTGAAGCAATAGCACGTAATTTACGTGAAATGTCAACTTTAAGAATACCGGTAATATGTAACATTATTGGTGAAGGCGGTTCTGGCGGTGCATTAGCTATTGGGGTTGGAGATAGGGTCAACATGCTACAGTATAGTACCTATTCAGTAATATCTCCTGAAGGTTGTGCTTCCATTCTATGGAAAAACACTAGTAAAGCTCTATTAGCAGCAGAAATAATGGGAATTACTTCTAATCGATTAAAAAAACTTAAATTAATAGATGAAGTTATTGCTGAACCTTTAGGTGGAGCTCACCGCAATCCAGTGAAAATAGCATTTAATCTTAAGCGACAAATCTTAAATGACTTAAATTACTTAGAAACATTGACTATTGATATGTTACTTCAAATGCGTTATCAACGTTTAATGAATTATGGATATATTTAATTAAAATACATTTTAATATCCTGTGTTTATTTACTATAAAGTAATTATATTAAACTAGTTTTTATCTATATTAATATCTATAATTTTATTATAATAAAATTGATAATTTTACAAACATGTATTTTTCTAAAATCGATTCTTTACTTAATGATCATTCTAAAAATGTAGTAGCATTTAGTGGTGGTATTGATTCAACTGTGTTATTGCATTACTTATATATATGGCAAAAAAATCATCCTAAATCTAGTGTACGTGCTATACATATAAATCATGGGTTGCATATAAAATCGAATTATTGGGCTAACCACTGCGAACAAATATGTTGTCGGTGGCAATTGCACTGTACAATATTACGTGTTAATATAGAAAACAATAGCAAATTTGGTATTGAAGCTATAGCTCGTAAAAAACGTTATCAAGCATTGATACAATCTTTATATCCTGAAGAAATATTACTAACTGCTCATCATTTGAATGACCAATGTGAAACCATGCTGCTAGCGCTCAAACGTGGTAGTGGTCCAGCTGGTTTGTCTGCAATTTATCCTACTATGAAGATTGGTAAAAATACAATACTGAGACCACTTTTAGAATATTCACGTGAATCTATAGAAAATTATGCAAAAAAATATCATCTTACATGGATAGAAGATGAAAGCAACTATGATACAAGTTATGATCGTAATTTCATACGTAAACTAATATTACCAAAAATAATTTCTAAGTGGCCTAATTTTATAAAAACTGTATCACGTAGTTCTACATTATGCAGAGAACAAGAGCTTTTAATTGATGAATTATTAATAAATCAATTAGATAATCTTATAAAAGAAGATGGTAGCTTATATTTTTTACCTTTATTAGAAATGAGCAATATAAAAGTTTATGCATTATTGCGCAGATGGATTGCTAATCAGGGTAGATTAACACCTTCTTATAATCAATTAAAATTAATATACTATAAAATAATAATAAATCAAAAACAAAATATGCAGCCATGCATTCAAATAGGCACTTATGAAATAAGGAGATTTCGTAAGTGCCTATATTTACTTACAATAAATAAATCATTAAAAAATAATAAAATATTATGGCCGGATTTAAATATATCTTTAGTATTACCTCAAAATTTAGGATTACTTAAAGCAGATTATACTAAAAATACATTACGTCTACCTGCTAATAACGAATATGTTAGTATTCAATTCTATGCAAATGGTTATTTTCATTTATTAGGATATCAAAATAAACGCCAAATCAAAAAAATATGGCAAAATTTAAATATTCCACCTTGGGATCGTTACCGAATTCCTTTAATATATTATAATGATACTCTTATTTCTGCAGTAAATTTATTTATTACAACTGATGGATGTATCTTAAATAATGATAGTGGTTGGCAAGTACTATGGTGTCAAAAACCGAATGATTATACATCAAAGAACGCATACATAGCGGATTTGATTAAATTTTGACTAGAGTAATAAAACAACCTTACATTAGGCTAGAATCATGTAATATTTTTACTAAAAAAACTATTTTTTTTCTTAATTGTTTTTAATATATAATCAACTATTTTATCTTTATTAATCATTTTTCTTTCACCAGTGCGACGTATTTTATACTCAACGACTTTATTTTTAATGCCTGTATCACTAATCACTAAAATGTTAGGTATACCAATAAGTTCTATGTCTGCAAACATAACTCCAGGAGTTTCCTTACGATCATCAAGAATAACATCGATATTTTGTTGAGTTAATATTTTATATATATTTTCAGTAGTTTTTTTAACAATCTCAGAACTATGCATATTAATGGGAATAATTGCTATTTCAAACGGAGATAATAAAATAGGCCATATAATACCATATTTATCATGGTTTTGTTCAATTACTGCAGCTATGATGCGACTTACTCCTATTCCATAACAACCCATTAACATTGTTTTATTAGTATTATCTTCAGCTTGGATAGATGCTTTTATCAAATCAGAATATTTAGTACCTAGTTGAAATATATGTCCTATTTCAACTCCATTTTGTATTTGTAATATACCTTTACCATCAGGACTTAAATCTCCTTCAATAACATTTCGAATATCTGCTATATAAGTACACTGTAAATCCCTTTTACAATTAATTCCTGTGTAATATTTACCATCATTATTAGCACCAGCAATAAAATCACTCATCTGAGAAACAGCTATATCAATTATTACTGGTATATTGAGACCAATTGGACCTACTGATCCAGGGCCAGAGCCAGTAACAAGTCGTATTTCTTTTTCATTAGCAAATATTATAGGTGAATCTATTATACTGATTTTTTCCAGTTTTTTTTCATTTAATTCATGATCTCCACGAATCAATATAGCTATTAAATTAAAACCACTTTCTTTTTTTCCTTTTACTATGTAAGTTTTAACAATTTTTTTAATTGAAATATTTAAGTGATTTACAAGATATTTAATATTATCTAAATAAGGGCCGTTGATTTGTAATAAATTTTTAGTTGGTAAAGAAAATTCAATATTTGATTTAAAAGTTTCTGCTAACTCAATATTCGCAGCATAATTAGATTTATTTGAAAAAACTATACGATCTTCGCCATTATTTGATAATGCCTGAAATTCATGTGAAATATTACCACCTATGGATCCATTATCTGCTTCTACTATACGAAAATTTAATCCTATAATATTAAAAATATTACGATATGAATCGTACATAATTTCATATGTTTTTTGCAATGATTCTTGAGACAAATGAAAAGAATAAGCATCTTTCATGATAAATTCACGCGATCGAATAACACCATATCTAGAACGAATTTCATCACGAAATTTAGTTTGCATTTGGTATAGAATTAATGGTAATTGTCTATAAGATCTTAATTCTTTATTAATTAAATTAGTAATGACTTCTTCATGTGTAGGCCCCAAAACAAACAAACGTTGATGTCTATCTTTTATTTTCAATAATTCTGGACCATATCTTAGTAAACGATCACTTTTTTCCCATAGATCAGCTGGTTGTACTATTGGCATTAAAATTTCAAGTGCACCTATCTTATTCATTTCTTGACGTATAATATTTTCAATTTTTTTTAAAACACGAATACCAGTAGGTAACCATATATATAAACCAGAAGATAATTTACGAATCATGCCTGCACGTAACATCAATCTATGGCTAATTATTTCTGTATCAGAAGATGTGTTTTTGTAAGTAGATAATAGGTATTTACTAGTAAGCATTTATAATCCAATACGATTAATATTTTTATCTAACATTGAGTATTATAATATCATACTATAAGAAATATTCACTGTTATTTAAGATAAATAATAAATTATTTCATAAATATACATTATTGATAATAAAGTTTTACAAATAATTATTTATAAAAAATGTTTTACACAAAAAGTACTATATATGTAATATGTAAAAAGTTATAAAATTTATAAATAATAAAAAGTTTATTATGCAGTTTTTTCTTGATATAACCATACAATTTATTATATAATTGATGTTCAAGGTAAAATATTTTTCTATCTTTAAAAATAGAAAATTAAATTCTTTATAAAGATCATTAAATGAATGTATTAAGAATTATTATTATTTTAATATACCTAACTATTAACATAATCAAAATATATAATATATTAAAGAATGATAAACGATATGCATTAATCAATAATGGGTATCAAATTAAGACTTGACTAATAAACTAAATGGAGATATCATAACAGTTTTATTGCTCTTTAAAAATTTATCAGACAATCTATGTGGGTATTCGTAGATTTAGTGTCAACGATTTTTAATCATAAGACTATAA
>NZ_PDKU01000003.1 GCF_002933355.1 Candidatus Pantoea edessiphila
AACCATGCCGAACTCAGAAGTGAAATGTCGTGGTGCCAATGGTAGTGTGGAGTTTCTCCATGTGAGAGTAGGAAACTGCCAGGCATTAATTTTTGTATGCTAATCTAAAATCTCTTAGATTGCTTTTGAATGTAATGTATATTTATTTAAATAATAAAGACTGATATTACCATTTTGAAATTCTTTATCTTGCATAATTTTAGTATGTAAATCTGTGTTGGTTTTTATACCATCAATTATAAGTTCTGATAAAGCATTTTTCATTTTTGCAATTGCTACTTGTCGAGTTTCTCCATAGGTAATTAGCTTTCCAATCATTGAATCGTAGTAGGCAGGAATACTATATCCTGTATAGATATGGGATTCCCATCTAACTCCAAAACCACCTGGAGCATGAAAACGATTTATTTTACCTGAATTTGGAACGAATGTATTTGAATCTTCAGCATTAATACGACACTCAATAGCATGGCCGCAAAATTTGATATCTTTTTGTGTTATCCATAATGTTTCATTATTAGATATTCGTATTTGTCCTTTAACTAAATCAAAACCTGTAATCATTTCTGTTACTGTATGTTCCACTTGAATACGAGTGTTGATTTCTATAAAATAAAACTTTCCTTGTTTATAAAGGAACTCAAAAGTGCCTACTCCTTTATATCCTATTTGAATAAATGTTTTAGAGCAAAGTTCTTCAATGTAGTTTTTCAATTCTGGTGTAATATTTAGTGCTGGGGATTCCTCGATTAATTTTTGATGTCTGCGTTGTATGGAACAATCACGTTCACCCAAACAAATAGCATTTCCTTTACCGTCTGCTATAACTTGAATCTCAATATGACGAGGATTTTCAATATATTTTTCCATATATATGATATCATCATTAAAAATTGACTTAGCTTCGATTTTTGTAAGATTAATATATTTTTCTAAATCTTCTTTTTTATAAACAATGTGCATACCGCATCCACCACCTCCCTTAGAAGCTTTGATAATGACTGGATAACCTATTCGATTAGCAATTTCATAATTTTTCTGTATTTTATTACTTAATGGACTATTAGAACCAGGTATGCAAGGAATTCCTAATTTTTTCATTTTATTAATTGCTGATATCTTATCCCCCATAAGGCGAATTGTTTCTGCAGTTGGACCAATAAAAACAAACCCAGAACGTTCCACTTGTTCAGCAAAATCAGCATTTTCTGCAAGAAAACCATAACCAGGATGGATTGCTGTTGCTCCAGTAATTTCAGCTGCTGAAATTATTGCAGGAACATTAAGATAACTATTAATTGGCTGAGCTGATCCAATGCATACGGTTTCGTCTGCCAATAATACATGTTTAAGTTCTCTATCTATATCTGAATGCACTGCTACTGTCTTAATATCAAGCTCTTTACAAGCACGTAAAATACGTAAAGCAATCTCACCACGATTAGCAATCACTATCTTATCTAACATATTGTTCCCTAGTATTCAATAATCATTAATGGTTCATTAAATTCAACTGGATGACCGTTTTCTGCTAAAATTGCTTTTACTATTCCGGATGTTTCGGCTGCAATTTGATTCATCATTTTCATTGCTTCTACAATACATAAAATATCACCTTTGTTTATTTTTTGGCCTATTTCTATGAATGTTTTAGCTGCTGGACTAAGGGTTCGATAAAAAACACCTACCATTGGAGAACGTACTATGTAGTTATTGTTATGTGTTATTTGTTGATTGTCTAATTTACTTAGGTCTAATTGTTTCGATTTAATTGTATTTTGGTAATTAATTGGTGTATTAGTATTAGATAATTGTTTTTGATTGATTGTAAAATCACTATGACGACAAATACTAATAGATTCTGTTTTTCCTGAAATTTTTAATTTAGAAATATTATATTTCTCTGTTAGTTCAATTAATTTTTTTATTTTACGAATATCCATTTAGAAATTTTCCGCATCTTATTGATTAATTACCTTTAGAAATTCTTTTTATTGCTATTTTTAATGCCCATAAGTAACTATCTGTTCCACATCCACATATTACACCTTCTGATATATCAGAAAAATATGAAATATGACGAAATGTTTCACGTGAATATATATTTGAAATATGTATTTCAATAAAAGGAATACTTACTGCTAATAAAGCATCACGTAATGCTATACTAGTATGAGTTAAAGCCGCAGGATTTATAATAATATAATCTACGTTACCGTGAGATTTATGAACACGATTTATTAATTTAAATTCAGCATTAGATTGTAAATGGCTTAATTTTATATTAAAATTTTTAGCATATTCGTTTAAATCTTGTAGTATATTGTTTAATGTAATATAACCATATTTTTCTGGTTCTCTTTTTCCTAGCAAATTAAGATTAGGTCCATTTAATACTAAAATATGATAATGTTTCATATAGGGGATGTTATTCCTGTTTTTGGTATTTATTAAAATCTTTTCTGTAGACTATATTACAGATGTATGTTCGTTAAAATCTTTTCTGTAGACTATATTACAGATGTATGTTCGTTTATAGTAAACATATAATTATTGTTGTTTACATGTAATATAGTCATATTTTTTTATGTAAATAACAAATAATTATATAAATATAATTATTTGGAAAAAATAATATTTACACAAGTAAAACGTATATTCAATATAAAATTAATTTATACAATAAATAATTAAGATAATTGATAAATTATTTATTAGAGATGATTTTGTTTCATTAAAAATAACAAGTTAATTTATTGTTTCTTATAATTAATTTTTATTATCTTTAATAAAGATACACTGATTTAAATTATAAACTTGTATAATTTGCTTTTAAGTAGTAAGCTTAAATTTTAGTGGTATATCTTCTTTCTTGTTTATAATTTTAATTTTAGATGTGTATAAATAGCATATATATATAGTAAATTTATTTAAATAATTAACGTTAATAGGCTATGACAATTAACCATTATACTCAAAATTTTTGTATTTAATTATTATTAGTTAACAAAATATTTTTACATTATTATTACTTTTATACGTTATTGTTTTTTTATTCATTAATGTAGGATTTTTTCTTAAAGTATGTTTAAAAAATTTCGTGGTATGTTTTCTAATGACCTATCTATCGATTTAGGGACTGCAAACACTTTAATTTATGTTAAAGGACAAGGTATCGTGTTAAATGAACCTTCCGTAGTTGCTATCAGACAAGATAGAACTGGTTCACCAAAAAGTGTTGCTGCTGTGGGATATGATGCAAAGCAAATGCTTGGAAGAACACCTGGAAATATCGCAGCTATACGCCCTATGAAAGATGGTGTTATTGCTGATTTTTTTGTGACGGAAAAAATGCTTCAACATTTTATTAAACAGGTTCATAGTAATAGTTTTATGCGTCCTAGTCCGCGTGTATTAGTTTGTGTACCTGTAGGAGCTACTCAAGTAGAGAGACGTGCTATTAGAGAGTCTGCACAAGGAGCTGGTGCACGTGAGGTCTTTTTAATAGAAGAACCGATGGCTGCCGCTATTGGTGCTGGACTTCCGGTATCTGAAGCAGCAGGATCTATGGTTATAGATATTGGAGGGGGTACTACAGAAGTAGCAGTCATATCATTAAATGGAGTAGTATATTCATCTTCTGTTCGTATCGGTGGAGATAGATTTGATGAAGCTATTATTAATTATGTACGCCGTAACTATGGTTCATTGATAGGTGAAGCTACAGCAGAACGTATTAAACATGAAATTGGTTCAGCGTATCCATGTGATGAGGTTAATGAAATTGAAGTTAGAGGTCGTAATTTAGCTGAAGGTGTACCTCGAAGTTTTACTTTAAATTCTAATGAAATCTTAGAAGCATTACAAGAACCTCTAACAGGTATCGTGAGTTCTGTAATGGTAGCATTAGAACAATGTCCTCCAGAATTAGCATCTGATATTTCAGAGCGTGGTATGGTATTAACAGGTGGTGGTTCATTATTGCGAAATTTAGAACGTTTACTGATAGAAGAAACAGGGATTCCAGTTGTCATTGCTGATGATCCATTAACCTGTGTAGCAAGAGGTGGTGGTAAAGCTCTAGAAATGATTGATATGTATGGCGGTGATTTATTTAGTGAAGACTAAAATGAATTTCTATTAATTTTATAAATTAACGATATAAATTTATGGGGTTAAGTTATAAAAAAAATTTTTTTCTGAAATTGCGTCTTTTTATTGCAATATGTATTGCTGTTTTATTAATAATACTCGATTGTAAGATAGGTTTGCTTATAAGAATTAGGAGTTATTTTGATGTATCTATAGGATTACTTAATTCTTTAGTTAAAAAACCTGCACAAATCATAACTCATACATTAGAAAACTTTTCTGCAAATAGAGTTGCACAATTAGAAAATAGAAAATTACGTCATGAATTATTTCTAAAAAATATTGAAACAATTTTATTTGATCAATATAAAGAGGAAAATAAATATTTACGCAAACTATTAGGTGCTATCTCACAGCATAATGAGCGTGTAATGCTTAGTAGAGTTATGTTTACAACATCTATTCCATTTGCTGATCAAGTAGTAATAGATAAAGGTCAAGTAGATGGTGTATATCATAATCAACCTGTTATTGCTGATAAAGGTATTGTAGGTCAAGTCATATCTGTAAATAAAACCACTAGCCGCGTTCTATTAAGTTGTGATGCTTTAAGTGGAATACCTATAAAAATATTACGTAATGGTATTCGTGCGGTTGCATTAGGCAACGGTTGCAACAAGAGCTTTGATCTTAAGTATCTAGCAAACGATGATTTTTATAGTAAAAGTATCTGTCTTGGAGATATTGTGGTGACTTCAGGTATATATAGTATGTTTCCAGAAGGTTATCCAGTTGGGGTAATATCATCTATTAGATATGATAAACAGAAATTAAATATTTACGTTCAAATTACTCCTACCACTAATTTCAAAAATTTAGATCGTTTACTTTTATTATGGAAAACAAAAGATTCTATTATATCAGAATCAGACAAGTTAGATAATTCATCAGATAATTCATCAGATAATTCATCAGATAATTCATCAGATAATTCATCAGATAATTCATCAGATAATTCATCAGATAATTCATCAGATAATTCATCAGATAATTCATCAGATAATTCATCAGATAATTCATCAGATAATTCATCAGATAATTCATCAGATAATTCATCAGATAATTCATCAGATTAATAGTATGATCATAAATAAAGTAATAACTTTTTATCAAATAACAATTAATTTGATCAATTCTTAATAAATATAACAAATATATAATACGGTTTTGATAAGGTTAAACTTGAACAAGTATTATTTTCAAAGCAAAAAATTAATTTTTCAATCTTTCATTCTAGTTTTATTATTACAAATAATGCCATGGCCTCAAATAATTTATATATTACATCCTTCTTGGTTCTTGCTTTTCCTTATATACTGGGTATTAGCTTTACCGTATTTTATTAACGTAACTAGTGGTTTTTTACTAGGTATATTAACCGATGTTACATCTGGATCTAAGTTGGGTGTTAGTGCTCTTGTATTTAGTATAACGTCCTACTTAATTGCTGATAAATTTCAATTCATTCGTAATTTAAAATTATGGAAACAAATTTTTTGCGTTATGTTGATATCTATGTCAATCAATGTAGCTATATTTATAGTTGAATATTTAACAATTAGAGCTTCATTTAGATACGAAATATTTTTGAATAGTATCATTAATGGTTTAGTTTGGCCGTTGTTTTTTTTATTGTTAGAAAAATTTTATTATAATTAACATATTCATTTAAATTTTGCCAATAAATTAAAAAAACAAAATAATAGGGAATAAATAATGCGTATTTCTGTTCTTGGCGCTGCTGGAAATATAGGTCAAGCTCTTTCATTATTATTAAAAATTTATCTTCCTGCTGGTTCAGAATTATATTTGTACGACATCAAACCAGTTGTATTAGGAATTACATTAGATCTGAGTCACATTCCTAATGATGTACAGGTTAAAGGTTTTACTGAAAAAGATATATTTTTAGCGTTAAATAATACAGATATAGTAATAATAGCAGCAGGAATAGCACGAAAACCTGGGATGGAACGGGCTGATTTATTTGATATTAACTCTAATATTATAATTAATCTAGTTGAAAAAATAGCTGTAATGTCACCAAACGCTCTAGTTTGTATTATTACTAATCCAATTAATATTACTACAGTTATTGCTGCTGAAGTACTTAAAAAATATGGGTGCTACAATAAAAATAAATTATTTGGTATAACAACACTTGATATTATGCGTGCTAATCAATTAGTTTTTATAGAAAAAAATTTAAGAAATATTGATGTACCTGTAGTAGGTGGACATTCTGAGATTACTATCTTGCCTTTATTATCACAATTAAAAAACATTACCTTCACCGATAAAGAAGCAATTGAAATTACTAAATCCATTCAAAATGCAGGCAGTGAAGTAGTAAAAGCTAAAATTGGAAATGGTTCTGCAACTTTATCAATGGGTTATGCAGCTACTCGTTTTTGTTTGTCATTGGTACAAGGTATGCAAGGTAAGCATAACATCTTAGAGTATGCTTATATTGAAGGTGATGGGAAATATACAAGATTTTTTTCTCAACCTTTTTTCTTAGGAAGACATGGGATTGAAAAATATAAAGATATCGGTAAAATTAATGGTTTTGAGCAAATCATTTTGCATAAAATGATCGAACATTTAAATAAAGATATTTTAAAAGGTGAAAAATTCATAAAAAAATAAACTAACACATGATCTAGTAATCTTTAATCCATTAAATAGATTGAAAAAATTTTCTGGCAAAAGTTTTGTTTTTAGCAAAAGATTTTCCCTTCATTGATTCTAAACGCATTTGAAAGGGAGGGAATGGTATCACTATGTTATTTTGAGAAAATTTTTCTATAATCAATTGGTTTAATTCATGACGTAATGGCATACGATGTCCCATTTCTGCAACATATACGCGCAATTCAAATAATAAAATTCCTTGTTGTAAATCCACTAAAAAAACTTCTGGAGAAGGGGTTTTTAAGACATAATTACAACATTCAGCAGCATGTTTTAAAATTTTTGTTATTTTATCAGTACTATTAATACTTAATGCAGGGATTGTAAGAACCACACGTGTTACTGAATCTGACAATGACCAATTTACAAATTGTTCAGTAATAAATGCTTTATTTGGTACTATAATTTCTTTGCGATCCCAATCAGTAATAGTAGTAGCTCTTGTATTAATTCTAGTAATACTACCAGTTAAATCGCGTATGGTAACAGTATCACCAATACGTATTGGCCTTTCAAATAAAATTATTAACCCAGATATACAATTAGCAAAAATTTCTTGTAAACCAAAACCTAGACCAACACCTAATGCTGCAACCAACCATTGTAATTTCGACCATTCAATACCAATCACAGAAAAACCAAATAATCCACCAAATAATATTGTAATATATTTAGTTAATGTAGAAATAGCATAATTTGTTCCTGGCCTTAAATTTAAATGCTGAAGCAATACAAGCTCAATTAAAGCTGGCATATTGCGGACTAATTGCAATGTGATAATAAAAATTAGCACAGCAATTAGCAAAGTACCTAATGTAATTGGATGATAAGCTCCACTACCTTGAATTGATCCACTTGTATTCCATAATAACACGTTATCAAAGAAACCTAAAGCTAGGTGTATTTCTGACCAAGAAAATATTAAAAATACTAATGCTATTAACATTAAAATCCATCTTACAAGTTTTAAAGATTGTGCACTTATTACATCTAAATTAACTACTGGTTCTTCTATTTCTATAGAATCTGCATTTTGCATACTCTGTTCTTTTTCTTCTTCACTACGTGCTCTAAAAGCAAGTATTTCAGCACGTTTTTGTTTAGCTCTATCGAAGCTAAGTCTACGATGTTGAATAAGCATCCAACGACGAATAATGTGGTATGTTATCAACATTATAAACCAAATAACATTTGATATCTCTACATGTAATAAGATAGCTTTTGCAGTTGATAAATACCCCATTGCAGATGTTATAGCAGCAACAAAAGGAATAATAATTATTATATTCCATATATTATTATTTATAAAATTATTGATTTTACCACTTTTACTAACATAAAGTGGCACATGAGCTTTTTTTAAGCTTATAGTACCTATACTTATGGTAGTACATATCAGAATAAAGCATAATCTTCCTAAGGATGAAGATAAATTGTTTTCTTCTAAATTATCTATTACAGTTAATAAAATAACTAATGGTAAAATAAAGCAAAGAGTTATAAAATAATGGGCAGTTGCACGATTTACTAAAATTGAAGACCAACGAAAATGCATAATAAATAAACCATTTGGTCTAGAAAACACAATTATAACTATAAAAGTTGTCAATATTGGAACAGTATTAATGATTCCATCACCTAAAGCAATTACAATAGGATAAGAAGAAGATTGTTGCAACCCGTATCCAATTTGTGCCCATAGTATTGGTAATGATAGAGACATTAAAATTGACAATAATACAGTACGAATAGTTAATCTAAAACGGTCTTGAGTTACTTTACCAACTTTAGTTGCCGCATGTTCTAAAAAATTGTTATATGCATAGCGCATCTTAAAACTTAAAAAGACCAATAATAATGAACCTAAAATAGGTAAAAATGTTTTTTCTTGCAAAATTATCGATTTTAGACCTTCTTTAACGTGTGTAAATGTTTTTAAAGATAATAGATATTGTATATCTCTTATAACATCTATAAAATAATTTAAATTAATAGGATTAGTATCAGTAATCCAAAAAAGTCGTTCTTGAGATAATTGTTTAACTTTTTTTAAATTGTTCTGTAATTCTATTGTTGCTATTTTTAATTTAGTGCTTTCAATCACTAAGTTATCGCAACCAGAAATCAATAAATTAATCAATTTATATTCTATTGATAATTGTTCATTAAATATTTTTTTTAAAACATCATTTGTAAAAATAGCTTTTTTTTCTTCTTGAGACAATGTGTCTTTATTTTCTATTAAATATTCATAATGTAAACGTTGTAAACGTGCTTTTGTAATATCTTGATCTACTTTTGTTAAGTGTGGTATTTCAGGTAACTTTGCTATACGTAACCTTAGGGTTTCGCTCAATAAAAATGAATCACTCAATCCTGATTGTTCATTAAACATAGAATTTAAATATTTAACCTTGATGATCTGGTTATAAATTAGGTTTTGTTTATATTGTATTTGATCCATTAATTTGATTTGATCACCTAAAGCAATAGATAAATCTTGATTTATGCGTATATGATTTAAAAAAGATAAGAGCGGTGAATTATGTTTATTGTTTTGATTTTTTATGATTTTTTCGATTTCTTTTATTGATATAGTTAGATTTTGACTCTTTATTTTAATCCGTAATGTTTGTAAGTATTTATTTAAATAAATTGTTTTTAGTTGATGTATTTCAGAACGTAAACGTGCAAGTTTTTGACGGTTATTTGCTGATAATTGAGCTAATTCTAATTCATCAGCGTATAATTCATTAATAATATTTTCATGCTGACGTATTAGTGATTTATGATTTTCTAGTAAATTCAATTTGTTTTCTATTAAATAGTCATCTTTTCCTACAATATTATTGCTACCACGTGTTGCGATAAGTATTTGAGGTAATGTAGATAATGAAATACTAATTTCTCGTACTTTATCTTTTTCTTTTTGAAATTGACGTCCTTCTTCCATTATTTGGACGATCACTTCTGAAATTTCTTGATTTAAATTAGTATATTGCCTGTCTATCCTCTCAATATTTTTTAAATTATAAATTTGTTTTCTCAATTCAATATTTAATTTTGGGAATATACTTATAATTTTTTTATATTTTTTTATATTTTTGATATATTGATTTTTTTTAGAAATAAAATTTCTGTTTTTTTGAGATAATAGTTCTTTATCTATTTGTATTTGTTTAGATAAATTTTTATCTATCGCTTTTGTTTTTTCTTCTGCTTGATTTTTAAACTTATAGAAATCAGAAACATTAATAGCAAATGTTAACTTATTAGTCCATAAAGCAAGGAATATCAATATAAGTATGCGCATGTGATAATATTTAGTTTATTTTATATATTTTGAGAATAAAGGTAATTTGATTGCAAGAGGTTGTCCTACACAGACAGTAGTTTCATGTTCTAATTCTGTAATTATTTTTATACGTTTTTTAGTAAATAAATTAATAACAGTCGAACCTAATTTAAATAATCCCATTTCCTGACCTTTTAATAATATTATCGCATTTTTATTGTTAGAATCAGGATAATACCATCTTTTAATAATACTACCATGTGGTGGAATTATATTACCTGCCCATACTGTTTCAATACTACCTACAATGATGGCACCTACCATAATTTGTACAAATGGTCCAATGTGAGTATCAAAATAACAAATTATTCTTTCATTAGAAGAAAATAAGTTATGAATTCTATTTCTATTTACTGCATTCACTGAATGAAGATTTCCAGGTACGTATATCATTTCACGTAAAACACCATTACAAGGCATGTGAACACGATGATAGTTATTAGGTGCAAGGTAAATAGTAACAAAATCTCCATTGAAAAACTTAGATGACATATTTTTATCACCAGCTAGCAATGCATTAACAGTATAATAATGATCTTTAGCTTGTAAAAGATTATTACCTTTAATAGATCCCATTTGAGTAATTGTACCATCGGCTGGCATAGTAATTACATTTGGATCAAAATCAATTGGACGTAAATTTGGTTTAAGAAGACGTATAAAAAAACTATTAAAAGTTAAATATTCATTACTATTGATTTTAACAGCTTCAGACATATCTATTTTATAGAACCAAATAAATATATTGATCATTAATGTTGTAAATAACCCTAATTTACTATTAGCAAACCATCCTAAGATTTTAGCAAGCCATTTTTTTTGAAGTTTGTTACTAAAATAGAGTTTTAAACGGTTAAACACTTTACATCCTATTTAATATATAATAAATAATAAACTAATAGAATTTTAATCAAAAAACATATGTAAAAATCTTTCATAATGAATTCATCACTTTAATTTTGATTGTAATTAAATTAAGATTTAATTATACAAAAGTGTAAATTTAATTAATTATTTATTACGAATAATTATAAAAATAAAATTAATGATGATACAAAGACATTGATTTTAAAAATACAAAACTGTTCAACTATTTTAAACAAAAGTATTTTGAATAATAAATATTAACTAAATGCACAATAATTCATTTTTGTATGATCTTACATGGAGTAAAGAATTAAAGATTACATTAAAATATCATTTTATTAATAATAAATAGTGGTTAAAATCAATTCTAGTATAGCATAGTAATGATGCATTTATACTTTAAATTACTAAATTTGACGATGATTAACTTACAATTAATATAGCAATTATAATTAACACAAATGGATGCTAAATGATATGATAACTACCAAAAATGAAAACAATTTAATTTGGATTGATTTAGAAATGACTGGACTTAATCCAGAAAAAGATCGTATTATTGAAATTGCTACAATAATTACTGATACAAATTTGAATACTTTAGCAAATGGGCCAGTAATAGCAATATATCAAACTGAAGAAGAATTAAAACACATGGATAATTGGAATTTAAAAACTCATACTAATAATGGATTATTAGATAGGGTAAGAAAAAGTCAATTCAAAGAAAAAGAAGCCGAGCAAGTTACTATTGAATTTTTAAAGAAATGGGTTCCAGAAAAAAAATCTCCTATATGTGGTAGCAGCATATGTCAAGATCGTAGATTTTTATTCAAATATATGACTGAATTAGAAGATTATTTCCATTATCGTTGTATTGATGTCAGTACGTTAAAAGAGTTAAGCATTCGTTGGAAACCAAACACCGTATTAAATATAAAAAACACTTGTTCACATACTGCATTAAATGATATAATCAATTCTATAGAAGAATTATCTCATTATCGAAAGCATTTATTAAATATTTAAAATTTAATGATAAACATGCATCATGGGAATAATTTGCGGGAATAGCTCAGTTGGTAGAGCACGACCTTGCCAAGGTCGGGGTCGCGAGTTCGAGTCTCGTTTCCCGCTCCATAAAATTGTTATACAACAAATATAACATCTCCTTTCACAGTATTTTTCATTTATATTTCTCTATATCTATAAAAAACCACAATATTGACTAATATCCGAATTTAACTTAAGTTAACAATATTTAGTAGTATTAATTCAAAAAATATAGCTAAATAACTCATATTATAAAAAGTTAAAATAATCTAATGAATTAATTGTTTTGGAGAGCATATATTTGATTAAATCAATAAAAAAAAATAAAAATAAAGATCTACCTGACTCAATTTGGCCTATAACATCTATACCTAAATTAGAGAAAGAGGGTGCTGATTATTTAGGTATTGATTTATATGAACTTATGTTACGTGCTGGAAATGCTATTTATCAACACGTTTGTACTTATTGGCCTAATGCTAAACATTGGTTATTTTTATGTGGTCATGGAAATAATGGTGGAGATGGTTATATAGCAGCCCGTATAGCTAAAATAACAGGAAAAACAGTAACTTTAATTTCTTACAAAGGGAAAAAACCATCATCTAAAGAAACTCAAAAAGCATATAATGACTGGTTGTTGGTTAATGAAAAAAATAATTTATCAGAAGATATAATATGGCCAGATAAAGTGGATATTATTATTGATGCATTGTTAGGCATTGGTATTAATCGCATTCCTGATAAGGAATACTCAAATTTAATTCAAAAAGCGAATGTCTATTTAGCACCAATCATCTCTGTTGATGTACCTTCTGGTTTATTTGCATCTAATGGTTGTGTACCAGGAGAAGCTATTTTTGCCTATCATACACTAACTTTTATTACTTTAAAACCTGGGCAAATAACTGGAAAAGCTCGTAATCATATTGGAAAACTCTATTATGCTGATTTAGGATTCAAATCTTTTCTGTTAAATAAAAAAGCACCAATATTACGTTTTGATGCTAGCTATTTATCACATTGGTTAAAACCACGTAGTCCAACATCACACAAAGGTAATCATGGTAAATTATTGGTAATCGGAGGATATGTTGGAGTAGTAGGTGCAACTTTTATGGTAGCAGAAGCTGCACTTAAAACTGGCAGTGGATTGGTAAAATTATTAACCTATAAAGCAAACATTATACCTATTATTACTGCACGTCCTGAAATTATGATAGATGAATTGACTGATGATAAATTGACAGAATCGTTGTTATGGGCAGATGTAGTAGTTGTTGGCCCGGGTTTTGGTAATCATACTCAAGGAATAGAAATACTAAAAAAAGTATTATTAGTTAATAAAACAACGATTTGGGATGCTGATGCACTTAATGTTTTAGCTATATTAGATAATCAATGCCATAATCGAATAATCACTCCTCATCCGGGTGAAGCTAGCCGCTTACTTAATGTAAGTGTAACTGAAATCGAAAATGACCGTTTATATACTGTAAAGTCTTTAATTAATAAATATGGTGGTATCGTAGTACTTAAAGGTCCAGGTACTATAATTTCTGATACCTATGGAAACATAGCTATTGCTGATGTTGGTAATGCAGGTATGGCATCAGGTGGTATGGGTGATGTATTGTGTGGTATTATAGCTTCATTGGTTGGTCAAAATTTAACATTATTTGATGCGGCATGTGCAGGTTGTGTAGTACATGGTGCTGCAGCGGATGAATTAGCAACTAATAGAGGTCCAAGAGGTATACTAGCAACAGATTTGTTTAAAAATATTTGGAAATTTGTTAATCCTATTACGATAAAATAAATATGAAATGCAAAGTTATTGATTTATCTATTAAACAAAAACAATGCAATTAGAAAATAGATTAGGATTTATTTCCTAATTGTTTAATAGAATATTCTCAAAAAGGTCAAGGTATCTACCATTATCTGATTTATCATTAAATTTTTGCTATAAAGGTAATAAACGCAAAGTAACATTAGTTTTATATTTATCTATTTCTGAATTTTGATTCAACAATTATATGAAATAAAATAAATATTTAAAAATTAGCTAGTATCATTAATTATTACAGTTAATTAGCATAAAAAACAAATGTAATCCATTATCTATATGTTGGATTAATTAATTTAACAACTATGATTATTGGTTTTATTACAATCGAGTAAATTTTTTTAATATCATGTATATTATTTAAATAAATAAAAAATATATTAATCAAGGTAGCAAAATAAAGTATTTTTTAATATAACAAAATTTAATAAATTGTTTTCTATATTTTTCATATTATAAATTTAGTTAAGAATTTAAAGGGTATTTATTGTGCCGATTGAAATCTTACCTTCTTACCTCATAAACCAAATTTCAGCTGGTGAGGTCATTGAACGCCCTTCATCAGTAGTGAAGGAATTAATAGAAAACAGTATTGATTCTGGAGCTAATCGTATCGATATTAAGATTCAAAAAGGTGGTATAAAACTAATTCAAATTCAAGATAATGGATCTGGAATTATTAAAGATGAATTATTTACAGCTATAAAAAAACATGCAACTAGTAAAATTAAATCTGCAAAAGATTTAGAACGAATTAAAAGTTTAGGTTTTAGAGGTGAAGCATTGACTAGTATTAGCTCTATTTCTCGTTTTACACTAACCTCAAGAACCGTAGGACAAGATAAAGCTTGGAAAATTTATATTGATGATCATCAATCAGATAAAAGATTACAACCAGCGACACATCCAATTGGTACTACAGTTAAAGTTTATGATTTATTTTATAATATTGCTGTACGTCGTAAGCTAATGAAAAGTGAAAAATCTGAGTTTAATTATATAAATATGATAATAAACCAAATGCTATTATGTCATTTTGATATAGCCATATCATTTAGTCATAATGAAAATTTGATTGGTTACTATCCAGCAATAGTAACTGAAACTGAAAAGAAAAAAAGACTACAACATGTTTGTGGAATTGATTTTTCACAATGTGCCATGTATATTAATTATAAAGATAATGGATTATATCTTTATGGTTGGATTATCGATGATAATATCATTAAAAAAGTTAATTCTATAAAATATTGTTATGTCAATAAAAGAGTTATAAAAAATCAATTAATTAATATTGCTATTAAACAAGCATGTCAATCCATAATAAAAAATAATCAGCAACCATCTTATGTAATTTACTTAGAAATAAATCCATATCAAATTGATGTTAATATTCATCCAGCGAAAAAAGAAATCCGTTTTCATCAACCAAAATTAGTGCATGATTTTATTATTCAAGGAATAACTAAATCTTTTAAAAGTTATAAAAAAACGGTACCAATGAATATACCTAATTTCGAAAAATATAAAAATAAATTAAATCTAGACAAATTACAACGTAATAATTTTTTTTCCCTACCAAATTGGTACTATAGAGATGATATCAGTGATATTAAAGAAGTTAAAAAAAATGCTAGTCAACATATTTCAATTTATAAATCACAATATTTAACAACATATTCAAAAATATTTGGTGAATTACTTACTATTATAAAAGGTAATTATGCACTTCTTAAAAAGAATCAAAAATTAATACTAATGTCTCTAACTATGGGTTTAAATTATCTAAAAAAAGCACAATTAAAATATAGTCAAATTAACTTAAAAACTCGTCCTCTTTCAATCCCATTAAAGATAAAAATCAATGAATATGATTATAATATCATTAAAAAAAATAGTGATATTTTAAATAAAATAGGAATAAAATTTTTAATAGAAAAAGATCATGTAACTCTACTTACAATTCCTTTAACTTTTTATTTTTATGAATATAACTTACAAGTTTTAATGTATAAGATGCTAAATTATTTGACTAAAAAAACAAATCACTCTATTTATAACCTGTCTGCTTGGTTAGCAAGTTATGAAGATAATAGTAAAGTTATAGATTGGACTTTGTTACGCGCAAATATTTTATTAGCTGAAATTGAACACTTTTGTCCTGATTTACTAAATAAACCTCCATCAAATTTAATACAGTACATTAATATTAAAAATACAATAGACCTGTTAAATCATGATCATGGTTGCATGTAAAAATACAAAATATCCGAAAGCTATCCTATTATTAGGACCAACGGCTTCAGGAAAAACTCATTTAGCAATGCATTTACGTAAAATGCTACCAATCGAAATAATAAGTGTAGATTCAGCATTAATATATCGTCAAATGAATATTGGTACTGGAAAACCAACTGTTCAGGAATTAGCTATAACTCCACATCATTTAATAGATATAAAGGATCCATCTGAATGTTATTCAGCATCAGAATTTAGACGTGATGCATTAATAGAAATGAACAAAATAGTAAAAAGTGGTCGCATTCCCTGTCTTGTTGGTGGTACGATGTTTTATTTTAAAACGTTAATTGAAGGATTATCTAATTTACCACCTTCTGATACTAACATACGTTATAAAATCAATCAAATAGCAAATACAAAAGGATGGGATTTTTTATATAATGAATTATGTCAAATAGACCCAGCATCTGGCAATTGTATTCATCCCAATGATTTACAAAGAATACAGAGAGCATTAGAGATATTTTATATATCTGGTAAAACTTTTACTGAAATAAAAAAGATACCTCATAACTCTTTACCATACGATTTATATCAATTTGGTATTGTGCCTTATAACCGTGATTCATTACATAAACGTATTAAATCACGGTTTAAACACATGTTATCTATAGGATTTGAAAAAGAATCAACAAAATTATTTGAAAGAGGAGATTTAAATATTAATATGCCTTCTATGCGTTGCGTTGGTTATCGTCAGATGTGGTCTTATTTAAACGGTGAAATCAATTACGATGATATGGTGTACAAAGCTATTTGTGCGACTAATCAACTTGCTAAACGTCAAATTACTTGGATGCGTAAATGGCAAAATATTCATTGGTTATATAATTATGAAACTCAACCAAATATTAATTCGATAATGAAAATATTTAGGAAAATCTAACGTTCAAAATTGATTTCCAAGTACCATCTTGTTTAGAATATAAAAAATAATCAATGTTTTTTTACAACAGATATTATTTTTTTAATTTTTTCAATATTAATATCCGGTGTCTTTTTAAATTGATCTACATTTTATATTAAACATACAATTTTTGGTTGTTTACGAAGTATATTAAAACATAATTCTAGCACTAACTAGATTAAAACAATATAAAAATATCACATTCAAAAATGAATATTTAGCAATAATGTTATTATATCATGTTAAGCAAATAAAATTCATTAGTTGTTTTTCAGAGTTAAATAATTTTTTATTTTATGTAAAAGCTATATTTTCAATCAGTTATAAAAATATTTTGATTAGAAAATTGTTTTGTATTTAAACAACTCAAAAATTAATTACAATAATTCAAATGGACTTAATGAAAATAGAACGGAGGAAATGATTTGAATAAACCTGGAAATAATAATAATAAAAACAATCATGATCCATGGAGCCCTGATAGCAGTCAAAATAATAAAAATTTTAGAAACAATAATCAACAAGGAATGAATTTAAGATTCTTTAATTATAAATACATTTTTAAAATGTTAATAAAATCTTTTAGCGGATCAAATAATCAAGAACATAATAATATAAAGAAAACTAATCTTTTATTCATTAAATTAATTTTTATATTGTTAATTACTTTATTGTCTATTTGGATATTAAGCGGTTTTTATACTATTAAAGAAGAAGAGTGTGGTGTAGTAACTCGTTTTGGTAGATTCAACAATCTAGTTAAAACAGGGTTAAATTGGAAACTGAATTTTATAGATAATGTACAGATTATTAACATAAAAAAAATACGTGAATTTGGTATATCAGAAAACATCATAAGTTATGACGAAAATTTAGTATTTGTTGAAATTAATTTACAATATAAAATCGTTAATCCTAAAAATTATTTATATTCATTAATAAATACTGATGATAGCTTATTAAAAGCCACTAATAGCGCATTACGTAGTATTATAGGGAGAACAACTATAGACAAACTTTTAAATCAAAGATGTACTATTATTTGTCCTAATACGAAAGATCAAATTAATAAAATTATCAGTTCGTATAATATGGGTGTTGAAATACTAGAAGTTAATCTTAAAAAATTAACTCTTCCTGAAGAAGTTAGATCAGCATTTCAAGATGTAATAAAAGCAAAAGAAAACCATATACAATATGCAAAAAAAGCAAAAATTTATCATGATAAAGTTCAAACTATTGCTAAAAACAAAGCAAATAATATTCTTAAAGAAGCTTTAATCTATCAAAAAAATAGGTTATTAAATACCCAAAAAGAAGTTGAAAGATTTAAAAAATTTTTACCACAGTATAAAGCTCATCCAGAAATTACAAGAAAACTTTTATATATTGAAGCCATGAAAGATATATTGAGTCATACTAAAAAAATATTAATAGATACTAATAATAAGAACATTGTTTTACTTCCAACTGATTTATTATTAAATAATAAATCAGAATTAAATAAATCAGAATTAATAGATATAGATAAAACTGTAAAAAATAATATTATTAAAACACCTTTAACTATTAAAACACCTTTAACTGTTCATAATATTATTAATGATATAAAATTACATAATTCCGATAGTATTATGGATCAACGTAGAGCAAATGCTATTAGAAATAAAATCACGCGTGAAAAAAGAGAATAAATTCATGCATAAAACAATAACATTAATAATAATTACAGTATTAATAATAATAAAATCGTCCTTATATATAGTATATGAAGGTCAGAAAGCTATTATAACCCGTTTTGATAAAATTTTAAGGAATACAAAAAATCATAACCCTATATTATTAGAACCAGGTTTACATTTTAAAATTCCATTTATTGATACTATAAAACCTTTAGATATTCGTATTCATACAATGAATATGAAATCAAATCATTTTATTTCTAAAGATCATAAAGAAATTATTGTAGATTCTTACATTCAGTGGCGTATCAATGATATTGATAATTATTATATGTCTACAGGAGGTAGTGATTCACAAGCTGAAATGATATTAAATAATGTATCCAATGATATTTTAAGCATACAGATAGGAAATTTATATATTAAAGATATTATAAATGATTTACACAACAACTTAACAAAAAAAATGCTTAATGCGTTGAATAATGCGAAATTAGAAACACAAAAAACATCTAATGATTCAATGAAGAATAAAATAATATCGAATAATTTAATTAGTGATTATAAGGATAAAATTACTAAAATTATATTACATTTTAATTCTATGGCTATATTAGGTATCAAAATTGTTGATGTACAAATTAATAATATTAACTTTCCTAGTAATGAATTAAAGTATGTTTTTAATCGAATAATCTCTGAAAATAAATTAATAGCACAAAATGAGATTTTAAATAGTCAAGAAGAATTCAATAAATCAAAGATACAAGCAGATCATAATGCAAAAATCATTGTAGATAAAGCTACCAATAATGCACTAAGCATTCGTGAGAATAGTGAGTTACAAGCGGAAAAAATGCTTATTGATTCATTTAATAATGACATAGAATTTTATACTTTTATACTAAATTTAAATGCTTATAAAACGGTTTTTAATAATAAAAAAGATTTGGTAATTCTAAACTTAGACAATGATTTTTTTAAATATATGAAAAATCCTTTAATTAATAAATATTAAAGTATGTTACTAATGTTTAATTTTAATCTATTGTTGATATTAATAATTATGCTGTTGATCTTTATCAAATTAATATGTTATGAAGCATACATATTAATTATTTTAAAATAATATGAAAATTATAAAAATATTTTCCAAGGTGGTCTTAACAAATGGTTAAAAATGTTGTGATACTGGGAACCCAGTGGGGTGATGAAGGAAAAGGGAAAATTGTAGATTTAATTACTGAGCAAGCAAATTTTGTAGTTAGGTATCAAGGTGGAAATAATGCGGGACATACAATTATAATTAATGGAGAAAAAACTGTACTTCATCTAATTCCTTCTGGAATTTTACGAAATAATGTAATGAGTGTTATTGGTAATGGTGTAGTGCTTTCTTTGGAAGCTTTAATAAAAGAAATAGAATCACTAGAAAACCGTAATATACCAGTACGTGAACGTTTACTAGTTTCTATTGCATGTCCTCTTATATTTCAATTTCATATAGAAATTGATATTGCTAGAGAAAAATTTAACGGTATTAAGGCAATTGGCACTACTGGTCGTGGTATAGGTCCAGCATATGAAGATAAAATATCTCGTCGTGGTTTACGAATAGGCGATGTATTTAATAAAAATAATTTTGCAAATCAATTGAAAGGACTTGTTGATTATTATAATTTTCAATTAGTCAATTACTTCAAGTCAAATTCAGTAAATTATAATCAAATATTATATAAAACAACAAAGATAGCAAATTATTTACATGATATAATAGTAGATACATCAGAGGTTTTGAATAAAGCTTGTTCAAATGGTAATTTCATTGTATTTGAAGGTGCGCAAGGTGCTATGTTAGATATAGATCATGGCACATATCCATATGTTACATCTTCAAATACTACAGTAGGAGGAGTTTTCACAGGAACAGGAATTGGTCCTTGCAATATAAAATACGTAATAGGTATTATGAAAGCTTATTCTACTAGAGTTGGTTTAGGTCCTTTTCCTACTGAACTCTTGGATAAAACAGGAGATTATTTATGCAATAAAGGAAAAGAATATGGTTCTACTACTGGTCGTCGTCGTCGCACTGGTTGGTTAGATTTAGTATTAGTTCGTCGTTCAATACAAATCAATTCAATCTCAAGTTTATGTTTAACTAAGTTAGATGTCTTAGATGATTTTGAAGAGATAAAAATTTGTACATCATATCAAATGCCAGACGGTAGTAAGTTAGTTAGTACTCCTTTAATTATTGAAAATTGGACTAAAATAATACCGGTATACGAAATCATACCAGGATGGAATAAAATTACATTCGGAATTCGAACATTAAAAAAATTACCTAAAGCAGCTCGTGATTATGTAAATCGAATAGAAGAATTAGTTGGTATTCCTATTAATATTATTTCAACTGGTCCTGAGAGAAATCAAACTATAATCATGAATGATCCTTTTAATATAAAAATATAAATGATTCTTAATCAATTGGAGTTTATCTGTATTTAATATAATTTTATCCAATATATTATTATATAATAATTTGATTTGTATAATATAAAGAAATATAGTCAATTATCGATATATAAGAAACAATGTCAGCAATACGACTTAACAAAAAATATCTAAAATAAATAAAATTTGCTAATCTGTAATAAACCAAATATATAACTATTATTTAAATAAATAATACTATATTTTTACTGTACTCAAAATAATAATATAGTGGTAAACATATTAAATGATTTCAAATAATAGTATTTATATATTTAATTAAATTAGAAATGCTAATGATTTATATTTGATATTATTTGATAAATAGCAATGGTAAATATTAAATGATATCTTAGGAACTACTATGCTAAAATATTTTTCTCAAAAACGAGAAATTAAACAAAACCAAAATTCTATTCCTAGTCGTAAGTTTATTTTAGATTTTTTAAAGAAACAAAAAAAACCAATAAGTCATAAAAAGCTAATTAAAAAAATATGTTTACAAGACGTAACTAAATTTAAAGCTTTAAATCGTCGTCTATATGCTATGAAACGCGATGGTCAGCTATTATTAACTTATCGTAAACAATATACTGTACCAAAAAATTTTAATTTAATCAAAGGTAAAGTAATTGGCCATCGTGATGGATATGGGTTTTTGAGAGTAGAAGGTCAAAAAGATGACTTTTATTTATCAACAGAACAGATGAAATTTTGTATTCATGGAGATATTATACTTGCACAGATAATAAAAACTGATCGTAAAGGTCGTAAAGAAGTAAGGGTTATTCGTATACAAAAATCAAAAAATAAAAAAATTATTGGCCGCTATATTAAACAAATAGGTAGCAGTTTTGTTATTCCAAACGATAATCGATTACCATTTAATATAACAATTCCATCAAAGTATAATTTAAATGCTAATGAAAATTCTATAGTGATAGCAGAGTTATTGAATAGACCAACTCATAATCATAAAGCAAATGGAAAAATCACTGAAATATTAGGTGAAAAAATGGATGTCAACCTAGCTATCAATATAGCATTAAGAAGTCATGAAATTCCTTATAATTGGTCAAATGAAGCAAAACTACAAATAAATAATTTCAGTCATAAATTAACAGAAACAGATAAAATAGGACGTATTGATTTACGTAAATTACCTTTAATTACAATAGATGATGAAACTGCACGTGATTTTGATGATGCACTATATTGTGAAAAAATGTATAGTGGGGGTTGGCGTTTATGGGTTGCTATAGCTGATGTCAGCTATTACGTACGTCCTGGTACACCTTTAGATAAAGAAGCATATTTACGTGGTAATTCAGTGTATTTCCCGTCACAAGTAATCCCAATGTTACCAGAAATTCTCTCTAATGATCTATGTTCTTTAAATCCAAAAGTTGACTGTCTATGTATAGTATGTGAAATGAATATATCTTCTAAGGGTAAATTAACTAGTTTTAAGCATTATGAAGCAATTATGAATTCACATGCTCGCTTAACATATAATGAAGCTTGGAATATACTCCAAGGAGATAACCAATTACATAATCAATATAAATTATTAAAAAACATTCTTAGTGATCTTCACTATCTATATAAAGTATTGGAACAAGATCGTCATAAAAGGGGTGGAATTTATTTTGAAAATTCAGATGTTAAGTTTATATTTAATACTGAAAACAGTATAAAAAATATTAAGCGTGTTTTTCGTAATGATATACATAAAATTGTCGAAGAATGTATGATTCTAGCTAATTTTGCTTCTGCTCGTTTTGTAGAAAAAAGTAAAGTACCCATTTTATTTCGTGATCATGATCGTCCAACTAATGACAGTATTAAAAATTTTTATATTGTATTAAATGAATTAGGTATTTCATTAAAAAAGAGAGAAGAAGAGAAACCTACATCTATAGAGTATTCGTTATTATTAAAGAAAATTGCAAATAGGCCAGATAGTGAAATGCTACAAATGATGTTATTACGTTCTATGAAACAAGCAATTTATGATCCAAAAAATCGAGGGCATTTTGGTTTAGCTTTAAATGTATATACACATTTTACTTCTCCTATTCGACGTTATCCTGATTTACTTTTGCATAGAGTAATTAAATATTTATTATATAAAGAAAAAAGAGATAATTTATTTAAAGATAATGGAGGGTACAAGTATAACATTAAAGAAATGATAAAATTAGGTTATCAATGTTCTTTAACGGAACGTCGTGCTGAAGAAGCTGTTCGTGATGTTTCAGACTGGTTAAAATGTGACTTTATGAGAAATAGAATAGGCAAAATATTCGAAGGGGTTATTTTTAGTATAACTAATTTTGGTTTATTCGTTCGTCTAAATGAATTTTTTATTGAAGGTCTTATACATATTTCAACACTTACAAAAGATCATTATACATTAGACACAATATGTCAACGTCTTACAGGCAAGTCAAGCGGTTGTGTCTATAGTTTAGGTGATACAGTAAAAGTTTCTATTACAGCTGTCAATATGGATGCAAGAAAAATTGATTTAACATTAATTTCTTACTGTAGTGTTTTTAGTGAAACGCGTAATATAAAGAGAAAAAATATGGTTTAATATGTAATTATCGAAAACAAAAAAGTAATTAAATTATTTCTTTAATGAAGGTGCTATAATATACTAGGTAATAAAACTAATTTTCATTTTAATTTGCTGCTGATACAATAAAAGTTATTTTTCTATAATTTTGTTATTTTATATCTTTTACAACTATTGATAATTTATTTAACTAAATAAAAATATGAACAATAATATTATTTTTGGAATACATCCTATAGATGCTTTACAGAAAACTAATCATCAAAGCTTACAAGAAGTTTTTATTCTTAAAGATGTTAACAATAATCGATTAAATTTATTAAAGTGTTCTTTACAAAAAAAAGGCATTAAAATTAATTTAGTAGATCGTAAAATATTTACTAGTAAAGTTAAAGATGATTGTGTTCATCAAGGCATAGTAGCAATAGTTAAATATATTAATCAACATCATGAAGAATATCTATATAAAATAATTAAAAATGTACAAAAACCATTTTTATTAATTCTAGATTGCATTACTGATCCTCATAATCTTGGTGCCTGTATTCGTACTGCTGATGCAGCTGGAGTTGATGCAATAGTAATACCAAAAAAAAGATCAGCTTCAATTAACAAGACTGTACATAAAGTTGCTAGCGGTGGGTTAGCAAATACACCAGTAATTCGAGTTACCAACTTAGCTAGAATATTATGTTTATTAAAAAAACAAAATATTTTAGTAGTTGGTACTTCAGATGGGTTGAACAATAATTTATACGAAAAAACATTACTACCTCCAATAGCTGTCGTAATAGGTTCAGAAAGTACAGGTATACGATATCTCACTCGCAAGTATTGTGATATAATTATAAATATTCCGATGTATGGCATCGTTTCATCTTTAAATGTATCAGTTGCAACTGGTATCTGTTTATTTGAAATAATACGTCAACGAAATATGCAAAAAAATCAATAATAGCTTATTGATTTAATCATTAATATATCTAAATTAAAAAAATAAACTAAAACTATTATCATTTTACTATTTGAAATATTCTTGATATAATTCATTTACTTTAAAAAATATACTTATTGATTTTTAAAATTACTTTACTATTAATTATAATTAATACGCTTTAATAATTTTTCTAATTGTTTAAAGTGTTTGAAATGATCGACTAATAATATTAATTGTATTTTTAATAAAGTTCCTTGCTTCTATTATTTATTGACAATGATATTTAAGGAAGCTATAACCCATAAGGAGCCATTACAGTGCGTCATTATGAAATTGTATTTATGGTTCACCCTGATCAAAGTGAACAAGTTACAAAAATCATTGAAAGTTACACTACTTTAATAACTAAATCTCAGGGCAAAATAAATCGTGTAGAAGATTGGCGTCGTCGTCAGTTAGCTTATCCAATAAAGAAACTTCATAAAGCTCATTATATTCTATTGAATATTGAAGTTTCAAAATTAATAATTAAAGAAATAGAAAATAGTTTTAGATTTAACGATGCTATCATACGTAGTATGATCATACGTGTTAAAGACGCAATAATCGAACCTTCATGTATCATGAAAATTAAAGATGATCGCCGAAATAAACGTGAAGATTTAGTTGCTGAATCCACAATTTCTTCATCTAATGATGAGTAAAAATTACTGAAGAGTAGTATGTAATTTGTTTGACACAGTAGATTATAACAGGTATTTATATAAAATTAGCATAATAAATTTTAAGGAATGAGTTATATGACACGTTTTTTCCGCCGTCGTAAATTTTGTCGTTTTACAGTAGAAGGAATTCAAGAAATAGATTATAAAGATATTGTAATGCTTAAAAATTATATTACTGAGAATGGTAAGATCGTGCCAAGTCGCATTACTGGTACTTGTGCGAAATATCAACGTCAATTATCTTTAGCTATTAAACGTGCACGTTATTTAGCTTTAATACCTTATACTGACCGTCATAAATAATAAATATTTTTGGTTTCAACACAAAAGTGTGTTCAATATAAGTAGGATCTAATAGTGAAAATTATTGTTCTTGATAAAATAAAAAAACTAGGTAATGTTGGTGATGTTATTGATGTTAAACCTGGATATGCACGTAATTTTCTAGTGCCGAAAGGAAAAGCATTAATTGCTACTCAAAAAAATGTTGAGTCTTTTAAAATAGATAGAATAAAAATAAAAGATCAATTAGCTGAAAATATGAGAATAGCAAATAGTAGAGCAGAAAAAATTAATAAACTAGGCATTGTTACAATTATATCTAAAGCAGGAGATAAAGGTAAACTATTTGGTTCTGTTACTACACGTAATATTGCAAATGCTGTTACTTCAGCTGGTGTTGAAATAAATAAACATGAAGTAAGATTACCAAATGGTGTGTTACGTACAATTGGTAAGCATGAAGTATATTTTCATCTTCATAATGAAGTATCTGCTAAGTTGATTATAAATGTTGTAAATTGTTAACATTATAACATTTTAATATTATGAAATTTTATTTGTTAGTTAATAGGATTAGTTACTTTTTTATAGTATAATGTTAAAATTTTATTTGTTAATGATAGTAATCAAATTGCTATATGAGTAAAAAACATGAAAATATATTAAAAAGTGTTTGTATCATAGCACGCTCAGCAGGTGATGCCATAATGTATATATATAATAATCTGGAAAATTATTATACTAGTAAAAAAAATGATAAATCACCGGTAACCATTGCAGACTTTATTGCACATGACATAATAATCAAAGGACTAAGACATTTAGTACCAACTATGCCTATTTTATCAGAAGAAAATCCAATATCTTGGGAAATTCGTAAAAATTGGCAACATTACTGGTTAGTAGATCCTTTAGATGGTACTAAAGAATTTCTTAAACATAACAATGAATTTACTGTAAATATTGCTTTAGTTGAATACGGTAAACCTGTGCTAGGAGTAATTTATGCACCAGCAATGAGTACTATGTATTATGCAATTGAAGGAAAATCATATAAAGAAATTAATAATAAAATAGTACAAATTAGAGCTCGTATTATCCATCCACCGGTAGTAGTTATCAGCCGTTCACATGATAATAATATTGATAAAATAAATAATTTTTTATTAAAATTAGGTGCACATAAAATTATCAAAATAGGATCATCACTAAAGTTTTGTTTAGTAGCTGAAGGTAATGTACAATTTTATCCTCGTTTTAATCCAACAAACATTTGGGATACATGTGCAGGACATGCAATAGCTTTAGCTGCTGGAGCATATGTTAATGATTGGAGCGGTAATACATTAAATTACTTGCCTAACAGGTCATTTATTAATCCAAATTTTTTAGTTTCTGTATTGTAATGAATATCTAGCATTATTTTAAGTATTGCATAAAAATTATTCGTCAATAAAACTATTTTTCAGTTTTTTAGCACGTTCGACAGAAGCAATTATTTCATTTTTAGCTGCTGTAACATCATCCCAAGATTTTATTTGCACCCATTTCCCTTCTTCTAAATCTTTATAATGTCTAAAGAAATGCATTATTTGATTACGTAAAAGTTTTGGAAGGTCATTTATATTATGAATATCATCATATTCTTTAGATACTGTTGTATGAGGTACAGCTATTAATTTAAAATCTTCTCCAGAATCATCGATCATCTTTAACATACCGACTGGACGACATCTAATTACAGATTTTGATCTTAATGGATATGGAGTTGGTACTAATACATCAATTGGGTCACCGTCAAGAGACAAAGTATCATTAATATAGCCATAATTACATGGATAAAACATAGTTGTTAAAATAAAACGATCTACAAATAAAACATTTAATTTCTTATTGATTTCGTATTTAATTGGATTATCATTTGCAGGAATTTCGATAATCACATAAATATCTTCTGGTATTTGTATACCTGCTGGTACTTTACTTAAGTTCATTAAAGTTATACCTCTAAATATAAAAAATAATAAAATTTAAGATATATATCTTATCAAATCTTTAAATTAAGAAAAGTATTCTTTCACACTAGAATTTAGTAAAGTTAAATATAAATGCAATATTAATAATAATCTTTTTTGTAAACATAAATAAATAATTTATTGCAGTAAATTATTTATTAGTTAAATATAATTATATTTGTTAAAATATAAATTATTTGCTGACATAAATAATAAAACGTGTTACTCTGCTTTAGAAAGTCGACTAGACAGTCGCTGCTTCCTTAATCTAAAAAGGAAGGAGAGGAAAGTCCGGGCTCTTAGGGTTAGGGTGCCAGGTAACGCCTGGGAAGCGAGAGCTTACGACTAGTGCAACAGAAAAAAAACCGCTTATGTAAATATTTTAAATATTAACTATTTACAAGCAAGGGTGAAAAGGTGTGGTAAAAGCACACCGCGCTTATTGGTAACAATTTGTGGCATTGTAAACTCCACCCGGAGCAAGGCCAAATAGGGTTTTTTTAAGTATAACCCATACTAAACCCGGGTAGGCTGCTTGAATTAATAAGTAATTATTAGTCTAGATGAATGACTGTCCACGACAGAACCCGGCTTATAGGTTGACTTTCTTAAAAAACATCATATAAAATATCTTATAGCTTTCCAAATGTAAAAAAATCTCAATCCATATCTGAATCCGTACTTAGTCCAATTAAATAACGCATTAATTCTCTGTAGTTTTGTAGACCATATTAGTAATATACTACTACCTAATAATAAATATTTTTGCATATTTACAAAAATTAACCAATAATTATCATAATTTTTAGTCCTTATAATCAATTCATACTTTAATTTTAATAGATCTAATCGCTGATTATTAATTTGATTGCACATTGAATTGATTAAAATTACACGTTTCCTACTATTCATTATATTGATCTTCCTTGTTGTTCATTATAGCACTATCAGTCTTTAGTTCTTTACGCGTATACTGCAACAAAGTGGAACTTCTTAATTTTTTAAGAACCCAAAGAACTAAAAGAAATGATATTGATAGCAGTATGACACTTAAGATAGTAATAGTTATTATACGAAATTTAGGATTTAAAGACCATACTACTGCCATCAATAGACAAACAAATCCTAATGCAGCAAATAAAAAGATAAAACCAAGCATTAGTAATATCTTTATTATTTTAGATTTTTCTTCTTCTATCTCCAATATTGCCAAACATAGTCTAGTTTCAACTATATTTATCATTTTTGTAATAATTTTTTGACCAATTTCTATTATAGTTTTGCTAGGTCCTTGTCTGCTTTTCGAAGTATTCATGGTCATATCTTAGGTTAAGATTATAATTCAATATTATTTTTGTATTTCTAGATGTAACATATTTTTGATTTACAAATAATAATGTATCATAGAAAAACAATGATGAAATATTTCATTTTTTAGACACTTAACGTTAATTGTATTTAATATCAATCGTTCATATCATACTGATGATACAATAACAAATTATAGACATTACTAATTAAAAATTCAAAAAACCGATAGATAATTTTAAATTATTCTTGTATATTTCAAACTAACGATTTATTAATCAATATCATTTTTTATTCAATTTACGTTTACGATACAACATTACTAATAGACTAATTATGCCAAACAATAGCAATATTAGAGGTAATACTATTAATAAAAACATTAATTTATCTTCATAATAAATAAAAAATTTTGTTTTACTTAGTATAAATCCTACTGTAATAAGTATTACAACCCATAATAATCCGCTGATCCAACTAAAAAACTGAAAACGGATATTGTTTAATCCTGACATACCAGCAATTGTAGGAAGTAAAGTTCTTAAAAAAGCAATAAATCTACCTATTAATAGTGCTGCTAATCCATGACGATAAAAAAGGTTATATGCTCTTTTATGATATTTATCAGGAAGTTGTGCAAGCCATTTTTGTACTATTATAGTATTTCCTAACCATTTTCCTTGTATATAACTTATCCAATAACCTAAACCAGCACTAATAGTTAATAAAAAAACAATTAATGGAAAATTTACTATTCCTTTACCTACAAGAACACCCACTAAAATTAATAAACTGTCTCCTGGTAAAAAAGCTGCTGGTAGCAACCCATTTTCTAAAAATACAATTAGAAATAAAATCCCGTAAATTAACCACATTACTGCTGGATCTGATAAAGTGTTATAATCTTTTTGCCATAAAGCATGTAATAAAGTTTGCAAAATATTCATTTACAATTCCTGAACTATTTATTAAATAATATTTCATATTTTGGGATTATTTTGTAATACATTACATTTTGTTAAAATAGCAGGTAGGCATATTTACTAATAAATTTTTAGAAAATTAGTTTTTTTAAATTACTTCTTACTTGAATTCTTTCTATAAATAACAAACTTAATATAAACACACAATATATCAGTTAAAAAATGTATTAAAACTTGTTTTTTTATAAAAATCTAATTTTGGAATTAATTAAAATTACATTTTTTACTAATAATAAAAATAGCATACATAAAAACATTTAGTTAAAATTTTAATAATAATTATTGTTAAAATTTTAATGTTCTTAGTCAAATGATCTTATTATTTTTTGAAAAAACAATAAAATTAAATACTTATTTCTATGAAATAAAAAAATAAATTTATGAATAAATAACTACTGAAAGTTAAATTTTATATTCAGTTTAAATTTGTATATTAGCAAGGTTTGTGTAGTTATAAAGGTGAGATTTGTATATTAGCAAGGTTTGTGTAGTTATAAAGGTGAGATTTGTATATTAGCAAGGTTTGTGTAGTTATAAAGGTGAGATTTGTATATTAGCAAGGTTTGTGTAGTTATAAAGGTGAGATTTGTATATTAGCAAGGTTTGTGTAGTTATAAAGGTGAGATTTGTATATTAGATAATATAAATGGCCCCTGCTGGATTCGAACCAGCGACCAAGCGATTATGAGTCGCCTGCTCTACCACTGAGCTAAGAGGCCTGAATTTAAAATAATTACCAATGATTTTTATATTACAATATACATCAGTACAGTAAACTTTTAAGTGACAACGATCATAACTTACTGCATGATAATATATAATACGGCACTATTATGTAAATCTATAACAATGGTATCTCTTTTCGCTAATGTTACCATAAAAAAAAAATTATTACATCTAATTATAATAAAAAATTATAAATTTAATCATCGAGAAAACTTCGAAGTATTTCACAACGACTAGGATGACGTAATTTACGTAAAGCTTTAGCTTCAATTTGTCTGATACGTTCTCGAGTGACATCAAATTGTTTGCCTACTTCTTCTAATGTGTGATCAGTATTCATATCTATTCCAAAACGCATCCTTAAAACTTTAGCTTCACGTGCAGTGAGACTAGATAATATATCGTTAGTTACTGCTCTTAAACTTTCAGAAGTTGCTGAATCCAAAGGCAATTCTAACGCAGTGTCTTCAATAAAATCTCCTAAATGTGAATCTTCATCGTCACCAATTGGAGTTTCCATTGAAATTGGTTCTTTTGCGATTTTTAATACCTTACGAATTTTATCTTCAGATATAAACATTTTTTCGGAAAGTTCTTCTGGTGTTGGTTCTCGTCCTATTTCCTGTAATATTTTACGTGAAATACGATTTAACTTGTTAATAGTTTCGATCATGTGTACAGGAATACGAATAGTACGTGCTTGATCAGCTATAGAACGAGTAATTGCTTGACGAATCCACCATGTTGCATAAGTAGAAAATTTATAACCTCTTCGGTACTCGAATTTATCAACTGCTTTCATTAAGCCTATATTACCTTCTTGAATTAAATCTAGGAATTGTAAACCTCGATTAGTATATTTTTTTGCAATTGAAATAACTAGTCTTAAATTAGCTTCTACCATTTCTTTTTTTGCTCTTCTAGCTTTAGCTTCACCAATAGACATTCGTTTGTTTATATTTTTTATTTGTTCTATAGTTAATCCAGTTTCTTTTTCTATTTCTATTAATCTATCTATACAATTTACAATATCATTTTGATATTCCAATATTTTTTCAGACCATGGTGTATTCATTGCTATTATATTTTTGAGCCAAATGCGATTTGTTTCATTTCCAGAAAATAATTTAATGAAATTTTTTTTAGGCATCTTAGAAAAATTTACACAAAACTTCATTATTATACGTTCTTGAAAACGTATTTTTTCTATTATGATACGCATATTGTTTACTAAATGATCAAACTGTTTGGGTACTAGTCTAAATTGCTTAAATATTTCAGAAAGTGTTTGGATTGTAGCAATAGAATCCATATGATTACGATTTTTTACTTTAATAACTGCCTTAGTAATTTCATACTGAGCTCTAAGAGCTGAAAATTTTTCTCGTGCTAGATCCGGATCTATTTCTTCACTATGTTCATTTTCCTCGTCACAATTTTTACAATCTTGTTCACAAATTTCAGATTCAATATTAGCTGGTATAGGTATTGGATCTTCTTTAGCATTAGGATCAACAAAACTAATTATTAAATCGGATAATTTAGATTCTCCTATTTCAACTTTATCATATTGTTCTAATAAATATGTTATTGCTTCTGGATATTCAGCAATTGAACATTGAACTTGGTTAATACCTTCTTCAATTCTTTTTGCAATATCAATTTCTCCTTCTCTAGTCAATAGGTCCACTGTCCCCATTTCTCGCATATACATACGAACAGGATCATTAGTAAGACCAATTTCAGATTCAACACTTGATAATACTTGGGCAGCAGCTTCCTCTACATTATCATCGTAAGTACTAGAATTGCTTTCGTTCAATATTAAATCGTCGGCATCTGGAGCTTTTTCAACTACCTGAATTCCCATATCATTAATTGTTTTAATTATATCTTTTATTTGATTTGAATCGGTAATATCTTCGGGTAGATGATCATTAACTTCAGCATAGGTCAGATATCCTTTTTCCTTGCCGCAAGTAATAAGAAGTTTAAGCTGTGACTGTGAATTTTGTTCCATAAGATGGTATCTACACTCCTGTTAATTAAATTAGTATCTATTGGCTACGAGCTAACATGTTGCTCATAAATCAAGCAAGAGTACAGCCTCTAGCAGAACAATATTTAATAAGGCGTGGCTTAAACGGTGATAAATCGACTGTTTAACCGTACTAGTAAATTTATTAAGCTGAATTATAACTTTTAAAAACAAAAAATAATAAATACACTATTTTTTTACAAATTTTTTACTTAAAATCCAAAATTTATTACGTTCTTCAGCACTTAATTTTTTGATACGATCACGCATAATTAGGTCTTCAAGTTGCTTTTCACGTAAATTGTCGCAAATTTTAATTAACGAATCTTGAAATACTGCCTTGATTTGTTCATCTACTATCATGTGGTTCCATAATGCCAATGTTTCAAGCTTATTAATAAAATTTGTACCTCGATATAACTCTAATAATTGGGCTGTATTTAACTTAGGATTTATATTGCACTGTTTAACCAAATCAATAAACATTGATAGACCAGCAATTTTATATTGTGCAATATTCTTGAAAGACGGTACTAATATTGCTAATTTTGGATTTTGTATTAATAATGCTAGCAAAATTTTCATAGTAGTAAATTTAAAAGACGGAACAACAGATGTTGTTTTAATTTGTATTATCTTTTCTTGAGGTATTAATTTTTCAATCTGATTATCATCAAGAATTCCTAATTTACTTCCTAGTTGCTGACGCATGTAAATGCGCAATGTTTCACCAGGAATTTGAGAAATTAAAGGTAATGCAAGAGCACTTAATTTAGCTTTTCCATCATAAGAACTAAAATCTACTGCAGTTAATAATGTATCAAATAAAAAAGAAGAAAATGGTACTTTTTCTTTAATTCTATTTTCAAAAGCAATTTTTCCTTCTTTACGAATTAAAGAATCTGGATCTTCATGATCAGGTAAAAATAAAAAACTGAGTTGATAACCATCATGCATATAAGGTAATGCAATTTTTAGTGTTTTCCAAGCAGCTTTTCTTCCAGATTGATCACCATCATAACAACAAATTATATTTGGTGTATTATAAAACAATTGTTGAATGTGATCAGATGTTATTGAGGTACCCAGTAAAGCAACTGCATAATTTATGCTATATTGTGATAATGTCATTACATCTGTGTAACCTTCAACTACTATTAAATGATTAGGTTTTGGATTATAATTTAATGACTCATATAGTCCATATAATTGACGTCTCTTATGAAAAATAGTTGTTTCTGGGGAGTTTAGATATTTAGGTTCTTTATTTCTTATAGAACGTCCACCAAATCCAATAACACAACCGGTTTTATTGCGAATTGGAAAAATAATTCTTTCACGAAACCGATCATATAAATTATCATTTTTGTTCCTAACTAACATACCAGCTTTAATCAATAATTCACGATCTTCATGAGTTTTACCAAAGTTTTTAAGGATGTTATTCCAACCTATGGGTGCATAACCAATGCCGAAACGATCAATAGTCGTAGAAGTAAAACCACGATCATTAAGATAATTTAATGCATATTTTGCTGTAGATTTATTTAATTCTAATTTATAAAAAATAAAAATATTATTTATTAAAGAATATATTTTTTTTCGATAAAAATGAATTTTTTGATTTGAGTATTGAAATTTTTCAAAGATTATTTCAGAATGATTTAAACTGGCTAGTTCTTCTATAGCTTCAACAAACCCAAGGTGTTCATATTTCATTAAAAAATCAATAGCATTACCATGTATACCACAACCAAAACAATAAAAAAATTGTTTTTCACTATTTACAGTAAAAGAGGGTTTTGTTTCCTTATGAAAAGGACAATATGTATAAAAGTTATTGCCTTGTTGTTTTAAGTTAATACGAGTGTTAATTAAATTAACTATGTCTGTATTAGCAATCAAGTCAATAATAAACTTACGTGAAATTTTTTCAGTCATAAGCCCGTCAATTATTAATGAAGAAAAAATATGCTAGGGCTTTTCTTATTTTTTTAGAAATTAAAAAATATATTTCATTATATAAAAATATAAACATACCTAATATAATCGAATATGGCGTGCATTTTCACGGGCTATTTTCTTAGAATGTCTTTTAATTGCTGATGCTTTAGCACGTTTACGCTCTGCTGTAGGTTTTTCATAAAATTCACGTCGACGTACTTCAGTTAAGATACCTGCTTTTTCACAAGAACGTTTAAAACGACGTAATGCTACATCAAATGGTTCATTTTCGCGTACATTAATTATTGGCATTTCATCTATTCCTTATCAATTAATTTAATTAAAATGCATTTTATTGCGATATTAATTTCAATGCATTATACTATGTCAAAATGTTTATGATATTTTAATCTAGTATAAATTACTTTGTAAAGTATTAATATAATTTAATTAAATATTAAAAATTATATATTACAAAGCTATTTTTTAATTTTAAATTTATATTGTTGTTTTTTCAAAAAATTGGTATAAATCATGCGCGTTTTAGGTATTGAAACTTCTTGTGATGAAACTTGTGTTGCAATATATGATGATAATATTGGATTGTTAACTAATGAAATATATAGCCAAACGGAATTACATTCTTACTATGGAGGAGTAGTTCCAGAACTAGCATCACGTGATCATGTACAAAAAATTATACCATTGATTTCATCCTCTTTAAAAAAAGCTAAATTAGAACCGTATCAACTTGATGGTATAGCATATACAGCAGGACCGGGTTTAGTTGGTTCATTGTTAGTTGGTGTAACAGTTGGCCGTACTTTAGCTTTTTCATGGAATATACCTGCTGTGCCAGTCCATCATATGGAAGGTCATATTATGAGTCCAATGTTAGAACATAATAATTTAACGTTTCCCTTTTTAGCTTTATTAATTTCTGGAGGACATACTCAATTAGTTAGCGTGAATGGAATTGGATCTTATAAAATAATAGGTGAATCACTAGATGATGCAGCGGGGGAAGCTTTTGATAAAATAGCTAGGTTATTAGGTATTAAATATCCTGGTGGAGCTACTTTATCAAAAATAGCAAAAAATGGAAAAAAAAATCGATTTATTTTTCCAAGACCTATGATTAATGATGATAGTCTTAATTTTAGTTTTTCTGGATTAAAGACATTTGCTGCAAATACTATTAATAAAAATAATAAAGATGATCAAACAATATCTGATATTGCTCGTGCTTTTGAAGATGCAATCATAGAAACATTACTGATTAAATGTAGACGAGCACTAAAACAAACTGGCCTTAAGAAATTAGTCCTTGCTGGGGGAGTCAGTGCTAATTGTACTTTACGTAATAGAATGTCTGATATGATTACAGAGATTAAAGGGGAAATATTTTATTCCATTCCAGAATTATGTACAGATAATGCAGCAATGATTGCTTATGTTGGTATGTTACGTATTAATACTGATAACTGTAAAGAACTAAGCATTACGGTTTATCCTCGATGGTCATTAACAGAGTTATCTAGTATTTAATTAAATATTTATACACTTTATATTATTATAAATAACTACATATAAATTTACGTTTTTTGTTTTATTAAAAATATTTATATTAAACTAATAATTAAAATAATGGATATTATCTTCATAGAACAGTTAGTAATATTTACTACCATTGGCATTTACGACTGGGAACAAAAAATAAAACAAAAATTGATTATAGATGTTGAAATGATATGGGATACACAATTATCAAAGAACAAAAATAATATTGACAATTATCTTAATTATTCTGAAGTATCTGAAGCTATTTTAACATATTTAAATAATAATCATTTTTTGTTAATTGAAAAAGTAGCTGAAGAAGTTGCTAGTTTGCTAATGAACCGTTTTAATTCACCAGGTGTATATATAAAAGTAAGTAAACCCAATGCTATTGCACAAGCCAAACAAGTTGGTATAAAAATAAAACGTGGTGTTATTATTGATGATCATTAATTTTTATTAAAAATTATGAATTAATACTTTGATTATAAGATTATAAAATTTTAAAAACTGTCAGACCATCTTTAATAGCTATAATTCTTCTTTTAGTAAGTTCTTCGAAAACTTTCATTCCTTCGAATCCTTCTTTAACTATCGTTTTACTAGAAACACTTTGAGCTAACTTGAAAGTATAACGTAAATAATAACCCTGTTTGTATTTTATATTTTCTAATCCAGCACGACCTCTAGCATCAGCTTCACTAATTATAGCCATTTGTTCTACACGATAAGGCTTACGCCAAGCATCAATACGATTAAAAAAATTTACTAATGATTCAATGGATTGGTTTTCGATTGTATGTATTTTATCATGTAGTTCTGTAACTAAAATAGATAAATTACGAATTGTATTTGGTATTGGCCAGCGTTTACATAAAGATTTTATTAACGAAACTCCTAGTTGTCCATGATTATGATGGCTTGGCCATTGATTACGTGGTGTTAATGATTTACCTACATCATGAAATAACGTAGCAAATCTTATATCTACTGAATTAGATAATGCTGCAGATATTGTTAATGACATTAATGCATGTAATCCTGTATCGATTTCTGGGTGCCATTTAATTGGAGATGGAATTCCAAATAAATTATTTATTTCTGGAATCAATATCCTTAGTGCACCACATTCACGTAATACATGAAAATAGATTTGAGGATTTTTTGAAACAAGAGCTTTTTGTGTTTCTCTCCATATACGTTCTGTTGTTAAACTAGATAATTCTCCATCTTGAGTTATTTGATACATTAATTTTTTTGTATCATGGGCTATTTGAAAATTAAGGTGAGCAAAACTTGCTGCAAATCTTGCTACTCGCAATACTCGTAGTGGATCTTCATTAAAAGCTGAAGATACATGACGTAATTTACGATTGATAATATCATTCTGACCATTATATGGATCAACTAATTTACCTTGATCATCACAAGCAATAGCATTAATTGTTAAGTCTCTTCTTTTTAAATCTTGTTCTAATGTAATATCTGGAGTAGACCAAGTAACAAATCCACTATAACCTTTTCCAATCTTACGTTCAGTTCGTGCTAGTGAGTATTCTTCACCGTTTTGTGGGTTTATAAAAACAGGAAAATCATTACCTACTTGATGATAGCCTTTTTTTATCATCATTTCTGGAGTAGCACCTACTACCACCCAATCTTTATCTTGAATAGGAAGATCGAGTAATCTATCGCGAACAGCTCCACCAACAAGGAAGATTTTCATCAATGAATCTCCATAAACTTAAAATATTACTATAAAATTAATAGTTATTATGTGAAATAAAATTTTATTTTTAATATTTTGATTGATATCATTTTTACTAATGATACAGTCTTATATTTTTATTTGTATATAACTAAATATTCAATTGGAATTAAAAAAAGAAAATATAGTAATAAATTATTTTCAATAATATATAATAGAATTTTTAATTTATTGCTAATATTGCAATTGTCCTTTTTTTTATAATGAAATTACAGTAAATTTGTCTGTTACAAAAATGTTTAATTACATTTATCAAATTGCAAAATAATATTATTAAAATTTTTATTATTTTATAAATCTTTTAGTAAACAAAGATATAACATTTTTTTCAAAAAAATAGTATAATGTGTTCTTTAACAATTTTATTAAACTAATATATTTCAATGATATTGCATTATTAATAATGCATAATATATTATGATGTACGAATTAAATATAGTACCATATATATTTAGTAAATTACTAACATAGAAGTAAACGCTAAAATGACGTAAATTAAAATTTAAAAAAAGGATTTTTATATTATAAAAATTATATTAAAAATTAAAAAAATATGTGATCAAATTGGGAAAAAATGATATGTTACCTATACTGTTTATACTTTAAATATAATCAACTCAATAAACTGTTAGAAGTTATTTTATTAATTTAATTAAATATCATCACTATAAATACATGTTAATTAAAAATAATTTTGATTATAATTAATATAATGTGTATATATCAATAAATCATGTAGAATCATGTTTTTATAATTATTTAAATTTATGATTTCAATTTTTCAAGTAAACATTTAACTTAATAATATGATTTATTTAGGTGAATTTTACATTAATGTATGACTGCTTATAAACATTAGTACCTCGCTATTAATTTTAGATGAAAATATTACATGTTTATCTGTAGTAACGGATTTATAATTTAGTAGTTAGAAATTTTTTATAAATTATTAGATTCAAATTTTTTAAAATTAAACATTAAAGTTAGGAATGAAACGTAATAATGCTATTATTTATTAATATATCGATATTATTGCAGACCATTTTTTCAAATTTATAATTGAACTTATTTTAGTTATATCAGTTAAATACATTTAAACAAGGTGTATTACCATGAATCAGAAATTACTTTCTGAATTTGGCACACTAGAACATCGTGTGGAACGATCTATTTATTCACTACGTAATGGACAGGGCGTAATAGTAGTTGACAATGAAAACCGTGAAAATGAAGGTGATATTATTTTCGTTGCTGAAACTATGACTATAGAACAAATGGCATTAACAATTCGTTATGGTAGTGGAATTGTTTGTCTTTGTCTAACTGAAAAGATTTGTGAACAATTAAACTTACCATTAATGGTAAAAAATAATACGAGTGCTTATGGTACTAGATTTACTGTAAGTATTGAAGCAGCTTTAGGTGTTACTACAGGTGTATCTGCTAAAGATAGAATTACTACTATTCGTACTGCAATAGCTGATGGTGCAAAACCTGAAGATCTGAATCGTCCAGGTCATGTTTTTCCAATTTGTGCTCGTAATGGAGGAGTTTTAGTTAGAGCTGGACATACAGAAGCAACAATAGATTTAGTTAAATTAGCTGGATTTAAACCTGCAGGAGTTTTATGTGAATTAACTAATGATGACGGTTCAATGGCTCATATGGAAGAAGCTATTATATTCGCAAAACTCCATAATATGCCTATAGTAACTGTTGAAGATTTAATTTTATTTTTTCATAGTAAAAAAATATTTTAAATGTATTAATTTAGTTACATTAAAAATTTTTACTTGATCAGGATAATTAGGAAACATAATGACATGTTGTGCAACTTTATGTACTTTTTTATAGTATTTCTAAAATATAAGTAATTATAGATTTTATATTATTATAATTACTTCAGTTGAGATTGATAAAATTCAACTAATATATTAAAAATATTGAAGCATTTAGTGTTAAATTTTTCTAACAAAAATATATTTCTAGTAAAGAGATACATATGTTATTTATATTACGTATTATTTTTTTTATTGTCTATTCATTAATAATTTTTATTAGTAGTATTATTTGGTGTTCTTTTTCGCCTAGAAACCCACGTAATTTAGCAATATTCGGTCGAATGTTTAGTATTTTATCTACAGTATTTGGTATGAAAATTGAATTAAGACAATCTAAATTGGTTGAAAATTATCTGGGTAATGCTATATATATAGCGAATCATCAAAACAATTATGATACAATTATTTTATCTAAAATAATACCTAAAAACACAGTAACAATAGGTAAAAAAAGTTTATTTTGGATTCCATTTTTCGGCTTGTTTTATTGGATTACTGGTAATATGTTTATTGATCGTAATAGTAATATTAAATCTTATAATACTATTAGACATATAGTTAAAAAATTAAAAGAACAACATATTTCGTTTTGGATTTTCCCAGAAGGTACTCGTAGTAATGGAAGAGGACTATTACCTTTTAAATCTGGAGCTTTCCAAGCTGCAATAATGGCTGGAGTTCCTATCATTCCTGTAATTTTTTCTAATACGCACAATAGAATTAAACTTAATCGTTTAAATAATGGGTTAGTAATTATTGAAATGTTATCTCCTCTAGATTTAGACAGATACAAATATTTATCAGTACGTGAATTATCTAAAGCATGCCATAATTTAATGCTCAGTAAATTAGAAAATCTGAATGCTGAAGTAAATGCTAAAGAGAAATATGATAAATTACAATAAATATAACTTATATGATCAATAAGATAACTTTAATACATCATATTTATGTATAATACTTTTTTAAATGTTATAAACTATAAAATAAAAATTTTATTATAAAGATATAGTTAATAATAATAAAATATATTTTAAAGTATTTATAATATTAAAAAATGTTTTATGTCAAAGAAATGATTTTTATTAGGAATATGATTCTATGTGTGATTCCTGTCTAAAAGAACTATTACGTCGTCGAACCTTTGCAATAATTTCTCATCCAGATGCTGGTAAAACCACAGTAACAGAAAAAATGCTTTTATTTGGTAATGTAATTAATATGGCAGGTACAGTTAAAAGTAGGGGATCCAATAAATATGCTAAGTCCGATTGGATGTCAATTGAAAAAGAACGCGGTATATCTGTAACCACTTCTGTTCTACAATTTTCATATCTTGGTAGATTAATTAACTTACTAGATACTCCTGGACATAAAGATTTTTCTGAAGATACCTATCGCACTTTAACTGCAGTTGATTCTTGTGTCATGATAATTGATTCTTCTAAAGGTGTAGAAGAACGTACTTGTAAATTAATAGAAGTTACACGACTGCGTGATATACCTATCATAACGTTTATGAATAAATATGACTGTGATGTAAATAATCCCTTCGATTTAATAGATGAAATAGAAAGTAAGTTAGGTATTATTTGCACCCCAATTACTTGGCCAATAGGTTATAGTAAGTATTTTAAAGGTGTTTACAACCTTTATGAAGATCTTGCTTATATTTATAAAACAGGTAAAGGTAATATCATTAAACAAACAAATATTGTTAAAGGTTTATATAATTCTAACCTTGATAATGAAATAGGTAAAGAATCATCAATACAATTACGCGAAGATATCAAATTAATTAGAAAATCTATTTGTGAATTTAATCATGAAGATTTTTTAAATGGAATACAATCACCGGTATTATTTGGTACTGCATTAGGTAATTTTGGCATTGATCATATACTTAATTTTTTAATTTTATGGGCTCCGTATCCGATGCCACGGACTACAGATTTGAGATTAGTTGATTCAAAAGAAAAGCAATTTACTGGCTTTGTTTTTAAAATTCAAGCCAATATGGATTTAAAACATCGTGATAGAATAGCATTTATTCGTATAGTATCTGGAATATACAATACAGGAATGAAACTTTATCACGTTCGTATTAAAAAATACATAATTGTTTATAATGTTCTAACATTTATAGCAGGTAGTCGTTCGAATATAAAAAAAGCATATCCAGGTGATATTATAGGATTGCATAATCATGGCTCTATTAAAATTGGTGATACTTTTACGCAAGGTGAGAACATTAATTTCATAGGTATTCCTAAATTTGCTCCTGAGATTTTTTTTATTGTACGTTCTAAAGATCCATTTAAAAAAAAACAACTAAATATTGGTTTAATGCAAATATCAGAAGAAGGTAATGTACAATTAATACGTCGCATTTATAATAACGATCTTATTATTGGAGCAATAGGTCAATTACAATTTGAAATTATTATTTCTCGTTTAAAGCATGAATATAAAGTTGAAGCATCATATTCATATACTAATATTGCTACTATACGTTGGTTAGAGTGTAGTGATAATAAAATACTTAAATCTTTCCAAAGTGAATGCAATAAAAATATTGCATTCGATAACAATGATAATTTAATTTATATTGTTTATAATATGGTTAATCTAAAGATAGTGCAAGAACGTTATCCGGAAATTTTGTTTTGCAAAACACATGAATATCAAATATGACTATTTTAATAATAAAATCTAAATTTAAGATTAATAACATTCTATCTCAATGAGAATCTAACACATTAGTTAGATTTATATCTAAATAATATGCTATAATAACTTCAATAAAATTATTAAAATAATCACTTTAAGTTATGAGATCATTAAATAATGAGTGTATTTAAGAGTAGAGATGATTTTGATCTTTATTATAAAGACTGGGGTAAGGGTAAGCCAATTATTTTCAGCCACGGTTGGCCATTGAATGCTGATATGTGGGATAATCAAATGTATTTTCTCGCAGAGAATGGCTATCGTGTAATATCTTTTGATCGTCGTGGTTTTGGCCGTTCAGCACAACCATGGAAAAACTATAATTTTGATGTATTTTCTGATGATATTTATTGTTTGATTGAACATTTACAACTACAAGATGCTACTTTAGTTGGTTTTTCTATGGGAGGAGGAGATGTAACAAGATATATAAGCAAATATGGTACAGATAAAGTGAAAAAACTTGTATTGCTGGGTAGTATAACACCAGTTGTCTGTAAGACTCACAATAACCCTAATGGTATTGAAAAGGCGATTTTTGATAGTATAAAATTAGAATTATTAAAAGATCGACCTCAATTTCTTAAGGAGTTTATAAAAACTTTTTATGGTAATATGGTTTCAGATGGAATAATGATTCAAACTCTGAATATTGCTCTATCAGCTTCTTTAAAAGCTACTATTGATTGTATGATTGCATTCTCTGAAACTAATTTTTTTAATGATTTAAATAAAATCAATATTCCTACATTAATTATTCATGGTTTCAATGATCAAATTTTACCCTATCAATTTACTGCTGAAATAACACATAAATTGATATGCAATTCTACATTAAAATTATATGAAAATGGTCCCCATGGATTTGTTGTTACACACCAAGATAAATTAAGACAAGATCTAATATTATTTTTAAAAACATAAAAATTTGATGATCGACTTTAAATAAAGTACAATGTTTGCTTTATATTTATGGAACTCACTTTTTCAATTATTAAATTATGAAATTAATTCAAGATAATTTAAAAAAAATAATAAAAAAAATAAATAATATTGCTATACTAAACAATCGTGATCCTAAAACAATTAGACTAATTGCAGTAAGTAAGAATCAATCTATTGATAATATTTCGAAAGTTGCATCTTTAGGGCAAATAAGTTTTGGAGAAAATTATGTACAAGAAAGCATTAAAAAAATTCAGTTAACAAGAAGTACTTATCCTAATTTAAAATGGCATTTTATTGGTTTATTACAATCTAATAAAACCAGGTTAGTAGCAGAAAATTTTTCTTGGTGCCATACAATTAATCGAATTTGTATAGCAAGAAGATTGAATGATCAAAGACCAAATTCATTACCTCCACTTAATGTTTTAATTCAAGTAAATATTAGCAATGAAATTAAAAAATCTGGAACTTCATCTAATGAGATTTTTAATATCGCGAATCAAATTTTGTCTCTGCCTAACCTTAGGTTACGTGGGTTGATGGCAATTCCTAAAATAGAAAAACATTATCATAAACAATTAGATGAATACAAAAATTTTACTAAATTATTTAAAAATTTAAAAAATAATTTTAGAGATATAGATACTATTTCATTAGGAATGAGTAATGATATAGAAGCAGCTATCGTTGCAGGAAGCACAATGTTACGTATCGGAACAGCAATATTTGGTACTAGAGATAACTGTAATAATTCTAACAGAAATTAAATATTAAAAAAATGATTTTTCTACCCCCTTTAAGCTTATATATTCATATACCATGGTGTATAAAAAAATGTTATTACTGTGATTTTAATTCACATCAATTAAAAAAAAAGTATCATATATTAAGTATGTCACCCATCTATTATTGGATCTTAAAAATGATTTATGTTTAATTGATCATAGAACAATATATACTGTTTATATTGGAGGAGGTACACCTAGTTTAATGGATATAGAAGCTATTGATATTTTAATCAATGGTATAAAGGAGAATCTAAATTTATCACTAGATGTAGAAATTACTATAGAAGTAAATCCTGGTACAATCAATGTTGATCTTTTATCTTTCTATAAAAAAATTGGAATTAATCGTATTTCAATAGGTGCTCAAAGTTTCAACTCGAAACAGTTAATTTCACTCGGAAGAATTCATACTCCAGAAGCAATATATTATACAGTTAATTTAATTAAACATCTTGGGTTTAATAACTTTAATATAGATTTAATGCATGGTTTACCCAATCAATCAATTTCAGTAGCTTTAAATGATCTATACCAAACTATTATACTTGATCCTCCGCATATATCATGGTATCAATTAACTATTGAACCAAATACGTTATTTAGCGCAAAAAAAATAAATTTACCTAACGATAGTATTTTATGGAATATCTTTAAAGCAGGGCATGATTTACTAATTAATTATGGTTATCATCAATACGAAATATCAACTTATGCTAAGTTAAATTATTATTGTAGGCATAATCTTAATTATTGGTATTTTGGTGATTATATTGGAATTGGTTGCGGTGCACATGGAAAAATAACACAATTAAATGGTGAAATTATACGTACTATCAAAATTCGTCATCCTCAAAAATTTATGAAAGGGTTTTATCTTAGTAAGAAATACACTATTTCTGATTTTGATAAACCACTTGAATATTTTATGAATAGATTTCGTTTAATAGACATTGTGTATCGTGGCGAATTTGAGTTTTTTACTGGTTTAAAAGAAGATTATATTCGTTCAAGCATAGATGTAGCAATATCAGAAAAATATATAATTGAAACAAAAAAATACTGGAAACTAACTACAAAAGGTAGATTATTCTTAAATGATTTACTAGAACTATTTTTTAATACATAGATAAATTAATTTATAATATTTAATTAAATAAATATATAATAAATTTTTTATTTGTGTTCATTATTCTTTTCAAATATTAAATCCCAAATTTTATGTCCTAAAATTTTTCCACGTTGTTCAAATTTAGTTATAGGTCTATTTTTAGATATTTTAGAAGATTGGTTTCGATAATTATCTATACTATTAATTAACTTAATGATATAATGGGCATAATTTTCACAATCTGTTACTATATGAAATATAGAGCCGTGTGAATTGAGTTTTTTATTTACCAAATTAATGAACGGTAAATTTATAATTCTACGTTTATGATGACGAGTTTTAGGCCATGGGTCGGGACAAAATAATTGAACTTTATGTATTGAATTATCAGGAATCATATTTTCTAAGACTTCTGTTATATCATGGTATATAATACGCAGATTTCTTAATTCTGCTGTTTTTACCTCAGCAATACAATTACATACTCCCGGTAAGTAAACTTCTACCCCTAAAAAATTTTGATCTGGATTATCTTGTGCCATTGCAACCAAAGAATTACCCATCCCAAATCCAACCTCAATTATAACTGGTTTATTAGATTTAAATAATGCAGTGAAATTTATTAATTCAAATTTAAATTCAATACCAATTTCTAACCAGTAATTATTAATTGCTATTTGTTGTTTTTTAGTTAATTTTCTTCTTCTAATCATAAAACTACGAATTTTACGTAATAGGATAACATTATTTTTCATATATAAATTCATCAAAAGTAATATTATAAAGTTATAAAGTATTGAATATATAATTAATAAATTTCTGAACATTGTAATATATAAAATAATTTGATTATTTTATATATATTTTTTAAAAATAATTTTTAATTGGTATTATTATAAGATTATAATAAGTAATATAACATATAAAATTTTATAATAAATAATGTAATTTTAAGTAAATTTATTACTTTTCAGTAAATAAATAGAGATTAATAATGAATCGTATCATTTTTTGTAGTTTTCTAAGATGTGAATCTGAAGGACAAGAGTATCAAGTTTATCCAGGTGATATAGGTAAACGAATTTATAATGAAATTTCTAAAAAAGCTTGGAAATTATGGATAGAAAAACAAACCATATTAATTAATGAAAAAAAACTTAATTTAATTAATCAAAAAGATCGTAAAATATTGGAAGATGAAATGATCAAATTTTTATTTAAATCATTTTTATAGTATTAATATTTTTACTATTTTTACAAAACAGCAAATAAAAAGACATGATTTGTTGAATATTCATAAAATGATTGTGTTTTTGAATAAATTAAAAAATTATTTAATTTGCTCATAAAATTTTAATTACTTTGAAAGATAACCTATAATCCAATCTTGTAAAATAATTGCAGCAGAATTAGAATCAATAGATTTTTTAATTAAAGCACTATATCCTCCACATCTAAATAATTCTGAACGTGCTTCTATAGTACTAAGTCGTTCATCTTGCATATAAACATTAATACTATATTTATCATTCAAATAATCAGCGAATTTTTTAGCACAATTAGTAATATGTTGTTCCGTTCCATCCATGTTTAATGGTAAACCTACAACAATGGCACTGGGTTGCCATTCTTTTATTATTTTTCCAATTTTTGTCCAATCAGGTATCCCTTCTTTTGATTTTAAAGAACATATAGGACTTGTTGTGCCAGTAATTAATTGTCCAATTGCAATACCAATATTTTTAATACCAAAATCAAATCCTAATATGATTTGTATTGACATTAAGCATGTCCTAAATCACTAGCTATATTATACATATTTACTCCGATATTTAAAGCTGCCTGACTCCAACGTTCTGCTGCTGGAGTATGGAACAGAATCGTACTGTTAGCTGGAGTAGTTAACCAAGCATTAGCCATTAATTCATTTTCCAACTGATTTTTCTCCCATGCACAATAACCAAGTGCTATTAATATATTATTTGGTTGTAAATTTGACCCAATGACTTCTAATACGTCTCTTGATGTTGTAATAATAGTTGTATCTGATATATACACACTAGAATTAAAAACACGTTGTGCAGAATGTAATATAAAACCTCGGTCTTCAGCCAAAGGCCCACCTATAAATACTTGTTTATCAAGTGTTATATTTGGATCTCTATTGTTTATAGAAATATTTAATTTTTTCAGTATATCTTTTATACTTAAATTTCTTATAGGTTTATTAATAATTAATCCCATTGCTCCATCTACATTATGTTCACAAACGTATATAACAGAACGCTTAAAAAATGGGTCGCTTAATGATGGCATAGCTATTAAAAAGTGATTTTGTAAATTCATTATTAGGTAATATACCAAAAGTAACCTAGATCAGAATAGGTATTCAGTTATAAAAAATTATTAAATTTGTGTTAAATAATCTCAATGTAATCGTTTTTCAATTGCATCCATTAACATACAAGAAATAGAAATTGGTAATCTTGATTCAATTTGACAAACTCCGGTAGGACTAGTTACATTAATTTCTGTAAGTTTATTACCAATGACATCTATACCAACAAAAATTAAACCTCTCTTTTTTAGCTCCACACCAATGTTTTTAGCAATTTCTAAATCATTTTTACTTAAATTCCTTACTTCCCCATGACCACCCGCAGTAAGATTAGCTCTGCTGTCTCCTTTTTGGGGTATTCTAGCTAGACAGTAAGGTACTGGTTTACCATCTACAATTAAAATTCGTTTATCTCCATCTTTAATATCTGGAATATATTCTTGTACTGTACAAAATAGTCTTCCTTCTTTAGTTAGAGTCTCTATGATTACTGAAAAATTAGGATCATCTTTTTTCACATGAAATATAGATTTTCCGCCCATATTATCTAGCGGTTTTATGACTATATCAATATGTTTTTGCCAAAATTTTTGAATTTGTTGTTTATTACAAGAAACTAAAGTGCTAGGAGTTAACTCTTTAAACCAAGATATATATAATTTTTCGTTACAATCTCGTAAACTTTGTGGTTTATTGATAACTAGTGTACCTGATTTTTCTGCGTATTCTAAAATGTATGTTGCATAAATATATTGCATGTTAAATGGAGGATCTTTACGCATTAATATCACATCTAAGTCAGAAAGATTAATATATTCCTTTTTTTCAAAGTTATACCAATTGTTATTATCTTTTTGTACCTGAAGTAAATATGTATCTGCATAAGCTACACCTTCAAATAAAGAAAGATCATTTATTTCCATATAGTAAATTTTATAGTCACGTTTTTGTGCTTCTAATAACATATTAAATGTAGTATCTTTTTCTATATTAATAGAAGAAATGGGATCCATTAATATTCCAAGTTTAATCATTATTATCTCCTTAGAAGAGATGATACATATTATCCATTAACTTAAATAAATATTTAACCTATAATGATTTGTTAATCAACATAGTATAAACATGAAAAGAAATGAAAAATTAAATGAATTTCAGTTTTTATTGATCAATATTTTTTATTTTAACTAACAATATATAATTGATATTTAGTATATATTATGATGATTTATATGATAACTAATTTATATTAGCATAACTAGTTATCATCACGTGGCACTTTCAAACAATTATTACATTAAATAATTATGATTAGCATTAATTATTTAAAACACAATTATTAAGGTTTTATTATAGTAATTTTTTTTCAGCAAGATCTAGAGTGAAGTAACTAAAAATGATATCTGCACCAGCGCGTTTAATTGAACCTAAACTTTCTAATATTGCTTTGTTTTCATCTATTGCACCTGCTTTAGAAGCAAATTTTATCATAGAGTATTCCCCACTCACTTGAAAAGCAGCTAGTGGTAGTTCAGTTTTTTCACGGATATCACGTAATATATCAAGATAAGCACCTGCTGGTTTTACCATTAATGCATCTGCACCTTCATTCATATCAATTAAAGATTCTCTAATAGCTTCTCTACGATTCATTGGATTAATTTGATAAGTGTCACGATTAGATTCATAATTGATTTTTGTTGCTTGTCTAAAAGGACCGTAAAAAGAAGATGCAAATTTAGTAGAATAAGAAATTATTGCCGTCTGATTAAATCCAGATAAATCTAGTGCTTTACGTATACTTTGTACTTGTCCATCCATGGAAGCTGAAGGTGCAATAAAATCAGCACCTGCTGCTGTTGCTACTACTGCTTGCTTACATAAATTAATTAATGTTTGATCATTATCAATATTATTGTTATATATAATTCCACAATGTCCGTGAGTAGTGTACTGACAAAAACAAGTATCAGATATTAATACCATTTCTGGTACTGTATGTTTACATGTACGAATAATGCGTGCTATTAAACCATTTTCATTCCATGTATCACTTCCTGTATCATCAGTATGATGAGATATACCAAATAATAATACTATATTAATTCCCGCTTTAGCTATACGTTCTATTTCATATGCTAATTTTTTTTCAGGAATACGCATGATTCCAGGCATAGTTGTTATTTCTTGATAATCAGATAAATTTTCTTCAACAAAAATTGGAAAAACCAATTTATTTAAACTAAGATTAATTTCTTGAAAAGCTTGACGAATAAAAGCATTAATGCGTAATCTTCTTGGACGCTGATGTAAATTAATTATTTTCATTATTTTATGAATTATTTTATTTAACAATATATTATAAATAAATTGTAATTTTATTATTTAATATTAAAATATTATGTTTCAAATCTTGTTTCATTATCAACGATAATAGTTTAATTTATGTTAATTGATAAATTTTATTTAGGGTAATTCAATGAATAATCCTTGTATTAAATAAAATCACATTTTGTACAATTTTGAGTTGTAATAAATATCAATATATACTAAACAATAGATAATTATAGTATTGTATTAAAATAAATTGATAATCAGAACTATATTTATGTAATAGACAATATGTGTCAATGAAATAATATTTTCATATATAACTATATTTAATGGTATTATTTATTGATTCAAATGATATAAAGAAAAACTTACTTTTCCAGCTGTTTTTCTACGATACAACTTCCAATTTATTGGTATATCAGCTATCATTATATCTATTTTATTTTCAATATATATTAATGAATCATCGTTTAACCAACCAAAAGTATTTAGTAACCATACGGTTTTATTTACCAAATTGTCATCAAACGGTGGATCAACAAACACTACATCAAATGGTTTACCTCTTTGTTTTAGCCAAGATAAGGTATTTGTTTTGATAATCTTTCCATTAAATATTTTAAGATTTTTTAAATTTTTTTCTAATTGTTTTACTGCATTAATATTTGATTCTAGCATTATTACGTAACTTGCATAGCGTGATATGGCTTCAAATCCAAGGGCTCCACTTCCTGAAAAACAATCAAGACAATTAGATTGTTCCAAAATGGGGTTTAACCAATTGAATAAAGTTTCACGTATTCGATCACTAGTAGGATGTAATCCTTTTAAATTCAAAACTGGTAGTTTATATCCACGAAATTTACCTCCAATAATACGAATATATCCAGAATAATAATTATTGTAAAATTTTTTCATCGAAGTATTTATATGATAATATGCAAGTAAATAACAATTAATTTAAATTTCTAACAATAAATATACGAATTAACATATTAAAATATTCACAATTGAGTTAATTCATATAATTGTTTGAAAAAAATACTAAGTTAATCTGACTCTAAAGGATCTAAAATATAATGGTAAAAAAAACACAAAATTCTTTTCTTTCTTGGTTAGGATTTAAAAAAAAAGATAAAGAAAACAAAAACTTATTAACACAAAAGAATAACACTACGTTATCTAAAAAAAATGAAACTTCAAAACAAGCAAAAATAGACGTTTTATTTAATAATCAAGAAATATCATTAAATGAAATAGATAACAGACACACAATAACACAATCAGAGATCATACCTCAACATATACAAAATAACGATTCGAACAGTACTGATTTGCATACAATTAACAAATCTATCGAACAAACAGATATCAATCATCTTAACTCACTAAATGATACACCTAATTATGATATAATATCAAATAATTTTGATAACAAAAAAGGATTTTTTACTCGTTTAAAAAACAGTTTAATAAAAACCCGCCAAAATTTGGCTGTAAATTTAATAAAATTATTTCGTGGAAAAGCAATTAACAATGCATTGTTTAAAGAGTTAGAAGAACATTTGTTAATTGCTGATGTAGGAGCGGAAACAACTAAAACTATTATAGAACGAATATCTAAACAAGCATATCTTAAAGGTATATATAACGCAGAAAATCTTTATGATTTACTGAAATTTGAATTAATACAAATCCTTGAAGGAATAGATATTCCCCTTACATTAACAAATAAAAAACCTTTTATTATTTTAGTTGTAGGCGTGAATGGCGTTGGAAAGACAACAACTGTTGGGAAATTAGCTTATCACTATAGTAATTTAGGTAAATCAGTTATTTTAGCTGCAGGAGATACGTTTCGTGCTGCAGCAATTGATCAATTACAATTTTGGGGACAAAAATATAAGATTCCGGTAATTGCACAAAATACTGGATCAGATCCTTCTGCAGTAATTTTTGATTCTATAAAATCTGCTAAATCTCGAGAATCAGATATAGTAATTGCAGATACTGCCGGTCGTATTCACAATAAAATGCAATTAATGGAAGAGTTAAGAAAAACCATTCGCGTAATAAAAAAATTAGATGATTCTGCACCGCACGAAATAATGTTAGTTATAGATGCTAATACTGGACAAAATGCTATTTTACAAGCAAAGTTATTTCATCAATATGTTAAGTTGACAGGTATTGTAGTAACTAAATTAGATGGAACTGCTAAAGGAGGTATCATTTTTTCTATAGCTAATCAATTAGCAATACCAATTAGGTATATTTGCATTGGAGAAAAAGCTGATGATTTAAAAATTTTTAAATCTGCAGATTTCATTAAAGCATTATTTTCTCAAAACTAACTAAGATTAATAGTTAATATTATTTTTTATAATTGATACGATCCTCATATTAATATATTTGCTATGTTAAGTGGTATGCTTAATATTAAAAAATGATATATTATTTATACTGTTAACAAATATGAAATAAATAATAGTATATATAAATACGCTATTTTATGTTATGTTTCTACTATAATGATAGTATCCTGATCATTGATTTTTATAATGAGTTATTTTAACAAATTCATTGAAAATTAGATTTTTATAGTTAGAAAATCTTCTTTAGTAAGTAATATGTTCACGTTTTTGATTATAAAAGACACAATTGATATAATGGTTTATCAAAAAATTTTAAAGGATTTTTAATGACAAAAGAAACACAAGCTTTATCTATTGCTCCATTGGGTAATTTAGAATCATATATTCAAGCTGCTAATATATTACCTATGCTATCAGCTGAAGAAGAAAAAATTTTAGCTAAGCAATTACATTACCATGGTGATCTAAAATCAGCTAAGGTGTTAATTTTATCTCATTTACGTTTTGTAGTTCATATTGCTCGTAACTATTCTGGTTACGGATTGCCACAAGCTGATTTAATTCAAGAAGGAAATATTGGATTAATGAAAGCTGTAAGAAGATTTAATCCCGAAGTGGGTGTTCGACTAGTTTCTTTTGCCGTACACTGGATTAAAGCTGAAATTCACGAATATGTATTACGTAATTGGCGTATAGTGAAAGTAGCAACTACCAAAGCACAACGTAAATTATTTTTTAATCTTAGAAAAACTAAAAGGCATTTAGGTTGGTTTAATCAAAATGAAATAGAGATGGTAGCACGTGAATTAGGTGTAAGTAGCAAGGATGTGCGTGAAATGGAATCACGTATGGCTGCACAAGATATGACTTTTGATTTATTTAATAGTGATGACAATAGTGAAGATAAAGTTATGGCACCAGTACTTTATCTTAAAGATAAAACCTCAGATTTTGCTAATGGTATTGAAGAAAATAATTGGGAATTACATGCTGCAGATAAATTAAGTTATGCATTAGAAAGTTTAGATGAACGTAGTAGATATATTATACGCACTCGTTGGCTTGAAGAAGATAATAAAACCACTCTTCAAGAACTAGCTAATAAATATGGTGTATCAGCTGAACGTGTGCGTCAACTTGAAAAAAATGCTATGAAAAAACTTAGAGTAGCCATTGAATCATAATATTTTGAAATCATAATTTCATAAATTGTATGTTTTTGATTTTTTTAATCACCATTCTATTCTAGTTGATAACAATCTATTATGTATTATCAATACTAAATAAATTATACTAAAAAATCAGATTTTATTATATCAATATTCAAATATAATATATAACTATTCAATAAAAATTTAAATTACAATTTTAAATAAACTCTAATACCATCTAAAAACATTTGTGTTGCTAGCATAACCAGCACTAAACCCATTAGGCGTTCGAGTGCATTTACACCCTTTTCTCCTAACACACGTAAAAATAATTCTGAAAGTAATAAAATAATTAATGTCAGTGCCCATGCTATCAGTATTGAAATTATGATAATATGAATTTGATTTGCATATTGGTGAGCTAGCATCATTAAAGTTGCTAACAGCGATGGACCAGCAACTAATGGAATAGCTAAAGGAACTAAAAAAGGTTCTTCACCAGCAGGTAATCCAGTGTTATCATCTTCAGATGAGGGAAAAATCATTTTAATAGCTATTAAAAATAAAATAATGCCACCTGATATTGACACCGATTCAGTACGTAAATTTAAGAAATTTAATATGCTTTCTCCAGAAAATAAAAATAATATCATGATTATTAAGGAAATAATCATTTCACGAATTAAAATTATTTTTCTTCTTTTAGGTTCAATATATTTTAAAATTGACATAAAAACAGGTAAATTACCTAAAGGATCCATAATTAATAACAATAATATTGTTCCAGAAATTATCTCATTCATTTACTTTACACCTTAATTATTAAATATAATTTGTTATTAGTTAGTTTGCTAAAGTACTTAGTTTAAACAAATAATTTGTTTAAGGAAATTAAAATAACTTTGATCAAAGTACTAACTATTTATAAATCTAATTATTACATATCGCTAAACAAAATTAATACCCTAGTAATTTCTTTAAAAAGAAATTAGAAAATTTTGAACATTTGAACAATTGAAAATGGATATAATATGAAAAATGTTGGTTTTATTGGTTGGCGTGGAATGGTTGGTTCAGTATTAATGTCTAGAATGATAGAAGAAAATGATTTTAAATTAATTAACTCTATATTTTTTTCTACATCACAGCAAGGACATTTAGCACCAAATTTTGGAGCCAATTATAATAGTATACTTCAAGATGCTTTTAATATAGAAACTTTAAACATGTTAGATATAATTGTCACTTGCCAAGGAAGTGAATATACAAAAGAAATATATCCTAAATTAAGAAATACAGGTTGGCAAGGTTACTGGATAGATGCTGCTTCTATATTAAGAATGAAAAAAGATACAGTTATTGTATTAGATCCAGTTAATCATCATATAATTTGCCGAGGTATAAATAACGGCATTAAAACTTTTATTGGTGGTAATTGCACAGTTAGTCTAATGTTAATGTCATTAGCTGGTTTATTTTCAAAAAATTTAATAGACTGGGTATCAGTTGCAACTTATCAGGCTGCATCAGGCAGCGGTTCTCAACACATGAAAGAATTACTAATACAAATGGGTCTAATATATAACCATGTAGAAAAATCCTTAAAAAACCCAGCAACTCTAATTTTAGAAATAGAACGTAATATTAATAATTTTACTAAATCTGGTTTATTACCTACGAATAATTTCGGGGTGCCTTTAGCAAACAGTTTGATTCCTTGGATTGATAGAAAACTTGGAAATGGTCAGAGCCGAGAAGAATGGAAAGGTCAAGCAGAAACAAATAAAATCCTTGATACTCAAAAATTAATTCCAGTTGATGGAATCTGTGTGCGTATTAGCACACTACGTTGCCATAGTCAGGCTTTTACTATCAAACTTAATAAAGACATACCATTAAGAGAAATTGAAAAAATAATAAATTCAAATAACACTTGGGTAAAAGTAATTCCCAACGATCGTGAATTAACGATGCATCAATTAACTCCATCTACAGTTGCTGGAACTTTAGTAATTCCTATTGGTCGTTTAAGAAAACTTAATATAGGTTCAAAATATCTATCTGCTTTTACTGTTGGAGATCAATTATTATGGGGTGCTGCTGAACCTATACGCCGCATGTTACGTTTATTGATAAATTAAAAATAATTTTTTCATTTCAAATACATCTGTTCATTATTTGCTTTATTAATTAACAAACTAGAATTAATTTATTTAATTTTTGTTTTAAACTAAAGAACTAAAAATAAGAGTGTCTTCCATGTAGATGCTCTGTATTATCAATAACCCCTCTTAACACGGGAAATGCTAATAATAATTCTTTCTCTACACTATTTTTTAATGTAATATTAATCATTGCACATCCATTACAACCGCCTCCAAATTCTAGTATAGCATAATTATCATCAGTAATTTCAATTAATGATACATATCCACCGTGTTCAGCTAACCTTGGATTAATTTGTGTATACAATAGATGTTCTATACGTTTAAATATGGGTGAGTTTTCAGGTAACTTTTTTACTTTTGTAGCATTTGGTGCTTTTAATGTCAGTTGAGATCCTAATTTATCTACTGCTAGATCAATTTCCGCTTCTTTTAGATAGGGTAAGCTCAATGGATCAATATAAACAGATAAGGTATCAAAGTCTAATTTAATATCTGTATCATTAACATTATTAGGTTGACAATAAGAAACACTACATTCAGCTCTAGGAGTACCTGGATTATTGACAAACATCCTAATCTGAGTACCTTTTTCTTGTTTACTTAGTAATCTTAAAAAATGTTTTAGGGCAGGATCGCTTATTTTAATCATTATTAATTACTCAATTTTTATTGGTTCTTAATTATATTAATTCAGATATTTAAATATATAAAATATATTACACTATATTAGCAATTATTTACTATAGACATTTAGTTTAATATAACCAATAAATTTTTATTTACTTAGCTAGATTAATTATTTTAATTATATTTATTAATATATTGTAGTATATCTTAATTTCTTTTTAACTTTAATTGAAAATTTCAATGTATTGGTATACTTGTGGAAAAGGTAGTACAAATCTTGTGTTAATACATGGCTGGGCTCTTAATGCAGAAATATGGAACCTTGTTATTCCTAATCTTAGTAAACATTTTCGTCTACATTTAGTTGATTTACCAGGTTATGGACGTAGTAAAGTTTGTACTGAATTTACTATAAAAGGTTTAGCGAAACAATTAATACCATTTCTGCCTACTCAATCAATTGTACTAGGCTGGTCTTTAGGCGGTTTGGTAGCTATGCAAATAGCATTAATTCATCCTGAATTACTAAGTGGAGTTATTACTGTAGCATCATCACCTAAATTTATTGCTACAGAATCTTGGCCAGGTATAAAAATAAACATATTGAAAAATTTCCAGCACTATGTTCATAAAAATTTACAGAAAGCAATAGAACGGTTTTTAGTATTACAAACATTAGGTTCAAAGAAAGATAGTATTGACATTTTAATGTTGAAACAAGCAATATTTTCTCAACCTATACCATCAATTTCAGTACTTAATAACGGTTTAAAAATATTGAGTATTACAGATATACGTAAAGAACTACCTTTAATACAATTACCTTTTTTACGTATATATGGGTCTTTAGATAGTTTAGTACCACGTTATGTTGTACCAATTATAGATGATATCATTCCATCTTCACCTTCAATCGTAATAGAGAAAGCAGCACATGCTCCATTTATTTCTCATTCTGATAGATTTTGCGAACATGTTATTAACTTTTTAGATTTAGTAGGTTATTAAATTATAGATTTTTATATGAAACTAATAATTTGCAATTATGCAATATTAATAGACAAAAAATCAAAATTACCAAAATAAATTATATTTATTTACTATAAAGATTAATTTAGATTAAGATAAAATTTAATATTATTATAAATAGTACTATGAATATAAAATCCAATATGTAATAATAGTGATTTTAAAAATCAATATCATGATGATCATGATGGGTAACTTGAATTGATTACTGTTTTTAATTTGAATAACTTAATATAATTATCATTTAATGATTTACCAAAGTTATAACAATTTTTAACATTCAATTTTTATCTCGCCAGCTTAAATTATAAACGCTGGATATTATTAACAAATCTTATTAATACCAAAAAAATGGCAGAGAAACGTAATATCTTTCTAGTTGGTCCAATGGGTGCTGGAAAAAGTACTATTGGTCGTTATTTAGCTCAACAGCTTAAAATGGAATTTTTTGATTCAGATCAAGAAATTGAACAACGTACTGGAGCAGATATAAATTGGGTTTTCGATGTTGAGGGAGAAGAAGGTTTTCGTGATCGTGAAGAAAAAATCATAAATGAACTAACTGAAAAACAAGGTATTGTTCTTGCAACTGGAGGGGGTTCTATTAAATCGCAGAAAACTCGTAATCATCTTTCTGCTAGGGGAATAGTAGTTTATTTAGAAACTGCAATAGAAAAACAGTTATCAAGAACGCAACGTGATAAAAAGCGACCTTTATTACAACTGGATCCTTCTCCTAGTAAAATACTTAAAACGTTAGCTCAAGAACGTAATCCATTATATAGAGAAATTGCTGACATTACAGTTAGTACTGATAATCAAAGTACAAAAATTGTTGCTAATCAAATTATCAAATTGTTAAAAAACGAAATAATTTAAAAAATTAAAGTTAATATAAAATAAACAGGTACTGATTTATGGAAAAACTTACTTTTTCATTAGGAAACAGAAGTTATCCAATTATTATATCTTCTGGATTATGCAATAATATATGTTCTTTATGGCATTTAAAAATAAATGATAAAGCATTAATAGTGACTAATCAAACTTTAGGTGCTCTATATTTGGATAGATTGATAAAATTGATGCAAACAGCAAAAATACAAGTTGATCATATAATTTTACCTGATGGTGAGCAGTATAAAACTCTTGATACAATTAATAAAATTATTAATTTATTATTAAAACAATTACACGATCGTAATACAACTTTAATTGCTCTTGGAGGAGGGGTTGTGGGTGACCTGACTGGGTTTGCTGCATCCATCTATCAACGTGGAATACGTTTTATCCAGATACCAACAACTTTACTAGCACAAGTAGATGCTTCGATTGGAGGGAAAACAGGAGTAAATCATCTACTAGGCAAAAATATGATTGGTTCATTTCATCAACCAACTTTAGTAATAATAGATACTGATTTTTTGATATCATTGCCTTCTCGTGAATTTAATTCAGGGTTATCGGAAATCATAAAATACGGTATTATTTTAGATTCTACATTTTTTCAATGGATTGAAGAAAATCTACATTTACTACTAGCACTAGATACAAGTAAACTTATTTATTGTATCCGTAGATGCTGTGAATTAAAATCTAGTCTAGTTTCCAGTGATGAATATGAAATTAAAAATCGTGCTCTCTTAAATTTAGGACATACTTTTGGTCATGCGATTGAGGCGTATACGGGTTATGGCAAATGGCTACATGGAGAAGCAGTAGCAGCTGGAATTGTCATGGCTGTGCGTACAGCAGAACGTTTAGGACAATTTAAATCGATAGAAGGCAACAGAATTGTCAAATTATTAAAACGTGCTAATTTACCAATAAGAGGTCCATTAGAAATGCTTCCAGAAAATTATTTACCTTACATGATGCGAGATAAAAAAACAATATCAGGTCAATTGAGGCTAATACTTCCTTTAACTATCGGTATTGCTGAAATACGTCATGATGTTCCTAATCAATTGATATTAGAAGCAATCAATGATTGTCAAAATATTCATTAATAATTTTTTGAATATTTTTTAAATCAATTATTTTTTATTAAATATAGTTTAGTAAATGTTTATAATATTCTCATTATGAGTTTATATACATTTTCAATATATGGAAGATAAAATATGACCATTGCAATCTGATATATCAAAATATTAAATCTAATAGAAATGTATCATATGGAAAAGTATATTTATAAATATCATTTATGCAAATTATATGCTTTGCGGTACTAGTAATATAAAACTTAGCTTATCAGATGAGTTGTTAACATAATACAGCATATAGTTCGATAAAATAGGATGTTAATGATGAGTAAATATTTAGTAGCTCCTTCAATACTTTCAGCTAATTTTGCTAAATTAGGTGAAGAAACTACAAACGTCTTAAATGCTGGTGGAGATGTAATTCACTTTGACGTTATGGATAATCATTATGTTCCTAATTTAACTATAGGTCCAATGGTGTTGAAATCTTTGCGTGATTACGGTATTGCTGCACCTATTGATGTACATCTTATGGTAAAACCTGTAGATGATTTAATACCTGAATTTGCTAGAGTTGGTGCTAATTACATTACATTTCACCCTGAAACAAGTGAGCATGTCGATCGTACATTGCAAATAATAAAAGAAAATGGTTGCAAAGCTGGATTAGTATTTAATCCTACCACTTCACTTAACTATCTTGACTATATAATGGATAAACTAGATATTATTCTTATAATGTCGGTAAATCCTGGTTTTAGTAATCAATCCTTTATTCCTAGTACATTAGATAAATTAATTGATGCAAGAAAAAGAATTGATCAAAGTGGATACAATATTATTCTTGAGATAGATGGTGGTATAAAGATAGATAATATTAGGAAAGCAGCCGAATTTGGAGCTAATATGTTTGTTATAGGTTCTGCTATTTTTAGTAGTAACAATTATAAAAAAATTATTAATTCTATGCGTAATGAAATAGAAAAAGTAATTGCATAATTCATTAAAATAGAAATCATAATAAATGATGCCATCTAATAATATTTAATATTAATAGATAGATGAATTGTTACATGAATATTTTTAAACATTAAATTGTAGGTAGACGATTATTCACTTAGCTTATTTTACATATACGTTACGTTAAGATTTAATTTTCTTGATTATTTAGGGTTTCATTATGGGAAAATATATAGTTTTTAGCGGTGCCCAACCATCTGGAGAATTAACTATTGGTAATTATTTGGGTGCAATTCGCCAGTGGAATCAAATGCAAGATAATTTTGATTGCTTATATTGTATTGTAGATTTACATACTTTAACTACTCGCCAAAATCCTCATATATTAAATAAATCTACTTTAGATACTTTAGCTTTATATTTAGCATGTGGTATTGATCCTAATAAAAGTATTATTTTTGTTCAATCTCATGTATTAGAACATACTCAACTTAATTGGATTTTAAATTGTTTTTGTTATTTTGGTGAACTCAGTCGTATGACACAATTTAAAAATAAGTTGATTAGTAATAATAACATAAATTCAGGTATATTTAACTACCCAGTATTGATGGCATCCGATATCTTATTATATCAAACTAATCAAGTACCTGTTGGTGAAGATCAAAAACAACATATAGAATTAAGTCGTGTAATTGCTTGTCGTTTTAATAAAATTTATGGAGATATTTTTACAATTCCAGAACCAATGATACCTAAGTCAGGTGCAAAAATCATGTCGCTTACAGAGCCAAGTAGAAAAATGTCTAAATCGGATTGTAATAATAGTAATGTTATTGGTCTTTTAGAAAATCCTAAATCCATAATAAACAAAATCAAGCATGCAATTACTGACTCTGAGTGCCCTCCTATAATTCGCTATGATATTAAAGAAAAAGCTGGTATTTCAAATCTTCTTAACATATTGTCAGCAGTAACTTATAAAGATATTGTTACATTAGAAAAAGAATTTCAAGGAAAAATGTATAGTCAATTGAAATTTTCTGTTTCTAATGAAATTTGCTTAATGTTACTAGATATTCAAGAACGTTATCATTATTACAGAAATAATGTATCATTGCTTAGAGAAATTATGTATGAAGGAGCTAATAAAGCTAGAGTGAAAGCACAAAAAACAATCAGTAAAGTATATAATACAGTTGGTTTATGTTCTTATTTCAATGATTGATCGTGATACGAATCACTTCGTTAATAATTAAGGAATAATCACGAATCTTACATTATTTCACTATATTGTTAAATTAATTAAGAAAATAAAAAAGATGTAATTATTAATTTTAAGTTATCTTGTTCCGTATACCACAATTGTTTTACCATGAGCATAAATTAATTTTTTATCTCCTAATATTTTTAAAATACGACCTACCGTCTCTCGCGAACAACCAACTATTTGGCCTATTTCTTGTCTAGTAATTTTAATTTGCATTCCGTCAGGATGTGTCATAGCATCTGGTTGTTTAGTTAAATCAATTAACGTTTTAGCAACACGTCCTTTTACATCTAAAAATGCGAGATTACTAACTTTTTCAGAAGTCAATTTTAACCGACGTGCCATTTGAGATGCTAATCTCATTAGAATATCTGAGTTTAATTGAATTAATTGACTAAATTTAATGTAAGAAATTTCTGCTAATTCACATGCAATTTTAGCACGTACATAAACATTACGTTTTTTATCTTTTTTAAAAAATCCCAACTCACCAATAAAATCACCCTGATTTAAATAAGAAAGAATTATTTCTTTACCTTTATCATTTTTGATTAATATTGTTGCTGACCCTTTAACAATATAGTAAAGAGTTTCAGCCTTTTCTTCGTGGTGAATTAAAGTGCTTTTAGAGGGATATTTATGAATATAGCAATGAGATAGGAACCATTCAAGTATAGAATCTGTTTGTGGTTTGGCAAGAACCATTCGGTATTATCCTCTTTTATCATTATGCTTAAAAAAGCAGGAGAAAAATATTTTTACTTACGAGACAAAATTTAAGTATATTGTTTTTTTTATAAAAAAATAATTTGTTTTTAAATTGCAAAGAAAATATATATTATATTTTTGCGAATTTATAAAATAGAACAAAATATTTTTCTTTTTATTGTTATTAGCAATTATAATATATGTATTTTAATTACATCGAGTAATGTGAAAATAATTAGTGTATTTTTTAATTTGATTAAATTAGTTTAGTTTGATTTTTAAAATTAACATAGTTATTATAAATTTTATTGAATATAAAATTTGTGTTAATATTTAAGTCTGCATTAATATTTTTCAAAAAATGAGAAATTATTAGAGATGAATACAGTGAACATATTAATTATCATATTTGCTGTATATTATCTCTTGAAGATGAATTGTTTTTTTGAAATAATAAATATTACATTTATTTTCTTCAGTATCATTTTTCTATGGAATATTATAAAAAATAAAAGAGTAATAAATTATGTTTTTACGCATGCAATTTGTTATTATGTTTTTGTTAATTTATATTGTCTTATAAATTTAAAATTTTATTATACAATACTATAACATCATATTTATGATATCAATTTAAGTATAAATCTATTAAAAAATAATTGTTTTATATATATAATTTAATAAAAACAATTAAATTACTTTTTAAAAATTTTATTGTTAAAGTTAACATGAAAAATTCTATTTATAAAGATGGACAATATTTAATTAATCGACAAAATCATAATAAAAATAAATAGCTATTACGACTTTTGCTATTATTAAATAAATATATAAAAATATAAGAATATTTATGTTAAGATACTCAAGTGAAATGAGAAAGTTCATATTAATATGATATATTACATTGTTATAATATTATCATTGGGTCATTAGTAGGTGTTAATTCCAAAATGAATTACAATTTATTAGTAATGGGACCTCCGTATGGTACTCAGAATGCAACTAGTGCTTTATTATTTGCTCAGGCATTATTGAAAGCGGGTCACAATCTAAAAAGCATTTTTTTTTATAGGGAAGGTGTGTTAAACGCTAATCAATTTATCACAATTCCTCATAATGAATTTAATATAATCCATGAATGGCAAAATCTTAATAGAACACAAGGTGTGCTTCTAAATATATGCATATCATCAGCTTTCTATCGTGGTATATTAGATACACCAGAATCTGAACATCTACACTGCTCTTCAGGTAATCTTCAATCGGGTTTTAATTTTAGTGGGTTGAAATCATTGGCTGAAGCAATTGTAAATTGTGATAGAGTTGTACAGTTTTGATGCATCCTATAGCTTTTATATTTTCTCGTGTACCGCATGGCAGTACTCTAGGTCTAGAAGGATTAAATGCGGCAATAGCCGTTGGTTCATTAAATAAAAATATAGGAATATTTTTTATTGGAGATGGAGTTTTTCAATTGGTTGCTAATCAAATTCCTGAGGTTATTTTAAGTAAACATTACGCTCCTACTTTTTATGTTTTAAAATTGTATGATATTAAAAGATACTATGTATGTTTGGATTCACTAATAAATCGTGGTTTATCAACTAAAGAATTTAACATACTAAATGTTAAAATAATTAATTCTAAAATTTTACGAAAAAAATTAATAAGTTATAATCATATTCTTACCTTTTAAAAGGTATATAGAAAATGCTTCATACTTTAATAAATTCTCCTTATTATAGCGATTTGAGTACATTGCTAATGTTAATAAACATCGAAGATGATGTTCTTTTAATACAAGACGGCGTTATAGCTTCAATAAAAGGTAATTTTATTATAAATAAAATATTTGAAATACATAAATCGGTTATAATATGGGCATTAGAAGAAGATTTAAAAGCAAGAGGATTAGTTAAACAAATTTCTACTAAAGTGCGTTTAGTGAACTATAATGGTTTTGTTAAGTTAACAGAAAAACATCAACAACAAATGATTTGGTGATAATAGAGTTTATTTTTTTTAAATTATTATGATAAATTATTATGATATTAAGATAATTATTTTTAATTAAAAATAAAACCTAAATTCAGGAGCTATTTTAATGGCAACTATTAATCAACTAGTTCGTAAACCACGTGTTCGTAAGTTAACAAAAAGCAATGTTCCAGCATTAGAAGCTTGTCCACAAAAAAGAGGAGTATGTACACGCGTATATACAACTACTCCAAAAAAACCAAATTCTGCTCTACGTAAAGTATGTAGAGTTAGATTAACTAATAATTTTGAGGTTACTTCATATATAGGTGGCGAAGGACATAATTTACAAGAGCATTCTGTTGTTCTTATAAGAGGAGGACGTGTTAAGGATTTACCAGGAGTACGCTACCATACTATTAGAGGAGCGTTAGATTGTGCAGGAGTTAAAGATCGCAAACAAGCTAGATCTAAATATGGCATGAAAAAACCAAAATCTTGATTTTTTAAAATTAAAAAAATATTAATCAATTGTTAGTATTAAATTGAAAAATAGTAAATAAATAAACGGAGTGTTTTTATGCCGCGTCGTCGTATTATAAGTCAGCGTAAAATTTTGCCAGATCCTAGATTTAAATCGGAATTATTAAGTAAATTTATAAACATTTTAATGGTAGATGGTAAAAGATCTATATCTGAAGCAATAGTATATTCTGTCCTTGAAACATTATCTAAAAAATTTGGTAAAGATGAAATAGAAATATTTGAAACAGCACTTGAAAATGTACGCCCAATAATTGAAGTTAAATCTCGTCGTGTGGGAGGTTCTACATATCAGGTACCAGTAGAAGTACGTCCAGTTCGACGAAATGCTTTAGCAATGCGTTGGATTGTAGCAGCAGCTAGAAAAAGAACAGAAAAATCTATGATTGTTAGGTTAATAAATGAACTATCTGAAGCTGCAGAAAACAAAGGTACTGCCGTTAAAAAACGTGAAGAAGTTCATCGCACAGCAGAAGCAAATAAAGCTTTTGCTCATTATCGTTGGTAATACAAACAGTAAATTCTAAATATTTCTTGTCTCAAATTACTTTGAAAGTCTTAAAATCAGAGGAATTAAATGGCTCGTACGATACCTATTACACATTACCGAAATATCGGTATTAGTGCACATATTGATGCTGGAAAAACAACCACTACCGAACGTATCTTATTTTATACAGGAGTAAATCATAAAATAGGAGAAGTACATGATGGTGCAGCTACTATGGATTGGATGGCACAAGAACAAGAACGGGGTATTACTATTACTTCTGCAGCTACTACTACATTTTGGTCTGGGATGGCTAATCAGTTTGATTCGCATCGTATTAATATAATTGATACTCCTGGTCATGTTGATTTTACCATAGAAGTAGAACGCTCTATGCGTATTCTTGATGGTGTAGTTATGGTTTACTGTGCAGTTGGTGGTGTTCAACCTCAATCAGAAACTGTGTGGCGTCAAGCAAATAAATATAAAGTTCCTAGAATTGCATTCGTTAACAAAATGGATCGTATGGGTGCTGATTTTTTAAAGGTTGTTAAACAACTTAAAGATCGCTTGGGAGCAAATCCTATTCCTATACATTTATCAATCGGCGCTGAAGATAAATTTACAGGTATAATTGATCTAATTAAAATGAAAGCTATCTATTGGAACGATGAAGATCAAGGTCTTACATTTAGATATAAAGACATTCCGCCAGAGATGATAAACATAAGTAGTGAATGGCGTCAAAACTTAATTGAATCGGCTGTTGAATCATGCGATCAATTATTGGAAAAATATTTTAATGGTGAAACAATTACAGAAGAAGAGATTAAAAAATCTTTACGTAAACGCGTATTGAATAATGAAATAGTACTTGTTACTTGTGGTTCTGCATTTAAAAATAAAGGTGTGCAATCTATGTTAGATGCAGTGATAGAATATCTACCTGCACCAACAGATGTTCCTGCTGTGAACGGAGTATTAAATACTACTGCTAATGAAAATGTAATAATCCGTCAACCTAATGATAAAGAACCATTTTCTGCGTTAGCATTTAAAATAGCAAATGATCCTTTTGTAGGAAATTTAACATTTTTTCGAGTTTATTCAGGCGTAGTCAGTTCTGGTGATGCTGTATTGAATTCTGCTAAACTGCATAAAGAACGTTTTGGTCGCATAGTACAAATGCATGCTAATAAACGTGAAGAAATTAAAGAAGTTAGAGCAGGCGATATAGCAGCAGCTATAGGTTTAAAAGATGTAATGACTGGTGATACATTATGTGATCCTAATGCGCCAATTGTTCTTGAGCGTATAAAATTTCCTGAACCTGTCATATCTGTTGCTCTTGAAGTAAAAACTAAAGCTGATCAAGAAAAAATGAGTGTGGCATTAAATAGATTAGCTAAGGAAGATCCATCATTTCGTGTTTGGACCGACGAAGAATCGAATCAAACTATTATAGCTGGAATGGGTGAATTACATTTAGATATTATTGTTGATCGTATGAAAAGAGAATTCAATGTTGAAGCTAATGTAGGAAAACCTCAAGTAGCTTATCGTGAAACAATTCGTGAAAAAATTACAGATATTGAAGGCAAATATATTAAACAGTCTGGTGGTCGAGGTCAATATGGTCATGTAGTAATTGATCTATATCCATTAGAAGTAAAAGATAAAGATAAGGAATATAAATTTGTTAATGATATCAAAAGTGGTGTTATTCCTAATGAATATATACCAGCAGTTGATAAAGGTATTCAAGAGCAATTAAGATCAGGACCATTAGCTGGCTATCCAGTAGTAGATATAGGTGTGCGTTTACATTTTGGTTCTTATCATGATGTAGATTCTTCAGAACTCGCTTTTAAATTAGCTGCATCTTTAGCTTTTAAGGATGGATTTAAAAAAGCTAAACCTGTTTTACTTGAGCCAATCATGAAAGTTGAAGTTGAAACGCCAGAGGAAAATACAGGAGATGTTATTGGAGACTTAAGCAGTCGTCGTGGCATTCTGAGAGGTCAAGAATCAAATTCAATGGGTGTAATTATTTATTCTGAAGTACCTTTATCTGAAATGTTTGGTTATGCAACTCAGTTACGCTCGTTAACTAAAGGTCGTGCTTCATACTCCATGGAGTTTCTAAAGTATGAAGAAGCTCCCAATAACATAGCTCAGGCTATTATTGAAGCTCGTAATAAATAAAAAAAGCTAAGTTTAAATTTAAATAAGTATTTCTTGTTTATATATCCGTAATAAAAAGATATGATAGTTAAGGAATCTATCTATGGCAAAAGAACAATTTCAACGAAATAAATTGCATATAAATGTAGGTACCATTGGTCATGTTGATCATGGTAAAACTACTTTAACTTCAGCAATTACAACCGTTTTATCTAAAAAATACGGTGGTCAGGCTTGTGCTTTTGATCAAATTGACAATGCCCCCGAAGAAAAAGCTCGCGGTATTACTATCAATACTTCTCATGTTGAATATGAAACCCTAAATCGCCATTATGCACATGTTGATTGTCCTGGTCATGCTGACTATGTAAAAAATATGATTACGGGTGCTGCGCAAATGGATGGAGCAATTTTAGTAGTTGCTGCAACTGATGGTCCAATGCCGCAGACTCGGGAACATATACTATTAAGTCGTCAAGTAGGTGTGCCTTATATAATTGTTTTCCTTAATAAATGTGATCTAGTTGATGATGAAGAGCTTTTAGAATTAGTTGAAATGGAAGTTCGTGATTTGTTATCACAATACGACTTTCCTGGAGATAGCACTCCAATCATTCGTGGTTCTGCTTTAAAAGCATTAGAAGGAGATCCCGAATGGGAAAAAGGAATTGTAGAATTAGCTGAATATCTTGATAAATATATTCCAGAACCTATACGTGCAATTGATTTACCATTTTTATTACCAATTGAAGATGTTTTTTCAATATCAGGTCGAGGAACAGTAGTAACCGGTCGCGTGGAAAGAGGTATTATAAAAGTTGGCGATGAAGTAGAAATTATAGGAATCAAACCAACTGTAAAATCAATATGTACTGGAGTTGAGATGTTCCGTAAATTACTAGACCAAGGACAAGCTGGTGAAAATTGTGGTATATTACTGCGTGGTGTGAAAAGAGAAGATATTCAGCGTGGTCAAGTATTAGCTAAACCAGGTACTATTAAACCTCATATTAAATTTGAATCAGAAGTTTATATTTTATCTAAAGAGGAAGGGGGACGTCATACTCCTTTTTTTAAAGGATATCGTCCTCAATTTTATTTTCGTACTACAGATGTTACTGGTTCAATAGATTTACCTGAAAATATAGAAATGGTTATGCCAGGAGATAACATTAAAATGTTAGTTAATTTAATTCATCCAATTGCAATGGATGAAGGCTTACGTTTCGCTATTCGTGAGGGAGGTAGAACTGTAGGTGCAGGTGTTGTTTCTAAAGTTATTAACTAATTTTCAAGTGGCCGGTAAACACGGCCGCTATAAAAACAACCTAAATTATTCTTTTTTTACAAATAATATCTAGTGATAATTTACATCAAGAAATTTGTAAAGCATATGGTATGTATAATAAAGATAAATTATATATTTTATATAGAAACTTTTATTTAGTATTAATTTAGTATTGCATATATTACATGATTATGATATTAATTCACAAGTTGCATTAATACTATCTCTATAATTTAGATTATGAAATTTATAAAGTATAGGGTGTGTATAATTTGAAATAAAAATAAATCATATTTATTTATAGTAATAACAAATATGTATTAAAAGGAATCTTATAATATGTATTGATTATTTTATTAATTTAAGTATAATAATGACTATAAATTGTTATTTTAGGCACTGCTTTGTTTTTTTAATGTTATTTATTATCTACAATTAGGAAGTTAGTATAATTAAAATCTTTCTAATTATTAATTGGTTTTTTTATAATATTGGGAGCTCTGGTCCATGCAGAACCAAAGAATCCGTATACGTCTTAAAGCATTTGATCATCGCTTAATAGATAAATCAACTGCAGAAATAGTTGAGACTGCTAAGCGCACGGGTGCGCAGGTTCGTGGTCCGATCCCATTACCAACCCGTAAAGAGCGCTTTACTGTTACGATTTCTCCACACGTTAATAAAGATGCACGTGATCAGTATGAAATTCGTACTCATCAACGTTTAGTAGACATTGTTGAGCCAACTGAAAAAACTGTCGACGCTCTTATGCGTCTAGACCTAGCTGCGGGTGTTGACGTACAGATCAGTTTAGGTTGATCTGTTAATAGAGAGGTTGAATTAATGATTGGGTTAGTTGGTAAAAAAATAGGAATGACTCGTATCTTTACTAAAGAAAGTGTCTCTATTCCTGTGACAGTTATTGAAATTGAATATAACTATGTTGTTCAAGTTAAAAATCTTATTCATGATGGTTATCAGGCAATTCAAGTGACTACTGGTAATAAAAAAACGAATCACATAAACAAACCTGAAGCTGGCCATTTTAAAAAAGCTATGGTTAAAGTTGGTCGTGGTTTATGGGAGTTTCGTGTTAAAAATAATGAAAAATATTCTTTAGGTCAAAAAATTACTATTGATGTTTTATCCAATATAAAAAAAGTTGATGTAACAGGGACATCTAAAGGTAAGGGTTTTGCTGGTACAGTAAAGAGATGGAATTTTCGTACTCAAGATGCTGCCCATGGTAACTCACTATCTCATCGTGTTCCTGGTTCTATAGGTCAAAATCAAACACCTGGTAAAGTATTTAAGGGTAAGAAGATGGCGGGTCAGTTAGGTAAAGAACGAGTAACAATTCAAAGTTTAGATGTAGTATTAATCGATAGTAAACGTAATTTATTATTAGTTAAAGGCGGTGTTCCAGGTGCTATAGGTGGTGATTTAATTGTTAAATCAGCAATTAAGTTAGGAGAGTAGCAAATGGAATTAGTATTACAAGATGCCCAAGGGACTATGAATGTTTCTGAAACCACTTTCAGTTGTTCTTTCAATGAAGCATTAATTCATCAAGTTGTTGTTGCTTATGCATCAGGAGCTCGTCAAGGAACTCGCGCACAAAAAAACAAGTCAGAAGTAAGTGGTTCTGGTAAAAAACCTTGGCGTCAGAAAGGTACCGGTCGTGCACGTGTAGGTTCTATAAGAAGTCCTCTATGGCGTTCTGGTGGAGTAACTTTTGCAGCAAAACCTCAAAACCATAGTCAAAAAGTTAATAAAAAAATGTATAAGAGTGCATTAAGAAGTATCTTTTCTGAACTAATACGTCAAGATAGATTGATAGTTTTTAAACATTTTGTCATAGAATCTCCGAAAACTAAATTATTATTACAAAAAATTAAAAATTTAGCTATCAGAAACATACTTATTATTACAAGTACATTAGATAAAAACTTATTTTTAGCCGCTCGTAATTTATATAAAGTTAATATAAAAACTGTAATAAATATTGATCCTATTAGTTTAATTGTTTCTGATAAAATCATTATAACATCTGATGCAATGAAGCAAGTTGAGGGTATTTTAGAATGATTTGTAAAGAACGTTTTTTTAAGATAATACGCAGGCCGCACTCTTCTGAAAAGACATCGTTCTTAGTTGAAAAGACTAACACTATTGTACTTAAAGTAGCTAAAGACGCTAATAAAAAAGAAATTTTTTCAGCTATTGAAAATATTTTTGAAGTAAAAGTTAAAAATGTTAATACATTAATTGTTAAAGGTAAAATAAATAAAATTAAAAATCAACGAACACATAAGAAGAATCAACGTGAAAATTGGAAGAAAGCTTACGTTACTTTAAAAAAAGGTCAACACTTAGAATTTATTGGCGGTTCTGAATAGTTTATTGAGGAAAATAAAATAATAATGGCAGTTATAAAATGCAAGCCAACATCTCCAGGCCGTAGGCATATGGTTAAAATAGTTGATTCAGATCTTTATAAAGGAAAACCATTTACTCGTTTATTAGAAAAAAAGAGTAAATCTGGAGGACGCAATAATAATGGTCGTATAACTACACGTCATATTGGTGGTGGTCATAAGCAAAATTATCGTTTAATAGATTTTAAAAGAAATAAAGATAATATTTCTGCAATAGTTCAACGTTTAGAATATGATCCAAATCGTTCTGCAAATATAGCTTTAGTATTGTATAAAGATGGTGAACGCCGATATATTTTAGCTGCTAAAGATTTAAAAATTGGTGATACGATTCAATCAGGTGCTGGTGCTTTTATTAAATTAGGTAATGCACTGCCAATACAGAATATTCCAGTAGGTTCCATTATTCATAATATAGAAACAAAACCAGGTAAAGGTGGTCAGATTGCACGTTCTGCTGGTTCATATGCACAGATAGTTGCAAAAGAAGAGTCTTATGTTACTTTACGTTTGCGTTCAGGAGAAATACGTAAAGTTAGATCTAATTGTCGTGCAACTGTAGGAGAAGTTGGTAATTCTCAACATATGTTACAATCTTTTGGCAAAGCTGGTGCATCTCGTTGGCGAGGTATTCGTCCTACAGTTCGGGGAACTGCGATGAATCCAGTAGATCATCCACATGGTGGAGGAGAAGGTCGTAATTTTGGTAAACACCCTGTTACCCCTTGGGGAATACAAACTAAAGGTAAAAAGACTCGCAACAATAAACGTACTGATAAATTAATAATACGTAGACGTAATAAATAACATTGAAAAAGGATACAGTTATATGCCACGTTCTCTCAAAAAAGGTCCTTTTATAGACTTACATTTACTTAATAAAGTAGAGAAAGCAGTGGAAAATGGTGATAAAAAACCCCTACGTACTTGGTCACGTCGTTCAACGATTTTTCCTAAGATGATTGGTTTAACAATAGCTGTTCATAATGGTCGTCAACACATTCCTATTTTTATTTCAGATGAAATGGTAGGTCATAAGCTAGGTGAGTTTGCTCCAACACGTACCTATCGTGGTCATACATCTGATAAGAAAGTTAAAAAAGTAAAGTAAGGGAAAAAAGTGGAAAGTATTGCTAGGTATCGCCGTGCTCATTCTTCTGCTCAAAAAGTGCGCTTAGTAGTGGATTTGATTCGGGGTAAGAAAGTATCAGAAGCTTTAAATATTTTAGTATATAGTAATAAAAAGGCAGCTACATTAGTTAAAAAAGTATTAGAATCTGCTATTGCTAATGCTGAACATAATGATGGTTCTGATATTGATGAACTTAAAGTTAAAACGATTTTTGTTGATGAAGGGCCTACTATGAAAAGAATGATGTTACGTGCTAAAGGTCGTTCAGATCGTATTACAAAGCGTACTAGCCATATTACTGTAGTTGTATCTAATCGATGAAATACGGAGATTAGTAATGGGTCAAAAAGTGCATCCAAATGGTATGAGGTTAGGTGTTGTAAAACAGTGGAATTCTACTTGGTTTGCAAATACAAAAGAATTTGCAAACAATTTAGAAAATGACTATAAAGTACGTCAGTTTCTTGCTAAAAAATTAGCTAAAGCATCTATATCTCGTATAGTTATTGAAAGACCTTCAAAAAGTATAAAAGTAACTATACATACTGCTCGTCCAGGCATAGTTATTGGTAAAAAAGGTGAAGATGTAGAGAAACTACGCGTTTCTATAGCAAATATTTCTGGTGTTCCTACACAAATTAATATTTCTGAAGTTTCTAAACCGGAAATAGATGCTAAGTTAGTAGCGAATAGTATTACTTCGCAATTAGAACGTCGTGTTATGTTTCGTCGTGTTATGAAAAGAGCTGTTCAAAATGCTATGCGCTTAGGAGCAAAAGGTATTAAAGTTGAAATCAGTGGAAGATTAGGTGGATCTGAAATAGCACGCACTGAATGGTATCGTGAAGGACGTGTACCTTTACATACTCTACGTGCTGATATTGACTATAATATTTCTGAAGCTTACACTACATATGGTGTAATTGGTGTAAAAGTATGGATTTTTAAAGGTGAAATATTAGGTAATGTAACCTCTATTGAACAATTAGAAAAAATGACTAATCAACCTAAAAAACAGCAGCGTAAAGGCCGTAAGTAAGGAGAATCGCTGTGTTACAACCAAAACGAACAAAATTTCGCAAAGTACAAAAAGGTAGAAATCGAGGCTTAGCTGTTGAAGCGCAAGTTAGCTTCGGTATGTTTGGGTTGAGAGCTATTGAGAGGGGACGTTTGACTTCTAAACAAATCGAAGCTGCTCGTCGTACTATGGCTAGAGCGGTTAAACGTCAAGGTAAAATATGGATCCGTATATTTCCGGATAAACCAATGACTGAAAAACCATTAGAAGTACGTATGGGTAAAGGTAAAGGCAATGTAGAGTATTGGGTTGCTATGATTCAACCAGGAAAGATTCTCTATGAAATAGACAGTAGTGTAAGTGAAGAACTAGCCCGTGTGGCTTTTAAGTTGGCAGCTGCAAAGCTACCTATTAAAACTACCTTTGTAATGAAAACGGTAATATAATGGAAGCAACAAAGTTGCGTAAAAAAAATATTAAAGAGCTAAATACTGAACTATTTAGTCTGCTGCGTGAAGAATTTAATTTGCGTATGCAAGCATCATCTGGTCAATTACAGCAAACCCATTTATTGAAAAAAGTGCGTCGCAATATAGCACGGGTTAAAACGCTAATGACTGAAAAGGCTGATTTGTGATGAGTAATAAAATACGTACAGTACAAGGTCGAGTTACTAGTAATAAAATGCAAAAATCTGCAGTTGTTGCTATTGAACGTCTTGTAAAGCATAATGTTTATAGCAAATTTATTAAACGAACAACTACTTTGCATATTCATGATGAAAATAATCAATGTCAACTTAATGATATAGTAGAAGTTTGCGAATGTCGTCCTTTATCTAAGACTAAATCATGGAAGTTAGTTCGTATAGTAGAAAAAGCTATTGTATAAAAAACTTTTCTATAATTTACTCTATATTAGAAATATAATATGGATGAACGACTCCACTTGAGTCGTTCATTTTCTTCAATTATAGAAAATAATATTAGGTTTTTGATTAGTATTGTTTTAACATTCAATAATATTAATTTATAGATATTAATGGAGCATTTTATAATGATCCAAGAACAAACTGTGTTAAGTGTTGCTGATAATTCTGGTGCTCGTAGTGTAATGTGTATTAAGGTCTTAGGTGGTTCGCATCGTCGATATGCTAAAATTGGTGATATAATTAAAATTACTGTTAAGGAAGCTATTCCTCGCGGTAAAGTAAAAAAAGGTGAAGTTTTAAAAGCAGTAGTAGTTCGTAGTAAAAAAGGTGTACGTCGCTCAGATGGTTCTACAATCCGTTTTGACAGTAATTCTTGTGTTGTTCTAAATAATACTAGTGAACAACCAATTGGTACTCGTATATTTGGACCAGTAACTCATGAACTTCGTACCGAAAAATTTATGAAAATAATTTCCTTAGCACCTGAAGTGCTTTAGTTGAGGTAAATAATGGCAGCTAAAATCCGTCGTAATGATGAAGTTATTGTTTTAACTGGAAAAGAAAAAGGTAAAATAGGAAAAGTGAAAAATGTTTTAGTTTCTGGTAAAGTTATTGTAGACGGAATAAATTTGATTAAAAAACATCAAAAACCTATTGCATCACTTAATAAACCGGGTGGTATTGTTGAAAAAGAAGCTGCTATTCCAATTTCAAATATTGCTCTTTTTAATAAAACCACCGGTAAAGCAGATCGTGTAGGTTTTAGATTTGAAAATGGTAAAAAAATACGTTTTTTTAAATCTAATAATGAAGTTGTTAAGAGTAGAGTTGTTAAGTAAGTTGGAGTCAAATGATGATATCAAATCTTCATGATTATTACAAAAATCAAGTAACTCAAAAACTCATGATACAATTTAGATATAAATCTATCATGCGAGTACCAAAGATTGAAAAAATTACATTGAACATGGGTGTTGGAGAAGCAGTTACAGATAAGAAATTTTTAGATGGAGCTGTATCTGATTTAACTTCTATTTCAGGTCAAAAACCATTGATAACTAAAGTTCGAAAATCAGTTGCAGGATTTAAAATTCGTCAAGGATACCCTATTGGTTGTAAGGTAACATTACGTGGCGAAAGAATGTGGGAATTTTTTGAGCGATTAATGGTAATTGCTATACCACGTATTCGTGATTTTCGTGGTTTATCTATTAAATCATTTGATGGTTTTGGTAACTATAATATAGGTATACGTGAACAGATTATATTTCCTGAAATTAAATATGATAAAATGAATCATATCCGTGGTTTAGATATTGCTATAAGTACTACTGCGAAATCTGATAATGAAGGTATTGCTTTACTTAAAGCTTTTAATTTCCCTTTCCGTCAATAAGTAACATAGGCTAACTTAAATAAATGGCTAAACAATCAATTAAAGCACGTGAAACAAAAAGAACAAAATTAGCGGACAAATTATTCATTAAACGTAATAAACTTAAAGAAATTATTTCTGATATCAAAGTATCTGATGAAATTCGTTGGAATGCTATTTTAAAGTTGCAGAGTCTTCCTCGTGATTCTAGTCCGTCACGTCAACGTAATCGTTGTCGTCAAACAGGTCGTCCTAGGGGATTTTTACGTAAATTTGGATTAAGTCGTATAAAAGTTCGAGAAGCAGCAATGTGTGGTGATATTCCTGGATTAAAAAAAGCTAGTTGGTAATTCAGGTAGTAGAATTAGAGGATAAATTAATGAGTATGCAAGATCCTATAGCCGATATGTTGACAAGAATCCGTAATGGTCATTCTTCCTTTAAAACAACTGTTAATATGCCTTCTTCTAATTTAAAATTAGCAATTTCTAAAGTTCTTAAAGAAGAGGGGTATATTAAAGATTTTAATATTAAAAATGATAATAATAAAATAGAATTAGAAATTGCTTTAAAATATTTTAATGGTAAAGCTGTTTTAGAAACTATTCAAAGAATAAGCAGGCCTGGTTTACGTATTTATAAGAAAAGCAATAATCTTCCAAAAGTAATGGATGGGATGGGAATTGCTATTGTTTCTACATCTAAAGGTGTTATGACTGATAGTATGGCGCGTCATATAGGCATTGGTGGTGAAATTATCTGCTATATATCATAATTGGAGGTTTTAATGTCTCGTATAGCTAAAACACCTATTGTTATTCCTGTTGGTGTAGAGGTAACACTTGATGGTCAAGTAATTTCAATAAAAGGTAAAAATGGAGTATTAAATAGTGTTATAAATAATGCTGTAAAAATACAACATATCGATAATACCTTAATATTCTTTCCTTATAAAAAATTTGTTGATGGATGGGCACAAGCGGGTACAGCTCGATCAATAATTAATTCAATGGTTATTGGTGTATGTAAAGGTTTTATAAAAAAACTACAATTAGTTGGTGTGGGATATCGTGCTTCGGTTAAGAATAATGTAATAAATTTATCTATAGGTTTTTCTCATTTTGTAAATCATTTATTACCTGAGGGTGTAGTTGCAGAATGTCCTATTCAAACTGAAATTATTTTAAAAAGTGCTAACAAGCAGTTAATTGGTCAAGTAGCAGCTGACATACGTTCTTATCGGCCACCTGAACCATATAAAGGTAAAGGTATTTGTTATTTTAATGAAAAAATACGTATAAAAGAAGCTAAAAAGAAGTAGGTTGAAATCATGAACAGTAAAAAATCTGCTCGTATGCGTCGTGGTAATAGTATAAGATCTAAGCTTAAAGAGCTTGATGCAATTCGTTTAGTTGTGCATAGAACTCCACGTCATATTTATGCACAGGTTATTAATTCAAAAGATTCTAAGGTTTTAGTAGCTGCTTCTACTGTAGAAAAAGCTATTAATACACAAATTAAATTTACTGGTAATAAAAAAGCTGCTGTTATTATAGGTAAAACTATAGCAGAACGTGCAATGAAAAAAGGTATTACTAGTGTTTCTTTCGATAGGTCTGGTTTTCAATATCATGGTCGTATCCAAGTACTAGCGGATGCTGCCCGTGAAGTAGGTCTTCAGTTCTAGTTAGGTATTTAATATGGCAAATATTGAAAAACAAATAGGTGAATTACAAGAAAAATTAGTTTCTGTAAATCGTGTTTCTAAAACTGTTAAAGGTGGACGTATATTTTCTTTTACTGCATTAACTGTAGTAGGTGATGGTAATGGTCGTGTAGGTTTTGGATATGGTAAAGCACGTGAAGTACCATCAGCAATCCAAAAAGCAATGGAAAAAGCTCGTCGTAATATGATTAGTATTGCATTAAAAGATGGTACTTTACAACATTCTGTTAGAGGTAACCATACAGGTTCTAAAGTATTTATGAAACCAGCTTCTAATGGTACTGGTATTATAGCTGGAGGTGCAATGAGAGCTGTTCTTGAAGTGGCTGGAGTACATAATGTTTTAGCTAAAACTTATGGTTCTACTAATCCAATCAATGTTGTTCGTGCGACTATAGAGGGATTAAGTAACATGAATTCTCCTGAAACAATTTCTGCTAAACGTGGTAAATTGATAGAAAGAATTACGAGGTCATTCTAATGGCTAGAATTATTGAAATAACTCAAGTACGTAGTTCTATTGGTAGATTACCTGCTCATAAAAACACTCTTACTGGTTTAGGTTTACGTTACATTGGTCATACTGTTAAGCGTGAAGATACTCCGTCTATACGAGGTATGATTAATGTCATTTCATATATGGTTAAAGTAAAACATGAATAGTTTACGCTTAAATACTATATCGCCAGCTAAAGGATCTAAACGTGCTAATAAACGCGTCGGTCGTGGTATAGGTTCTGGTTATGGTAAAACTTGTGGTAGAGGTCATAAGGGTCAAAAATCTCGTTCTGGAGGGAATATAAATCGTGGTTTTGAAGGCGGTCAAATGCCAATTTATCGTCGTTTACCAAAATTTGGTTTTATATCACGTAAAAAATTTGTCCACAAAGAAGTACGTCTTTTTGAATTAATAAAAGTCAAAGATAATGTTGTAAATTTAAATACATTAAAAATGTTTAATGTTATTAATAGTAGTGTTAAATCAGTTAAAATAATTTGTTCTGGTAGTATTACTATTCCTAAGAAAATTTATGGTTTAAATGTTACTAAAGGTGCTCGCAAAGCTATTGAAGCTGTAGGTGGAAAAGTTGAGGATTAAGGAATAAATGACAAAACAATTAGGATTAGATTTTAAAAACGCCAAAAATAATTTAGGTCAATTGAAATTTAGGTTGTTGTTTTTGTTAATAAGTTTAGTAGTTTTTCGCATAGGTTCTTTTGTTCCGATTCCTGGTATTGATCCAACTATACTTACAAAAATACTTGATCAACAACGTGGAACAATAATTGAGATGTTGAATATGTTTTCTGGTGGAGCTTTAAGTCGTGCTTCTATATTTGCATTAGGTATCATGCCATATGTTTCAGCATCAATTATTATTCAATTGTTAACAACAATACATCCTTCTTTGTCAGAAATAAAGAAAGATGGAGAAGCTGGTCGTCGTAAAATTAATCAATATACTCGCTATTGCACTTTAATTTTAGCTGTGATTCAATCTTTAGGTATTGCCACTGGTTTACCTAGTATGCTAGGAATGCACAGTTTATTATTTAAGCCTAGTTTATCTTTTTATTTAACAGCTATTATAAGTTTAGTTACAGGAACTATTTTCTTAATGTGGTTAGGTGAACAAATTACTGAACGAGGTATTGGCAACGGTATTTCTATTATTATTTTTGCAGGTATTGTTGCGGGACTACCACCAGCAATAGGTCATACTATTGAACAAGCAAGACAAGGCGAATTAAACTTTTTATTGCTATTATTTATCTTAATTTTTATATTTACGATAACATATTTTGTTATTTTTGTTGAACGTGGCCAACGTCGAATACTAGCTAATTACGCAAAACGTCAACAAGGACGTCGTATGTATGCAGTACAATGTACACATTTACCATTAAAGGTGAATATGGCTGGTGTTATTCCTGCTATTTTTGCATCTAGTATCATACTATTCCCTGCAACTATGGCTTCATGGTTTGGACATAATAATAATTGGAAGTGGTTATCAACGATTTCTTTATATTTACAACCAGGACAATTGCTTTATGTTTTAATATACGCTAGTGCAATAATTTTCTTTTGTTTTTTTTATACAGCATTGGTTTTTAATCCTCGTGAAACAGCAGATAATCTGAAAAAATCCGGAGCATTCATACCAGGTATTCGTCCAGGAGAACAAACAGCAAAATATATTAATAAAGTAATGACTCGTTTGACTTTAGTTGGAGCTTTTTATATAACTTTGATTTGCCTAGTTCCAGAATTTATGCGTACTTTTATGAAAGTACCTTTTTATTTTGGAGGTACTTCATTATTAATTGTGGTTGTCGTTATTATGGATTTTATGTCTCAAATACAAACATTAATGATGTCAAATCAATATGATTTTGCCTTAAAAAAAGCTAATCTAAAAAGATCTAACTAAACTTTATAGAGATTATACAAATAGTTGTAATTAGGAATATAATTAATGAAAGTTCGTGCATCTGTAAAAAAATTATGTCGTGATTGTAAAATCATTCGTCGTCATGGTATTGTTCGTGTAATCTGTAAAGCAGATTTTAAACATAAACAAAGGCAAGGTTAGTATTACACCGTTTATAAAAAATTTACAAAAATAAAATTTATTAGGAGATTAAATTGACTCGCATAGCAGGAATAAATATTCCTGATAAAAAACATACTGTCATGGCATTAACTTCAATATTTGGTATTGGTAAAGTCCGTTCTAAAAAAATTTGTGCTATTACTGGTATTAATGAAAGTATCAAAGTTAGTGAATTATCAGAAAAACAAATTGATCAATTACGTGATGAGGTTGCTAAATTTGTTGTGGAAGGTGATTTACGCCGCGAAATTAATATGAGTATTAAAAGATTGATTGATTTAGGTTGCTATCGTGGTTTACGTCATCGTCGTAGTCTGCCAGTTCATGGTCAACGTACTAAAACTAATGCACGTACACGCAAAGGTCCTCGTAAACCAATCAAAAAATAATTGAGAATAACAAAAATGGCAAAGGCACTAATTCGTACACGTAAGCGCTTAAAAAAACAAATTTTAGATGGTGTGGCTTATATACATGCTTCTTTTAATAATACTATTGTGACAATTACCGATCGTCAAGGCAATGCATTAGGTTGGGCAACCGCAGGTGGATCTGGTTTTCGTGGTTCACGTAAATCTACTCCATTTGCTGCTCAGGTTGCTGCAGAACGTTGTGCAGAAGCAGTAAAAGATTATGGTATTAAGAATTTAGAAGTAATGGTAAAAGGTCCAGGTCCAGGTCGAGAATCAACTATTCGTGCTTTAAATACTGTTGGTTTTCGAATACTAAATATTATTGACATGACACCTATTCCTCATAACGGTTGTCGTCCGCCGAAAAAACGTCGTGTATAAAAACTTATTTTATAGAATAGCTGGAGAAAAAAATGGCAAGATATTTAGGGCCTAAGCTCAAGCTGAGTCGACGTGAAGGTACTGACTTATTTCTTAAGTCGGGTGTTCGAGCGATTGATTCTAAATGTAAAATTGAACAAGCGCCTGGTCAACATGGTATACGTAAACCACGTTTATCAGATTATGGTGGTCAGTTGCGTGAAAAACAAAAAGTTCGTCGTATTTACGGTGTTCTTGAACGTCAATTTCGTAATTATTATAAAAAAGCAGCACGCTTAAAAGGCAATACTGGTGAAAACTTACTGGTTCTTCTAGAAAGTCGTTTGGATAATGTAGTTTATCGTATGGGATTTGGAGCTACTCGTGCAGAGGCCCGTCAGCTAGTAAGTCATAAATCTGTTATAGTAAATGGCCGATTTGTTAGCATTGCCTCTTATCAGGTATGTCCAAATAGTGTTATCAGAATTTGTGATAAAGCTAAAAATCAATCTCGTATTAAAGCTGCTCTTGAAATATCTGAACAACATGAAAAACCAAATTGGCTAGAAGTTGATATAAAAAAAATGGAAGGTTGTTTCAAAAATATTCCTGAAAGAAATGATCTATCTACAGACATTAATGAACACCTGATAGTTGAGCTTTATTCCAAGTAAAGTTTAGTAGCAAAGAGAGGATATAATGCAGGGTTCTGTGACAGAATTTCTTAAACCACGCCTGGTAGATATTGAACAACTAAGTTCAACACAAGCTAAAGTAACTCTTGAACCATTAGAGCGAGGCTTTGGCCATACTCTTGGTAATGCACTTCGCCGCATTTTACTTTCTTCAATGCCAGGTTATGCAGTAACAGAAGTTGAAATTGATGGTGTATTACATGAATATAGTACTAAAGAGGGAGTCAAAGAAGATATCTTAGAAATTTTACTCAATCTAAAAGGATTAGTAGTAAAAGTTCAAGGTAAAGATGAGGTTATACTTAATTTAAATAAATCTGGTATTGGTCCAGTAACCGCAGCTGATATTACGCATGACAGTAGTGTAGAAATTATTCAACCTCAACATATAATTTGCCATTTAACTGATAAAAATGCTAGCATTAACATGCGGATAAAAATTCAACTTGGTCGTGGTTATGTACCAGTTTGTAATCGAATTAAGACAGGAGAAAATGAACGTCCTATTGGTAGACTTTTGGTTGATGCTTGTTATAGTCCTGTAGATCGTATAGCTTATAACGTTGAGGCTGCTCGTGTAGAACAACGTACTGATTTAGATAAGCTTGTGATTGATATGGAAACAAATGGTACAATAGATCCTGAAGAAGCTATTCGTCGGGCTGCAACTATTTTAGTAGAGCAATTAGAAGCTTTTGTTGATTTACGAGATTTGCGTCAACCTGAAATAGAAGAAGAAAAACCAGAATTTGATCCTCTTTTATTACGTCCTGTGGATGATTTAGAATTAACCGTTCGTTCTGCTAATTGTTTAAAAGCAGAGAGTATTCATTATATTGGGGATTTAGTACAGCGTACTGAAGTTGAATTACTTAAAACACCAAATTTGGGTAAAAAATCCCTGACTGAAATCAAGGATGTTTTAGCTTCACGTAATCTATCTCTTGGTATGAGACTTGAAAATTGGCCACCAGAAAGCATTATAGAAGAATGATGATAGTAACAAATAATTTTTAGAAAAAGGATAAAATCGTGCGCCATCGTAAAACTGGGCGGCAATTAAACCGAAATGAAAGTCATCGTAAAGCTATGTTTCGTAATATTGTAGTTTCTTTAGTTCGTCATGAAATTATTAAAACTACTTTACCAAAAGCTAAAGAATTACGTTGTATTGTTGAACCATTAATTACTATCGCTAAAATTGACAATGTTTGTAACCGTCGATTTGTACATTCTCGTATTTGTGATAATGAAACAGTTGTTAAATTATTTAAACAAATAGGTCCACGTTTTACAAATCGTTTTGGAGGTTATACTCGTATTCTAAAGTGCGGTTTTCGTCCCGGTGATAAAGCTCCAATGGCATATATTGAATTAGTTGACCGCTTAAAAAACACTCAAGTTAAAACTAATATAGCAAAATAATTAGGATAATTTTAATTTATAATAAAATAGAGTAAAAACTCATTGATTAATGGGTTTTTTACTCTTTTCAAAACAAATCATTTATTGCAATTTAGTTCCAGGTCTAAATAGTTCATACCGAGAGTTAATAAAATCCCTAGCTAACATTGGCTTTTTGCCTTGCGGTTGCAAACAAATTAAATTAAGAACTCCCTTCAAAGTAGTCACTTGAATTCCCTGTTTTGTAACTTCAATAATTTCCCCTGGTTTTTTATCTACATGATCTAATATACTGACTTGCCAAACTTTAATTAAGTTGTTATTAACATAAAAAAAACTTATTGGCCATGGATTAAAAGCACGAACACAACGTTCTAATTGTTCAGCTGAACTTATCCAATTAAGTTGTGCTTCTTTTTTATTTATTTTTTTTGCATAACAAGCTAGTTTATTATCTTGTTCTTTATAATAAACACTACCACAAGAAAGTTTGTATAATATATGTACTACGGCTTGTGATCCTAATGTTGCTAATTTAGCATAAATTGTTAAAGAAGTATCTCGTGAAGAAATATTACAATCAATTTGGTACAGTATATCTCCGCTGTCTAATTTACTATTCATTTTTATAATAGTAATTCCGGTTTTTTTATCACCAGCTAAAATCGCTCTTTGTATAGGCGCAGCACCACGCCATCTAGGCAATAAAGAAGCATGAACATTTATACATCCTAAACGAGGAATTTTAAGAATGTTATTTGGAATAAGTAATCCGTAAGATACTACAATCATTACATCTGGATTTAAATCATAAATTATTTGCAAATATTTTTTAGATTTAGCATCATTAAATGATTCTGGTTGAAAAATTGGGATATTCTTAATTTGAGATATGATTTTGACAGGACTAGGAGTTAGTTGTTGTCCTCTGCCAGATGGGCGATCAGGTTGAGTAAATACGCCTACAACTTGATAATTGTGTTGTATAATTTTATTGAGATGATGTACAGCAAACTCTGAAGTTCCAGCAAAAATTATTTTCAATTTTATAACCAAATTTTTTCACTATTATTAAAGTATATACTACACTGGAACTATTTTTTTAATCTAGCTATTTTTTCTAACCTAGTTTTAATTCTTTGACGTTTCAATTGAGATAAATGATCAATAAATAGCTTACCATTCAAATGATCTATTTCATGTTGTATGCAAATAGATAATAGACCGCCAGTTTCTATTTTAAAAAGATTACCATACCGATCTAATGAGTGAATTTTAATTATTTCAGCTCTAGATATAAATGCATGTTGATTTGGAATTGATAAGCAACCTTCTTTTATTCCAGCTTTTCCTTTCATATCTAGTATTTCTGGATTAATTAGTACTAAGCAATTTTTGCGATTTTTAGAAATATCAATTACTATAATACGTTTATGAATATTAACTTGAGTAGCTGCAAGACCAATACCTCCATTTGTATACATAGTTTCAAACATATCGTCTATGAGACGCTGAATTTTTTCATTAATCTCTTTAACTGGTAATGCTTGTTCTCTTAAACGATTGTCTGGAAAATATAATAATGGTAATACTTTCATAAATATTTTTGGTTATACTGTATAGTTTATTTATTAAATAACTTAATATATTATTAATATTTAATTGATAAAATGTTGTTGATTATAATGATTATTTTAATAAAGTAAAGAGCATGATTCTCAAAATTATATTATATTTCAAAAAAAATATCATACTTTAATTAAAGTATCAAAATTAATAGAATCAATCAAAACAACATATAATATTGGTAGAGATAATTATAATATTTTTACATACAAAATTAATTATTTAGGATATAATATGAAATATTTTTAATTATAGTGTATGATTTAGTATTTTTATTTATATCTTCCTATTAAAATTATAATTTAGTATAAAAATACTAATTTTATTACTGCAGATACCGCTCAACTTAATATTTTTTATTCCTAATAAAATCAATAGAATTTAGTATATACCTCTATTTAAGGAAAGTATGATATGTTCGATGTAATTATTTACTTGTTTGAAACATATATATGTAGTAGGGTCGGAAATATGGTTGATGAGAATAAATTGAAAGATCATTTGAAAAATGTTGGATTTTATAGTGAAGATGTATATAACGCCTTAAGATGGTTAGAACAACTATCATTGTATCAAAAAAAATTTATTGCATCAAATTTAACAAATCATAATTCATTGTCCATGCGTATATATGTAGAAGAAGAAAAAAAAAGATTAGATACGGAAAGTAGAGGTTTTTTGCTGTTTTTAGAACAAATTAAAATTCTAAATTTAGAAACAAGGGAAATGATAATAGATCGTGTAATGGCACTTGATATCCATGAGTTTAAGTTAGAAGATTTAAAGTGGTTAATTTTAATGGTATTATTTAATGTACCAGGATGTGAAAATGCTTACCAACAAGTAGAACAACTACTATTCGATTCTACAAGTAGTATTATTCACTAATTATTTTTAGTATATTCATTGTTAAAATTGTTTCTAAAATTGGTTAGAATTTTATTAATGCTTGACTTGATAAAATACTGTAAATAAAAAAATAATTAAACATTCCAATTTAAACAATCTTTTTTAACAGTAATGAAATTAATTTAATAATTGATATAATAACATGTATAAAAAAATTATTTTCAGTTCAATAGAAAAATGTATAAAAGAACTTAAACAAAACGGTATAATAATTTATCCAACAGAAGCAGTTTTTGGATTAGGTTGTAATCCTGAAAGTAAAACCGCAGTAAAAAAGTTAATTATTCTTAAAAATCGTTCACCTAATAAAGGTTTCATTTTAATTGCTGCTAATTATGATCAATTAAAATCATATGTTGCTGATGATAAAATTTCAGCATTTCAACGTAATTATATGTTTTCTCGTTGGCCTGGTCATGTAACTTTTATTGTACCAACTTTACCAAAAACACCAAAATGGATAATAGGAAATTTTGACTCAGTGGCAATTAGAATTAGTAAAAATCCCTATGTTAGAAAGCTGTGTACTAAATTTGGGAAACCAATAATATCAACAAGTGCCAATCTTTCAAACCAAAATCCTTGTCGCACATTTGAAGATGTTGTAAAACAATTTGGTCAGTCATTTCCTATTTTATTCGGTAGTACTTGTGGTCTTAAACATCCTTCTGAAATTCGAAATATTATCACCGGAGATTTAATACGTCAGGGATAATTTATGTTTAAATTTGCAGTTTTTGGTAATCCCATAAATCATAGTAAGTCTCCATTAATTCACCATGAATTTGCTAAACAGACAGGTATTAAGCATAACTATGGATGCATATGTGTTCCAATAAATGAGTTTAAAAAATCAATTTCAAAATTTTTTTCTCAAGGTGGTTTAGGAGCTAATGTTACTTTACCTTTCAAACAAGAAGCATATCAATTTGCTGATGAACTTAGTGAAAGAGCATATTTTGCAGGAGCTGTTAATACCTTAAAAAAACAAAATGATAATAAAATTTTTGGAGATAATACTGATGGAATTGGATTAATCAGTGATCTTCAAAGACTCAATATGATTAAAGCTGGAGATAGAGTACTGGTAATAGGTGCTGGAGGTGCAGCTAGAGGAATAATTTTACCTTTACTTCTTTCAGGAGCTATTTTAACAGTAACAAATCGTACTAATAGTCGTGCACAAGAATTAGTTTATAATTTTAAATATAATGGTGTTATCAATTCATGTAGTATTAGTGAATTAAATGGCAAATATTTTGATTTAATTATTAATGCAACTTCTAGTAGCTCTAATAAACAAATGCCTATTATACCTAGTTCTATATTAAACAACAAACCGAGATGTTATGATATATTTTATCAGAAAGAATTAACAACTTTTTTATACTGGTGTCAAAAACAAGGTTGCAATTACTTATCTGATGGATTAGGAATGTTAATTTATCAAGCTGCACATGCATTTCAATTATGGCATGGGGTGATGCCTAACATTACAAATATATTTAAGAAATTACAATAATAATCATAATATTTCTTATATATTTATCAGAATTTTATCTTTTAATTATGTAAAGAATGATTTTTAATTTAATATGATAACATATGCAATCATATTGTTAATCAAGAACAGGTATTAAGTTAAGACTTGACTAATAAACTAAATGGAGATATCATAACAATTTTATTGCTTTTTAAAAATTTATCAGACAATCTATGTGGGTATTCGTAGATTTAGTGTCAACGATTTTTAATCATAAGACTATAAATATCTATCGAATAAACACGTAATTTATTGCGTAGTTTAATCTGTAGAAACA
>NZ_PDKU01000004.1 GCF_002933355.1 Candidatus Pantoea edessiphila
ATTAAACTACGCAATAAATTACGTGTTTATTCGATAGATATTTATAGTCTTATGATTAAAAATCGTTGACACTAAATCTACGAATACCCACATAGATTGTCTGATAAATTTTTAAAGAGCAATAAAATTATTATGATATCTCCATTTAGTTTATTAGTCAAGTCTTAACTTAATACCTGTTCTTGATTAACAATATGATTTTAATAATTTTATTTGTTATTAGTTAATTTGAATGTTATATTGTTTATAATATTGGTGAACATTAATTATTATCATTGTTAATGATGATCTTATTCTAGATAAGATCAATTTATTTCTATATTATTATTTCTGACAATGATTGTTATCTTTTTGTCAGCTAATAGATTTTTTGAAAGTATCATTTGTGCTAAAGGATTTTCAATTTGCTGTTGAATAGCTCTTTTAAGCAATCTTGCTCCATATGATGGATTATAGTTAATTTTTCCCAATAAATCATATACTTCATGATCAATATTCAAATGATAGCCTTGTTCTTCTAAGCGTTTTATTAAAATTTTGAGTTGAATTTTTGCAATAGAACTAATATGTTTTTGATCTAATGGATGAAAGACAACTACTTCATCTATACGATTTATAAACTCAGGTCGAAAATAATTATTAACTTTATTCATTATTAAATCTTTCATATTATCATAAGTAAGAATATTAAAATTATCTCTAATCAAATTTGAACCCAAATTAGAAGTCATAATAATAACTGTGTTACGAAAATCAATAGTTCTTCCCTTACTATCAGTTAATCTTCCTTCATCTAGTACTTGTAATAAAATATTGAAAACATCTACGTGTGCTTTTTCAATTTCGTCCAATAAAATAACTGAATATGGATGAAGTCGAATTGCTTCAGTTATATATCCACCATTTTCATATCCTACATATCCTGGAGGTGCTCCTATAAGTCTAGATATTGAATGTTTTTCCATAAATTCAGACATGTCGATTCTTACAATTGAGTTATCAGTATCAAATAAAAACTGTGCTAATGATTTAGATAATTCTGTTTTTCCTATGCCACTAGGACCTAAAAATAAAAAAGAACCAATAGGGCGATTAGAATCAGATATACCAGAACGACTGCGACGAATAGCATTAGATATTGCTTTTACTGCTTCATTTTGTCCAATTACTTTTTTGTGTATGTGTTGTTCCATACGTAGAAGTTTTGTACGTTCACTTTCCATCATTTTAGCTATTGGAATTCCAGTCCAACGAGATACAATATCTGCAATTTCAATCTCAGTAACACGATTACGCAATAATTTCATATTATTATCTTCAGAATAAGTAGCTGTAGCAAGCCTTTTTTCTAATTCTGGAATTTTGCCATACTGTAATTTAGACATTCTTGTAAGATCTACAGAACGGCGAGCTTGTTCTAAAGATAATTTAGCCTTTTCAAGTTCGGTTTTAATTTTTTGTGTTCCTAAAAGATAAGCTTTTTCGTTTTTCCATTTATCTTGAAGTTTATTATATTCAATTTCCTTTTGATTCAGTTCTTGTTTTAGTATGTCAAGACGTTTAATACTTGATGAATCTGATTCTTTTTTTAATGCTTGTTGTTCAATTTTTAATTGTATAATGCGTCTTTCAAGTCTATCAAGAGACTCAGGTTTCGAATCTATTTGAAGACGAATACTAGATGCAGCTTCATCAATCAAATCGATTGCTTTATCTGGCAATTGACGTTCTGAAATATATCTTTTTGATAATTTAGCTGCCGCTACAATAGCTGGATCAGTTATCTGGACGTGATGATGTAATTCATAGCGTTCTTTGAGACCTCTAAGAATAGCTATAGTATCTTCAATATTTGGTTCAGATACGTAGATTTTTTGAAAACGACGTTCTAAAGCCGCATCTTTTTCAATATAATATCGATATTCATCTAAAGTCGTTGCTCCTATACAATGAAGCTCTCCTCTAGCTAATGCAGGTTTTAGCAGATTACTTGCATTTATTGATCCGTCTCCTTGTCCAGTAGAAACCATATTATGTAACTCATCAATGAATAATATAATATTTCCTTTCAATGTAGATAATTCTTTTAATATACCTTTTATACGTTCTTCAAATTCACCCCGATATTTAGCACCAGCTATTAAAGCACCCATATCTAGTGATAATATTTGATTTTCTTTGAGACCTTCTGGTATTTCATAATTAACAATACGTTGTGCTAAACCTTCAATAATTGCAGTTTTACCTACCCCAGGTTCACCAATTAGCACTGGATTATTCTTTGTTCTGCGCTGTAATACTTGAATAGTTCGACGAATTTCTTCATCACGTCCAATTACTGGATCTAATTTATTATCCTCAGCAAGTTTTGTAATATTAATAGTATATTTGTCTAAATTTTTACTTTTATCATCTGATGGCTGATTATTCACTTTTTAACCCTTGTTAAAATATTCTATAAAATATTTTATAATATATAATAAATATTTGGAATTAAATATATTAGTTTTTAATTGGTTATTATATTTTTTGTCATGAATCAAATAAAATAAAAATATAGAATTTTATTGTTTTCTTTCTTAAAAGAAACACCAATTTAGTATATTTTTCGATTACAGAATAACTTAAATTAACAAATAGTTGTTCAAAGAATTTATTAATATTATAAAAACATAAGTCTTATAAATTTAATTTTCAATTTTTAAATTATCGTCTTTAAGTATGTTGATAAGATTATTCATATCTTGAGGTATGGGAGTTTCTACAGTCATTCTAACATTAGTTATAGGATGATTAAAACTTAATTTTATAGCGTGTAATGCTTGACGGTTGAAATTATATATTTTATCAAACGTCAAATTAGTATTTTTTTTCGATCTATTAGTTTTTTTTCCGTAAGTTTGATCTCCTAGTATTGGATGGTTAATATAAGCCATATGAACACGAATCTGATGAGTACGGCCAGTTTCTATACGTACACGTATACGAGAATGATTACGAAAATATTCTAATACATTGTAATGAGTTACAGCGGTTTTTCCCTGTAAATTCACTGCCATTTTTGTTCTTTCTATAGTATGTCGAGCAATTGGCATATTAATTTTACCAGTGAAGGGTATAATACCGACTACAATTGCTTCATATTCACGAATAATGTCATGTTGTTGTAACATTTTAATTAATTTTAACTGTGTCATGAATTTTTTTGCTATAATCATTAATCCAGTAGTATCTTTATCTAGTCTATGCACTATACCTGCACGAGACAAATTAATTAAATGTGGATATTTATATAGTAACGCATTTAATAATGTACCATTAACATTATTAACTCCAGGGTGAACTACAAAATTTTCTTGTTTATTTATGATCAATATATACTCATCTTCATATACAATATTTAATGGTAAATTTTGTGGTTTTAAAGCTGATTGTTCTTCAATTTGTACATTAATATTTATGACTTCACCTCCTGATATTTTTTTTTTGGTTTTTTTATGATGTTACCATTTAATAAGATACATTCATTTAAAATCCATTTTTTTATACAGGAACGTGAATGATTAGTAAAATATTGTTTTAACGCTTGATCTAATCTTTGTTTTAATTGAGTTTGAGGTAAGATTAAAGTATATTTAATGTTTTTTAACATAATCACAACTTATTTTAAAATAAATTATCATAGCAATCAGTAATTGCTATCTTGTTTACTGTTTGTAAGGTTAACAATTATAACATGAAAATCATAAAATATACATTGACTATCTTTACATTAATATTAATGATGACTGGTTGTTCTGAATTTAATAGAACAGAATCATCCTATTATTCATTAAGTAAAATATATGATTTAGCTCAAAAAAAAATGCGAGAAAATAATTTTAAATCAGCAATTAAATATTTAAAAACAATAGAAAATCAAGATTTCATTGGATTATATTCTCAACAAGTACGTCTTGATTTAATATATGCTTATTATAAAAATAGAGACTTACATTCAGCACAACTAGTAATTCACCATTTCATAAATTTATATCCTAAACATCCTAATTTGGATTATGTAATATATATGAAAGGTGTAATAGAAATGTCAATAGATAATCCATCATTAATAATGAAAGTATTAAATTTTGATTATTATGATCGTGATCTTGAACATTCTAATAATGCGTTTGTTGATTTCAAACACATATTACATCACTATCCTAAAAGTGTATATGCTAATGATTCTTATAATCGATTAATATATTTACAAAATCGTTTAGCTAAACACGAATTATCTATAGCTTCATTTTATAATGAACGTAAAGCCTATGTAGCAGTAATTAATCGTATTAAAAAAATGATAAAATATTATCCCGATACAAAAGCAACTCATGATGCATTATTGTTAATGGAAAAAGCATATCGTAAATTACAAATTAACGAAAAAGCAGATAAAATAGCTAAAATAATTGCTATGAATACTTAATAAAAAATAAGTCGTTATTTTTCCATAATTAATTATTAATACTTATTGTATTAATAATGTTAAATTGTAAAACTAATTACTAGTTTTTTAAGTAATACTATTTCTTTATCATTTAAATTTTATATCAAAGTAATTGTTGTTACTAAATAAAATAAATGATATATAGTTCAAAAATTTTTTATTTTATGGGTATAAGTATGAATCATAAAAACTTAGAATTGTTAATGCTGCGTGATAAAATAAATGAAATTGATGATAATATATTAATATTACTATCAAAACGTCAATTACTGTCTGCTAAAATAGCAAAAGTGAAACTGAAACACAATAGTCAAATTCGTGATAAAGCTCGTGAACGTTTAATACTAGATCGTTTAATTATATACGGAAAACAATATAAACTAGACTCTAGTTATATCACAAAGTTATTCCATCTAATCATTGAAGATTCTATTTTTATACAACAATCAATTTTACAAAAGGATCTTAACTGCGCTTATGCAAATACAGCAAAAATCAGTTTTCTTGGCCCAAAAGGTTCTTATTCACATATTGCTGCTAGAAAATATTCTATGAGATATTTTGATGATATCATTGAATTTAGTTGTTTAAACTTTCATGATGTCGTTTATAATGTTGAGAATGGAATTGCAGATTATGCTATATTACCTATTGAAAATACTGCTTCTGGATCTATTAATGAAGTGTATGATTTATTACAAAATACAAATTTATCAATTGTTAATGAATTATTTTTACATATAGATCATTGTATATTATCTATACCAGATACAAACTTAGAAAAAATTAAAATAATTTATAGTCACCTACAACCTTTTCAACAATGTAGTAATTTCATAAGTTTATTTCCTCACTGGAGTCTTAAATATACGGAAAGCACAGCAGCAGCAATGAAAAAAGTATCTAAATTGAATTCATCAGAAATAGCAGCTCTAGGAAGTGAAGACGGCGGAATACTATATACTTTAAAAGTATTAAAGCGTAATATAGCAAATCAACAATATAATCAAACAAGATTCATTATATTGTCAAGAAAATCTATTGAAGTTTCTAATAACGTTCCGGCTAAAACTACTTTTGTAGTGGAAACAGGTCAAAATGTCAGTTCTTTAGTTGATATATTATTAGTATTACGCAATTATAGTTTAGTTATAAATAAAATTGAATCGAGGCCTATTAATGGTAACCCTTGGGAGGAAATATTTTATATAGATATAAAAAGCAACCTAAAATCTATAAACATGAAGAATGCAATAAAAGATTTAAATAGTATTACATGTTCATTAAAAATATTAGGATGTTATCCTAGCGAAAGCTATTTATCGATTGAGTATAATAAACATTAAAATAGTATTTAACTAAATCCAAAAAATTTGCTTTTTGTTAATAATATATTCTAATGCATTAGGTATATATATAATTAAATTAATTATTTATTTTTAAGATCTAAATTTAACAATCCTTAATTTTATAATATAAAAATATAAGTAAAAATACTTATTTTTATAAAGTTTAACATGAAATATAATCAAGCTAAATTACGAATTAATATCTATTATATTTTTAATTTTTATTAAACTAAAGGTAAACATCCCATTTGCTCTAAATAATATTTTCTGAATAGTCAGTATAGAGTCAAATTCAAACCACAATTTATAATTATAATTTATATTATTATATATATTTTTAAATCATATAATTATAATTTTATTTAGTTATTTAATTATATAAATGCTTGTCAATTGTAATGATGAATATTTTTATACGAATAATTATCTATTTTTTAAATACATTGATTTAGCTTTTTAAAAATTTAATAATCATATTTTAAGACTATAACGATTTACTAATACTCCTTTTAAACTTTCTTGTATATTATATAATAAGTTTTCTGTTGACTCCCAATTTATACAAGAATCTGTTACAGATACTCCATATTTCATTTTATTACGTTTTTGTTCAGAAGATTGATTTCCTTCATTAATATTACTTTCTACCATAAGACCAATGATAGAATCATTACCTCCTTGTTTAATTTGAGAAATTACTGATTTAGCAACTACAATCTGTCTTTTATGATCTTTATTGGAATTACCGTGACTGCAGTCTATCATTAGAGCTGGATTTAATCCCGCTTTGATCATTTCTTTTTCGCATTGAGCAACATCAGTAGGACTATAATTAGGTGACTTTCCTCCTCGTAAAATTATATGGCTATCTGGGTTACCTTTAGTTTGTAATAAGCAAACTTGCCCAGATTGATTTATACCAACAAAACGATGTGCCATTGAAGCAGCGCACATTGCATTAATTGCAGTATCTAAACTACCATCTGTCCCATTTTTAAAACCAACGGGCATTGATAAACCAGATGCCATTTCACGGTGCGTTTGTGATTCCGTAGTACGAGCTCCGATAGCTGACCAACTAAATAAATCTCCAAGATATTGAGGACAATTGGGATCAAGTGCTTCTGTTGCTAAAGGTAATCCCATCTTTACTAACGATAATAGTAAGCTACGTGCTATATGTAATCCAGCTTCTACATCAAAAGAATTATCCATGTAAGGATCATTAATTAATCCTTTCCATCCAATTGTTGTACGAGGTTTTTCAAAATAAACTCTCATAACAATATACAGTTGATCTTTTAGTATTTCAGATAGATTACGTAATCTATTACCATAGTCAATAGCAGCTTCTGTATCATGAATTGAACAAGGTCCACATACTATTAATAATCTTAAATCTCTACCTGAAATAATATCAGAAATTATTTTTCTAGAAGAAGCTATTTGTATTTCTTGACTGGATGTTAAAGGAAATTTTGATTTAAGATCTTCTGGTGTAATTAGTATTTGTTCATCAGCAATATGCACATTATTTAGCATGTCTCTTTGCATAATTAATGCTCCAATTTTAAAAAATTATACAACTATTTATTTTATGGATTTAAAAGATAAGATTTTTATATTTATGTATTATCTATTAGTAATATATAAAATTAAATACTACGATTGAATCTAATTTTAATATTAAAGTAATATATATAAATATAAATTTGATTTTATTATTTTTTATTCAATAAGAATGATTATTCATTCATACTTTATATGAATTTTATTGTGGATAAATTAACAGTATTTTTATTTATAGTAGTAAATATTATAAAAAATCAATAAATTTAATATTATTTAAAACATATAATAAGATAACAAATATTGATAGAAGAATCATATATTACTTATTAGATACTTTATTAGTACATTAGTACATTATAAAGAATAACAATGATTTCTTCTTCTTTATGTGCTTAATGTGCTTCAAAAGAATAATTAATTAAGACGTTCTTTGATACGAGCGGATTTTCCAGATAATTTACGTAAATAATATAATTTAGCTCTACGAACATCACCATGACGTTTAATTAATATACTATCAATTGCAGGAGAATAAGTTTGAAAAACACGTTCAACCCCTTCTCCATTAGATGTTTTTCGTACAGTAAAAGCAGAATTAAGACCTCTATTTCTTATAGATATGACTATCCCTTCAAACGATTGAATACGTTTTTTTGAACTCTCAATTACCCAAACCTTTACTTCTACAGAATCACCTGGGCGGAAATAAGGTATATCTTTATTCATCTGTTCTTGTTCTAACTGCTTAATAATTTTATTCATAATTAGAAACTCCTATATATTATTACAACTGCATAATTTTTATTTTTTTGATTCTTTTTGAAACTCTATTAATAATTTTATTTCTTCTTGATTTAAAACTAACTGCTCAAAAAGATCAGGTCTTTTTAGCCACGTTCGACCTAATGATTGTTTCAATCGCCAACGATAAATTTTATCATGATTTCCAGATAAAAGTATTTCTGGCACTTTCCTTCCGTATGAAACACTAGGTCTAGTATAATGAGGACAATCCAATAATCCATTAACAAACGAGTCTTTTTCAACAGATTCATATGTATTTAATACACCTGGAATTAATCTAGCAATTGTATCAATAAATATCATTGCTGGTAATTCTCCTCCACTAAGCACGTAATCTCCTATTGACCATTCTTCATCTATTTTAAATTCAATTACTCTCTCATCAATGCCTTTATACCGACCGCATACTAAAATGAATTTACTATTATATTTTAATAAATTATAGGCTTTTTTTTGATCAAGTTTCTTACCCTGAGGGGATAGATAAACAACTTTTACTCCTTTACCGGCTTGTGCTATTGCTACAGTAATTGCATCAACTAAAGGCTGTACCATCATGACCATCCCTGGTCCACCTCCATAAGGACGATCATCTACTATATAATTTTTTTTACGAGTAAAATCACGAGGATTCCAAACATGAATTTCTATGAGTCCTTTTTTTATACCCTTACTAATTACACCGTAATTAGTAATAATTTTAAAGACATCTGGAAATAAGCTGATTATACCAAACCACATTTTATGATACATGAATATACAATGATTGTTTTATGATGTTATAGAACAGGCTCCCAATCTACTTGAATGATTTTTGTATTTAAATCTACTGTTTTAATAATTTTATCAATAAATGGAATGAGGAACTCTTTTTTTTTAAATTGGTTTTTTATTTTTTGTTGCACAACAATAATATAATTTGATATAGTTTCTATGAAATTTATTACAACACCTATAATGAAACCTTCAAGATTAATTACTTGACAACCTATTATATCCTTTAAGTAATATTCACCATTATCTAAAGACGGTAGTTGTGTTGCATTAACTATAATGTCATGATTAGTTAACTTACTAGCTGTATCTCTGTTATTTATATCTTTTAATTTTATAATTATATTTTTATCTTGGTGTTTCCAATTACTAACTTCTAATTGATACCATAGATTAGCATAATAAACATACCATGGTTGATAGCAAAAAATATTTTCAGATGTTTCAGTGAAAGAAATAATTTTAATCCATCCAAAAATACCATATGCTTTTCCTATTTTTCCTAAAATAACAGGATCGTTAGGATAATACTTGACTAATGTTTTATTCATTTTTAGATTTTGTTCTATTATTAACTTCAGATGTTTTTACTTTCTTGATTAATGTATTAACTTTATTGGAAAATTGGGCTCCCTGATGTTTCCAGTATTCTATGCGGTTTAAATTTAGAGATACATTTTTTTCTTTTCCGTAAGGAATTGGATTAAAGAATCCCACGTTTTCAATAAATAAACCATTACGTGATTTACGACTATCAGCAACAACTACCTGATAAAATGGACGTTTCTTAACACCATGTCTTGCTAATCTAATTATTACCATAATATTTTTCCTTTTGTGATAACAGAAAATCCAACGTTTTATTTAAAGAAACCGAATTTTATTCTAATATAGAATAAAATATTATTATCATCAATTTCTATAATAATACTCTAACGTTTATAAAAATCATATGGAATTATATTTTTTATATATTTGGTTATGTTATTTATTTTGCTTTTTTTTATTTTTTTCATTATATTTTGCATATCATTAAATTGTTTAAGTAATTTATTAACGTCTTGCACTTTATTACCTGAACCATTGGCAATTCGAAGCTTACGTGCACCTTTAATGATATTTGGGTTTTTTCTTTCTTTTACTGTCATTGAGCTAATTATAGCTTCCATACGTATTAACATTTCATCATCTATTGCCGGTTTAATATTATTTGATATGTTTCCTAAACCTGGTATTTTTTTTACTAAGTCTGATATATTACCTATTTTTCTTATTTGTTTTAATTGTTGAAGAAAGTCAATTAAATTAAAATTTTCCCCTTTTTTTATTTTCTCACTTAGATTCTCTGCTTGTTCACTGTCAATTTTATTTTCTATATCTTCTATTAATGATATTACATCTCCCATCCCAAGAATACGAGAAGCGATACGATCAGGATAGAATTGTTCTAAAGCTTCTAATTTTTCACCCGTACCTATAAATTTTATAGGTTTGCCAGTTGTATAGCGAATCGATAATGCTGCTCCTCCTCTTGCATCACTATCGGCTTTTGTTAAAATCACACCAGTAAAAGATAATATCTTATCAAAAATTTTTGCAGCATTAACAATATCTTGACCCATCATAGCGTCAATCACAAACAAAGTTTCTATTGGGTTAATTGCATTATATATTTGTTTTAATTCTTCCATCATAGAATCATTAATATGCAGTCGACCCGCAGTATCTACTAATAAAACATCATAAAGTTTAATCGTAGCTTCTTTTAATGCATTTTTTGCAATACAAATTGGTTTTTCATTATAACTAGATGGATAGAAATCTACATCAATCTGATTTGATAGAGTTTCAAGTTGTTTAATTGCTGCTGGACGGTAAATATCTGTAGACACTATCAGAACTTTTTTTTTGTGTTTTTCTTTTAAAAATTTAGCTAATTTTCCTGTGCTAGTGGTTTTACCTGTACCCTGTAGACCAATTAATAATACAACTGCAGGCGGTGGTACAGCTAGATTAAGCGTATTATTTTCTTTACCCATAGCTATAATAAGTTCATTACGAACTATTTTAATAAATTCTTGTCCTGGAGTCATTCTTTTATTTACTTCTTGACCAACAGCTTTTTCTTTAACGCAATTAATAAAACTACGAACAACAGGTAATGAAACATCCGCTTCTAATAAAGCTATGCTAATATCATGAAGAGTTTGTTTGATGTTTTCTTCTGTTAATCTTCCTATACCACGAATATTTTTTAAAGTTGTTGATAGACGATTAGTTAAGTTATTAAACAATTGTATCTCACTTTCAATGTTAACAATTACTAATTAATGTGATTTAGATTATAACATAATTGCAAAACAATTTATTAGCTTGAAGGACTTAAATGAATATAAAAAAAATAAGTAATGTTTTTATTATAGTTTTATATAAATATAATATATTATATAAAAACTTTTTATAATTATTACAAAAATATTTAGTCTACAAAATTTTTATCATTATTTTAATATAACATAATTCTTAATATACATGAAAGCAATTATGTAATTATTAAAATAAAATCATATATTTATATAAAAATTTCATCTATTTTAAAAACATCAGAAATAAAGGATTGCACATAATCAAAAATTACTTACAACAAATTACTCTTAATCGTTTATTGTTTATTAAAAATGTAATATTTATTTCTTTCAGTCTTTCATATTATGCTTTTAAAACATTATTATCATAAATAATGATATTATATTGTTATAATCTGTATCATATGATTTTTTCGATAATCAAAGTATATGATTTATAAATTGATATTTATTAATTATAGAATGATGGAGAATTGATAATTATATGACCATTATAAAAAATATTAAAATTTTTATTGTTACGTAAATAGTATAACATTATTTATATTATGTTCATAACATGAAGTATTTTATTTAAATAACTTAAACAACATAATAAATAAATTATGTTATATATTTGTTATTTCTATAATTTAAATTACTTATATAATTTTCAAAATCTAGTGAATCACTATTTTCAATTTTTTGTTGTTCAATAATAGAATTTTCTGCTTTAATTCTAAAATCCTCTTCTTTTAATATCTTTAAAGATTTTGAACAAAAAAAACTGTGGTATTTTTTTGATAATGAAATACCAGTTTTAATTATGCCTTCTTTTTTTATAAGATCTAGAATACGAGCAGAATAAGTTAATTCAGGATTATCAAAATATAAAAAAAGTGTATTACAAGTTTTTTGATATTGCATATTATTTTCATTTTTATCTAAAATTTCTGCAATTTTATATAAATCGTTAAAAATTTTTTTACCTGTTTCTACTAGAGAATATTTTTTGTTATTGTCTCCTATATAAATTTTTTGATTTGGTTTTCGTCCTTCTAGTGTTACAATTTTCCAATTTTTATTGTTGTAATAAAGCTCTTTAAAGTTCATTTCAGAAGTATCAGCTAAAATACACCAAATTAAAAATAAATCAAGAAAATACACTTGTATATTATCTATACCTACACCTGAAAATGGATTTACATCAATAGATCTTACTTCTACGTATTCAATACCTTTTGTTAGCAGCGTATCTATATACGATTGACCAGAAATATTAATACACTTAGGACGTATTGGTGAATACAATTCATTTTCAATCTGAAGAATATTGGTATTAATTTGCATTCTTTTTCCACTTTTATCTTTAATTCCTATATCTATAAAATTTTTCCATGGTGTTGTTAGTGCTTTTTTCAATGTGTTAACGTATTCTTCAATAGAATTAAATGTTATTTTTAATATACTTTGAGCCTTATTATTATATCCTAAATCACTTAAACGTAATGATGTTGCATAAGGTAACCAAAGTGTATTTTTATCATTTTTTTCAAATGGTAATTTGATTGGATTATTTTGTAAAAAACTAGAACATATTGCAGGTGAAGCGCCAAAAAGATATGGAATAATCCAACCAAAACGATAATAATTACGAATTAATATTAAATATCCCTTTGAAACAGTTTCTGTACAATTTTTCAAGTTTCTAAAATTTGCCCATTCTTGCCAAAACGAAAAGGGTAATGAAAAATTGTAATGAATGCCAGATATAATTTGCATCATAGCACCATATCTATTTTTTAAACCTTCACGATAGAGAGTCTTCATCAATCCAACATTAGACGTACCATAACTAGCTAATTTAATTTCATTTATATTTTTAATTCTACAAGGCATACTTAAAGACCACATCAACTCTTTGTCTAACTTACGCGCAACATAACAATGAATATCTCTTAAAAAAGAGAGTGTATATTCTATTCTATTGTCAACTGGTGTCACGAATTCTAATAAAGATTCAGCGAAATCAGTGGTAATCCATTCATTTTTAAGAGAAGACCCTAATGATAAAGGATGCTCACTATTTGCAATATTACCATTTGGTTCTATTCTTAATGTTTCGCGTTCAATACCTCTATTGATTTTTTTAAAAATATATGAATTTTTTCTCAACCAAGATAGTGTATTAGATATATCCGGGAGCATATTAACCTCCGGCTTAAAAATAATTTATTCTCACTTATAAAATTAATATTAAAAAATAAAAGTAGCGGTTTAAATCAAAAATGTTATTTTAAATCAATTTTAATATATATAATTATAAATTTGTCTCTATAGCAGTTTTATGATTTTACAATCATGAATTTTTAATTCATTGGGATAAATATCGTTTGTACTAATTAATAATTTTCTTTCATATATTAAATTATTTTATAAGTAAGGATAAATAATTAATATTTTATGTCAGAGGATAGAAAAATAAATTATTATAATAATTAGATAATTGCATCCGGGAGGATTCGAACCTCCGACCGCTCGGTTCGTAGCCGAGTACTCTGTCCAACTGAGCTACGGATGCATTAAATAAGATGACGGTGAGAGAGGGATTCGAACCCTCGAGTAGTTTTTAACCACATACTCCCTTAGCAGGGGAGCGCCTTCAGCCTCTCGGCCATCTCACCTATAGGTAACTTCCGTTTGAACTTAATTATATTACTTCTCTATTTTAATAAGTCAAATATTTTTTGAATATAATTTTAATAAAAATATAAAATTTAATTAAAAAATATCATTAATTAGTTGTAATAAAATAAAATTATTCGCCTCGCTTTGTTTTGTGCGAGGCGCTAAAATTTAATTAAATACTTATTTATTTAGTTTTAGATTGAATACGCTGATAAATTTCTTCACGATGTACGGATATTTCTTTAGGTGCTGTGACACCAATACGCACTTGATTACCCTTAACTCCTAATACCGTTACAGTTACTTCATTACCAATTACTAGGGTTTCACCAACTCTACGAGTTAGAATAAGCATTATTTGCTCCTCAAGCAATAAAAAGAGTCGGGCTTATGTGGTGGATTCCTTTTCTTTATAACTCATTATTTTTATTGTTAAATAGTAATCATCAATGATACATAAAATTATGCATATTGCTAGTATATAGTACAGTGTATTTTATATAAGTTTAACTGAAGTGCACTATTTAATTAAAATTTATCAAATAAATGTTTCATTAGAGCAAGAAAAATTTTTCTAGTACTCTTTTCTATAGTAATTGACTATAAACGGTTATAAACCCATGATTTAATACTTGATAATGTATCCTTTAATGCTTTTATATTTTTACCACCGGCCCTTGCTAAATCTGATTTTCCGCCACCTTTCCCATCAATTTGTTTTGCTAAATAATAAATTAGTTCATGAGCTGGAAAACGGCTAGTTAAATCTTTAGTTACACTAGCGATTAATAAAATTTTACTCTGTGTTACTGTTGCTAATACTATAATTGAAGAATGTAATTGATGTCTTAATTGAAGTATTATATTATTCATCATTGACGGAGTGGTATTTTCTATTTTATTTACTAAAAGCTTAATTCCCTCTATATTAATAGCATTATTGATTAATATTTTACTATCATTAGAAGCTTTTTCATTAAGTAATTGATCTATTTGTTTTTCAAGGATATTAGATTTTTGAATTAAACTCTCAATTTTCTGATCTAGATTTTCAACATTAGTTTTCATCTTATCAGATATATTATGTAATGTATTTTTATAAATATTTATCTGATTCAATACAGCTTTGCTTGTTATACCTTCGATTCTACGTATACTTGAAGCTATTCCAGATTCAGATCTTATAAAACACAAACCAATTTCACCTGTACTTACTGCATGAGTGCCACCACATAATTCTGTTGAAAAACTTCCTATTCTTACAACCCGAACATTTTTACTATATTTTTGTTTAAATAACATTTTTGCTCCTTGAATTTTTGCTTCTTCAAGATTTGTGGTTTTCGTTATGACAGGTAAATTACAGTAAATTTGTTCATTTATAATTTCTTCAATTTTATTGATTTCGTTTTTTTTCAGAGCACTATGGTGTAAAAAATCAAAACGAAAATAGCTATCACTTATGAACGATCCTTTTTGTAATATATGATTACCTAAAACTTTACATAGTGCAGAGTGTAACATATGTGTTGCTGAATGATTCAAAGAAATAAGTCTACGATATGTTGTATCGACCATAGTTTCACAAATATCACCAATAGATAAATTACCTGATAATAATATACCTATATGATAAGTTAAATTTCCATATTTTTTGGTATCATTTATAACAAATTTAGCATTTTGTTTGATTAGAATACCGATATCTCCAATTTGACCACCAGACTCACCATAAAAAGGAGTTTTGTCTAAAATAATTATAGCATTTTGCATATTAGTAGAAATATTTTCTACTTTTTCATCTAAAACATATATTAATTTTATCACGGATAATGAATTAAGTTGTTCATATCCAATAAAAGAAGATTCAATATTATAGTTCATCAAATTATTACGATGAAACTCGAATTGATTTGATTTACGAGCACGTGATTGCTGTGATAACATTGCTTTTTCAAAACATGACATATCTATTGTAACATTGCGTTCTTTGCATATATCTTTAGTGCAATCAACAGGAAAACCAAAAGTATCATGCAGATAAAAAACAAACTCACCGTTTAAAGTTTTACCCTGCAAATTTGAAAGTTTTTCATTTAGTAATGAACGACCTCTTTGAAAGATTTTAGCAAACTGCTCCTCTTCAAATTTCAATACTTTTTCTATTTGAGTTTGTTTATTACTTAAATCGTTTGGTTTTGTATTTATAATTTCAATGAAGGGTTTAACTAATAGATAAAAAAATGATTTTTTAGCACCCAATTTTTTTCCATGACGAATTGCGCGACGAATGATACGACGTAGGACATAACCACGGTTTTCATTTGAAGGAAGAACACCATCCGCAATTAAAAAAACAGAAGAACGTATATGATCTGCAATAACTTTAAGAGAATTATTATGAATGTCTTGAATACCAATAAGTTGTGCTATTTTATCAATTAATTTTTTAAAAAAATCAATTTCATAATTTGATCTAACATTTTGAATGACAGAAGTTATGCGTTCAAGACCCATACCAGTGTCAATAGAAGGTTTAAACAAAGGTAACATAATCCCATCAGATTGACGATCAAATTGTAAAAAAACTATATTCCATAATTCAAGATAATCATTATTGTGTAATGTTAAATCAATATTAAACAAATCTGAACTGAGATTTCTATAATCATATATAATTTCAGTACAAGGACCACAGGGACCAGTATCCCCCATTTGCCAAAAATTATCTGATAAATAAGGTATACCCTGCTGATCTCCAACTTTAATAATACGATTATTTGGAATACCAATGTCGTTAGCCCATATATTGTAAGTCTCACTATCTGATATATAAACAGTAACAAATAAACGATTTTTAGGTATGTTAAACCATTTATTGCTTGTCAGTAATTCCCAAGCAAACAAAATAGCTTCTTTTTTAAAATAATCACCAAAACTAAAATTACCAAGCATCTCAAAAAAAGTATTATGTCTTTTAGTGTACCCTACATGTTTTAAGTCATTATGCTTACCACCTGCTCTAATACAACGCTGACATGTCACAGCGCGAGTATAATCAACTCGTTCCTGACATAGAAAAATTTTTTTAAATTGATTCATTCCAGCATTTGTAAATAATAAAGTCGTATCATTATCTGGAACTAATGAGCTACTATCTATAACTTTATGCCCTTTACTCTGAAAAAAATCGAGAAACATTTGACGGATCTCATTAGTACTTTTGATCATATGTTTATTTATATCCTACATATTTCATTGATAAATTTTTTCTAATTATAATAAAATTATTAAAGATAATCTAAAAAAGCATAATTAATCATTCAATTAAATATATTTAAGGTAAATTTAAACATTATTACTATTACTTAAGGATTCATGTTGTTCAAGAGAAATTTCAGATAATGATTTATTATTATTTAATAACATTTCACGTAATTTATTATCAATTTCTTTTGCTATTGTTACATTATTTTTGAGAAAAATACTGGCGTTTAACTTACCTTGACCAATTTTATTGGATTTATAACTATACCAAGAACCGGACTTATCAATAAGTCCATATTTTACACCTAATTCTATTAGTTCACCAAAAATATTAATACCTTCACCATACATAATTTGAAAATCAGCTTGTTTAAATGGAACCGCTATTTTGTTTTTAACAACTTTAACTCGAGTTTCACTACCAATAATATTATCTCCTTCCTTTATTGAACCAATACGACGAATATCAAGTCGAATAGAAGCATAAAACTTTAATGCATTACCACCGGTAGTTGTTTCTGGATTACCAAACATAACACCTATTTTCATACGGATTTGATTAATAAAAATTAATAATGTATTAGATTGCTTAAGATTACCAGCTAGTTTCCGCATTGCTTGACTCATCATACGTGCTGCAAGTCCCATATGTGAAGCACCAATTTCACCTTCAATTTCAGCTTTAGGAGTTAAGGCTGCTACAGAATCAACAATTATAACATCGATAGCACCTGACCGCGCCAAAGCATCACAAATTTCTAATGCTTGTTCACCAGTATCTGGTTGTGAACATAATAAATTATCAATATCAACTCCAAGTTTTTTAGCATATGTAGGATCTAAAGCATGTTCGGCATCAATGAAAGCACAAGTTTTTCCTTTAAATTGAGCAGCCGCAATAACTTGAAGAGTCAAAGTCGTTTTACCAGAAGATTCAGGACCATATATCTCAACAATACGACCTAAAGGAAGGCCTCCTGCTCCTAGAGCAATATCTAAAGATAATGAACCTGTTGATATGGTTTCTACATCCATTGAACGATCTTCTCCTAAACGCATTATAGAACCTTTGCCAAACTGCTTTTCAATTTGAGATAATGCTGCTGCTAGTGCTTTCTTTTTATTTTCATCAATTGCCATTTAAGCTCCTATTGTATTTATTATATAATAGATATTAAATTAAGTTATAATGCATGCTTAAATTACTAATTTAGTAAAAATTCATTATAAAAAATTTGCAATGCCCAATATACAGATTGACTTCTTATAATGTTACGATTCCCGTTAAATTTGTGATGGTAAGTTAACACCTTTTTTTCAGGTGTAGCAAAACCAAACCATACTGTACCTATCGGATTATTAAGATTACTTCCACTTGGACCCGCTATACCGCTAACTGCAATAGAATAAGAAGATCCAGACTTACACTGAGCTTTTAAAGCCATTTCACTTACAATGATTTCACTAACTGCACCGTATTCTTGTAATAATTTATAATTTATACCTAATATTTTCTGCTTAGCTTTATAACTATAAGTTACAAATCCACATTCAAACCACATAGAACTGCCAATTGTATCCGTAAATATTTTAGAGATCCAACCACCAGTGCAAGATTCAGCACATGAAACAGTTGATTGTTTAATTTGCAATTGATTACCAATTGCTTTACTAATTATTTGTGATTTAGAACAAAACATAATTCCTTCTTCGAAGATTTATTTTAAAAAATAATAATTATTATATAAAATCCTTTAGTAGTATAAAAGGGTTATAATATCTATATTGTTTGATTATAATTAAAATTTAAAAACAAAATACTCAATAATAGATAATATTTATTTTTATTGAATAAATAAAAATAAATATTTTATGTATCAATAAAATATTATTTTCTATATAAAAAATTAAATATCAATGTTTAAAAAAAGAGAAATATAATGGATCTTTTTGCGCATACACCTATGATGCAACAATATTTAAAAATCAAATCTGAATATCCAGATATCTTATTATTTTACCGCATGGGTGATTTTTATGAATTATTTTATGAAGATGCTAAACGTGTATCACAAATGTTAGGAATATCATTAACTAAACGTGGAAATTCAGGTGGTAAACCTATTCCTATGGCAGGTGTGCCTTACTATAATGTTGATAATTATCTATCCAAATTAGTGAAATTCGGTGAATCTATAGCAATTTGCGAACAAATACCTAATGCTTTACAAACAAAAGGCTTAGTTGATCGTAAAGTTATTCGTATTATTACACCTGGTACTATTAGTGATGAATCTTTTTTACAAGAAAAATACGATAATATCATAGCAGCAATTATTCAAGATGAACACAAATGTAACTACGGTTATGCTACTTTGGATATGAGTTCTGGTCGTTTTCTTATTAAAGAATTGATTAATGCAGAATTTATGGCTATAGAATTATATAAAAGCAACCCATCCGAATTACTTTATCCAGACAATTTTAAAAATATCCATTTAATTAAGGATTGTCGTGGATTAAGAAATCGTCCAATATGGGAATTTGACATTGACACTGCAAATCAACAATTAAATCTACAATTTGGTACAAAAGAACTAAAAGGATTTGGAGTTGAAGATGCCTTTTTATCTTTAAAGGCAGCTGGTTGTTTAATACAATATGTAAAAAATACTCAATGTAATGAAAAGTTACCTCATATAAAATCGATAATAATGGAACACCCACAAGATAATATTATAATGGATTCTAATACATGTCGTAATTTAGAAATAACAAAAAACATATATGGTGATACAAAAAATACATTGAATGAAATATTAAATAAAACAATGACATCTATGGGTAATAGAATGTTAAAAAGGTGGTTGCAAATACCAATCCGCAATATTGCTCTTGTAGAGCAACGCCAAGAATCTATTTTAGAACTACAACAATTCTATAAAATAATACAGCCCATTTTACAACAAATAGGAGATTTAGAAAGAATAGTAACACGTATAGCTCTTCGCAATGCACGACCACGTGATTTTGTTCGTATACGTCATGCTTTCCAAATATTACCTGCTTTAAATAAAATCAGCTTACAATTTAAGACGAAACAATTAAAACAAATACACGAACATATAGGAGAATTTAAAGAATTATGTAATTTACTTAAACAAGCAATAGTTGAATTACCTCCTATCTTGATTCGTGATGGAGGAGTTATTGCTACTGGTTATAATACAGAACTAGACAAATTGCGAATTTTAGCTAAAGGAGCAAACGATTATCTAAATGAAATTGAAAAACAAGAACGAATAAAATTAGGATTAGAAACATTAAAAATAGGATTTAATAGTACGTGTGGATATTATGTTCAAGTGAATAAAAGTAAAAGTAATAAAGTTCCAGAACATTATATAATTCGTCAGACATTAAAGAATGTTAATCGCTATATTATTCCTGAATTAAAAACATATGAAAGTAAAATAGTTGTTTCAAAAGCAAAGTCTTTATCGTTAGAAAAAAATCTATATGAATCGATATTTGATTATTTTATGCCTTATATTGAGAGACTACAAATGAGTTCATATTCCATAGCTGAGCTTGATGTACTAAGCAATTTAGCAGAACGTGCTCTAAATCTTGAATATTGTAGGCCTGTATTACAAAATAAACCAATAATAAATATTATTAATGGTCGACATCCAGTAGTAGAAAAAGTATTACAAGAACCATTTATTCCTAATTCATTATCTTTATCAACAGAAAATAGAATGTTAATTATTACTGGACCTAATATGGGTGGTAAAAGCACTTATATGCGTCAAACTGCTCTAATAGTTTTGATGGCTTGGATTGGAAGTTTTGTCCCAGCTAAAGAAGCATTAATAGGAAATTTCGATCGTATTTTTACTAGAATTGGAGCATCAGATGATTTAGCTGCGGGTAGATCTACTTTTATGGTCGAAATGACTGAAACAGCAAGTATCTTGCATAATTCAACTAAGAATAGTTTAGTTTTAATGGATGAAATAGGTAGAGGCACTTCAACATATGATGGTTTATCTCTTGCATGGTCATGTGCTAATTATCTTGTTAATAAAATTAAATCTATTACATTATTTGCAACACATTATTTTGAATTAACTTTTTTACAAAAGAAGACAACAGGTGTAATAAATGTATATTTTGATGTAATAGAACATGAAGATAATATTGTATTTATGCATACTATTAAACAAGGAAGCATGAATAAAAGCTATGGGTTAGCTGTAGCTTTATTAGCAGGTATTCCTAAAGAAGTTATTAATTTAGCAAAAGACAAATTAAATGAGTTAGAGATGGAAAAGCATCTTTCTCCCTCTAACTCAGTAAAAAACAACTCTAGGCTAATAGAAAAAAATACATCAATTATAAGTGATATAATAAAAAAAATAGATCTAAATAATTTAACACCCTATGAAGCTTTAGATTTAATATATTTATTAAAATCAATAACTTAGAATATTATAAAATCATCAATTAATTTAGTTGATTATAATTTATAAATCAATTGGTTTTTTATATTCTTATAGTTTATTTCATGAATATATTAATAAATAATTAACTTCGATAATGTTATAGTAATTAATTAGTAACAGATAGTTATAAAAATTTAATTTACTTGCGAAATAATGCCTCAATATTAAGACCATGAGATTGCAAAATATCGCGTAGACGACGTAGTCCTTCAACTTGAATTTGACGAACTCTCTCACGTGTTAAACCAATTTCACGACCAACATCTTCAAGAGTTGCTGCATCATATCCTAATAAGCCAAAACGACGTGATAGCACTTCTCGTTGTTTAATACTTAGTTCAAATAACCATTTGATAATACTTTGTTTCATATCGTCATCTTGAGTAGTCTTTTCAGGACCATTATCTTTTTCATCTGCCAAAACATCTAACAACGCTTTCTCAGAATCTATACCTAAAGGCATGTCTACTGAAGTTATATGCTCATTAAGTTTTAACATACGATTAACATCTTCAACTGGTTTATCTAATTTTTCTGCTATTTCCTCTGCACTTGGTTCATGATCAAGTTTATGAGACAGCTCACGTGCTGTACGTAAATAAACGTTTAATTCCTTCATAATGTGAATAGGCAAGCGAATGGTACGAGTTTGATTCATAATTGCGCGTTCTATGGTTTGACGAATCCACCAAGTAGAGTAGGTTGAAAAACGAAAACCACGTTCTGGATCAAATTTTTCTACAGCACGAATCAAGCCAAGATTACCTTCTTCAATTAAATCTAATAATGCCATTCCTCTATTACTGTAACGACGAGCGATTTTCACTACTAATCTCAAGTTACTTTCTATCATACGTCGACGAGACGAAGTGTCTCCTTTTAATGCACGTCGGGCAAAGAAAATTTCTTCTTCTGCAGTTAGCAATGGAGAATAACCAATCTCACCAAGGTATAATTGAGTTGCATCTAAAATACGCTGAGTAGTTCCTGGCAACAATTCTTCTTCTATAATATCCTCTTCTAATTCATTGTGGATACAATTGTTTTCATCAAAAATTTCATTCTTAGTTTCTTCAAATTCTATATTTTCATGTAGTTCATTTAATTTCAGTATATTTTGATTCATACTAGGTCCTACCTGTAATTTCAAGGTAAAACACTTTTTCTGCCCGTTTATACTAATTTTTAAAAATTCTCTTATAAAAAAATTATTAGATAATTAATCTCTATTGAAATCTAAATTTTATTGAAATTAATATTAACCATAGATTTTAATAGAATTAATTATTATTAATTAATATATAAATTATAAAAAACACCTTACGTTAATATAATAACATAAGTTATTTTTATAATTTTTAACCTTTGATTTTATATCAAAAATTTAATGAATAAAAACATAAAAATACAGTTTAATTATCGTATAATTAATTTAATTAACTATTATTAACAATACAATTCAACATTTTACATCAAAGATGCTTCTTCGCTTTATATATTTAACAACTTCAATTAAGTGTACAAAATATTTTCTTTTAATACAAGAATACATTGTAAATATTTTTGCTTTGCTATCAATTTTTAATTGAAAAACGATTTTTTATGTGATAGTAATAGTCGATGTAGGATCAAAATTAACTTAATTGTTTTTCAATAAAACAATTGATTCACAAGCGATGCCTTCACCTCTGCCGATAAAACCTAATTTTTCAGTTGTTGTAGCTTTTATATTAATTTTATCTATTTTACAATCAAGATTTTCTGCAATATTGACACACATTTGTTTAGCATATGGTGTAATCTTTGGAACTTGTGCTATGATAGTCAAATCAACATTTCCTATATGATAACCCTTAAAAACAATGCGTTTCCAAGTTTCACGTAATAAATAACAACTATTAGCCTTTTTAAAATTTAAATCATTATCTGGAAACAACATTCCGATATCACCCATTGCAGCTGCCCCTAAAAGAGCATCGATTAATGAATGTACAACTACATCGCCATCAGAATGTGCTACTAATCCGTATTTAAATTTTATATTAACACCTCCAAGGATTAGAGGATTTTTACACCCAAAGGTATGAACATCAAAACCATGTCCAACACGCATGTTTATTATCCTTCAAATTGTTTGTTAAGATAAAATTCTGCAAGTAATATATCTTCTGAATAAGTAATTTTTATATTGTCACTACGTCCTTTGATTAGAATAGGATAATAACCACAGTATTCCAATGCATTAGCTTCATCAGTAATATTTACATCGTTAAATAGTGCTTCTTCTAAGCAAGATATTAAAAGAGAACGGGAAAAAAACTGTGGTGTTAAAGCACGCCATAGATTTTTACGTTCTAATGTCCGATCAATAACATCTTTACCAGTTTTATTAAGCTTGATTGTATCAGTTAATGGTGCTGCTAATATACCGCCAATATTAGTTTTATCACGTATTTTTATTAAACGAAGCAAATCATCAGTATGTAAGCAAGGTCTAGATGCATCATGTACTAATACCCAATTTGTTATGGGAGCAATTTTTAATCCAGCTAATACTGATTTAGCTCTAGTATCGCCTCCTATAACACATGATACTTTATGATTATTTGCTATTGGTAATGTAGTAAAATATTGATCTTCAGAATTTAAAGCAATAATAATTTGCTTTATATCAGGATGAGTTAATAAACTTGTGATACTATGTTCAATAATAGTTTTTTTACCGATAGTAATATATTGTTTCGGATAATTTATTTGCATACGTCTACCAATTCCAGCTGCTGGGACTATAGCAACTATATCTTTCTTATATAAATTAATCATAATTGTTATTATTTCATTTTATGTTATTTTAAAGATTCATTGATCTAATAATCACATAATTATTATAAAATAATTGCAATTGCTTATGATAACATTTTAATATATTCAATTAAATATATTAAAAATAACATATCACTAATTTTAAAATAATTTCATACTGATATTGTTAAATATCTAAATAATAATATTTAAATAATATTACGATCATTGAGCAATTTGATTAATTCAATGACAAGTAAACCAACTGGTTGCTGTCCGTTTAATTTAATTTCTGGTTGTTCAGGAATTTCATACTGACTATCAATACCAGTAAAGTTAATTAATTTACCAGCACGTGCTTTTTTATACAAACCTTTAGGATCTCTAGATTCACAAATCTTTAGAGGAGTGTTAACAAATATTTCAATAAATTGATCTCTATTAAATAAATTTCTTACTATTCTGCGTTCATTTCGATAAGGAGAAATGAACGCAGTAAGAACCAATAAACCAGCATCTATCATTAATTTTGTAACTTCACCTATACGACGTATGTTTTCTATCCGATCTAAATCACTAAAACCAAGATCACTACATAATCCATGACGCAAATTATCACCATCTAGTAGATAAGTATTTATATTCATTTGATATAATTCTTTTTCTAAAAAATTTGCAATAGTAGATTTACCTGAACCGGATAATCCTGTAAACCATAAAACTACACCTCTATGTTTATTTTTTATTTCTCTTAATTGACGAGTAATCATGTGATGGTGCCAAACTATATTTTCATGTTGTTTCATTATTTTCATTTCGTTAATAAATCATTTACATTCCAATGAGGAAAATAATTACGCACTAATGCATTTAATTCTAATTCAAAATTACTATATTTATTAGTGTAATTTTTTAAATCAAATTTAGGTTCATTAATCATACCTGCACCCATAGTAGCATTGCTAAAGCGATCTATAAATATCAAACTTCCAGTAATTTTATTTTGATTATATTTATCTATAAACATAGGTTCTTCAAAATTTATTGTTACTAAACCAATACTGTTTAATGATAATTCATTAACCTTATATGTTTCTAATGAATTTATATTGATTTGATGGATTATATCCTCTACATGACTAAGAATTTTTTTACCAGCTATTTTAATATAATAACTATTATTAGATTTCATGGGTTGTTCTGACATCCATACAACGTTTATAACAGCAGATTGTGCTGGCTTAATAACAGTATTAATATCTACAATTAAATCTCCTCTACTAATATCTATTTCATCTACTAGAACTAATGTAATAGATTTACCGGTACTAGCTGACTTTAAATCTCCATTAAAAGTTACAATACGTTTTATATTAGATTCTATACACGATGGAAGAATTTTTACACGTTGTCCAACAGAAATAATACCAGAAGCTACAGTGCCAGCATATCCACGAAAATTTGTATTAAAATGATTAACATACTGTACAGGAAAACGCATTGAATGATTATTGTTTCTAAAGTTATCTAAATTAGTATTTTCTAATATCTCTAATAAAGTACTTTCAGTGTACCAAGACATTTTTTGACTTTTTGATACTATGTTATCACCTCTAAGAGCAGATATTGGAACAAAATTTATTTTTATATCATTTGCTAAATTTTTTGCAAACTCAATATAATCTTTCTTTATATTATCAAATATATTAAAATCATAACCAATTAAATCCATTTTATTGATAGCTACAATTAAATGTTTAATATTCAATAAAGTAGATATGAAGCTGTGACGACGTGTTTGGAATACTATTCCTTTACGAGCATCTACTAATATAATAGCTAATTGGCAAGTTGATGCACCAGTGACCATGTTACGTGTATATTGATCATGTCCCGGAGTATCAGCAATGATAAACTTTCTTTTTTCAGTAGTAAAGTATCGATATGCTACATCTATAGTAATACCTTGTTCACGTTCGGCTTGTAAACCATCTACAAGTAACGCTAAATTAAGTTTTTCACCTTGAATACTATAACGTTTGCTATCATTATGAAGTAGTGATAGTTGATCTTCATATATGTAACAACAATCATGTAATAGACGACCAATAAGAGTACTTTTACCATCATCTACACTACCACAAGTAAGAAAACGTAGAAGATCTTTCTTTTGTTGTGCAAATAACCAAGCTTTAATACCTCCTTGCTTAATCATTTGCTTTACATCTTCAATTACAGTATTCATGATTTATATTTCCTTAAAAGTAACCTTGCTTTTTTTTCTGTTCCATTGAATTTGATTGGTCTGTATCAATTACACGATTTTTACGTTCACTAGTATTAGATAACAACATCTCTTCTATTATTTTTTCTAATGTTTCTGCCGTTGATTCGACAGCACCAGTAAGAGGCCAACATCCTAGTGTACGAAAACGTACCTTACGCGTTTCTATAAATTCATTTTGCTTTAAATTAATTCGATTATCATTTATTACTATGAGAATGTCATTTCGTTTCAATACAGGACGTAATGCGGAAAAATACAGTGGTACAATTTCAATATTTTCTAAAAAAATATATTGCCAAATATCTAATTCAGTCCAATTTGATAAAGGAAATACTCGAATATTTTCACCTTTGTTTATTTGCCCATTATAATTATTCCATATTTCAGGTCTTTGATTTTTAGGATCCCAACGATGAAATCGATCCCTGAATGAATAAATACGTTCCTTTGCCCTAGATATTTCTTCATCTCTTCTTGCACCTCCAAATGCTGCATCAAATCCATATTTATTCAAAGCTTGTTTCAAAGCTTCTGTTTTCATAATATCAGTATATTTTGCACTACCATGTATAAATGGATTGATACCCATTTTTATGCCTTTTTCATTACTATGAACTAATAATTCAGCTCCTATTGATTTAATAATACGATCACGAAATTCGTACATTTCTTTAAATTTCCAACCTGTATCTATATGTAAGAAAGGAAATGGAATAGTGGCAGGATAAAAAGCTTTTTGAGCTAAACGTAACATTACAGAAGAATCTTTACCAATAGAATACATCATTACTGGATTAGCAAACTCTGCTATAACTTCTCTAATTATATAGATGCTTTCTGCTTCTAGTTGATATATATGATTTAGTTTTTGGCAATCCATACTATATCCTCAAGATAAATTAAGAATAAAAGATTCACGGGGATTATTTTGAATTTCACCTGTGAACCAAGAGAGTTGACTATGCAGTTTAACTACTTCTCCAATAATTAATAGAGCTGGTGTAGAAACAGATGCAGCTAGTTCTCCTAGCTGTGCTAAAGTACCAATTAATACTTTTTGATCATATCTCGTTCCTCTACTGATAACAGCTACTGGAGTAGAACCAATACATCCTTTACAAATCAAAATTTTACTGATTTCATTTGCATGTATAATACCCATATAAACAACTATTGTTTGATTCTTACGTATTAAAGATTCATAATTTATAAGACTATTTTTAAAATGACAATGACCTGTAATAAAAACGACACTATGTGCATAATCACGATGAGTTAATGGAATACCAGCATATACAGTAGCACCTACAGCTGCTGTTATTCCTGGAACAACTTGAAAGGAAATGCCAGCTTTTTTAGCAGCTTGCAGCTCTTCAGCTCCACGTCCAAAAATAAATGGATCTCCACCTTTCAATCGAACTACATATTTACCTTGTAATGCTAGTTGCACTAGCATTTTATTCGTTTCTTTTTGTGAAAATAATTGAGAACCAATACTTTTACCTACGCAGATAAGATCTGCATCTTTACGTATAAGTTCTAATACTTCTTTACTCACTAAATTATCATATAATACTACATCAGCTAATTGTATTACTTGTAAAGCACGTAAAGTTAGTAAGCTACTATCTCCAGGTCCTGCACCTACTAAAATAATTTTACCTTGGTGATTTGGATTATATTTTAATTCATTTTTTAAGATGAGTTGTGCTTTATTTATATTGCCTGTCGCTATTTGATTAATGAAAGGTCCGTTAAAAATGCGTTCCCAAAAACGGCGACGATCCGATAGATAAACAAAATGATTTTTAACCTTATGACGCCATTTACTAGCCAATAATGCCATTTCATTTATATTATTTGGTAATAATGCTTCTAACTTTTCACGCAATGTTTTAGCTAATACAGGAGCTGTTCCACTTGAAGATATGGCAATTAATATAGGTGAGCGATTGATGATAGAAGGAAAGATAAAATTACAATTTGATTGATTATCTACTATGTTGACTAATTTATATCTGATATTTGCTTCTTGGTAAATTTTTTTATTCAGTATGTTATCATTAGTTGCAGCTACTACTAAAAATACTTTATCTAATTGGATAGGATCAAATTTCTTAGATATCCATTCAATTTGATGTATATCAATTAATTTTTTTAGCTCACTACAGATCTCACTAGCAACAATTTTTATGCATGCACCAGCTCGATATAGTTGTTCAATTTTCCTTTTAGCGACAATCCCTCCGCCAATAACTAAAACTGCACGGCTATTTAAATTGATAAAAATAGGTAAATAATTCACATTAACCTTAATATCACGATTTTTTATTACTTTGAATTATACCTCTCTGTATTTATTGAAATTAAATTATGAATTAGCATGAGTAGTTACTGAATAGAATAAATATTTAGATTTTATTCTATGTTTGATTATTATAATACAAGTACATTTAAAGAAATAATATAAGATTATAGATCTTTATTTATATATCAATTTATTAATTTTCATGAATTCCGCATTCTCGTTTAACACCGAAAAAGCGTGTATCTTCTTCTTTCATACCTGGTTTTAAAGTTTGAGTAGTATGTATATCGCCTAAAGATACATAACCTTTGTTCCATAAAGGATGGTATTTTAAATTATGTTTTTTTAGATAGTTATGAACCTGACGATTATCCCAATCCACAATAGGTAATACTTTAAAAATACCTTTTTGCATATGTAATATAGGTAAATTAGATCTAGAATTAGATTGAGTTCGACGTAGTCCAGCAAACCAAGTTTTGATTTTTAGGTGTTTAATAGCATAATTCATTGGATCTATTTTATTTATTTTATTGTATAAGTTAATGCCATCTAAACCCTGTTTCCATAATTGACCATAACGTGATTCTTGCCAAGCTGGTGATATTTCAGAACGGAAAACATGCAAATTTAAATTAAATTTATCTACTAAATCGTCAATAAAATTATAAGTTTCTGGAAATAAATATCCGGTATCTATTAATATTATTGGAATATTAGGTTGTAAACTTGTAATTAAATGTAAAGAAACCGCAGATTGAATACCAAAACTAGAAGATAAGATGTGTATTTTTGGTAAATGTTCTAATGTCCAAATAACACGATCCTCTGCTAAACGTGATTTTAAATTAACATTAATAGAAATTAACATATCTTCACGTTCTAATCTTGACATTTCTGTAAGCATTGAACAATCTAATTGAATCATTGTTTTAATCCCAAAAGTCTTTTGCTGGATCTAATACTGGTCTGACAATTCCAACTCTTATTGCAAAATCACCAAAGTCCTCTTCATCAAGACTTTCTTTAGACCAATATTCTATTAATTTGGAAATATTAGCAATAATATCAACTTCATTAATATTTTCACGATATATTTTTGCAATTCTCGTACCTATTTTATTGCCTCCAATATATAAATTATAACGACCAATTGCTTTACCTATTAAACCAATTTCAGCAAGCAGAGCACGACCACAACCATTAGGACAACCAGTAACTCTAAGTATGATATATTTTTCTTCTATTCCATAAAATTGCATTATTTTTTCAATTTTTGTAATAAAATTTGGTAAAAATCTTTCAGCTTCTGCCATCGCTAACGGACATGTCGGGAAAGCAACGCAAGCCATGGAATTTTTTCTCTGTGATGAAATGTTATCCATTAAACCATATTTACGAGCGAGTGATTCAATATGTAATTTTTCACTTTCTAGTACACCAGATACTATTATATTTTGGTTAGCAGTTAGACGGAAATGACCCTGATGACATTTTGCAATTTCCGAAATGCCTTTTTTTAATTTTTTGTTAGGATAATCAAGAATACGTCCATTTTCAATAAATAATGTTAAATGCCACTTTTCATCTGTTCCTTTAATCCATCCTATACGGTCACCACGAGAACTTAATTTATAAGGATAGCTAGGCTTAAATTTTATATTTGCACGTATTTCTATTTCTCTTTTGAAAATCTCAAAACCTACGCGTTCTAATGTGTATTTAGTTTTAGCATTTTTTCGATTCGTACGATTACCCCAGTCACGTTGTATAGTGATTACAGCAGTAGTTACATCAATGATTTTTTCAACTGAAATAAAACCAAAATCTGTTGCTGTACGTGGATAAGTTTCTTTATTACCATGATCTATAGATAAACCACCACCTATTAACACATTGAAACCAATTAAATTATTATTATTTATAATAGATATAAAATTAAGATCATTTGCATGTAAATCTACCTCATTATGAGGTGGAATTACTATTGTGGTTTTAAATTTTCTTGGTAGATAAGTTTTGCCTAAAATGGGTTCTACATCTACTGTATCGGTTGTTCTTTTTTTATCTAACCAAATTTCTGCATATGCTTTTGTACGTGGTAATAAGTGATCAGAAATTTTTTTTGCTAAATTATACACTGTTTGATGTATAGTAGATTCAAGAGGGTTTGAAGTACATAGTACATTTCGATTGACATCATTAGCGGTAGCTAATGAATCAAGTCCTATGCGATGTAACATCTTATGAGTAATTTTAATATTATTTTTAAAAATACCATGAAGTTGGAATGTTTGACGATTTGTTAAACGAATACTACCGTACATGGTATTAGTAGTAGCAAAATCGTCAATAGCTAACCATTGTTTTGATGTAATAAGACCTCCAGGAATTCTGCAACGTAACATCATAAAATATAGCGGTTCTAATTTCTGTTTCATTCGTTCCGCTCTAATATCTCTATCATCTTGTTGGTACATTCCGTGAAAACGAATTAATGAAAAGTTATCTCCACTAAAACCTCCAGTTATTTCATTTTTAAGGTCTTGAAGAATAGTGCCACGCAAATAATTACTTTGATCTTTTATGCGTTCTGCATCTTCTAATTTACCTTCAATAATTAAAGAATTTTTTAAATGTTTTGTAGTCATTAGTAAACGTCTCGTTGATACCGGTGTTCAATACGTAATTTATTTAGAAAATCTTCAGCTTTTTCAATATTTATTTGACCATATCTAATAATAATTTCTAATAATGCTTTCTCAACATCTTTTGCCATACTATTCGCATTTCCACACACATAAATATGTGCACCTTCTTGAATCCAATTCCATATTTTAACTCCGTTAGTGCGAATTTTATCTTGAATATAAACTTTTTCAAATTGATCTCTTGACCATGCTAAACTAATTTTATTTAAAAGACCTTTTCTTGTGTAATCTTGCCATTCTATTTGATATAAAAAATCTTCTCTAAAGCTATGATTTCCAAAAAACAACCAATTTTTACCTGAAGCATTATCGTAATCACGTTGTTGCATAAATGAACGAAACGGAGCGATACCAGTTCCAGTACATATCATAATTATTGGTAATGTTTTGTCTATAGGTAAACGAAAATTATCATTATTTTGAACAAATATAGGTATATTATCTTCTTCTATACAATTAGATAACCAAGTGGATGCACCACCACCACGACAATAATTATCAATACTGAAAGTAACTACATTAACTGTAATATGTATTTCATTTCTCATTTCAGATTGAGAAGAAGCAATTGAATAAAATCTAGGTGTTAATGGACGTAATAAGCTAATTAATTGTTCTGCAGTTAACTGATTAGGAGCTAAACGAATCATATCAACAATAGGATAATTATTAACATATTTTTGTAACTTATATTTATCATTGATAATAGACAATAAATGTTTATTCTTTGATAAGAAAGCGTATTTTTCAACTATTTTACTGCTATTTTTTGTTAGTTCAAAATATTTTTTTAGCGCTTTTTTTATTGATATGTTTTTACCATAAATGCTAATTAATTCATTATCATGTAATTTAACTAGATTTAACATTTCATTAATCAAATTATCATTGTTTTCATACCATACACCAACTGCATCACCTGGTTTATAAACCATTTTTGAGTTACTGATATCAATTTCAATATGACGCACATCCTTTCTTGAATTTTTACCAGTAATTTTTTGATTTAATAAACAAACTGCATTGAAAGGATTGTTCTTATGATAACTAGAAACATAATCTTTATTTATTATATTTTCTACATTTGTTTTGTCTTGCTGTATTAATGAAGTTTTTATGTGAATTTTAAGAGTTTTTATTAATGTATTATACCAAATTTTTATTTGATTATCGTAGTTAATATCGGCATCAAATCTATTTAATAAACGTTTCGCTCCTAATTCATATAGTCTGTTATCAACATCTTTACCTGCTTGATTAAAGAATTCATAAGAACTATCTCCCAAACCAAATACTGCAAATAAAGTATCAGTCATGTTTGGTGCTCGTTTTGACATCAAAAATTTATATAAGGCAATTGATTCTTCAGGAGGTTCTCCTTCACCTTGAGTAGATATTATTATCAATAAAATTTTTTCTTGATCAATATTTTTAAATTTATAATTAGCTGCATTAACTAATTTTACATTAAATTTAATTAATTGAAATTTTTCAAAAATCCATTTTGCTATACGGCTAGCATTACCAGTTTGTGATGCAGATATAATTGTTATTACAGGTGATTCTTCTTTACATATATTATTTTGTGTCTCTTGGTTAATTATACCCCAGAGATAACCTGATACCCATAGTAATTGATCTTTTGATAATTTGTTTATAACTAAATTTAATTTGTCTAATTGTTCCAAAGTTATTGGAATTTTAATACTTGAAAAGGATGGTCGATTATTCATCAGATTAAAATTTTTTAATACATTTGAATACAACATTTATGTAATAAATTAAAAATTATCAAACTATAATTGCACAATGAAATAAACATTAAATATATTAAATAACTAATAATTTAAAATATTTATTTCGAATTTTTAGGTATTATAGGTTATAATTGTATCTAGTTTTTAATAAATAAAAATTTTTAGTCTTAATTTTGAAATAACAGTTACTTATTAAGTAAGTATTATATATGCCAATAACTTTGTTTAAAAAATTTAAATTTGAAGCAGCACATTTTTTACCTAATGTACCATTAGATCATAAATGTAGTAAATTACATGGTCATTCATTTTTAGTTCAGCTGGAAATAACTGGTGAGATAAATGAACATAGTGGTTGGGTAATAGACTTTTCTAAAATACAGGATGCATTTAAACCAATTTATAATTGTCTTGACCATAGTTGCCTCAATGAAATTTCAGGATTAGAAAACCCAACTAGTGAATTGTTAGCAAAATGGATCTGGAATCAAGTAAAACCAAATTTACCTCTTTTAAGTTCAGTGATAATATATGAAACTTGTACATCAGGATGTGTATATAAAGGATAGAAATTATATGATATAAAAATAATATAAATAAAAAGATAACCTAATCATTTTAATGATTATTTATCTGATATTTAAATATCTATGTATTTGAATAGATAATTTCCAATTGCGAGCTAAGCAATTTTTGATACAGATATTAGTTGCAATACTATTACAACTAATAGGTTGTAGAGAAATGATACGTTTTTTATCATCATTAATGTTTAATAGTAATTTATCTAAAATTTCAATATCGAGTTCACTATTTACTAAATATTTAATTTCATCAGATCTAATTAGTGATTTCATTAATGTCTTGTTATCACTTTTAAGGTCTAGTTTTGGTGAAACTGTTACCCATGTTTTTTCTGAACAATTAATTGCATAAGTACCACTGGTTTCTAACTGACAGTAAAAGCCGTTTTTTTCTAAAAAAATTGTTAAAGGACGGAGATCATGCATTGAAGGTTCCCCTCCAGTAATAACTATATGATTGGCATTCCATTCTTTTTGTACAATTGTACTTAAAACGGTCATACAATCTAAATAACTCCAAATATTACTTACCTTACTTTTCAGTAAGATATCTTTTAATAAACCCATTTTATTTGATAATTGTTTCCATGTATATTTAGTATCACACCATTGACAACCTACAGAACATCCTTGAAATCGAATAAAGATAGCTGGAACGCCAGAATAAAAACCTTCTCCTTGTAGACTATGAAATATTTCATTAATTGGATAAAGCATATTGTATTTTATCGACCTATTGAATAATCAACTTATTAACCAATATTAAATATACATTTTAATATTAGTTAATTCCATATTTAGAATAATTATCAGAATAATATTAAATTGAATTCTGTTATCTAATATTTAGTCTATTTAAAATATGATCATTATAATTCAATCTTTCTTCAATACGAATTAACCGATTATATTTAGCTACACGTTCAGAACGGCTTAAGGATCCAGTTTTAATTTGACCTGCTGCTGTACCTACAGCTAAATCAGAAATTGTCGTATCTTCAGTTTCACCTGAACGATGAGATATTATTGTACTATAACCTGCATCTTTTGCCATTTTAATAGCTGTTAAAGTTTCAGTTAATGAACCAATTTGGTTATATTTTATTAGTATAGAGTTAACAATACCTTCATTTATACCTTTTCTAAGCATTTTTGTATTAGTAACAAATAAATCATCACCTACTAACTGAATTTTATTTCCTAAAATTTTAGTTTGATAAGCAAAACCTTTCCAATCAGATTCATCCAATCCATCTTCAATAGAAGTTATAGGATATTTTTCAGTAAGTTCTCTTAAAAATTTAGTAAAATTTTTTGAATTAAATGTTTTATTTTCTCCTTTAAGCCAATAATAACCTTTATTATATAATTCAGAAGCTGCACAATCTATAGCTAAAGTAATATCCTTACCTAATTTATAATCAGTTAATGATATTGCTTCACTTATAAATTCTAAAGCTTCTGTATTTGATTTTAAATTAGGTGAATAACCTCCTTCATCTCCTACGTTTGTACTCATACCTTTATTTCTTAAAACGATAAATAAATTATGAAATATTTCTGATCCCATGCGTATAGCTTCTTTAATATTTTCAGCGCTTACTGGTTGAATCATAAACTCTTGTATATCAACATTATTATCAGCATGTTTACCACCATTAATTATATTTATCATTGGTAATGGCATAGAATATTTTTTTGGAGTACTATTTAGCTCTGCAATATGTTCATAAAGCCATAAACCTTTTGAAACAGCAGCAGCTTTAGCAGTAGCTAATGAAACAGCTAAAATAGAATTTGCACCAAGATTAGATTTATTTTCTGTTCCATCTAAATTAATCATGATGTTATCAATATTTTCTTGATTTGTAGCATCTTTATGTTTTATTGCTTGTTTTATGACAGTATTAATTAAATTAACAGCTTTACAGACACCTTTTCCAAAAAAACGGGATTTATCCATATCACGTAATTCTATTGCTTCAAGAGATCCTGTAGACGCACCTGATGGAACTGATGCTATACCTATAGAACCTTTTTCTAAATGTACTTCTGCTTCTACAGTAGGATTACCACGTGAATCTATAATTTCACGACCAATTATATTTGTTATTTTAGACATTAAAATTTTCCTTGACATAAAAAAATTGCAATATTTTTATTAATTTTGATATTCATAGGCAGCCTTAATAAAACTCATGAAAAGAGGATGACCATAACGAGGATTAGACTGAAATTCTGGATGAAACTGACAAGCTATAAACCAAGGGTGATCTAGAATTTCTATAACTTCAACTAATTTATTGTTTTTAGAACGTCCAGTTATTTTTAAACCAGATGATTCAATTTTGTTTAAAAATAAATTATTTACTTCATATCTGTGTCTATGACGTTCAAAAATTGTATCAGAGTTGTATATTTTTCTTATTTTACTATTTGGTGATAACTTACATAATTGAGTGCCAAGTCGCATAATACCTCTTAATTTATTATTTTTATTATATTTTGAGTATAGATTTTTTATAGCTAGAATTACTGGGCTTTTACAGTTTAAGACAAATTCTGTAGAATTAGCTTCTTTAATGCCGGTAACATTACGAGCAAATTCTATTATTGCTAGTTGCATACCTAAACAAATACCTAAATAAGGAATTTTATTTTCACGTGCATATTTTATAGTTTTTAACTTACCATCTATGCCACGAATACCGAAACCGCCTGGTATTAAAATTGCATGCAAATTATTTAATAATTCGATACCATATACTTCAATATCTTGAGAATCAATCAATTTTATATCAACAGTAATACGATTTTTTAAACCCCCATGCTTTAATGCTTCTATTACGGATTTATAAGCATCTGGCAAAGCGACATACTTACCTATCACCCCAACAGTAACCTGACCTAATGGATTAGATTCCTCATACACCACTTGATCCCACTGTGATAAATTTGCTTCTGGTGCTATTAGTTCAAAAAATTCACATATATAGCCATCTAATCCCTGAGATTTTATCATATTGGGTATTTTATAAATAGAATCAATATCTTTAATTGAAATAATAGCTTTTTTTGGTACATTACAAAATAAAGAAATCTTAGCGCGTTCATTATCTGGAATTGTACTACTAGATCTACAAATTATAACATCTGGTTGAATACCAATTGAAAGTAACTCTTTGACAGAATGTTGTGTTGGTTTAGTTTTCAATTCAGCAGCTGTATCTATATAAGGTACTAAAGTAAGATGTATATACATAATATGTTTACGACCTATATCTACAGACATCTGACGAATTGCTTCTAAAAATGGTAACGATTCAATATCACCTACAGTACCACCAACTTCCACAAGAATAACATCATAACCTTTTCCTCCAATAATAATATTTTCTTTAATAGCATTAGTTATATGAGGAATAACTTGAATTGTAGAACCCAAATAATCACCTCGACGTTCTTTATATAATACTTCTGAATATATTTTACCAGTAGTAAAATTGTTTCTACGGGACATTTTAGTGCTAATAAAACGTTCATAGTGGCCTAAATCTAAATCGGTTTCAGCTCCATCTTCAGTAACAAAAACTTCTCCATGTTGATTTGGATTCATAGTACCAGGATCTACATTGATATAAGGATCTAATTTTATTATAGTTACATTAAGATTACGAGCCTCGAGAACAGCTGCAAGAGATGCAGTTGTAATACCTTTCCCTAAGGATGATACAACTCCACCTGTTATAAAAATATAATTTTGTATCATAATTAAAACTTTCAAAAGTTAGATTTAAACAAAATAGAATAAATAAGGAGAAAAACCCAGTATATATTAAATATAATTTAGTCACAATGAATTACTATTTTATTGATTTATTCTTAAGTAATTACTTTAAAGAAAATAATAGTTGTTTATAACAAATTAATAAAAATCTTAATCTCTAAATTATATTAGAAAAACATTTATATGTAATAAAGCTATATTATAGAACATATCATAAAAGCTATATATTTGTTTTACATTTCAAAAAAGCTGTAATGAAAAAAACGTTCAATTAAAATCAATTGTTTTTTTATTTGATTAATTTAAATATACACAATTATATTATAATAATATATTCCATACTATTAGGTAGGGTTACTATAAAATGATATAAAATTAATTGTAATACTTATCTTAAAATTTAAGATGCAATAAATTTAATAGTATACAATTATACTCAATTTTTATGATAGATACTAAATAGGAGTTATTATGATTGTAAACAAAAATAATACAACAATGGATACAATATTGTTAAGTAAAAATACAATTTATACTAGTAAATATAATAACATACTTAAGACAATAGCTCGTAGTGCACATCGTAAAATTATTGGTCTAACCGACAACAATTTACCATTTTTTGGTAATGATATATGGACATTATATGAATTATCCTGGTTAAACAATAAAGGACTACCACAAGTAAGCATAGGAAAATTAATATTTAATTATGATAGCAAAAATCTGATTGAATCAAAAAGTTTAAAATTATATCTTCATAGTTTTATGCAAATTAAATTTAATAGTTGGAATGATGTACGTTATGTTATAGAACGTGATTTAAGCATGTGTACAGAAAGTAAAGTTTATTTGTCATTATTTCGTTTAAATGAAATAAAAGTTCAATCAATAAATCATTTCAACGGTCATTGTATTGATGAACAAGATATAGAGATAAATGATTATCATGTAAATCCTAATTACTTGTCAAAAGCAATAAGTACAAAAATAGTTAAAGAAACATTAGTTAGTCACTTATTCAAGTCTAATTGTCCCCTTACTAATCAGCCTGATTGGGGATCTATTATGATTTATTATAAAGGATTTAGCATTAACTATGAGTTACTCCTGCGATATCTTATTTCATTTCGTAATCATAATGAATTTCATGAACAGTGTATTGAAAGAATATTTAATGACATATCAAATTTCTGTAATCCTAAAGAACTAACTGTTTATGCAAGATATACACGTAGAGGAGGCATTGATATAAATCCTTGGCGTAGTAACATACCTTTTTCTCCAACTTGTTTACGTTTAGTCCGTCAGTAACAGATAATAATATCTGTATTTTTACAATCAAAAAATGAATAAAATTATAATTACTATTTACAAATACTTCTATGTTTATAGAAAATAAAAACATGAATTCTTGAAATTAATTGACTAATTATATTGAAATGTAATCATTATAGTTTTATAATGTTTTTTTATTTGTTAGTTTATTGTTTATTGATATAACACTGTATTAAAAGCAGTAAATCGGTAGATATATAATATCAAAAATTTGCAATAAAACTTAACAATAAGTATAATGTTATACCGCGGGGTGGAGCAGCATGGTAGCTCGTCGGGCTCATAACCCGAAGGTCGCTGGTTCAAATCCAGCCCCCGCAACCAATATTAGTATTTATATAAGATTATTTTATTATTTTTTATAGATAATAACCCACTTACGCTTTTTTAATTTTCAAAAAATTTCTATTATAATCCTAAACAAAATATAATATTAAATCAAATTATTATTTCAGTAATGCTAAAAAATTAGATATTGAAGTAATATTATGTTTTGGTATAAAAAGGTTAATTTGTGAAGAAACGTGGTACTGAAGTAGTTCGTAGTCTTCGTCATACAGTTCCCTATATTAATACTCATAGAGGCAAAATATTTGTTATTATGCTTAGTGGAGAAGCGATTTCTCATAGTAATTTCTATAATATCATTAATGATATTGGTTTAATTCATAGTCTTGGCATCCGTTTAGTTTTGGTTTATGGTGCACGTCCACAAATAGATTCATGTATGTTGGAACATAACATTAAGCCAATTTATCATAAATTTACTCGAATTACCGATAAAAAATCTCTTGAAATAGTAAAAAAAGCTGCAGGACGTCTTCAACTTGATATTACTTCTCTTTTATCAATGTCGTTAAATAATACACCTCTGCATGGAGCTAATATTAACGTTGTTAGCGGAAATTTTATTACTGCTCAACCATTGGGTATAGACGACGGTATAGATTATTGTCATGGTGGGAAAATTCGTCGTATTGATGATAAAGCAATTAAACATCAACTTGACAATAATACAATTGTTTTATTAGGACCTGTAGCAGTTTCTGTCACTGGAGAAAGTTTTAATTTAAATTCGGAAGAAATTGCTATCCAATTAGCTATCAAACTGAAAGCAGAAAAAATGATTGGATTTTGTTCTGAACAAGGAATTATCAAGAATAATGGTAATACTGTTTCTGAATTATTTCCAAAAAATGCTCAATTATATATAGATAAAAGTAATTGTTTATTAGAAACAACGCGTTTTTTGAGCGGTGCAATTCAAGCATGTCGTAGTGGAGTTCATCGTTGTCACTTAATTAGTTATCAAGAAGATGGTGCATTATTACAAGAATTATTTTCACGTGATGGTATTGGTACACAAATTGTTATGGAATCAGCAGATCAAATTAGGCAAGCTACTATTAATGATATTGGAGGAATATTAGAATTGATTCATCCACTTGAAAAACAAGGAATTTTAGTTAGAAGATCTCGAGAGCAATTGGAAATAGAAATTGATAAATTTATAATTATTAAGAGAGATAGTTTAACTATTGCTTGTGTAGCATTATATCCTTTCATCGATGATGATATAGGCGAAATGGCCTGTTTAGCAGTACATCCAGATTATCGAAATTCATCTCTTGGTGAAATACTATTACAACATGTAGAATTACAAGCTTATAAAAAGGGATTAAAAAAAATATTTGTTTTGACTACTAGAAGTATTCATTGGTTTCAAGAGCGTGGTTTTGAACCAGTAGGTGTTGAATGTTTACCTAAAAGTAAAAAAGAAATGTATAATTATAAAAGACGTTCGAAAGTTCTTATTAAATATTTAACCAATAATTAAAATTACTATAAAATAAACATATGTATTAATATTTATCTTAATCATTTAAATTAATAAATAATTCATTGTTTCTTCTTACCAATTAATACATCTAGTTTTTCAATTATAGTATTACTAGGATATATATTTAGTATTCCGTTATTAGACGATTCATTTATACCTCTTATAAATAAATAAAATATACCACCAAAATATTTCTCATAACTATAATCGTGTAATCTTTTTTTCAGATATCGATGAAATGCTAACGTACATAAATTATGTTGCATTGCAGAACTTCTATTAATGATTTCATCTTCTAAAGATCTTAATTCGTAGCAATAGTTACTTTCACCTAAACAATTTAATTTATAATATAATAAATAATACTTACCATGCCAAAGAAATACTAAATCTATACAACCTGTAATAATTCCTTTTACTTGATTGCAATGAATTTTATCTTCATATTCAGATAACACGCACCCATTGTTTGTTGATGTATTAATATTTAAAATAATTGAAGAGTTTCTAATAGGAAGAAAAAATTTCATATTTCTCATATGTTTTATATTTTTTATCTCTGCAAGATTTAATCCTTGTAAATTAAGTGGTTTATTCAATATTAAAGTTAGCCACGCATTTATAACTTCTAATAAAGACAGCGGTAAACCGTATTGATTTAATTTAGATTTAAGCCATTTTTGATTAACATATTTATTTAAATCTATGGATGTAAATAAGTTATTCATAAATTGGTTAAATTTTAAATTATTTGGAAAATAATTATTTAATGATAATATTTCTTTTTTATTTTCTTGTTTTATGATATTTTGTTTTTGGTTTACCATATCTTCTATATCATTAAATGAAGATAAAGAAATATTAAAATTATTTAAAATTAACCAATCGTCAGAAATATTTCGACTCATTTTAAGACTATCTAATGTCATGTCAACATCAATTTTACTTTGTAAAGCTTCACCATAATTAGTATTAGTAGTGATTAATTTAATATCTATTGGATTTAATTTCTTAATACGATCTATTAATTCGTTTAAATTAGTATTTTGATCACAATTTAATAGATAACCAAGTGCACTTTTATACAAATCATTAGAATCTTTTCTTTTATTTAATCCTTTTACAAAAGTTGCAATACCAATACTACAATGATATATAGATCTAGTCACTGCTACATACAAAAGACGTAAATCTTCACTAATTCTGTCTTGTTTTTTCATAGTCAGTTTTTTAATATTTTCTTCCGAAAAGATAATATAATTTTCACTAAAACTAACAGCAAAAGGTAACCATATTATAGGATATTGTAAACCTTTTGATTTATGTATGGTAATAATACGTATAAGGTTATGGTCTTCTTCTAAACGTAATTGTTCATCATCAATATGGTTATTTAGATTATTTATTTGTTGTGAAAAAAATATTAAAAGATCATTTGGACCGATTAATGAATTAGATTTTACCTGCAATAATTCAATTATATGCATTAAATTTGTTAATCTACGTTTACCATTATATGAAGCTAATATATTTTCAGCTATGTTATAATCTGAAATAATATTACGAAACATTGACATTATGCCATGTTTTTGCCATAGTTTTTTCCATGCAAAAAATTTCTTTATTAAAATATTTAATTCTATATTATCATTCATTAATAATTCAATATTCTTTGATTCAAATGAAAAAATAGAAGTTGCCAATGCCGTACGTATTAATCTATTTCTTATTGGATATTGTATTGCTTTTAGTAAATATAATAATTCACGTGCTTCTACAGTATTGTAAACACAAGTAGTATCAGAAAGATAAACCGATTCAATGCAAAATAAATTAAGTGCATTACGAATTAAACTAGCTTCATGACGATTACGTACTAGTACTACAATATCAGAAGCCTGTAAAACACATAAATTATTATCTTTACTTAAAAAAGTATGTTGTTTATTTTTAGCTAATAACCAATGGTTTATATCAGCAGCACACTGTCTTGCTATATCTTGTTCATAGTCTATTAATTTTATATTTTTATTAGGATGTATCCAAAAACGCATTGCAGGATATTTTTTTTCATTAATAATAAGTTTTAATGTTTGATTATTAATAGCAGGTTTAATTGGGTAGAATGGAATTTCTGAAGACAAGAAAGGAAAGATTCTTTGTGAAAAAAGACAATTTACACTATTTATCATTTCAAATGATGAACGCCAATTTACATCTAAAGTATAAACATCATTAATTTCATTACGCATATTAAAATAAGTAAATATATTGGCACCACGAAATGAATAAATTGCTTGTTTAGGATCACCAATAATTATTAATATTAGATTTGATTTTGTTGCATAAATTTTATGAAATATTCGATATTGTTGCGGATCTGTGTCTTGAAATTCATCAATTAATAAGACTGGAAAATAATTTCTAATATTATCTGCTAATAAATCACCATTAGGATGTTTCAATGCTTTATCTAAATTATATAACAAATCATCAAAACTAAATAAACCTTGCAAATTTTTTTCTCTATCCATAGCATGAGTTATTTTAGTTAATGCTTCTGAAATAAAGACATATTTTAATGATGGAGGATCAATTAAAAGTTCATCTATCAATTGAAATAATTTAAAATTAATTGGTTTATCTATTTTATTTTCTTTATTAATTTCAGAATATCTAAATCTTAATAACTCATTGGGTATTTGATAATCTATAGTTAAGGTATTAGCCCACACCGTTATTTTATTAATCCAATTATTTAAATTTTTATTATTATAAACACGCTTGTTAATTTTAAAAGCATTAATAATTTTTGGTATATCCTTATGTAAGGATATCCATATATTTTTTATTGAGTTAATATTAGATAAATTCTTAATGTGTTTTGAATTTAAATTGTCATCATCTAAAGATAAATATCTTATCTTTCTTTGAAAGAAAGGGTATAAAGTAAATAAAAAATCTTCTGCATTTTTCCATTCATTTAGAATTATTTTAGCTATATCCATTGACACAGAACAAAAAAATTTCTGCCAAAAATCTGAAGTAAGTTTTTTTAATAGTATATATTCATCAGATAATATTTCATTTTTAAATAATGTATTCAAATCATAAACAAAAGATTTTATTATCTTTCTACAAAACCCGTGCATTGTATAAATAGCTGCATTACTAATATTTTGTTCTGCAAACAATAGTCTCTCGATAGCTTTATGCCTATCTTGGATCTGTTCGATTAATAATTGATGCATAGGATTAGAACTTTCACCACGTATACAACTTAAACGTAACTGATGAATATCATTACTAATACGATTACGTAATTCAATTGTAGCTACTTCAGTAAAAGTTACTACTAGAATTTCTTCTATAGAAAAAGGTCGATAGTATTCATGGTCACCTTTTAGTCCCAATAATAATCTTAAATATAATAAACTAATCGTAAAAGTTTTACCTGTTCCAGCTGAAGCTTCAATAAGTATATTACCTTGTAGAGGAACTGTTATAGGATTTAATATTTTAATATCTAATTTATTCATTTTTTATTTTATTACATAATAATATTTTTACAAAAAATCATGTGTCAATGATAAGATACTAATATATAAAGTTATATATTTTTGCTTTTTATAATAATTTAATATCTTTATTTGCTTGAATAACGGGTAAATACCATCTTACTGCAGATTCAGTAATTTGTTGTATTTCTGTTGATCCTAAACTACTATATAAGCGTTGCAAATAAGGATCTTCTTTTTCGCCTATTGATACTTTATCTTTTCCGTTCCAAGCTTCTAGTAAACGATTATGTGCTTTTGTTTTAGTATTGCTATCATTAAGTAAGATTTTATTTTTTTTGTCATAACAACACATTAACCAAGCACTACCACTTTTTTTTAATAACAATAAAGGCTGACTCATTCCAAAAAAATAACCCTTAATATATTTATTTAATAGATTAATAGCTTCATGTTTTGGGATGCTGGTGAAGCACCAAAGGCTTTTAGAAATACCAAATTGTTTGCTAGTACCATATCCTCCCATTGCACAATATATCAAGTGTTCTAACCAAAACAGTAGTCCATCTCTAATATCAAGAATATTAGGAGACCAACGTAACAATCCATCTTCTTGAACTGTATTTAAATAACCTGTTAATGTTATATCTTGCAATTTTAAATTAATTTCCCAAACATAGTTATGTTTAATATTATCAATAACTTGCATTGCTACTTGTTGTATTTGTTTCGTTTGATTTTGCCAAAGTAGCTTTGGAAATAAATCTAAAGGTAAATTATTATTTATTTTGTTTTGGTCCAATACCTTATGTAAGGTATCTATATTATTATTGTGTTCTATCAATGCATTTAATAGTTGAGATTTGTTTCTATAAATATTGAAACTTTCAAAATCAGATAAATTTTTTTGTAATGGATAATATTTTTTAGGAAAAAATATATTTAACCTTTTTTGAAACCAAGCCCTTACTGGATGGTGCCAAAAATATAATAATTGTTTTAAATTTAAACAATTTAACTTAGGTGCGCTTAATATATTAATAAAGCTTAATTGTGATTTACCTAACCCTTGTGCTGCTGGCAACCATTCTGAGGCAAAACTTTGTGTTTTTGAATTTAATATAAAATTGCTCGATGAAAACGGTGCACGAGTGTGATATTGTACCAAATGTTTTTGAATGTTATTACAACTTTTATCTATTTCAATATTTTTATCTCCTTGAATATAAAAATTTTGACCAATATATTCTAATAGATCTGTAATTAAACTGGATGGATAATATTCTGTATTATCTTGCATAGATTTGCCAACATAACTTATGTAAAGTTTATTTTTAGCTGCAATTATAGTTTCAAGAAATAAATACCGATCTTCATCAGCAATATTACAGTCTCCTTTTCGAGGTTGCTTATACATTAAATTTAATTGAGTTAAATTTGGTTTTCTAGGGTATATATCTTTATTTATACCCAATATACATATTACCTTAAAAGGAAAAGAACGCATCGATGTTAAATTACAAAAATTAATTTTGCCAGAAAGAAAAAAATTGCTAATACGTTTTTTATCGATATAATTTAAAAACATATTACGTAACAACTTAATTGAAAACTTTTTAATATTAAATTTTATTCCAGATTGTGTTACAATGTTCCAATTTTTTTCTAAAAATAATAAAATAGATCCAGACTCATTATCTACAATAAAAAAATCGTTAACTAATTGTCTAAATAAGAGATACCAATCTTTTAATGAGTAAGGTTTTATCAGTATTATAGTCCAACGATGAATTTGCAACATAAGATTAATCAAATTTACAAGTAACATATTTAATAATACTTCTAAATCTAAATCAGATGAAAAATGTTTTAAATAATCCTTTTTATCTTTATATAAATGATGTAACAATATATTTTTAACATTGCGTAATATTATACTTTTATTAGAGTTATCTTTATTTGTTAATATTTTTTTTAATTCATTTAATTTTTTATAAGTATTAGTATTATCAATTATAATATGTAATAAAAATAATTGTTTTTCATCGATTGAAAAATGGTCTGCTATAGACTTTACATCTAAGATAGCTAATAATTTTTCAAAAAAACAACTACTATTTGATTCAGATAATGAAAGTAGTTTAAAAAAAACAATAATAATTGAGTTCTCTATACTAACACAACGATCTGAAATCATAAAAGGCAAATACCGATCATTATGTGTTCTAGAAAATGTTGCTTTAATATATGGCATATAAACATTAATATCAGCTACCATAACTATAATATCACTTAAGTTAATATCCATATTACAATTTATTAATTTTAGTAAATAATCTTGTAGTGCTTCCACTTCACGTTGAATACTATAACAAACATTAATTGAAATAGATTGGTCGTTTACAGCAATACAACGCTTTTGATCATTATATTGCAATTCCTTACGATATAATCCGATAACAGCACTATTTTTGAAATTAAGGATATCATTTTGTATGCAATGTAATAAATTATCTTCCTTAATATTAACAAATGCATCAATATGGTTAACTAATTCTAATTGATTCATAAAATAAAGATTATCACAACCTAATTTACCCCATGATAATAAAAGCTGGTTGTTAGTATGTAGTTCATAAGTTTCTTTAAAAAATTCTGAAATATATTCATCATTAATATAATTATTAACATATTTTTGATTATTTTTTGATCTTTTAAAAAATATACTATGATTATAAATATCTCCCCAATAATTTCTACAAGGGTTATTGATAAACCAATGGATATCAATATAATGGCTAATAGTATTTAAAACTTTTAAATGATAGGGAGGAATAGTATTGATCCCGTATATAAATAAACGAGAAGGCAAAAATGATAGATTTGAATTATTCTGTAATTTGTTAATAAAAGAAGAATAAATATCATTAGACTGATATTGATGTGATTTGGCTACATTATAGGAAATTAAATCTTTCCAAATAATTGATTGCCATAATTGTTCTTCTCCAAGAGCGCTTACTAGTCCACCACATTCCCAAATATGTAACCAATCTGGTCTATATGTTAAATATTTTTCAAATATGTTAGCAACACTTAAGCTAAATTTAAATAAATTACTTTCATTATGACAATTATCGAGATAATTTAAGATAAAATCAAATCTATTATTCTTTAAAATTACTGGTATACGTGATATTATTTCCCAGACAAGATCTGTTTTGTCAAAAAAATGTTTAACTGTAGTATTCGGTACTATCTTACTAATGATATTCCATATAAAAAAAGTTAATCTAGCAAATTTAATGTTTATAGCAACATCAAAATGTGATGCTATTCCTATTTTTATCCATTTTGCTGTATCTAAATTTTGAACAAGTATTAAATCTGATTGAAGTATATCATTATACTGATGTTCAATAACTGAATTTAGTAAAGTTCTAAGCACACTAGATTGATTAGAATGATATATATAAAACATGAAATTCCTAATTTTTACTAAATTAAATTAATATTGTTTTTAATAAAACTTAAAATAAATACTTCAAAATTAAATATTTAACTTTTTAGATATCATTTATCCATTAAACAGCGATAGGTGCTTTTATCGCCGGATAGGGATAATAGTTTTTTATTTCAAAATCATTAGCTTGATAGTCAAATATTAAATTTGGCTTCCGTTTAATAACTAAATGAGGTAATAAACGTGGTGTCCTAGTTAACTGCAAATTAGCTTGATTTAAATGATTTTTATATAGATGAATATCACCACCGCTCCAAATTAGCTCTCCCAAAGTTAAATTACATTGCTGTGCTACCATGTGAACCAATAGAGCATAACTTGCAAGATTAAAAGGTAAACCAAGAAAAACATCACATGAACGTTGATATAAATGGCATGATAATCTATCATTTGCCACATAAAATTGAAATAAAATATGACAAGGTGGTAATGCCATATACTTTAAATCACTCACATTCCAAGATGAAACTATAATACGACGTGAATCAGGAGTTGATTTTAGTTGGTGAATAACTTGTTTTATTTGATCTATTTTTCCTGTTTTGGTCTCCCAACTGCGCCATTGTTTTCCATAAATTGGTCCTAAATCACCTTGTTCATTAGCCCATTCATTCCAAATAGAAATTTTATTTTTTTTTAAGTATGTAACATTAGTATCGCCTGTAAGAAACCAAAGTAATTCGTGGACTATTGAATGAAAATGACATCTTTTAGTTGTTATTAAAGGAAATCCACTATTCAAATCAATACGCATTTGATAACCAAAAACAGAAACTGTGCCAGTACCAGTTCGGTCAGATTTTATTATTCCTTTATTTAATACATATTTTATTAAATTCAGATATTGTTGCATGGATTTAATTTTTATTTTTCATACTAATATTAGCCCAAATAATAATAATTAAGCCTATTATAACCATTGGTAAAGATAAAAGTTGACCCATACTGATGGTATCATAAAACAATCCCAATTGAACATCTGGTTGACGAAAAAATTCTGCTAATATTCTAAATATACCATAACAAAACAAAAAAAGACCTGATGTGCTTCCCATAGGTCTGGACTTATAAATAAATAAATTTAATATAAAAAACAATAATACACCTTCAAGAACAAATTCATATAATTGAGAAGGATGGCGTGGTAAAGCACCATATTTATTTAATAATAATTGGTATTTTGGATTAGATAAAGAAACTATTAAATCTTCATTATATGAATTCGGAAATAATACCGCCAAGGGAAAATTTAAGGTTACTCTACCCCATAGTTCACCATTTATAAAATTACCTAAACGACCAGCTCCCAATCCAAATGGAACTAATGGAGCTATAAAATCTGATATTGCAAAAAAATTTATTTTGTTTTTATATGAAAAATAAATTATTGTTATAATAACTCCTATTAATCCTCCATGAAAAGACATACCACCATTCCAAATTTTAAGTAAATATAATGGTTGTTTTATAAATAAGTGCAAATTATAAAACAACATATAACCTATTCTCCCTCCTACAATTGCAGCTAAAAAACAGTAATATAAAAAATTCTCTATTTCTTTTTCTGTGATTTTTAAGTTACTTTGATAACTATTAATACGATGCTTAGCTAACCATACGGCAAAAATTAATCCTATTAAATACATGAAACCATACCAACGAAAAGATATTGGTCCAAAAGAAAAAATAACAGGATTAATTTTAGGAAAAATTATATATTTTGTTATCATTATTATTAAGTTTCTTTGTTTTTGAAAGATTGAAATAACCAGTAATATTATCAAAAAATATTAAATAATATATTATTATGTTATAATAAATGGTATAAACATATGATATTTCTTTTTGTATTATTAATTATTTATTTTTATTTAACTAATTCCATTATATGAAAAAAATTGTTCATTACTATACGATATACTTCACGCTTAAATGATACAATATGACTTAAAGGATACCAAAAATTCACCCATTTCCAATCATCAAATTCAGGAAGTTTACTACAATTTATATCGATGTTACTTTCATCAGTTAGCAGTTGTAATAGAAACCATTGTTGTTTTTGACCTATACACAATGGTTCAACATCATATCTAATTAGTTTTTTAGGTAACTTGTAACTCAACCAATTATCATTATGTGCTAATATCCGCACATCTTGTCGATATAAGCCTATTTCTTCAAATAATTCACGATACATCGCTTTTTTTATTGTTTCACCATAATTCACACCTCCTTGTGGAAACTGCCAAAATTTTTGCTTAGAACGTTTCGCCCATAACAACTTTTTTTGCATATTACAAATAATAAACCCAACATTTAATCGGTAACCGTAATCATCAATCACTAGATTAGCTCAATTATTAATATAAATAAATTTATTTCTCTATTTTCTTATTTGTGAAGTTACGCAACTTTATTTCACAAATCATATCATTAACATAAATTATTATAATAATCCATGTTAGAATATAATGGTAAAAATATCTAAAAATATTATAATTAACCATTATATAGATAAACTACAATTAATAAATATTTAAAATATATTAATGAATTACTTATTTAATCCTCCGAAAAATAAAATTACCTTACTAGCACGATCTCAAGCATTAGCTGGATTTACAATAGGAAATTTAGCATCTCTTGCTGGATTGGTAGTTCCAGAAAATTTAAAAAAGAATAAAGGTTGGATTGGTAAATTAATAGAATTATATTTAGGAGCTAATTCACAAAATAAAGCTGAACAAGATTTTGTTCATCTTGGAATAGAATTAAAAACTATACCTATAGATTCATCAGGTAATCCAAAAGAATCTACTTTTATTTGTACAGCTTCTTTGATTAATAATGTTGGAATTTCCTGGAAAACTAGCAATGTTCGTAATAAGCTATCAAGTATTTTATGGGTTCCTATAGAAAGCAATACTAATATTCCTCTCAAAAATCGCAGAATAGGCATATCTTTATTATGGCGTCCAAGTCTTAGAGAAGATATTATGTTGCGTAAGGATTGGGAAGAAATTATTAATATGATTATTTTTGGTCAGGTTAATTATATTAATAATTTTCATGGTATGCTATTAAAACTTCAACCTAAAGCTCTTAATAAAAACATTTTAACTAAAGGAATAGGTGATAAAGGTGAAAATATTATGACTATACCAAGAAGTTTTTATTTAAGAAAATCTTTTACTAAAATTATATTATCAAATAATCATATAGTCTAAATCATATAAATCTTTGTAGATTATGTATAATAAAGAAATCTTATATTAATTCTAAAGACAATAAATCTTTAATTGTCTGAGCACGACGAATTTCTCTATATTGGCCATTTTCAAATAATACTTCTGGAATTAATGGACGACTATTATAATTAGATGACATTGATGCACCATATGCACCAGAATCATGAAAGATTAAATAATCTCCTACTTGTGCTAAAGGAATATCACGGGTTTGCAATATAGATCCTTCTGTTTGAGTAAATATATCACCAGATTCACATAAAGGTCCTGCTACCACACTGTTAGTGGTATTGTGTTTATCTATGTTACGATTGTCTTTAGTCATTAAAGAAATATGATGATAACAACCATACATTGAGGGACGCATTAAGTCATTAAAACCAACATTAACTAAAATAAAATGTTTGTTTCCCATATTTTTTATCGCACGTATCTGAGATACCAAAACACCAGATTCAGCAACTAAAAACCGACCTGGTTCTATTTCTAGTGTAATTGAATGACCTAAATAATTAGAAATACACTTTCTAGCTTTATTCCATAAATCAAAATAGCAATTGGTATCAACTTTTTTTTCTCCATAATGATAAGGGATTGATAATCCTCCACCTGCAGAGATCTTTGTTATATTTTGACCTAATTCTATGATTATACGAATCATTGAATTACATACTAACTTTAAATGATTATAATCTACTCCAGAACCTATGTGTATGTGTAATCCTACTAGACTTAATTTATATTTTTGAATTACTGATAGTGCTGAAAACAAATGTTTATACCAGATTCCATGTTTGCTATTTTCTCCTCCAGTATTTGTTTTATTACTAAATCCATATCCAAAACCTGGATTTACACGTAACCAAACTTCATGTCCCGGAGATATAGAACCTAATTGTTGTAACATATCAATAGATCCAACATTCACTTGTAATTTCAGTTCAACAACACGTTTTAATGTAATTTCATCTAATATGTCAGATGTAAATACAATTTCATCGCAACAACTCTTGTAACCTGCTGCTAAGGCACGTTCTATTTCTCCTAATGAAACTGAATCAACTTTCACACCTTCTGAACGCATAAGACGTAAAATATGGATATTAGAATTAGCCTTTTGTGCAAAACGTATTATATCAAATTTACGTAGTTGAGAAATACGAGATCGTATAATTTGAGCATCATAAGCCCAAAATGGACTATTATAATATTTTGCTAAATATAATAAATTATTATAATTAAGTGCATTATTTATATCATTTAAAGAATGAGGCATAATTAATTTCCTATAGCAATTAACATAATTAGAAGATAAAATCTTATACGCCTAAGAAGCTAAGATATTAGCAATTATACAAAATATTGAAAAATTATATATCATTGATAATATATGCCAATTAATTTAAAAATTAATTTCTTATATTAAACTGTGCAATCAATTAAATTAATGATTATTTAAACAGTATTACGTGAAATATTTTAATTCCGTAATTATTTTTTTGGTTTAAGTGTAGGAAACAATATAACATCACGAATGTTATGACTGTTAGTAAATAACATTGTGATTCTATCAATACCCATACCTAAACCAGCTGTAGGAGGTAAACCATATTCTAAAGCTGTAATATAATCTTCATCATAAAATATTGATTCAGAATTATTATAATTTTTATTGTCGAACTGTTGTATAAATCTTTCTGATTGATCTTCTGAATCATTAAGTTCTGAAAAGCCATTACAAATTTCATAACCTCCAATAAACAATTCAAATCTATCTGCTATTTCGGGATTAATATCGTTGCGACGTGCAAGAGGAGATACTTCTGATGGATATTCAGTGATAAATGTAGGTTGCATTAAATGAGATACAACATGCTTTTCGAAGATTTCGTTGATTATACGACCCATACCCCAATTGTTTTCAACTATTATATCAATAGATTGAGCAACCTTTATTAGTTCAATACGATTTTGCAAATTATTTATATTTATTTTTGAACAATATTTTATTATTGCATCACGCATTGTTAATATTGTAAATGGACTACCAAAATCAAGTTTTAATTTACCATAAGAAAATTTAGTAGTTCCAAAAATATTATTAGCTATAAAAAGAAATAAATCTTCAGTTAATTTAATTAAATCTTTATAATCTGCATAAGCTACATAAAGTTCCATCATAGTAAATTCCGGATTATGTTTCGGTGATATCCCTTCATTACGAAAATTTCTATTTATCTCAAATACTTTTTCAAATCCTCCTACAACTAAACGTTTTAAATATAACTCCGGTGCAATACGTAAATACATGTTAATATTTAATTTATTATGATGAGTAATGAATGGACGCGCTACTGCACCCCCCGGAATTATATGCATCATAGGAGTTTCTACTTCTATGAAGTTGGATTTCATCATAAAATTACGAATATTATTTATAATTTGAGCTCTTATTTTAAAGATATTAAAAGACCTCTCGTTTACAATGAGATCTAAATAACGTTGTCGATAACGTAATTCTTGATTATGAATTCCATGAAATTTATCTGGTAGCGGACGTAATGATTTTGTTAATAAATAAATTTTAAAGCAATGTATAGATAATTCTCCAGTTTTTGTTTTAAATAATTTACCATAAGCACCAATAATATCACCAAGATCCCAATTTTTAAAATAATTATAGTAAACATCATCTGATATATCTTGACAAGTTATGTACAGCTGAATACGACCACCACAATCTTGTAAAGTAATAAAAGAAGCTTTGCCTAGTATACGACGTGTCATGATACGACCAGCTATATTAACTTGAATGTTTAGCTGTTCTATTTCTTTATTAGTACTATTGTCATATTTACTATGTAATTGATCAGATGTAATATCACGTCGAAAATTATTAGGAAAAGCTATACCATGTGTACGTAATGTATTTAATTTTTCTCTTCGCAGTCTTAATTCATTAGTTAATTTAAAGTGAGTATCAAATTCAGAAATATGTTGTTTTTTTTCAATCATATTTTTTCCTATAAGCCTAATTTTAAACTGTTTTTTATGAATGGATCTAAATTACCATTTAATACATCTTGTACATTACGTATTTCTAAACCGGTTCTTAAATCTCTAATACGAGAATCATCTAATATATAAGAACGAATTTGGCTACCCCAACTTATACAGGATTTATTGTTTTCTAAAAAACTCTTTTCAGCATTTTTCTTTTTCTCTTCAATCTCATATAATTTAGCTTTCATTTGTCTAATGGCTTGTTCTTTATTTTTATGTTGTGAACGACTATTCTGGCATTGAGTTACTGTACCAGAAGGAATATGTGTAATACGAACTGCTGATTCTGTACGATTAACATGTTGACCACCAGCACCAGAAGATCTGTAAACATCTATACGCAAATCTGATAAATTAATGTCGATATTAATATAATCATCGAGTTCAGGATAAATAAATACTGAACTAAATGAAGTATGTCTTCTATGACCAGAATCAAAAGGACTTTTACGTACTAATCTATGAATGCCACTTTCTGTACGTAACCATCCAAAAGCATATCTTCCAGATACATGAATAGTTGCAGATTTTATAGTACCAATAATATCTCCTAAAGATTCTTCTATTATTTTAGTTTTAAAACCTTTGTTGTCTAACCATCGCAAATACATACGTATTAACATACTAGTCCAGTCTTGTGCTTCAACGCCTCCAGAACCAGATTGAAAATCAATGTAACAATCACATTGATCATTATCACCAGAAAACATTTTACTAAATTCTAGCTTATCTATATCATGTTCTAATTCTTCTAACTCTATCATGATATCTTTAATTGTATTCTTATCTTCAATGCTTTTCACTAAATTAAACAGGTCTTTAATATCATTTAATCTTAGCAAAATTTGATCAAGATTATTAATAATAGTTTCTAAAGAAGATTTCTGTTTATTTAAAGATCGTGCACGTTTATAGTTATTCCATATATTTGATTGTTCTAATTCAATATTTATTTCTTCGAGCTTTTCTTTTTTATTTGTATAGTCAAAAACACCTCCTAAGATTATTATTACGTTCAGTAAGACTGCTAATAAGATTTTTAATTAAATGTAATTCAATCATAACTTAATCTCTTTATGTAAAGTTTCAATTAGAAAACCACATATTTTATGAAATTCAATGTCAATATTAATTGCCTATATTATATATTTATTATTAATTATCATATGTATGTAAAAGTATAAAAAACATTAAAATAATAATTATTAAAAATAAATAAAAATTCGTGCTAAATTCTTTTAAAGAATGCAAATTCTAAACTTACTTTAAAGGACATAAATACTCAATGATTAATTGAACAAAACGTTTACCACGATATTTTTTTATATCAAGCTTATATACTAATTCAACTTGATTAACATCAGTATTTGGCCAGATATTTGTATCAACGTTAAATAGCAATCCATCAATTAACGGACCATTATCTAAAACTCGTAATAAAACATGTAAATGTCTCTTATTTATCAAGCGTTGTCTGATTAATTCAAATTTACCGTCAAAAGTAGGTTCTGGAAAGGATGGACCCCAAGGTCCTGCTTTACGTAATAAATCAGCGGTTTGAATAGAAAAATCAGATGGTTGTAAAGGTCCATCGGACCATATAATGGTTGAAATCATCTTATCTTGAACTAAATCATTAACTAAGTCAGAAAAGTTTTTACTGAACTCTTTATAATGTGATTCTTTAATAGACAAACCAGCTGCCATAGCATGACCACCAAATTTTATCATTAATTTTGGCTTAATAGTATTCAAATGTTCAAGTATGTCTCTCAAATGTAAATTTTCAATCGAACGTCCAGAACCCTTTAATATCCCATCTCCTATACCTGTCGGTGCAAAAGCAATTACTGGACGATGAAACCGTTCTTTCAAACGCGAAGCTATAATTCCTACAATTCCTTGATGCCATTCAGGATGATAAACAGTTAAACCTAAAGGTAAACTACTTTCTTGTTTCTGTAATACAGAACATAATTTCAATGCATCATTTTGCATGACTATTTCAATTTTTTTACGAGCTTGGTTTAGTGTATTTAATTCGTTTGCTAAAGCACGTGCTTTAGCTAAATCATCTGTCAGTAATAATGCCACTCCTATTGACATATCATGTAATCTTCCTGCAGCATTAAGACGTGGTCCTAATATATAGCTAAGATCATCTGTTGATAAATCGTGCAAATCACGTTTCGCGATTTCTAATAATGCAATAATACCTGGTCGACATATTCCTGCACGTATACGGTTTAACCCTTGCCATACTAAAATTCTATTATTTATATCAAGTGGCACTACGTCAACAATAGTACCAAGAGCAACAAGGTCTAATAAATTAGCTAGATTTGGTTCAACCCATTTACTATTAAACCATCCTTTTTCACGTAAATAGGTCCTTAAAGCGGTCATTAAATAAAAAGCAACACCTACTCCTGCTAATGAACATAAAGGTAACGAACAATTTGAAATATTTGGATTAATAATAGCTGTAGCATCTGGTAAATTGTGACTAGGAAGATGATGATCAGTTACGATTACTGGAATTCCATATTTTTTAGCACATTTGATTCCTTCATGAGAAGAAATACCATTGTCTACAGTAAGTATCATATCAGCACCTATCATGTGTAAATATGTTACCATTTTTCTTGTTAAACCGTAACCATCTACAAATCGATTTGGTATTAAATATTGCACATTTTGACCACCCATACTTCTTAAAGCTAATACTGTTAATGCAGTACTAGTCGCTCCATCAGTATCAAAATCTCCTACTACTATAATCTTACGGTTTTTACTTAACATTTCATGTAATAATACTACTGCTTTATCAATATCATATAATAATTTAAATGAAAATAAATGTTTTGTACTACGTTCTAAATCTTTTGGATAACATAAACCACGATTTAAATAAATACGTTTTAGTAATGGAGGTAAATCTGCTGGAAAATAATCTTTAACAGTTGCGTGACGTCTAACTAATTCAATTTTATAATTTAACACTGATTAATCGCTATTATTAATTTTTATATGATCTTAAAATTATACAAATGTTAAGATATATAATATATTAGATATAAAATATGATTATTACTGATATGAAACGTTTTATACAGAATAATATAATTGCTACAGTAATTAACTAACCATATAGTAACACATTAATAATTAAATATTGATATATTTCTATTACAATGATTAATCGTGGTACAAATATTAGTATATTGTTTATAGATATCAATACTTATGAATTTAAGATCAAAAATTATTATATTGAATATATTATTTATATTTTAATAAAGCTTTATATAGTGTTTACATAAAATGTTTTTTAACATTTATTATTAATGATATATTTATATTGAATAATACTACAAAATACTATTTACATAGTAACAATTGAGAAATATTTAATGCTAAATTCAACATTATTTGTTAAACAATCTATAAATTCTTATCGCTTACCATTGACTATTATGTATCTTGATGATTGGGCTTTAGTTTTAGTTTCTGGTGCTGATACAACTAAATATTTACAAAGCCAATTAACTTTAGATATTACAAAAATTAAAAAAGACACACACTATCTGGCAGCACATTGTAATGCCTCTGGTAAAATGTGGAGTAATTTACGAATTTTTTATTATGGAGAATATCTTGCGTATATTATACGGAAAGAAATACTTGAAATTCAATTGATAGAAATTAAAAAATATTCGGTTTTTTCAGAAATAAACTTTTTAAGTGATCATGAATTTGTGTTGCTAGGTTTAGCGGGATTAAAAGCAAAAGAATTATTAGGAGATATATTTAAGATAATTCCTAATAATCAAGTATCACTAGTACAAAACGATGAAACTGCCATTTTATGGTTTAAGGATCCTATTGAACGTTTTTTAATCGTTACTACTAATTATATATGTAATTTTCTAAAAAAGACATTAATAAACAAGGTACAATTTAATAATAGTCAACAATGGTTATCATTAGATATTGAAGCAGGTATTCCAATAATAGATTTAAAAAATAGTGGTAAATTCATACCGCAGGATACTAATTTGCATATATTAAATGCTATTAGTTTTACAAAAGGTTGTTATATAGGACAAGAAATTATAGCTCGTGCTAAATATCTTAATAAACATAAATATAATCTTTACTGGTTAACAGGAAGAACTAAAAAACTACCTTTAGTAAATGATCCATTGGAGATAAAAATTAATCAAAGTTGGAGGCGTACTGGAATAGTTTTAGCTGCAGTAAAATTAGATAACAATTTAGTTTCAGTACAAGCAGTAATAAATAAAGATATTTGTTATAATAACGTTATACGTGTTTTAGATGATAATGATGGGTTTCTAAACATACAAAAAACTTCTTATCAATTGTAATTATACTTACAATCTTTATTTGAAATTAAGATTTAAGTAGCATTTATAATACATTTTTTAGATTCTTTCTAGATGCCATTAAGAATTCTATTTGGTCTATTTCTTTTACTACACTATCAGTAAAACATTCATTACCATTCTTAGTAATAATAATATTGTCTTCTATACGAACACCTATACCACGATATTCGATAGGTACATCTGCATCTTTTGAAATATATAACCCCGGTTCCACTGTTAGTACCATATTTGGTTTTAATATTCTATTATTGATTGAAGTGCCATATGATCCAACATCATGCACATCAAGTCCTAGCCAGTGACCTAAATTATGCATAAAAAATTGAAGATATGCACCTTCAGAAATCAATTTATTTGGAATACCTTTTAACAATCTTAATTGAACTAAGTGTTTAACCATAATATTTATTACATGATGATTTACTTCATTTATATTAATTTCTGGTTTTAACATTAACAACGCACACTTCAATGAAGTTAATACAATATTATATATTTCCCGCTGTTGTTTACTAAATTTTCCATTGATTGGAAAAGTACGAGTAATATCACTAGCATATCCTTTAAAGCTACATCCAGCATCAACTAATACTAAATCGCCATCACGCATTTTATCTTTATTTTTTGTATAATGCAAAATACATGCGTTATACCCTGAACCAATAATAGTATTGTAAGCTAGTTGTCTAGCACCATGGTAGTTAAATTCATGATGAATTTCTCCTTCTAATTGATATTCAAACATACCTGGATAGCAAGATTTCATAGCTCTAGTATGTGCTAATGAAGTTATTTTACAAGACGTACGTAATAATTTAATTTCTTCTGGTTCTTTAAATAAACGCATTTCGTGTACCAAAGGACGCCAATCAATAATCGTATTGGGTGGTGTTGAATCTACACCATTACGAAGACATCTTAACGTATTAAAAACCAATTTGTCAGCCTCAATATATTCATTCCATGCATGATATAATATTTTTATATTATTTAATAATTTAGAAAGATCTTTATCTATATTATCCCAAGATAAAGCATAATCAACACCTATTCTAATTTTAGCAAGATTTTGTCCTAAGCAAGGACCAACCCAAATTTCAGTATTACAATCTTTGGGTTTATTAAATAGTATTTGTTGATTATTGAATTCATCTTGTTTAATAAGAACCAGTAAAGCATTTGGTTCATCAAAACAAGTAAAGTACCAAAAATCTTTATTTTGGCAAAAATGATATTCATTTTGCTTCATTATGTTTTCTGGACTTGCAAATATTAATATAGCACTACACGATGTCATTTTTGATAAAAGCGTTTTTCGACGATACTGTAATACAGTGGTTGAAATCATAGGAAATTCTCTATTGATAAATTTTATTTTAAAAATTATATAATTCGAAATCATTATATATGAATGGTATATTAATCAATAAACACATAAACTTTTTATGTAAAATCAATTATATTGAATAAATCAAACTTATAAGTAAAAATATTTTTTATATTGAATAAATCAAACTTATAAGTAAAAATATTTTTGTTATTATAGATTTCTATATTAATTACATGTTATAATAGCAGTTTTAATTTTATGTCGTTATGAATATTAATATGCTTATAAAAAAATTATCAGAACGAAATAGCATTAGAAATAAAATGCGATATTTGAGACGTTCAATTTCAGAACAACAAAAAAAAAATTAGCAAATCAATTAACCGAACGTTTGATTGATTATTGTTCATTGATAAAATCAAAAAATATTGCTTCTTTTTTATCAATAGATGGTGAAATAGATACCAGTTCTGCAATTAAACATTTTTGGCAACAAAAAAACAATGTTTTTTTACCAGTAATAAATCCTATGATATCAGGAGGTCTTTTTTTTATAAAATATAATTCAAAAACTAATTTGATTTTAAATAAATTTAATATTTTAGAACCTAAATTAGCTCAGTATAAACCAATAGAACTTAATCAAATAGACGTAATGTTGGTACCATTAGTAGCATTTGATCTTAATGGACAACGTTTAGGTTTAGGTGGTGGTTTTTATGATCGCATATTAAAAAATTGGAAAAATAATTCCTTTTTACCTATTGGATTAGCACATGATTTTCAATTAGTAAATTCATTACCAATTTTACATTGGGATATACCACTACCTGTAGTAATTACTCCATCAAAAATATGGGAATGGTAAAAAATATAACATGATTAATGTAACAGACGAGTTCTGATAGTTCCTGGAATAGATTGTAATGATTTTAACACTCTATCTAATACCTCTTTATTTAAATTTACATCTATTACTACATAACCTATATATGCTGAAGTTTGTAAATATTGTGATGATATATTAATATCATCATCTGCGAAAATTTGATTTATAGCTGTCATAATACCTGGTCGATTTTCATGTATATGAATAAAACGACTACTATTATGTTTATGTATAGGTAGAGATACTTCTGGAATATTGACTGCTGATATTGTAGAACCATTATCGCAATATTTAATTAATTTACTACTAACTTCTACACCAATATTCTCTTGTGCTTCTACTGTTGAACCTCCAATATGAGGAGTAAGAAGTACATTATCAAATTGATTTAACGATGATATAAAAGAAGTATTATTAACACTATGTTCATTAGGAAATACATCAATAGCAGCACCACCTATTTTTTCGTGTTTTAATACATCATACAATGCTGAAAGATTAACTACATTGCCGCGGGCTGTATTAATTAATATAGATTTTGGTTTCATATGCAAAAGTTCTTTTGTACCAATCATGTTATTAGTTGATTCGTTTTCAGGTACATGCAAACTTACTACATCACTAATTTTAAGTAATTCATACATGTTATCAATTTGTATTGCATTACCTAAAGATAGTTTTTTATCTATATCATAAAAAAAAACATGCATACCTAAACTTTCAGCTAATATACCTAATTGCATACCAATATGGCCATAACCTATTATACCAATATTTTTACCACGTGCTTCAAAGCAATTCTTTGTGATTTTATTCCATATTTTACAATGCATTTCTACATTAGCTTTAGGCACTCCACGTAACATAACTAACATTTCACCAATTACTAGTTCTGCTACAGATCTAGTATTAGAAAACGGTGCATTAAAAACAGGAATACCTCTAATTGTTGCATTATGTAAATCAACTTGATTAGTGCCTATGCAAAAACAACCAATAGCTAACAATTGTTTTGCTATAGAAAAAATATCTTTTGTAATTTGAGATTTAGAACGAATACCAATAAAATGTGCGTTTCTTAAAGATATTTTTAATTGCTTATTACAATGCAATGCATCACTATAAAATTCAATATTGGAATATCCTGCAGCATTTAAATTATTTATTGCACTTTTATGTATATCTTCTAACAATAAAAATTTAATGTTATTTTTTTCCATATGTTTCTATACCGTTTATAAAAATTATAATTTTATAATAGATTATATTAAGCATAACAAATATACTATGTTATAATAGTTTCAACACCATTATCATTACTAATCAATACTATATCTGCTTTACGAGATGCAAAAATTCCAACAGTAACTACACCTGGTATACAATTAATGCTTCTTTCTAATGAAACAGGATCTGAAATTATTAAATTGTGTACATCTAAAATAATATTTCCATTTTCGGTCACAATTTTATGACGATATCTTGGATTTCCCCCAATTTTTTCTAATTCACGTATCACAAAATTACGAGCCATAGGAATTACTTCAATAGGCAAAGGAAATTTTCCTAATGTACTTACTTTTTTAGAACTATCTATAATGCATATAAATTTATCAGCGGCTGATGCTATAATTTTTTCCTGTGTCAAAGCTGCACCTCCACCTTTAATCATACATCTAGCAGAATCAATTTCATCTGCGCTATCAATATAAAATGGTAAACTATTGATATCATTTAGATCTATAATATTCATTCCAAATTTTTTTAGTTTGTGTGTTGATTTTGCTGAACTAGAAACAACACCTTTGATTCTATGTTTGATAGAACTAAGTGCTTCTATGAAATAATCAACAGTTGATCCAGTGCCTATACCGACAATAATATTAGGTTTTATAAAATCAATAGCTGCCCAACCAACAGCTTCTTTTAATTTATTCTGATTCATAATACATTTAAACTTCCAATAAATAACAAAAATTATTCATAAATAAAAACTAGCAGTATTAGCTCTTATACACATTTATTACTTTGAGTATTTTAATCAAATATCCTAGAAATATCTTAAAAATCACTGTTGATAATTTTTATTTAGATAGATTTAGATGAAATTTTCATATACACTGCATGCAAAATATTAAAGCATATTATTTAATATGTTTCGAAAAAGGAATACTAAATTTTTTAGCATCGAGTACAACCTTAAAATTTTTTAATAAATCCCAGTAAACATTTTGTAAATCATGAGTTTTACACCAACATCTAACTATAAAATTAAGATATGACGTATTTATTTCATGTAGTCCAATTTGAATTTCTTTATCTTTTAACACACGTTCATCTAATTCAATTACTCCTCTTAATAATGTAATTACTTCATCTATATTTGATTCGTATGCTACACTAATAATAAATTCGTTACATCTAGCATGTTCTCTTGAAAAATTAGTAATTACACTGCTAATAATCTTACTATTAGGTAAAATTATTATTTTACCGTCTGAACTTTTTAACGTAGTAGAAAAAACTTGAATATTTATAACAGTACCTGTTACACCTGCTATATCAACAAATTCCCCAGAACGAAATGGATAAAATATTATTAACAGAACCCCAGCTGCTAAATTAGATAAAGAACCCTGTAAAGATAACCCTATAGCTAAGCTAGCTGCACCCAATACAGTTATTATTGATGTAGCCTGTATACCAATACGGCTTAACGCAGCACTAACAACACAGGCAACAATACTATATTTTATTAATCCAGCAAGGAAATCTGCAATAGTAAGATCAATTCGACGTATTAATAATATATGTCTAATTGCATTAGATAATATACGAGAAATTAATGTACCAATTATAATAATAATTATAGCTGACATTACATTAACAATATGTATGAAAATAACTGTTTGGTTATTCGAAATCCAATTGTTTATATCGTTAATCTTACTAAGCAAATATGAATTTATCATGTTTAAATTCTTTCTATATAAAATCATTACTGTTTTAGTAACGATGTTAATAATATTAAATAAAATAATAGGTTTTTGGAATTTATTTATAATTTATTAACGGAATTTAATATCTTACAATAGTTTTCCAAACAAGATTCTAAAGATAACTGAGCATAACGAAGCCAGGATCTTGGATCATAGTATTTTTTATTGGGTAAATCGACCCCTTGTGGATTACCTAGTTGATTTTGTAAATAATTTATATTATTTTTATAATATTGGAAAATTCCATTCCATGTAGCCCATTGAGCATCTGTATCTATATTCATCTTGACTACACCATAATCAATAGCTTCTTTGATTTCTTGATTAGAAGATCCAGAACCACCGTGAAAAACAAAATCTATTATATTCTTAGGTAAATTATATAATTTAGAAATCAAATTTTGAGAATCATGTAATATCATTGGAATTAATTTGATATTCCCTTTTTTATAAACGCCATGAACATTGCCAAATGATGCTGCGATAGTGAATTTATCGCTAATTATGCTTAATTTATCATATGCATAACGTACATTTTCAGGACTAGTATAGAGTTCAGATAAACTAATATTAGTATTATCAATACCATCTTCTTCACCACCAGTACAACCTAATTCAATTTCTAAAATCATATTAATTTGTGATGTTTTAACTAAATAATGACTACAAATATCAATATTCTTTTTCAATGTTTGGTCTGATAAATCAATCATATGAGAAGAAAATAACGGTTTTCCAGTTTTATGATAATAATTTTTGCCTGCTTCTAGTAAGCCATCTATCCAAGGTAGTGATTTTTCTGTACAATGATCAGTATGTAAAATAACAGGAATTCCATATTTTTCTGCTATAAAATGTACGTAGTGGGCACCTGCAATAGAACCAAAAATTGCTGTGTCTTGTGATGTTTTAGATTTTAATCCATTACCGCAAAAAAATGCTGCACCTTTATTAGAAAACTGAATAATTACAGGAGATTGAACTCTAGAAGCTACTTCTAAAACAGCATTAATAGAATCAGTATTGATACAATTAACAGCTGGTAATGCAAATTTATTTTTTTTGGCTATTTTAAAAATTTTTTTTGCATCATCACCATTGACAACACCCGGATTAATAAAGTCTAAAATCTTAGGCATATGTATATTCCAGAATTATATTTGTTATAGGAAAATTATATAAAGAAATATGGAAATGTTATTCATTCATAAGGAAATTATTTTGTGTTTTTTCAAAATAGATATAATCGGTAATGTTTTACCCTCAATAAACTTAAGAAAAGCACCACCTCCAGTTGAAATATAAGATATACTATCCTTAATACCAAATAATTCAATAGCAGCTAAAGTATCACCGCCACCTGCTATAGAAAACGCACTACTATTAGCAATAGTTTTAGCAATCATTTCAGTTCCTTTACGGAATTTTGAAAGTTCAAATACTCCTATTGGACCATTCCATAAAATGGTTTTAGATTTTTTCAATAATGCAATTAAAGATGCTATTGTTTCATCACCAAAATCCATGATCATTTCATTACATAAAACATTTGTAATTTTTTTTGTAGTTACTAAAGTTTTTTCAGAGTATTCTGTTCCTACACGTAAATCAATTGGAATTTGAATGTTATATTTACTAAGTAGTATTTTAGCTGAATCAATAAATTTTGGTTCATATAATGATTTACCAACTTGGTTATTGATTGCTAAAAAAGTATTTGCTATTCCTCCTCCTACAATTACAGCATCTGAAATTTTAGATATAGAGTATAGTAAATTAAGTTTAGTAGAAATCTTTGATCCACCTAAAATTGCAACTAAGGGACGCTTCGGATCTTTCATTACCTTATTTAAAACTTTTATCTCATTGTAGAATAATGGACCAATACAAGAAACTTTAGCAAATTTAGCTAATCCGCAAGTAGAAGCATGAGATCGATGTGCAACTCCAAATGCATCCATCACGAAAACATCACATAAAGAAGCATATTTTTTAGCAAGAAGTTCATTATTTTTTTCTTCTCCTTTATTAAATCTAACATTTTCTAAAACTGCTACTTCACCAACATTTACTTGAATGCCATCTAAATAATTTTGTATCAAAAAAACATTTTTATTCAATAATTTATTTTGTAAATATTTAACTATTGGTAATAAAGAAAATTTATTATCAAATTTTCCTTCAGATGGACGACCAAAATGAGACATAATTATAACTTTTGCATTTTTTTTTAAAGCCATTTCAATGGTAGGTAATGAGGCTTTAAGACGCATGTCTGATATTATTTTTCCTGCACTCATGGGTACATTAAAATCAACTCTTATTAGAACACGTTGATTATTAAGATCTAATTCATTTATTTTTATCATAAATATAACAAGTCCTGATATTAATTAACTTTTAATAACTTCAGAATATCTAATTTAATCAAAACCAATAATAGCCATATGTAATGCTGTATCTATCATTCGATTCGAAAATCCCCATTCGTTATCACACCAAAGAAAATTTTTAATTAGATAACCGCCAACAACCCTAGTTTGGGTACTATCTACAATAACGCTATGTGCATTATGATTAAAATCTACTGAAACTAATGGTAAATCATTATATTCAATGATACCACGGAGTGTTTTTTTTGCAGCTTTTCTTAGTATTTTATTTACTTCTATCAAATTAGTTGATTTATTAACTACAACATTCAAGTCAATTGCTGTAACATTAATTGTTGGTACACGCACAGATATTGCTTGAAAACAATTCTTAAATTTAGGAAAAATTCTAGCAATACCTTCTGCTAATAAGGTGCTAATTGGTATAACAGATTGGCTAGAACATCTCGCTCTACGTAAATCATCATGGTAAGTATCAATTACTTGCTGATCGTACATAGATGAATGAATTGTAGTTATTGTTCCAAATTTAATATCAAATGAATCATCTAATAATTTTATAATAGGAACAACACAATTAGTAGTACATGATGCATTAGAAATAATACGATGTTTTGATGTAATGATATTTTCATTTATTCCAAATATTATAGTTGCATCAAGATTATCGCTTCCAGGATGACTGAATAAAACCTTTTTAGCACCTGATTTTAAATGAGATTCACCATCTTCACGTGAACCATAAACTCCAGTACAGTCTAATACAATATCTACATCCAATTTATACCAAGGAATTTTACTAATTGAATTATAATGAAATATTTGTATAGAATCTTTATTAATCCACATTGTATCTTTTTCTTGATAAATTTCAAAAGGAAATATACCATGAGTAGTATCATACTTCAATAAATGAGCTATTCCAATAGAATTGGCTAGTTCATTAATAGCTACTATCTTAATTTGATGATCACGACCAGTTTCATATAAAGCTCGTAATACATTTCTTCCAATACGACCAAAACCATTGATTGCTATTTTAAAAATCATATTTCTTTATACCAATAACAATTTACAATATAGATTATAATTTTATTACTTTATTTTTATAGATGTTTAATCAAATTATTTAAATAAATTGAGTGTATCAACTGTTTGATTTTTTCTAATTATTAGAGCTTATTATTAATTGAATAGAAACTATATTATTATTAATTAATTTAAACTTGTAATTTTATATTGTGTTTTATAAAAATATAACAAACAAGTATATTATTTAAGCATCAGCTTATTAGCTGTTGATACAATTTTATCAACGGTAAAACCAAATAATTCAAATAATTTATCAGTTGGTCCGGACATACCAAAAGTATCTATACCTATAACTTCACCTTCTATGCCTACATACTTGAACCAAAAATTAGTAATTCCTGCTTCAATGGCAATTCTAGTTTTTATTTTTTTTGGAAGAACTGATTCACGATAACATTTTGTTTGTTTATCAAAAATATCAGTAGAAGGCATAGATACTACACGAGCTTTAAAACCAATATTAATTAATGCATCATAAGCTGCTACAGCTAATTGTACTTCCGAACCAGTAGCAATTAAGATTAAATCTAGTTTTTGTGTATTGCAATTTTTTAATATGTAACCACCACGTTCTATATCTTTTAGTTGGTCAATATTTCGTTGTTGTTGAATTAAATTTTGACGAGATAGTATTAAAATACTTGGACCATGTTTTCTCTCTATAGCATATTTCCATGCTATTGCAGATTCAACTTGATCACATGGACGCCATAAATTTATATTAGGTATGGTACGCAAATTAGAAATTTGTTCAACTGGCTGATGAGTTGGTCCATCTTCTCCCAAACCTATGGAATCATGTGTATATATCATAATGTGACGAATTTTCATTAATGATGCCATACGTATAGCATTACGTGTATATTCACTAAACATAAGAAAGGTAGAAGTATAAGGTATAAAACCACCATGTAATGCAATACCATTAGCAATAGCAGTCATTCCAAATTCTCTTACACCATAATGAATATAATTACCTTCTTGATTTTTATTTATTGGATTAGATCCGGACCACATAGTGAGGTTGCTAGGTGTTAAGTCTGCTGAACCCCCAATTAATTCCGGAACTATATTTCCAAATATTTCAATAGTATTTTGTGAAGCTTTTCTACTAGCGATATCTAAAGGATTGCTTTGTAAATTGTTTATAAAATTCTTTGTGATAATATTCCAGTTTTTTGGAATACCACTATCTAAACGACGACTAAATTCTGTAGCTAATTTTGGATATTTTTTTGAATAAGCAATAAATTTTTCATTCCACTGTTTTTCTTGATCTTGACCTTTTTGTTTTGCATCCCAAGCATCATATATTTTTGTAGGAATTATGAATGGTGGGTATTTCCAGTTTAAAAATTTGCGAGTTAATGTAACTTCATTTTCACCTAAAGGTGAACCATGACAGTTATTTGTACCACCTTTATTTGGAGAACCAAAACCAATAATAGTTTTACATATTAATATTGAAGGTTTGTCATTAATAGTCTTTGCTTGTTCTATTGCCTCTATTATTTCTTGCGGATTATGTCCATCAATTTCGTTTATTACATGCCAATCATAGGATTCGAAACGTTTAGCGGTATTATCTGTAAACCAATGTTTAGTATTACCGTCAATAGAAATACCATTGTTATCATAAAATACTATTAACTTACCTAGTTTTAGAGTTCCTGCTAAAGAACATACTTCATGAGAAATACCTTCCATCATACAACCATCACCTACAAAAACATAAGTATTATGGTTTACAATATCAAAGTAAGAACGGTTAAATTGTGCGGCTAAAGTTCTTTCTGCAATAGCAAAACCTACTGCATTTGCAAGTCCTTGACCTAAAGGACCTGTTGTTGTTTCGATGCCTACTGTATGACCATATTCAGGATGACCTGGAGTTTTAGAATTTAACTGTCGAAAATTTTTTAACTCGCTTATTGGAAGTTTATATCCAGTAAGATGTAAGAGACTATAAATTAACATTGAACCATGGCCGTTTGATAATATAAATCTATCACGATCAAACCAAAGTGGATTACCTGGATTATGTTTTAAATACTTTCTCCACAGTACTTCAGCAATATCAGCCATGCCCATAGGAGTTCCGGGATGGCCGGAGTTAGCTTTTTGTATTGCGTCTATACTGAGTATTCTAACAGCATTAGCGAGTTCTTTATGAGTTAGCATTTGATACTCCAAATTCTAATTAAAATTAATGATTAACATTATATTATTTATATATCTTTAACACTATATAAAGTAGTTGTATTGTTTTTAGATTGATATAAATCACTGTTATTAAGATTAATCACTGTTATTAAGATTAATAATAATAATTTAAAACAATATTATAACTAAAATCATTAATTATCATGATTGATAAGATTATTTTGCTAACTAATGATATCGCTATAATTGATTACATGTTATTTCTATCTATAATATTTTAGTTGAGAAACAATTAATATATTAATTACTACGTTATGTTTATTTTAATAATTTATATTTATTTGATAGATTTTGACAGTATTATAATATTTAAAGAAATTAACAATTAAAAATATTATTATGTTTTTTCAGTTAATATTTATTTTGTAATTTATTTAAATGAATAAAAATTAAATCAATATATAATTATATTGAAAAACAAATATATTGATTTATTAATATGGTAAACCACTGATATATGATATAATAAATTCCGATATATTTATATTATTGATCTTGAAAACTAATAAATTTTTATTTTTTAAGTTTAAAAAATCAATATATTTGCTTATTTCTCTTAATTTTAAAAATATCAAAATAAAATTATTTGAATTTTAATATAAATATAAAAATGAACTAAATAGAATATTAATTAGTTTCAAAGTAATGTGTTTTTTATGGAATGCATTTTAATTAATAATTTTTAAAATTTAAATTCTATCTGAAAAATATATTGTTAAATACAAAACTATTTTATAAGGCATATAAAAACATAATGGCTATAACCCTATTTACATCTGAGTCTGTATCAGAAGGTCATCCTGATAAAATTGCTGATCAAATTTCTGATGCTGTTCTTGATGCAATTCTTGAGCAAGATAATAAAGCTCATGTAGCATGTGAAACTTACGTTAAAACTGGTATGGTTTTAGTTGGAGGAGAAATTTCTGCTAATGCTTGTATTGATATAGAAGATATTATACGTAATACAGTTCGTGAAATTGGATATACTCATTCAGATATGGGTTTTGATGCTAATTCTTGTGCAATTTTAAATGCTCTTGGAAAACAATCTCAAGACATTAATAAAGGAATTAATCGTATAAATCCAACAGATCAAGGTGCAGGCGACCAAGGTTTAATGTTTGGTTACGCTACAAATGAAACTAATGTTCTTATGCCAGCACCAATAACTTATGCACATCTTTTAGTTCAACGTCAAGCTGAATTAAGAAAAAATGGTACAATACGGTGGCTTCTTCCGGACGCAAAAAGCCAAATTACATTTCAATATGAAAACAATAAAATTATTGGAATTGATACTGTTGTATTATCAACTCAACATGAAGAAGATATCAGTCAATTACATTTACAAGAAGCAGTAATGGAAAATATTATTAAACCTATTTTACCGAAAAAATGGTTAAATAAGTATACTAAATATTATATTAATCCAACTGGAAGATTCGTGATTGGTGGTCCTATGGGTGATTGTGGTTTAACTGGTCGTAAAATTATTGTTGATACTTATGGTGGTATGGCTAGACATGGTGGTGGAGCTTTTTCAGGTAAAGATCCTTCAAAAGTTGACCGATCAGCAGCTTATGCTGCACGCTATATTGCTAAAAATATAGTAGCTGCTGATCTTGCAGATCGCTGTGAAATTCAATTATCCTATACTATAGGAATTGCTGATCCTACTTCTATTATGATAAATACATTTGGTACTGAAAAAGTTTCAATAAAACATTTAAATTTAATTATAAGTAAGTTATTTAAATTACGACCTTATGGAATTATACAAATGTTAAATCTATTACAACCGATTTATAAAAAGACAGCATCCTATGGTCATTTTGGTCGTGAAATTTTTCCATGGGAAAAAACTGATAAAGTAAAACAACTGAGAGATGAATTCTATTAAATAAAACAATATTATGTATAATTAATAAAAATAATAAAACTTAATTTTGGGTATATTACAACTTATTTAAGTGATAGACACTTTAAGTTTATTATTTTAAGTATATAAATAAAATAATTAAAAATCATTTAATATTACTTGTCATAAAATTAACATTACGATTTATGAGCAAAACTTAAATACTTGTATTAATGAATTAGTTTTTATATTTAATCCACTATATTCAAAATAATTATAACTCATCATTAAATTAATTTAAATATTTTCTTTTTCTAGATGGGAGAACATTATTACGAATAATATAATACTATTCATGTTTTCTAAAAAATGGCGTAAAAATTATGTTGCATCTATTTGCTGGTATAGATATAAATACTGGATTACTATTGATCATAGCTCTAATATTTGTATTGTTTTACGAAGCAATAAATGGTTTTCATGATACAGCCAATGCAGTTGTAACAGTGATATACACACGCACTATGCATGCTCAACTTGCTGTAATTATGTCTGGCATTTTTAATTTTTTTGGTGTGCTTTTAGGAGGATTAAGTGTAGCATATACTATAGTTCATTTGCTTCCTACAGATTTATTACTCAATGTTGGATCATCTCATGGGCTTGTTATGATATTTTCTATGCTATTAACAGCAATCATTTGGAATCTCAGCACATGGTATTTAGGATTACCTACCTCCAGTTCTCATACTTTAATTAGTACTATTATCGGTATCGCTTTAACTAATACAATACTAACTGATACTTCATTATTTAATGTATTAAATATTTCTAAAATTATAAATGTTTTTAGTTCATTAATAATGTCACCAATAATCGGTTTGGTAATTTCAGGTGGATTGATTTTTGTTTTACGTCATTATTGTAGTAAAAATAAAAAACAAGCACGTATTCATATGACTCCATCTAATCGTAAACAATTAGATGGTAAGAAAAAACCTCCATTTTGGACTAGAGTTATCCTCATATTATCAGCTATGGGTGTGAGTTATTCACATGGTTCTAATGATGGTCAAAAGGGCATTGGTTTAATTATGCTAATATTAATTAGTGTTGTACCTTCAGGATTTGTAGTAAATATCAATTCTTCTAATTATGAAATCACACGTACTCATGATGCTATTACTAATCTAGAAAAATATTATAAACAACATAAAAAATATTTAGATAAGATAAATCAATTGAATAACGATAATATTTCAAATCAAATTAAGACATCTTCTGTAGACATTAAAAGAATGCATTGTAATTCAATTAATGAATTTAAGACAATACAGAATACAAAGATGTTATTAAATAATTTACAAAACTACAATAAGATCTCTGTTAATAAAAAAATCAAAATTCGTTATTCACTATTGTGCATGGCTGATACTATTGATAAAGTAGTGAAATTATCAGATATAACTATAAATGATAAGAATTTACTTAACAAATTAAAAAAAGATTTGTTATGTACTATAGAATATGCACCAATTTGGATTATAGTAACAGTAGCTTTAGCTATTGGCACTGGTACAATGATTGGTTGGCGTCGTGTAGCTGCTACTATAGGAAATAAGATAGGTAAAAAAGGAATGACATATGCTCAAGCTATGTCTGCACAAATAACAGCTGCTATTTCAATTGGTATTGCAAGTTATACTGGAATGCCAGTCTCTACTACACATATATTATCTTCTTCAGTAGCAGGTGCTATGTTAGCAGATGGTCGAGGATTGCATTGGCGTACTATTAAAAATATTATTATGGCTTGGATATTAACTATTCCAACATGCATTTTGATGTCTGGTTTACTTTATTGGATTATATTAAGAGTATTAGTCTAATACAATTAAGGCATGTTTAAATATAAACATGCCTTAATCACGTTAAATGATAACTATTTTTAGATTCCATATTGTTTTAAAAAAGCATCAGTATTTGGTTCTCTACCACGGAACTTTTTAAACATGTTTATAAAATCCTCTGAACCACCAAGCATTAATATATTTTTTAAAAAAGATTGACCCGTGTCTTTATTAAAAATACCATCTTCTTTAAAACGAGCATAAGCATCTGCAGCCATAACACCAGCCCATAAATAACTATAGTATCCTGATGCATAACAACCACCAAAAATATGATTGAATGAATGTGGAAATCTATCGTCGTCTAAATACGGAAAAATAGAAACATTACTCCTTATTGATTTTAATATTTCTAATACATTATTATTTTTTTCAGGATGAAATTTATAATGTATATTTAAATCAAATAAACTAAATTCTATTTGACGTAAAATAAATAAACTTATTTGATAATTTTTTGCATCTAACATACTCTTTAAAATATTATTAGGTAATTGCTCCCCTGTTTTATAGTGTTCAGAAATTAATAAAAGCACATCTGGTTCCCAACACCAGTTTTCCATAAATTGGCTAGGAAATTCAATACTATCCAATGGTACTCCATTAATACCTGAGATCTCTGGAATTTCTATTGATGTTAAAATATGATGCAAACAATGACCAAATTCATGAAATAAAATAATCACTTCATTATGAGTAAATAATGCTGGTTTATTTTGCTTTGGAGAATTAAAATTACATACAATATAGGCTACAGGATTTTGCAAATTACCATCTTTTTTAAGCATTTTATTAATACAACTATCCATCCAAGCACCACTGCGTTTATTTTTACGTGCATAAAGATCAGTATAAAAACTACCTACCATATGTCCTTTTTCATTAAATACATCAAATAGATTTACATCTGGATGATATAAATTTACATTTTTACGTTCAAGAATATGAACTCCATATATTATATTTATTAATTTAAATAAACCAGATAGAACGCGTTGTTTTGGAAAATAAGAACGTAATTGTTCATCGTTAAATGTATAAATATGTTCTTTTTGTTTTTGACTATAATAAGCAAAATCCCATGGATTTAATACATTGATGTTATAATGTTTTTTAGAAAATAGTTTTAATTGTGATAACTCTTCACTAGCTGTATTTTTTACTTTTTTTAATAAATCCTCTAGAAAATAAATTATTTTTAATGGATTTCTAACCATTCTGTTAATCAAAGATTTGTTAGCAAATGATTTGAATCCTAATAAATTTGCCAGTTCGAATCTAAGTGATAATTGTTCATTAATAATATTCGTATTATCCCATTTATATGGGACAGGTCCTTTATCAGAAGCTCGAGTTGAATATGCTAAGTACATGTCTTTTCGTAATAAATCATTATTACAATATGTTATTATTGAAGAATATATTGGAAAATCTAAAGTTAACGTCCAATGTTCTTTTGCTTCATTTTCCGATGTATTATTAACAGATACTAATATATTTTCAGGTACTCCAGATAATTCTTTTTTATTGGTAATCAATTTCTTCCAACCCATACTAGCATCTAATAAATTATTACTGAAAATTATTTCTAACTCTGATAGACGATTAACTATTAAGAGGTAACGTTCTTGCTTGTTTTGTTTTAATTTGATTCCTGATAATTTAAAATTAAGTAATATATTTTGTAAGTATTTTTTTTGAGCATTATTTAATAACATATAATTATTTGTTTTTCTTAAGCTTACATATAATTGATATAATTTTTTATTTTGTCCTAGACAAGTATTATACTGTGTGATTAACAAACAAGCTTCTTTATAAATTTTACGTAATTCCGGAGTATTGATTACTGAATTTAAATGACTAATTATCGAGAATACTCTATTAAGAAGATCCTGGGATTCATTTATAGGTTGTATTATATTATTCCATTCACATGAATTTTTTTGAGATAATACTTTTTCTACTGTTAGTTCACAATCTTTCAAAATTTCAATAATAGCAGGTATAATCTGTTCAAACTGAATTTTTGAAAAAGGTGGTAATATAAAAGAAGTCAGTAATGGGTTATGCATGGTGAGATATTCCTTAGGTTTTGAACAAATTTCTTTCATTTTTTATAAATGATATAAATCATAAATACAAAAAATAATTATTTCAGTTAAATAGATTATGTCATTATAAAATGATAAAATATTTACTAAATTATGAATTTTAGAAAATCTTTATAATATTATGGACAATAATGGATTATTTGTAATAATATTATTTATTTGTTATCAATATTAATTATCAGTTTTGATTCAATAATATTACTTAGTAATTTTAACAATGTACTATAAAAATCTATATTACAAGATTATTATAATATTAATAAAAAATATATTTTGATAAAAAATAATAACAGCATGTTTCAAGGTATTTTATATATTGTGTCTGCTCCCAGTGGCACTGGTAAATCTAGTTTAATTCAAGCTTTATTGAAAACTCTGACTTTATATTCTATTAAAGTATCTATATCTTATACCACTCGTAGTATACGTCCGGGTGAAGTTCATGGACAGCACTATTATTTCATTAAAAAATATCAATTTAAAAAAATGATCGATAAAGATGATTTTCTTGAATATGCAAAAGTATTTAAACATTATTATGGAACTTCCTGTAGAAAAGTACATCAAGTTCTTAGTAAAGGTTTTGATATATTACTTGATATTGATTGGCAAGGAGCTAAACAAATTCGTGACAAAATATCTAACACAAAAAGTATATTTATATTGCCACCATCAAAAACTGAGTTAAATAAGCGGTTACGTAGCCGCGGTCAAGATAGTGAAAATGTAATTAAATTTAGAATGGAACAGGCAATAGAAGAAATGAATCATTATAAAGAATATGATTATCTAATCATAAACGATGATTTTAATGTAGCATTAAATGATTTAAAAACAATTATTTATGCAGAATATTTGAATATGTCACGTCAAAAGATGAGATATAAAAGTTTAATTAATAATCTGTTAACAATTGATTAAAATATTTCATATAATGTTAATAATTATAACTATAACATTAATAGCATGAGTTAATAATAAAATGGCACGAATAACAGTTCAAAAAGCAGTAGAAAAAATTGGAAATAGATTTGATTTAGTGTTAGTGGCTGCACGTAGAGCTCGTCAAATGCAAACAGGGGGAAAAGAACCATTACTACCAACAGAAAACGATAAACCTACTGTAATTGCATTACGTGAAATTGAAAATAATTTAATTACTAAACAAATTTTAAATGTTTATGATAATGATCTCAATGAAGAAAACTAAATATAAAATTGAAATAATGTTACCCTTACAAAAGCTAAATTATTTAGTCTTATTATAAAATTATTATGCGAAATAATTTAACTTATTAATTAAGTTAAGATAAAATAAAAACGAACTAAATGGTATAGCAAAAAATGAAATTTATTTTAAAATCTTTTATAAAAGTTATTATACTAAAAATATAATTACATTAAATAAAATGATTAAATAAAAATCTATTCTAGAAATATAACTATCAACTGTATTTGTCATAATTTATCATTATAAAAATTAGTAAAAGCTAGCAATATTACTAATCCTATAAATTTTGAATCTTAAGAGTTTTGATTATATTTTCTATATAGAAAATATGTTTTTACTGAATAAGTATTATCAATATTTTAATACAACAAATCATTATTTATTTATAAAATTTATTTAAAATATTAATAAAAAATGAAAGAAAATTATTTTGGTAATCAATCAATATGTACTTTAAATAAAATTACTAACTTTCAAATAAAAAAGTTATCTAAAATAGGTTTACAAACTGTTCAAGATTTATTATTGCATTTTCCTATAAGATATGAAGATCGTACGAAAATTTACTCTATTAATAATGTAGTAACTGGTACTTGGGCTACGGTTATAGGAAAAATCATAAAAACCAAAATAACTTCTAACTGTCGTCGAATTATGTTATGTCAAATTACAGATGGAACTGGAATTTTAACACTAAAATTTTTTAATTTTAGTGTTAAAGTAAAAAATATTTTTAAGCCAGGTCGATATATTGTATCTTATGGAGAAATTAAGCCTAGTATATATGGAGGGATTGAAATGGTACATCCAGAATATCAGGCTCATAAGACCAATAACAACATATCAATCAAAAAAACATTAACTCCTATATACTCCACTACGGAAGGTATTAATCAATTATTATTGCGTAATTTAATAAATCAAGCATTAAATATGCTAAGTAATTGTGAAATTAATGAATCCATTCCTAAAACATTAAATAAGAATTTAATGAGTTTTCCAGAAGCTTTAAATACTATACATCGTCCTCCTATAAATTTTCTAAACAATAAATTGAATTTAGCTCACCATAGATTAATTTTTGAAGAACTATTAGCTCACAATCTAAAAATACTAAAGGCACGTGATACAATCAATAGTTATACAGCGGAACCAATACCTAAAAACCATAAATTAATTAACATATTATTATCCAAATTACCTTTTTCTTTAACAAACTCTCAAAAAATAGCATTACATGAAATAGAACAAGATCTTTCGCAAGAATACCCAATGACACGTTTATTACAAGGTGATGTTGGTTCTGGTAAAACTTTGGTAGCAGCTTTATCAGCTCTTAATGTCATAACTCAGGGTAAACAGGTAGCTTTCATGGTTCCAACTGAATTACTCGCAGAACAACATGCAGAAAACTTACGTCAATGGTTTTCACCATTAGGTATTGAAATTGGTTGGTTGGTTGGAAAACAAAAATTTAAAGATCGTAAATTACAACTAGAGAGGATTACTAATGGAAAAATAGAGATAGTAGTTGGCACACATACCTTATTTCAAGAACAAATACAATTTAACAAACTAGCATTAATAATCATAGATGAACAACACCGTTTTGGTGTTCATCAACGTTTATCTTTATGGAAAAAAGGAAAAGAAAATAATTTTCGGCCTCATCAATTAATAATGACAGCTACTCCTATTCCACGTACTTTAGCAATGATTGCTTATGCTAATCTTAATATTTCTATCATTAATGAAATACCTCCTGGTCGTAGTCCAGTGTTAACTGTAGTAGTTCCAGATATTCGTCGCAATAAAATTATTACACGTGTCAACGATATTTGCTTGAAAGAACATCGTCAAGTTTATTGGGTATGTCCTATAATTGAAAAATCAGAATTATTAGAAGCTCAAGCAGCAGAAGTTAATTGGAATTTGTTAAATAAACTCTTGCCAAATATAAAAATTGGTTTAATTCATGGTAGAATGAAACTATCGGAAAAACAGTCAACCATGAATGCTTTTAAAAATAATAAATTGCAATTATTAGTTACTACTACTGTAATAGAAGTTGGTGTTGATGTTCCTAATGCCAGTTTAATGATTATTGAAAATGCTGAACGTTTAGGTTTAGCACAACTTCATCAACTGCGAGGTCGTGTAGGAAGAGGGACCGTATTATCATATTGTATTTTGCTATATAAACCACCACTTAATAAAATTGCTAAACAAAGATTGGAAGCAATTCGAAATATTAATGATGGATTTAAGATTGCACAGTTAGATTTAGAAATTAGAGGACCTGGAGAATTACTTGGTACAAGACAAACTGGTACTATTGAATTTAAGATAGTAAATCTTTTACGCGATCAATTTATGATATCCGAAGTACAACATACAGCACGTTATATACATAAATACTATCCTGAATCATCTATCAATATAATTGAACGTTGGCAATTAAAAAAAATTATTGATACAAATGTTTAAAATTAGTCTTTTTATAACTTTTGTAAAGTTAAAACATTTATAAATAATTAATATTTAGAATGAATATAATAAACAAATTCACTATCATTACTTAGTTATTAGTTACTACGCATAGCTTTTTTACGTGCATTTTCTGTCAAATATCTTTTTCTAATACGAATTGATTTAGGGGTTATTTCAACTAACTCGTCATCATTAATAAATTCAAGAGCTTGCTCTAGTGTCATTTGTAATGGAGGAACAAGGTTTATAGTTTCGTCGGTTCCAGCAGCACGCATATTAGTTAATTTTTTACCAGATAAGCAATTAACAGTTAAATCATTAGAACGATTATGAATACCAACTATTTGTCCTTCATATACTTCTATACCCTGGTTGACAAACAAATGACCTCGATCTTGAAGATTATACAAAGCAAAAGCAACAGTCTTACCTTGTCGATTAGAAATTAACACACCATTTTTACGTTTTCCTACATCACTTGAACATAAGTTATCGTAATGACTAAATGTTGAATACATATTACCACTACCAGAAGTAATCTTAATGAATTTATTACGAAATCCAATTAAACCACGACTAGGGATCAAATAATCGAGTCTTATACGACCTTTTCCATCTGTATCCATGTTTTTAAGAGTGCCTTTACGTTCTCCCATTTCTTGTATTATTAATCCTTGATGTAATTCTTCAATATCTAATATTAGTTCTTCAAATGGTTCTTGTTTATGACCATTTATATCACGAAAAATTACTTTTGGACGAGATACAGCAAATTCAAAACCTTCACGACGCATATTTTCTATTAAAATTGATAAATGCAATTCTCCCCGACCTGATACACAAAAAACATCAGAATTATCAGTTTCTTTAACACGTAGAGATATATTATATATAACTTCTTTTTTTAAACGTTCGAAAATTTTGCGAGAAGTTAAATGTTTACCTTCTCGACCACAGAAGGGTGATGTATTAACATTAAAAAACATAGTGACTGTAGGTTCATCAACATTTAAATCTGGAAGGGCATTTATGTTTTTTGGATCACAAATAGTATCAGAAATTTTTAAGTCATTTAAACCGGTAATTGCTACTATGTCTCCAGCTTCAGCTTCATCAATATTAATGTGTTTTAATCCAAGATAACCTAACACTTTATTAATTTTACCATGAATGATTTTGCCATTACAATTAGTTATAACAATATTTTGATTTGGCTTAATAGTACCGTGTTTTAATCGTCCCATACCTATCAAGCCAAGATAATTATCGTTGTTTAATTGAGAAATTTGCATTTGTAATGGAGCATCAATTTTTCCTCTTGGTGGAGGTATATTGTCAATTATACTTTGATATAAAGGACTCATATCTTTAGCCATGTTATTATAATCTAAACCTGCAGTACCATATAAAGCAGAGGCATATATAATTGGAAAATCTAGTTGTTCATCACTAGCATCTAGATTAACAAACATGTCAAATATTTTATTAACAACCCAATCTGGACGAGCACCATTACGATCAATTTTATTAACAACTACTATAATTTTTAAATTATTAGCTAATGATTTTTTAGTTACGAAACGTGTTTGAGGCATAGGGCCATCTATAGAATCAACAACTAGTAAAACTGCATCTACCATTGATAAAATTCTCTCGACTTCACCTCCAAAATCAGCATGTCCTGGAGTATCAATGATATTAATACGGTAATCATTCCATTTAATAGCAGTATTTTTTGATATAATAGTAATCCCTCGTTCTTTCTCTAAATCGTTTGAATCCATGATTCGATCAATGTCTGCATAATTAGAATCACATAGACTAGATTGTTGAAGTAATTTATCAACTAGCGTAGTCTTCCCATGATCTACATGAGCAACAATTGCTATGTTACGTAAATTATGAAGCACAATTCTACCTCGTTAATTAGTAAATTATTAATACATTTTAACAGTGATCTACCTTTTTAATAAAAAAATTCTTAAATTGAGAAAAAATTTATAATTAATATTATTAAAATTATCTATTATGAAGATAAATTGTATCTGTTTTATTTAACTGATTATATAATAAAATCAATAAAATTCATCGTTAAAATAATTATTTTTATATAAATCATTAATAAACATTATATTTAATGTGCTAAGATATTAACCTTTAATATGAATTAAAATATTACTCCTAAATCCATTATTAATGATACAATTAATGATGGATATTTAATATAAATTTTTAATGTATTTTAATCTTTTATCTTAATATTTTTTATTATTTAAAAATTAAAAATATTTGATTTTAATTACTAGATAAATGCATCAAAAATAAGTAAAATATTATTTCTAGCAGGATGTCTACTAATTTATTTTGGACTATATAATTTTGCCTAAATTTAATTATCAAAACACAAGTTTTATAATGAGCGTACCTAATGTAAATTACTTACCCATTAATAATGGCATTGAAGTAGCTTTTATAGGTCGTTCTAATGCTGGAAAATCTAGTTTGTTAAATAAATTAACTAATCAAAAGAATTTAGCACGTAAAAGTAAAAAACCAGGTTGTACAAAATTAATTAATTTATTTAAAGTAGTAGAAAATAAGTATTTAGTAGATTTACCAGGATATGGTTATGCTAAAATATCAAGATGTAATAGAATTAATTTGCAACATGTGCTCTTAGAATACATAAGAAAAAAGAACAATTTAATAGGATTAGTGTTATTGTTAGATATTAAGTATACATTAAATAATTTTGATAAAAGGATCATTAAATTAGCAAGAGATAAAAATATTTCTCTTCTTATCTTATTAACTAAAGCTGATAAATTTAATTGTTATGCACAAAACATAAAACTAAATATAATTAGAGAGACTTTAACAAATTTTATAGAGAATGTTCAAGTGGAAATTATTTCTTCTTTTAAGAATATAGGTGTTGATAATGTATACCAAAAGCTAAATATATGGTTTCAAAATTTTTAAAATATTATAAATTTAATTCCAATGTGTTCCTATATTAATTTTTACTAAAAGTTTAGGATTTAATTTAGTGCTATTTTCCATTAACAACTTAATTTTTTGAGTATAATGTTCAACATAATCTTCATGAATTTCAAAAACAAGTTCATCATGTACCTGCATTATTGTTTTAATTTTATTATTATATTTTTGCTCTAATATATCTTCTATAGCAATCATGGCTTTTTTTATAATATCAGCTGCTGTTCCTTGTACCTGTAGATTAACGGATAAGCGTTTTATGTTTTTAAAACATTTATTAGATTTAATGTTACATAAATATAATCTACGACCTTCCAATGTTGTAATATATCCCTTATCAATTGCTGATTGATAAACATGCTTACTATAAATTAGTACGCTAGGATAGCGATCATAAAACATATCTATATATTTTTTTGCTTTCCTAATACTGATATTTAATTGATATGATAAACCAAATGGGCTTATTCCATAGATCACACTAAAATTAATTATTTTTGCAATGCGGCGTTGTTGGCTGGTAATTTTATTCATTGACAAGCCAAAAAATTCCGCAGCAGTTATAGAATGTACATCCTCATGCTTATTAAACGATTCTAATAAATTTTTATCTTGTGATAAATATGCAATAATACGTAGTTCAATTTGTGAATAATCAGCAGAAACAATTTTATTAAATTTTGTAGCAATAAATGATTTACGGATAAAAAAACCTTGATTATTGTCAACTGGAATATTTTGGAGATTAGGAAGTATAGATGATAACCTTCCAGTTAAAGTTGAGCATTGTTGATAAGAAGTATGAATGCGCCCACTGATATGATTTACCATATGTGGTAATTTATCAGTATATGTGGATTTAATTTTTAATAAACTTCTATATTTCAAAATGATCTTTAATAATGGCTGATTGGATTCAAATTTAGATAAAACTTCATTTCTTGTAGAGATTTTACCACCTAATGTTTTTCTAGTTAATTCGATATTCTTGATATTAAATAAAATTTCTCTAATTTGTTTAGGAGAAGAAAGATTAAAAGAACATCCTGTTATTTTATGAGCTTGCAATTCTAAATCAATTAAGATGTTGCTTATTTTTTCAGATTGTTTGTTCAAGTATGTTCGGTTAATAAGAACGCCATTTCGTTCAATACGTGAAAGAATTTTTGCAATAGGTATATCTATTTTTTCAAATATTCTTTTTAATTCTGATTTTTTTTGTAATTGATTCCATATTTTCAAGTGTAACATTAATATGATGTTTATATGTTCACATGAATAGGAACTAGCTATTTCTAATGAAATTTTATTAAAATAATATTTATTCTTTATTTTATCAGAAATATTTTTATAGTAACTAATATCATAATCTAACCAAAAATTAACAAGCTTAATAAAATCATATTTACCTGATAAATTATTAAGAACATAAGATTCTAAATTAATATCGAAAATTCTATTTACCTCTATATTATAGTTTTTTAATACTGATATTTGATATTTTAAGTTTTTACATATCTTGTATATAGTAACATCTTCAAATATCGGTTTAAGTCTTGTTAAAACTAAATTAGTATCAAGCTGTTTTGGTGAATTTTTGTAATCATGAGCTAATGGCAAATATGCTGTAACACAAGGTGCAATAGCAAAACTAATTCCTATAATATTAACAGAAATGATATGCAAAGAATCGGTTTCTAAATGAAAAGCAAAAATATTGTTCTCCTTGATTCTTGTAATCCAGAAATCTAATATAGTTTCATTAAGAACCAAATTGTATGTTTTCATAAATTTATATCTTGTAATTGTATTTGATAATAAGTTTGTTTCTACCATTTTAGACAGTCAATAAAACTTTTAAATTCATAACGATAAAATAATTTTTTTAGTTTTACGATATCCATTTTATTAATTAGCAACTCTTCATAATCTAAATTAATTAAGATATCTTTTTTAATTGTTGCCAATCGGTAAGATAATAAAACTGCTTCATGGTGTTTTTTTAATTGAATAGCAATTTGTTTTGCACCTCTTATTGGAAGATAAGATATTTTGTTCAAATCAGAATATATAGTTTTTATACTCCCTATTTCTTTTAATAAAAAAATTGCTGTTTTTTTTCCAATTTTAGGTATACCAGGAATATTATCTGAGTAATCACCCATTATTGCTAATAAATCTACAATTAATTTAGGTGATACACCATATTTTTTTTCTATATCATTAGGACCAAGAATTTTTTTAGTATGATTATCAATCAAATTAACATTTGATGTAACTAACTGAGCCATATCTTTATCATTACTACTAATTAAGATTGAAACGCCTGATTGACTAATATTATGTGCTAAAGTTCCAATAACATCATCTGCTTCAAAACCATTTACAATTATTATTTTTAAACCCATTGCTATTAAAATTTCATATAATGGTTTAATTTGTAATAGTAAATTGTTAGGCATAGGCAATCGATTATATTTATATTTTTCAAATAATTCATGTCTAAAAGTTTTCGGTGAACTATCAAATACTACAGCAAGATGACTTGGTTTATATGTTTTTATTAAGCTTTGCAATATATTTATAAAACCAAAAATTGCACCAGTTGGTTCTCCTTTCGTATTCATGAGTAATGGAAAAACATAATATGCTCTATAAAGGGCAGATAATCCATCAATTAGAATTAAATTGTTCATTACTTTTTAATCAGAAAACTAATTATATCAAAATAGTTATTAGTATTATTTTGTGAATGTATGTCTAAGTCTAAATCACTTATATTAATCATGTATTTACCATTTATAAATACAGCTGGTACATTAGTTACATTGAAATCTATGACTGCCTGTTTTTGTTTAATGACTAAAACTTTTACCGAAAAACTATCCCATAATTTTTGAAATTTTTCAGAGGAAATACGTAATAATTTTATAAAAATATTTTTTATCTCTTTATTTGTTATTTGATTATTTTTTTGTATTGCACTGAAAATTGGCTTTATTACCTTATTTTCAATACCTAAAGCTATAGCAACAGCCCATGCATGAGTTAAATCAATATTATCATTTAGTAGAAAATCAACATTATACTTCACTAACTTAATATGATTCGGTATTTGATAATTACTTAAATTATTTTCGAATTCATAACAATGTTGACAAGAAAATGAAAAGAACTCTAATACTTGAGGTTGATTGACAATAGGCTTTTGTAAGCAAATATAATCTTTACCATCTATGAATGTAGTAGCAAATACATTAAAATTTATAATTACTCCAATTAATATAATACAAAATTTTTTCATATTGACCCCATGTTTTATATTTCATTATTGAATACTTGATGTAAGTATAAAAACAATTTAAATTATATAATTTAATTTCAATTAAAAAATAGATTGGTTATAAACAATAACATGAACAAATTAACAGGAATAATTTTAGCTGGTGGAGAAAGTTTACGCATGGGTGGTTATGATAAGGGTTTAATATTACTGCATCAAAAACCACTATATCAGCATGTATTAAAAAGATTAAAACCTCAAGTAGATTATATTTTAATTAGTGCTAATCGCAATATCGATCGTTATAAATCAAGTGGTTACAAAGTTATAAAAGATTCATATAAAGATATTTTAGGTCCTTTAAATGGGATATTAAGTTCATTAAAACGCATAAAAAGCGATTGGGCGGTATTTTGTCCTTGCGATACTCCCAATATACCATTAAATTATGTAAAAAAATTATTCAATGAAAAAAACCACTCACCTATAGTATGGATCCAGTCTTCAAAAAGGGATCATCCTACTATGTCATTAATACATAAAAGTATATTGCAATCATACAAAAAAAACACAAAAAATCATAATTATATTTTCAAGTATGATTTAATCAGTTTTTTTAAAAAAAATAATGGATATCCTATATTATTTAATAATAATGAAACATCGTTTTATAACATTAATACTCCGCTAGATTTAAAGAATTATAATTCAACAAAAGCAATCTAAGAGATTTTAGATTAGCATACAAAAATTAATGCCTGGCAGTTTCCTACTCTCACATGGAGAAACTCCACACTACCATTGGCACCACGATATTTCACTTCTGAGTTCGGCATGGTTTCAGGTGGTACTATCGCGTTATAGCCGCCAGGCAAAAATAAACTTATAATTTTAAAAATTAAATTTATAACAAGCTAAAGTTTTATATATTCTCAATATTT
>NZ_PDKU01000005.1 GCF_002933355.1 Candidatus Pantoea edessiphila
TGGTTCATGACTGGGGTGAAGTCGTAACAAGGTAACCGTAGGGGAACCTGCGGTTGGATCACCTCCTTATTTAATACGTAATAATTAAGATGCTTTTCTACGAAGTACCTACATAAATTGTTTGATAGTTTTTTATAAAATTAAAATCCAGCAGGCTTATTGTTGATATCCAATATCTTGGTAAGTAGGATTTTTCGCCATATTACGAGCTAAAATATCACAACGGTTGTTTTCAGAGTGATTCGTGTGACTTTTAATCCATTTCCAATTAATTTTATGATAATTGATCACTAAATCAAGTCTTTGCCATAAGTCTATGTTTTTTACCAATTTTTTATTAGAAGTTTTCCAATCGTGATTTTTCCAATTATGAATCCAAGTAGTAATGCCATACCGTACATATTGGCTATCAGTACTTAATAATATATTACAAGGTTGCCTTAGAAGTTCTAAAGATATAATAGTTGCCATAAGTTCCATTCGATTATTTGTAGTTAAATAATAACCAGCACTAAATGTTCTTTCATAAAAAATATCTTTTAAAATAAAAGCATAACCACCAGGTCCAGGATTTTTAAGACAAGATCCGTCTGTGAATATTTCTATTTTTCTATACATTTTTATATTACACTCTAATAAATAACTTAATAATAAAAATTTTTCACATGAATACCATACATAATCGCCAAATATTTCTAGATACTGAAACTACTGGAATAAATATTACTGGAACTTATTATGAAGGTCATAAAATAATAGAAATTGGTGCAGTTGAATTAATTAATCGTCTTCCAACAGGTAATAATTTTCATAAATATTTAAATCCTAATAGATCAATAACTCATGAATCATTTAAAATTCATGGTATTTCAAATGATTTTTTAATCAACAAACCAACTTTTAGTGAAATAGCTGAAGAATTTATTAACTATGTTTATGGTGCAGAATTAATAATACATAACGCAATGTTTGATGTTGATTTTATAAACTATGAATTAAGTAAACTAAATTTAAGTATAAAAAATATTAAAAATATTTGCCATATTACAGATAGCCTTGAAACATCGAGAAAGATGTTTCCTGGAAAAAAAAACAATCTTGATGCTCTCTGTGTCCGTTATAAATTAGATACTAGCAAACGTAAATTGCATAGCGCAATCATAGATGCTGAGATTTTATCTAAAATTTTTTTACTTATGACTAGTGGTCAAATATCTTTACCTTTCACACAAAACAAATCCAGTTCTCAAAAGGAATTAAAATTTTTTGAAAATATTAATATTAAAAGATCATCTTTAAGAATTATCATGGCAAATGAGAAAGAAATCTTATCTCATAAAGAAAATCTAGATTTAATACAGAAATATTCAGGTTTTTGCATGTGGAAAGAAAAATTTGTAGACTATGATGGATAAATAATCTACTAACATCATCGAATGATATTATATAGATTAATATTATTTAAATTTTAAAGAATATTGTATTATCATGGTATTTATGCTTATTTTTATCTCTAATAAAGATCTATTGATGAAAAATAAATTATTTTGATAGAAAAGAAAATAAAATAATTCTCATAGTAATATGCTATTTTTGATTTATCCTCAATTAAGGATTAAATAAAGATATTTCTATGTATACTAATTTCATCTTATATAGGACATTATAGCATGTATTTTGCATCATCTTCATTAAAATAATGATTTGTTAACATAAATTTTAAAGATTTTATCTATTTAGTGATTTTTTATTTTTTGTCAATAGTCAATAAATGAATAATACAAGGAAATAAAATTATGCATTTAATTCAAGTAATTAATCCTAATACTAGTATAGATATTACTGAAATAATTAATCAAACAGCCAATAATCTGAAATCAGATTACATTGATATTTCAGTAATATCTCCAACTAAAGGAGGAGTGCCTTCTATAGAAGGAAATTTTGATGTGGCAATTGCTAATATAGGTGTTTTAGATCAAGTTAAAATTGGTGAATTACAAGGTGTTCAAGGTCATGTTATTGCTTGTTTTAGTGATCCAGGTTTACTTGCAGCACGTGAAATAGCAGTAAAACCTGTGATCGGTATGGCTGAAGCAGCTATGCATATTGCTACACTATTAGCTACTAAGTTTTCTATAATAACTACATTACCCCGTACATTAATGATTACTAAACAATTATTACAACAATATGGATTAATACATCATTGTAGTGCAATACATAATGTTGACTTTTCAGTATTAGAATTAGTTAGTAAACAAGAACAGGCAAAAGAAAAAATAATCGAATGTTGTATAGAATCAAAAATGAAGGATGGTATTGGAGCTATTATCTTAGGTTGTGCTGCTATGTCTAATTTAGCACCATTACTAATGCAAGAACTTAGAATACCAGTTATAGACGGTATTAGTGCTGCAATTAATATAGTTGAATTACTGATAAAATCAGGATTAAGCACAAGTAAATACGGTGATCTAGATTTTCCTTCAAAAAAAACACTTTCTGGTATATTTCAGTACTTAAATTAAAATAAAAATCTATGAAAAATTTTAGTAACATAACAAATCAATCGTATGATTTCCATGAAAAACATCAAAGAAATTTAATAGGTTATGGATCTAATCCACCTTATGCTCATTGGCCAAAAAATGCTCGTTTAGCAATACAATTTGTTTTGAATTATGAAGAAGGAGCTGAAAGTCATATAATAGATGGTGATCAATACTCTGAAAAATTTCTTTCCGATCTTATTATAACTGATAGTTATTCAAATCGTCATATGTCTATGGAATCTATTTATGAATATGGTTCACGAGTTGGATTTTGGCGTATTCATAATGAATTTCAGAAACGCAATTTACCATTAACAATTTTTGGAGTTTCCGTTGCATTAGCTAGAAATAATGAAGTAGTTAAGGCAATTAAAAAAGCTAATTATGATGTAGTTAACCATGGATTGCGTTGGATAAATTATCAAACAGTAGACATTGAAACAGAAAGAACACATATTCAAAAATCAGTACAATTATACTTAGATTTATTTGGAAAGCTTCCTACTGGTTGGTATACAGGCAGAGATAGTCCAAATACACGTCATTTATTAATAGAACAAGGTGGATTTACCTATGATAGTGATTATTATGGTGATGATTTACCTTTTTGGATATCTGTTAATTGCAAGGATGGAAATTCTAAAAAACACTTAATTATTCCTTATACGCTTGATTGTAATGATATGCGATTTTTTTTACCACAAGGATTTAATACTGCAAAACATTTCTTTATTTATCTTAAAGATACATTTGATGTGCTTTATGAGGAAGGTAAAATTAAACCTAAATTGATGTCAATTGGCATGCATTGTAGAATATTAGGTCGTCCAGGAAAATTTATTGCATTGAAGAATTTTCTTGACTATATTAAAAATTATCAAGATATATGGATTTGCACACGTCAACAAATTGCAGATCATTGGATTAATAAATGCTCTCTTTCTTTCTGCAAATAATCAGTTTTTACATATTTTGATACTAAGAAATATTTAATAATTTATAATTTATTTTATCATTTACTAGCAATATCAATTGGTTGCATAGTTAATCCGTTGTTTTCTAAATTTTTTGCTGCATGTAAAACTAATTCTTCTTGAAATGGAGCAGCAATTAGTTGGAGTCCTATGGGTAATCTGTTTTGTGTGATAAATGGGACTGTACAAACAGGTAGACCAAGGAAAGAAATTGGCTGAGTTAGCATACCAATACTAGATTTTGCAGGTAAATCGTAACCGTTAACATGAATTTCTTGTTGACCTATGGTTATAGCAGTACATGGTGTTGCAGGAGCAATGAGTATATCAAACTTGTTAAAAAGAGGTAAAACTTGTTGTTTAAAATAATTTCGGAAACGTTGTGCTTGAATATACCAATTACTTGGCATTATAGCACCGGCTATTAGTCTTTCACGTGAATTTAATTCAAATCTTTCCGGTATTTGACGAAGTAAAGGCAAATATTGATTACCACTTTCTCCAGCTGTGATAATAAAAGCAGCAGAACGAGCTAATTCAGCTTCAGGAATCACAATTTCATCACTAGCTTTTAGTGCTTTTCCTGCAATAGCCATTGCTCTATGAGCTTCTTCATTAGACCAATAAGAAAAAAATCCCCCTAATAAAGCACATCTTAATATATTTTTTTCCTTATTTAAGTTTAAGAATGTTTGAGAAGTAGGATAATCTGTTTGAAATGGATCATTAATATCTTTCCCTTGCATACAATCATATACTATAGCTAAATCTTCCACTCTACGGGCAAATAAACCAATATGATCAAGGCTAGAAACAAAAGTATGTGTTCCAGTACGTGACAGTCTTCCAAAAGTAGGTTTTAAACCAAAAACACCACATAATGAAGCTGGAACTCTGATTGAACCGTTGGTATCTGTACCTAATGAAAAATGTATTAATCCTGCTGCTACTGCAGCAGCAGAACCTCCAGAAGAACCTCCTGCTATACGTGTTAAATCATGTGGATTATGAGTAGCACCATAATAACTATTTTCTGTAGTGAATCCATAAGCATAAGCATCCATATTCAACATTCCAGAAAGAATTGCACCTGACTCAGATAATTTTGATATAACCCATGCATCTTTTTGCGCAGCAGGATATCCAATAAACATACTAGCACCAGATAAAGTTGTATACCCTTGTACGTCAAACAAATTTTTAACAGCATAGGGAATACCAGATAATAAAGTTAATTTTTCGTTCCTATGTTTTTTTTGATCTACTGTACTAGCTTCTTTTAATATACGTTCTGTAGTAATTTCAGTCCAAGCATTTAATTTAGAATTATATTGTTTAATCATTTCAATAGTTTTATTTGCAATTTCTATTACACTTATTGCACCTGTTTTAATGGCCTTATTTAAATCTACAATAGACATATCACTTAATTTCATGCTTTGTAAACCCCTGCTACTGGTAGACGATCTTCCAACGGAAAAGACATTAATGGTGAAGCAATATTAGCAATATGTTGTATTTGATTCAGTAATTCAGAACGATTTCGATCATCTATATTAAGATCCATTATCTTTTCCATTTGTATTACATAGTTGTTCCAATTAATATTATTATTCATTTTTTTCCTATTATTAAAATCCGTTAGCACTACCATTACACCGAGGATCGCTTGCGCCTTCTAACATACCGTTATTGTGACGAACTATAGCACCAGCATGACCAACTGCTTCACTAAATTCATCTAGCAATTCTATTTGATGTCCTAAATTACGCAAATTTTCTATAGTCTTTACATCAAAACGTTTCTCAATTTTCAAAGAATGAGAATATTCTCCCCAAGTCCTTCCAAATATCCATCTTGGCATAGTAATTGATTGTTGAAGTTGTAAATTTTGAACTACGTATCTAGTAAAAATAGCTGCTTGAATTTGAGGTTGCCCGTCACCACCCATTGATCCATAAACCATAACACGATTATTTTTAAGTCTTGCAGCAGCCGGATTTAGTGTATGAAATGGCTTTTTGCCAGGATATAAGGCTAAAATATGTGTAGGATTAAGACTGAATGCAACACCGCGATTATGCCAAACAATACCAGTATTAGGTATTACTATTCCACTACCAAATTCATGATAAATACTTTGGATAAATGATACAGCTAAACCGTTTTTATCTATTATACCCATCCAAACTGTATCACCATCACTATATCTTAATTGTTGATAGCTTGATGCTTTTTTATCATTAATTTGATTGGCCATATTAATAAAAGTTTCTTTATTAAGAAATGAATATAAATTCTCATTCATATATCTAGAGTCTGTAATATATTTATCACGTATTATAAAAGCTTTTTTTGTTGCTTCTACTATGTTATGTATTGTTTTTACAGTATCAGCATTTGACATGTCTAATTGATCAAGGATACCTAATATCATCAAAGATGTAATTCCTTGAGTTGGTGGCATTGTATTCCATATATCTCCTTTGCTATGAGAAATACTTAATGGTGTGTATCGATGAGCTCTATGTTGTTTTAAATCTTGTAGGGTAATAGGCATTTTAAGATATAACATTTGTTTCGCTAGTTTATGCGCTAAATTTCCATGATAAAAACTATCAAGACCTTCGTCAGCCAATTGATGTAATGTTTTTGCTAATTCTGGTTGTATAAACCGACTACCTATCTCAGGTATTTTTCCATTAGATAAAAAAGTTGTATAAAAACCTGGTTGAATTTTTAATTCTGTTATTTTCTTTTTAGTAGCAATAAATTGTGAATGAGTAATGGGAAATCCATCATTAGCATATAAAATTGCATCATTTAATAACTCTGTTAATGATATTTGAGATTGTTTTTGAATATTAAATTCTGATGATATACAAAGAGCTTCTTGCCAACCACTTAATGTTCCAGCTACAGTTATAGCTGATTTTGGACCACGATGTGGAATGTTCTGTTCATTATAATAACAATCTAAATTAACTAAAGAACCAGCGGCACCACTAGCATCTATAGCTATTGGTTTTCCTTGAGGAGGAAGAATTAACCAGAACCCATCTCCACCTAAACCATTCATGTGAGGATAAACTACAGATATGGTTGCTGCAGCTGCAACCATTGCTTCAATTGCATTACCTCCCTGTTTTAATATTTTTACTGCAGTACCACTTGCTAAGTGATGAGGGGTAACCACCATACCAAATAGTGCTGTATTACTATAAATCATTATATTTTTATTAGATAAATTAATGAATATGATTAATGTAAACTAAAAATCGTTTTATGAAAAGAATAAGTATTATTATGATAATGATTTATGTTATATAAATTTATTATGTATTAAAAATAAATATTATTAATAATTGATTTATTAACAATTAAAATCATACTGTTTTATTTTTTTTATTAAAATAAATTATTTTATTATTATTAATGAACTAACAGTGGAAAATCAAATATGGATATTTTTCAATATCATCAAATTAATGCACCACAACGTTTACTCATGGGACCAGGACCTATAAACGCAGATCCACGAGTTCTGCGTGCTATGGCAACTCAGTTGATTGGTCAGTATGATCCTTATATGACTGATTATATGAATGAAGTAATGGCATTATATCGTGATTTATTTAAAACAAAAAATTATTGGACTATATTAATTAATGGAACGTCTAGAGCAGGTATAGAATCTATTTTAATATCTACAATTCATCCAGGGGATAAAGTATTAGTTTTAGTATTTGGAAGATTTGGTCATTTGCTATGTGAAATTGCTCGCCGTTGTAAGGCAGAAGTTTATACTATAGTTGTTCCTTGGGGTGAAATCGTTATACCTGATAAAGTAGAAGATGCTATAAAGAAAATAAAACCGAAATTGTTACTTACAGTACATGGAGACACATCAACTACTATGCTGCAACCCTTACAAGAAATAGGTGATGTTTGTGAACAATATAACGTTTTATTTTATACTGATGCAACTGCATCAATAGGTGGTAATATATTAGAAACAGATAAATGGAAGTTAGATGCTGTATCTGCAGGTATGCAAAAATGTCTTGGAGGTCCTTCTGGTACTTCCCCTATTACTTTAAGTTCTAAAATAGAAAAGGTAATTAGAAAAAGAAGTTGTGTAGAATCAGGTATTCGTACTCAAGAGCATAAAGATGGTTGTAATGAGATAATATATTCTAATTATTTTGATCTAAGCATGATTATGGATTATTGGGGTCCACAACGTCTAAATCATCATACAGAAGCTACTACTGCACTTTATGGATCTCGTGAGTGTGCACGTATTATTTTACAAGATGGACTAAATAAAAATATTTCTCGCCACAAGAAACATGGTAGAGCAATGTTAGCTGGGATTCAAGCGATGGGATTAGAAATTTTTGGTAATATAAACTATAAAATGAATAATATTTTAGGAGTAGTAATACCTTTATCTATTAATGGTAATCAGGTAAGAAAAATAATGTTAGAAGATTTTTCAATAGAAATAGGTACTTCTTTTGGTGCTTTAGATGGGAAAATTTGGCGTATTGGAACTATGGGTTACAATGCTCGTAAAGACTGCGTGATGCAAACTCTATGTGCTTTAGATAGTGTTTTAAATTATCTTGGTTATCGAACAGTACAAGGTGCTTCATTACAAGCTGCATGGGATTATTACGAGAAACATAATAATGATTGATAGTAGAGAAGCAAAAATTTCTGCAATGCGCGTGATCTTAAGATGCAATGAGTTATCTAAGATCACTTGTAAAGAAATTGGAATAACACGTATTTATTTATCTAAAGAACACCTACTAGCTAATAAATTAGTAGGAAAATGGATGCAAGAAGCGGGTATGTTAGTATGGCAAGACGCTGTAGGAAATATTTGTGGCCGTTATGATTCTTATTTTAAAAATGCACCAGCAATAATGCTAGGTTCACATTTAGATACAGTAAAAAATGCTGGTAAATATGATGGTATATTAGGTGTATTAACTGCTATTGAGTTAGTATATTGGTTTAATAAAAAAAATATTCGTTTTCAATTAGCAATTGAAGTAATTGGTTTTAGTGATGAAGAAGGTACAAGATTTGGCATAACACTTCTTGGTAGTAGAGGTATCACTGGTACATGGAATGAAAAATGGTTATCTTATACTGATAACGATGGAATTACTATGCATCAAGCTATGAGTGATTTCGGATTAAAAAGCAATAAGATTAATGATGCGTCTAGAAATATAAAAGATATTGTTGCTTATATTGAATTGCATATAGAACAAGGTCCTTGTTTAGAAAAAGAGAACTTACCTCTTGCTGTTGTAACAACAATTAATGGAACACGCCGTTTTAATTGTAAGTTTATAGGTGAAGCTGGACATGCTGGTACAGTACCAATGCGTTATCGCAGAGATGCCTTAGTAGCTTGTGCTGAATGGATAATTTTTATTGAGTCTAATACTAGGGAAAACCATCCTCAATTAGTATCTACAGTAGGGTACATAGATTGTGATCCTGGAGTTATAAATGTAATTCCTGGAGTAGTGAATTGTTCATTGGATATTCGAGGTCCTCAAGATGATATGTTAGAATCTTTTGCTTCTATTTTATTATCAGAGGCTAAAATGATCGCGACTCGTAGAAATATGATCTTTAATTATAAAGAATATTATCGGACTTATGAAACATTATGTGATATTGCATTACAAAAAATTTTGAGTAGTTCAATAGAAACAGTACAAGGAAGAAGTTTTTTTTTATCAAGCGGAGCAGGTCATGATGCAATTGCTATAGCTGAACGCTGGCCAGTTGGTATGTTATTTATACGAAATTATCGTGGCATTAGTCACAATCCCAAAGAATCAGTTAACCTGGAAGATATTATCTTATCTTTACAAGCTTATTCTGATGCAATATGTAAAATAGTTAAAAAATTCTAGTAATTTAACTATAATATGAAATACTTAATTCATTTTTAATAAAAATCTATTTATGTTAATTATAATTAGTTTTATTATTAATTGTTAAGATATAGGAAATTTAGAATACACCATTTTTTTAAATAATCAATCAATTAATCTTATTACACTAATAAAATTATTATTTTTACATTAATCTATGTTAGATACTATATACTATAATAAATAATACATTAATAAATTACAAATAATTTTAGTATGCAAATAAAAATTAATAATGTTTGTTTTTTAGATATAACAATATTTAATTGTGATAAATTTAATAAGGAAATTACAGTATTAATTACGAATTAATACTTCTTTTAGCTGACATTATTATGTCAAAGTATTAATAATAAAATAAATGCAAGAATAAATTAAATTCATTTACTTCTAAAAACATAATTTAAGTTGTTAATTGTTAATTCTATTATATTAATTATCAAAAACAAATATTATTAAAAATGTTTTTAAATTATATAACTTAATTATGTTTAAACTTAGCTATCTAATATTGATGTTTTGCGTATAGCTTTAAATAACAAAGTTTCATTTAATGAATTGATAAGAATAAATATTAAATTAATTATCTTACTGATAAAAATAAATTATTGTTTTATTCTAGCACTTTAAGTAATGAGTTTATAACCTTTAAATTAATTATTTTAATATCATTTAAATTTTTACAATACAAACATTTTGTATTGAACAATTATTTAATAGTTTATTAAAATCATAGTTCGTATCTTAAGATAACGTCTAGAGGTCTTCATTATGCATCATTCAACACCTTTAATTAATACTATTGTAGGTGCATTTATTTTAGCTTTTGTCTTTGGTATGATAGCACATCGTTTAAGAATTTCTCCTCTAGTAGGTTATCTAGCTGCAGGTGTATTAGCTGGTCCTTTTACTCCGGGATTTGTTGCAGATATTAATTTAATACCTGAATTAGCAGAGTTAGGTGTAACTTTACTTATGTTTGGTATTGGTTTACATTTTTCTTTAAGAGATTTACTCGAAGTAAAAAATATAGCCATTCCTGGAGCTGTTACTCAAATTACTATGGCAACTATAATGGGAATGGGTTTATCTTGGGCAATAGGTTGGCCATGGGCAACAGGTCTAGTTTTTGGTCTAGCATTATCAACAGCAAGTACAGTTGTTTTAATGCGTGCATTTGAAGAAAGAAAACTAATTAATACTCAAAGATGTCAAATTGCTATAGGTTGGTTGATTGTTGAAGATATAGTAATGATACTAATATTAGTATTACTACCAACCATAGCTAGTATAGTAAAAGAAGGTGATACAAGTTTTAATTTATTAATATTAGATTTTTTGTTAACAATAGGTAAAGTCATTTCATTTATGGCATTAATGATGATAGTAGGACGTCGTGCAATACCTTGGATGCTTGCCAAAAGTGCTGCAACAGGCTCACGTGAACTATTCACTTTAGCGGTTTTGGCATTAGCATTAGGTATTGCATTTGGTGCAGTAAAATTTTTTAAGATTTCTTTTGCACTTGGTGCTTTTTTTGCTGGTATGACATTAAATGAATCTGAGTTAAGTCATCGTGCAGCTCATGATACTTTACCATTAAGAGATGCATTTGCTGTATTATTTTTCGTTTCTGTAGGTATGTTATTTAACCCAATGATTTTAATTAAACAACCTATAGCACTATTAGGATCATTAATTATTATTTTATTTGGAAAGTCAATAGTAGCTTGGACTTTAGTTATATTGTTAGGTCATTCACGTAAAACCGCTTTAACAATTTCAGTTAGTTTAGCACAAATTGGTGAATTTGCTTTCATTCTAACTGGACTTGGTATTTCCTTAGGACTCCTCAGTGATGAAGTAGGAAGTATAATATTGGCTACAGCTATTCTTTCAATAATTATCAATCCCATGATGTTTGGTTTACTAGAAAAATATTTGAATCAAAATGATGAAAATGTTAAAAAACAATCTTTAAAAGAAATGAACAAAGAAATAAAACAAATTCCAGTTCCCGTAAATATCAGTAACCATGCAGTTATTATAGGTTATGGTCGTGTTGGTAGTATAATTGGGAAAAAATTAAATGATTTAGATATACCTTTAGTAGTTGTTGAAAATTCGCATCTAATGGTTGAATTATTAAAAAAACAAAAAATCAATGCAGTTCTTGGCAATGCTACTAATGAAGATATCATAAATCTGACATATATAGATCGTGCACGTTGGTTGTTGCTGACAATTCCAAACGGATATGAAGCAGCTGAAGTGGTAACTATAGTAAGAGGAAAAAATCAAAGTATTGAGATTATTGCAAGAGCTCATTACGATGACGAAGTAAAATATATTATGGAACGAGGTGCTAATCAAGTAGTAATGGGTGAAAGAGAAATTGCTAACAGTATATTACATATACTTAAATCCGATATAGAAAAACATGTATCATTAGCGTCATGATAATAAATAAATAAATTATAAAAATTTATTAATTAATTGACACATCATATCAATGTGTGATTCTTCATCGTTTAAGGCTGGAATATATTCAAATCTTTCTCCACCAGAATTCATAAAATAATCTCTATTACGACTATCTAACTCTTCTAGAGTTTCTAAACAGTCAGATGCAAAACCAGGACTTATTACTTGAATATGTTTAATTCCCTTAGATGGAAGTTCTTTTATAATATGATCAGTATATGGAGTTAACCAAGGTTCATACCCAAAACGTGATTGAAAAGTCAATATGAATTGTTCATTATTTAATCCGAGCTCTTTAGTTAATGCATTCGTAGTATCTAAACAACGATTAAGGTAGTCATCACCTTCATTAACTAAACGTTTTGGAATTCCATGATAAGAAATAACTAATAAATCTGGTATTCCATTTTTTTCAAAAGAACGTTTAACACAGATTTTTAGTGCATTAATATAAGCTGGATGGTCAGCATAATCTCTAATAAAACATATATCAGGGATTGATTTATATTTTGTAAATACTTTACATAAACTATCCCAAACTGCAGCTACAGTTGCGGAAGAAAATTGTGGGTATAAAGGTAAGATAATGATCCTATCTATTCCTTTTGTCATTAATTTATCTACAGAGTATTTTATACTAGGATTACCATAACTCATGCCAATTTCTACTGGTATATTAAGTCTAGATGATAAAGCATTTCTTTGTTTTTGACTATTTATCATTAATGGAGATCCTTCTTCTTTCCAAATAGATACATACATCTTTGATAAAGATATTGATCTTACTGGTAAAATGATTAAATTAAGAATTGGCCACCAAATCCAAGTTGGCATATTAATAACGCGTTTATCGCTTAAGAACTGTCTTAAATATCGTTTAATCGCAGATTTAGTCGGAGCATCAGGAGTACCTAAGTTAGCTAATAGTATACCTGATTTTTTTTTTATCATCATAATTACCTAAATAAATATGAATTTATATTAATTAAGATATTTAACTTGTTAAAAAAGATATTTTATCTTAACCAAGAATTTTAGTTAATTGCAAACTTACTTCGTTTACTTGTTTAACTCCATCTATTTTAGAGTAAGCAAGATTACCTAGTTGCGCTTCTTTAGTATAATATTCAATTAATGGAGTTGTAGTCTTATAATATTCTTTAAGTCTATTCAGTACGACTTCTTTTTTGTCATCTTTACGGATATTTAGTTCTTCACCTGTTATATCATCTTTATTTTCCAATCTAGGAGGATTAAATAATACATGATATACACGTCCTGATGGAATATGCACTCTACGACCTATTAATCTTTTAACTATTATATCTTTAGGCACAATAAATTCTAATACCTTATCTATTTTAATCCCTATTTTTTTCATTGCTTCTGCTTGACAAATGGTACGCGGAAAACCATCTAATAAAAAACCATTCATACAATCTAACTCACTAATACGATCTTTTACTAAAGAAATTACTATATCATCTGTAATTAATTTACCTGTATCCATAATATTTTTTGCTGATTTACTAATTTTTATATCCTCTTTTATTAAATTACGTAACATATCTCCTGTTGAGATTTGTGGAATGCCGTATTTTTCTGAAAGAAATTGAGCTTGAGTACCCTTGCCCGTACCTGGGGCTCCGATTAAAATAATACGCATTACATCAATCTCCTTAAAAAAGGATTACAATAAAATCCAAAAAAAATTATTTTATTATGAATAATAATAACCTTATTAGGTCAATATTTTAATTTAACTGTTTATTAATTTAGATTATTGAAAAATTTACATATGTTAATTTCAAATTTTTATATTCATTATCAAAAATCTGCTTTTTTTAAGACATTAATAATTTATTCATTCTTAAAATAAATTTATTAGGATCTTCTAAGGTACCACATTCTACTAAAAGAGATTGTTCTAATAATAATTCAATCCATTCATTAAAATTAGTTTCATCTTTAATATCTGATATAAATTTAACCAATGAATGATCTGGATTTATCTCAAAAATATATTTAACATCTGGTAGTTCTTTACCTGCAGCTGATAGCAATTTTGCCATTTGTGTTGTCATATCGTTAGAAGCAGTAGTGACAACTGCTGGTGTATTAGTAAGGCGATGAGTTAATCTAACTTCTTTAACTCTATTATTTAATGATTTTTGTATTCGTTTGATAAAAGGTTCTAGTTCTTTTTCTATTTTTCGTTGTTCTGTAATTTCTTTATCTAATAATTTATTTAATGAATCATCTATTTTGCTAACAGATTGGAAAGATTTACCATTAAAATCATTTAAATAACTCATCATCCATTCATCTATACGATCTGAAAGTAATAGAACTTCTATGTTTTTTTTATCAAACAATTCTAAATTTGGGCTACTTTTTGCTGCACTGTAACTATCAGCAGTAATAAAATAAATTTTTTCTTGCCCTTCTACCATACGACTAACATAGTCTTCTAAAGAAATAGTTTGCTCGCTAGTATTATTTTTTGTTGAAGTAAACCTCAGCAATTTAGCAATAGTTTTTTGGTTAATATTATCTTCAGCTGGTCCTTCTTTTAGAACTAAACCAAATTCTTTCCAAAATACTTTGTATTTTTCACAATCATTTTTCGATAATGATTCTAGCATTTGAAGCACACGCTTAGTTAATGCTGTGCATAAATTTTTTGTAATTTTGCTATCTTGTAAAATTTCTCGTGATACGTTCAGGGGAAGATTACTAGAATCTATTAAACCACGTACAAAACGCAAGTAATTAGGTATAAACTGTTTGGCATTATCCATTATAAAAACACGTTGTATGTATAACTTAATGCCTCTTTTATGATCGCGATTCCACATATCGAAAGGCGCATGTGAAGGAATATATAATAAACTAGTATATTCTTGTATACCTTCTACTCTATTATGACTCCATATTAATGGATCTTGAAAATCATGTGTAATATGCTTATAGAATTCATTATAATCTTGATTAGTTATTTCAGATTTATTTCTAATCCATAATGCCTGCGCTTTATTTATTTGTTCCCATTTAGTCGAATTATTGTCTTTATCTTGAACTTCAAATTCTACTGGTAGTGCAATATGATCGGAATATTTACTAACAATACGACGAATATTCCATGCATCAAGGAAATCATCTTCTCCTTTACGAATATGCAATGTAATTTCAGTACCTCGGTCAGCTTTTTTAACATCAGCAATAGTGTATTCACCTTCACCTGTTGATTCCCAAAATACCCCCTCATCTAAAGAGGTACCAGCTGTCCTAGTACGTAAAGAAACTTTATCAGACACAATAAATGCTGAGTAAAAACCTACCCCAAATTGACCAATAAGTTTGTCATTGGATTTATTAGCTTTTATTGATTCAAGAAACAATTTAGTGCCAGATTTTGCAATAGTACCTATGTTATCAATAACTTCTTGACGAGACATCCCAATTCCATTATCGTCAATTTTAATGGTACGATTATCTTTGTTTATAGAAATCCTTACATGTAATTCACTATCATTTTCATATAATTTAGAGTTAGATAAAGCAAGAAAACGTAACTTATCCGTTGCATCTGATGCATTAGATATTAGTTCTCTTAAAAAAATCTCTTTATTTGAATATAAGGAATGAATCATTAAATGTAAAAGCTGTTTAACTTCAGATTGAAAGTCACGAGTTTCTTGTCCTTTCATTTTAACAAATACCTCAAATAAAAGTAAAATTAAAAAATTTTTTCGAGTTTAGCCAATACTCGTAATATTAAAAAAATTACTTATAATAAAAAACTATAATTTAAATATATTAGAAATAAATTTCATAGTTATATTTCCTAAAGTTTCATTTTGATTATTAGTATTTAGCTTTATTATCATATTAAATGTTACAATAGTAAATAAATTAAATTATATATAACTATTATTTTTTCGATTCCTCGTTAAAAAGGCATTTTAAAACCTAATGGTATGTGCATATCAGAAGATAGAGAAGCCATTTTTTCTTTTTGAATATCGTCAATACGACGAGCGGCATCATTAAATGCTGCCGCAATTAAATCCTCTAACATATCTTTGTCATCTTCTAATAAACTTGGAGCGATTTTAACTAGCCGACAATTGTGTGAACCATTAATAGTAACTTTGACTAGACCTGCACCTGATTCGCCAGTAACTTCTAATAAAGCGATTTCTTTCTGAACCTTAGTCATTCTTTCTTGCATCTGTTGAGCTTGTTTCATTAAATTACTTAATCCGCCTTTGTCAAACATAATTTTCTCTCAATACAAATCTGAAATTTATTAATATAAAATTATTTAGAATAAATACAATAATATCCACCAAGTAATATTCTAAAATAATTTAATAATGTTGATTATTTAGCGATCATGATATGTTAATTTGTTACTATCTAAAAAATTATATTGTATAAAAAATATTTATTTTTATACAATAATAAATGACCTAATTAATAACGAAATTTAATGTCGTAAAATAAAAAATACTTTTATAAAATTAATATTTACCTTTAAATTGATAGTTTTTAAGACAATCAATTAATTTTCAAAACGAAATGCTAATGCACGTAATAATGTTACATCAACTCCCATACGATAATTTGGTGCATTTGGTAAATCTTTTCTTCCCATTAAAATTATTTGATAATATAGTTGTAAATCATTAGGAGATGCTATATTTGCTAATTTATTTAAACGTATGTTATATTTATTTTCATTTTGAGATTTTGGGAGTAACTGAATCATAAAAACAGCATGTAATAAACGAAGTACATCTACTAATAATAGATCCCAATCTATATAACCTATTGATTCTATTTGATTTAACAAATTCATAATTTTATTGGCATTACCTTCTACTAAAGCTTCAATAATATTGATAGGATATTCGCTATCAGAAATACCTAACATATTTTTTAAAGTATTATTAGTTATTTGGCCATTACCGATTGCAATAGCTTGTTCAGTAAGACTTAAAGCATCTCTCATACTGCCGTCTGCTGCTCTAGATAATAATTCCAATGTACCTGGTTCACTGATTACTTTTTCTTTTTTTAGGATATGGTATATTTTTTCATATATTTGAACAACGCTAATTGTTTTAAGATAAAATTTCATACAGCGAGATAAAATAGTTGCTGGGATTTTATGCGGATCTGTAGTAGCAAGTAAAAATTTTACGTGTTTAGGCGGTTCTTCTAAAGTTTTTAATAATGCATTAAAACTATGTCGTGATAGCATGTGAATTTCATCTATTAAATAAATTTTAAATCTACCGCTAACTGGTGCATACTGTACATTATCTAATAAATCTCGCATATCTTCAACTTTAGTACGAGAAGCAGCATCAACTTCAATGAAATCAATAAATTTACCCTGTGAAATTTCTAGGCAATGATTACAGTTGCCGCACGGAATTGATACAATTCCAATTTTACAACTAAAACATTTTGCTAAAATACGTGCAATAGTAGTTTTTCCTATACCTCTTATCCCAGCAAAAAGATATGAATGATGAATTCTTCCTAAAGATAATCCATTTGTTAATGCTGTCACAACATGTGTTTGACCAACTACATCAGAAAAATTTTTTGGACGCCATTTTGTAGCAAGTACTGTGTTAATCATAAAAGAATATTTTATTTATATTTAATCAGAAAATAATAATTATATAAAACAATCGTTAAATTTAATTTTATTTATTTTTATTAATGTATTCTAAGTATAAATAATACATAAAAATAAATAAGATATAAAAATAGACAACATATAAACAATAGATAATTAATGTCCACATTTTTTCAAAAATAAAATTATTTTAATAAATAATTAGTGATTTAATAATAACATAATTACATTAAAATAATGTTACTAATAAATACTAATAAACCATAATAAATATCATATACATTTAATCATTAATATACAATAAATTTTTCAGAGTTCAGGATGTTTGTTGATTAGATTATCAAATCAAATTAAACATAATTTTGGTAATCTTCTTTTTAAAATTCAAGCAAAATATATAAATTTTTACTATACTCTATGTATAGTTATCATCTTGATTAAAAATTAGAAATTAATAGTTAATTAAATAACTTAATATAGTTTTTTGTTATTATAAATAATTAACATTAGAGTAAGATACGAACCATAATGGCTAAATATAATATCTATTTTATTATCGAAATACCTATTTATGATAAAGTACATATTTAGAATGGTTTATTTATGAACAAATCCATGACCAAAATAGATTATTTAATGAAATTAAGACGTTGTCGTTCCATTGATACGCTTGAAAGAATTATTGAAAAAAATAAATACGAGCTATCTGATGATGAACTAGCTATATTTTATTCAGCAGCAGACCATAGATTAGCAGAATTAACAATGAATAAGCTTTACGATAAAGTTCCTAGTTGTGTATGGAGATTTGTACGTTAATCATCATATTTTATATAAATTCTAGATTTTTAGATCAGTACAATACGATTGTAAACAACTAGCAGAGGTGAGGGCTGGTGCCCCTGTTAGTTGCATTCCAGCACATGTATTACCTATTGTGGCTGCTTCTTTCCAGACCTGACCAAATTAACAAGCTAACATTGCAAAAGTACTAACAAGTTCACCATTTAAATCCACTAATCCTGATAGAATGTAGCAATAAATTAAAAAAAATGCAACTTTTTATTATATAAAAATAATATTTATAATTTTTTTCAACTGTATGATTGTTTGTGAGATCTTATTTACGTCTTTTTTTGAATTATATTAAATTATTTTTAGATTGTTGTAGTTGATACATTTGCCAATAATGTCCTTTATTTGACATTAATTTTTGGTGATTTCCTTCTTCAATGATTTTTCCTTTGTAAAGTACTATAATATTATCAGCTTTTATAGTGGTGGATAATCTATGTGCTATTACTACTAGTGTGGTATTATGACGTATTCTATCTAACGTTTGTTGTATAGCACGTTCTGTACCAGAATCAATATTAGCAGTTGCTTCATCTAAAATAATGATTTTAGGTAATTCTACTAGTACACGCGCCAATGATAATAATTGTTTTTGTCCTGCTGATAAGTTACTACCTTGTTCTCCTAATTTTGTGTAAATGCCTTCGGACATAGAATTAACTAAACTGATTAATTGAACTTGCTCTAATACTTTTACAACAGTTTTTTCGCTAATATTTCTACCTAAGCATACATTTGCTAATAAACTATCAGCTAAAATTATTGGTTCTTGTTGAACTATGGAAACACCATTCCTTAATACAGAATGAGTTAATTGGTTAATTGGACGATTGTCTAAATAAATTTCACCATGTTTAATAGGATAATAACCCATTAGTAGGTTCGCAAGTGTACTTTTACCACTGCCAGTATACCCTACAATAGCAACAAAACTACAAGAAGGAACCTGTAAATTAATATCGCATAAAACATTACGATTTTGATCGTAAGAAAAGTTTAATTTTTTTAATGTGATTTGTCCTGAAGCTAATGGACAATTATCCTTTCCATATGTCTGTTTATTGGAATCCATTAATTCAAAAATACGTTCTCCAGACACAACTGCTTGTTGTAACACTGGTTGTTGAGCAGCAAATTGCACTAAAGGTTCATTTAATCTACTAAGGTATGTTATAAAAGCATAGAGAACACCTATTTTAAAAATATTATTTATATATAAGTTAAATAATATTAATAAACCACATAATATTAATGTAGATAACAAATTCAGTAAAGGTCTAAGTAAACAACCATCTAATCTTAATGTTTGCATCCTAGCCAAATAGTGTAACTTACTAAGTTCACGGATTTTTTGACTAAAACGTTCTTCTTGACGGAATTGTTGTATAACATTCATTCCAATTATTGCTTCGTTAAAACTATTATTAATATCAGCAAAATAATTTTTCACCTGACGAGTAATAGGTGTACTATAATACTGGTAGATAGCTATAACTAATATAACCATTGGAAATAACAGCATAGCTAAAATTGCCATTTTCCAATCTAGCATTAACATAGCTACTATCATCGTAATAATTAACGTTGTACTTCTTAGAACTGCAGCAATTACCGTAACATATAGGTCTCGTATTACTTCAGTATCATTAGTAATACGTGAAATTATTTGGCCTATTGGTTTTTTATCGAAAGTAGTAATTGGTTGATATAGTGCAACGTTCATTAGATCTGTACGTAATTTTTGGATAACATTAATAGCTACAGTATTAAATAAAAAAACCTGCCAATAATGTAGAAATGCTGCTAAAAGCTGTAAAATAATAACAATTGCTATTAAACATTTAAATAATGTACTCGGTAGTTGGTGTCTTGATACTAAATGATCTATAAAATATGTAATTAGCATTGGTCCGCTAACTTCAATGATCACAGCAATCCACAACATTCCTAAAGCGTATAATAAATATCTTTTCCATTTTTTCCCATAATATAGCAAACGTTTTAAAACTGGCCACCAATGTCTCGATTTATTCATACAGCACATGCTCCTAATTAACTTTCATTTGTATACAGCGCTGCTTCTAGCTGTTGATAGCTATACATATCTTTGTACCAACCAGGTTTTTTTATAAGCTTACTATGTTTTCCACGATTTAATATTTCACCTTTATTTAGCACTAAAATTTCATCAGCTTCTATTAAAGATGATAAATGATTTGTAATCATAATTAAAGTATGATTTTTTATCCAGTTTTTTAAATTGATTAGAATTTTATTTTCAGTAGAATTATCAATTGCAGATAAAGCATCATCTAAGATTAGGATTTCAGAATCAAGCAATAAAGCTCTAGCTAAAGTAATACGCTGTCTTTGACCTCCTGATAACATAGTACCTCTTTCCCCTACTTCTGTTTCATAACCTTTAGTAAGTGATAATATATCATCATGTACACAAGCTGTTCTCGCAACATATTGTATTTCCTTGATATTAGCATTGGGTTTACCTAAAGCAATATTATTCAATATAGTATCAGAAAATAAAAAAGGTACTTGGTTAACTACTGCTAAGCGACTACGCCAATTGTTAAGTTTTAGATTCTTTAACGATATATCATGGTACAATATATCACCATTTTTTACATCGAAATAACGTTGGATTAAGCTAATTAAAGTGCTTTTACCGCTTCCAGTTGGTCCACAAATACCTAGTATTTTACCTGGTTCTAATATGAAATTTAAATTTTTTAATGTCAAATCAACGCTATTAGGATAACAAAATTTGTTAATCGAAACTTGTAAAATCCCTGGTTTATTTGGTAAAACAACGCTGCTATTATCTTCAACAGAAGCTTTTTCTGATAATATATTGTTAATACGATTCCAAGAAGCATTTCCGCGTTCAACTATATTAAAGGTCCAAGCTAGTGCTAACATTGGCCAGATCATTAAACCTAAATACATTATAAATCTTGTAAGTTGACCTAAAGACATTTGGTTATGCCATACTAGCCAACTTCCACAACCTACTGCTAGTATATTTGATATTCCAATAGCAACATATATTGTAGGATCAAAACGTGCATCTATTTTAGTAACGCATATATTTTTTTTGCTATTATCATTCGCGATTGTAACGAATTTACTTAATTGACTATGTTCAATGCCAAATGATTTAATCATACGAATACTAATCATACTTTCTTGTATGTAATTATTAAGAATAGAAAATGAAGCTTGAGCTATTTTAACGCATTTATGTAGTTTTTCACTATAGTAATAAATAAAATAGGCCATTAATGGCATCGGAATAAGCGATATTAAAGTCAATTGCCAATTTATTTGAACACTCATAGTTACAAGAACTATTGAGCTCATAACTATAGAATCTACTAAAGTTAATACACCTTCACCTGCTGCAAACACTACACAATCAACATCATGCGTAACACGAGCGACAAGATCTCCAGTACGATATTTTAAATAAAAAGCTGTTTGTTGTATGCTTAGTTGCTGGTAAAAACTATCTCTTAATTCAATGGCTAATTTATAAGATGCACCAAATAATAAAATACGCCATATATAACGTAATATGTAAATTACTATTGCAGTTATCAACATTAAAATAATCCACATAAATATATCGTTATTAGTCATATTTTGATATGTGACTCCATCTATTAAAATACCGACTACATATGGTGGTAATAATTGCATAACAGCAATAATAATTAACAAGATAATAGCGCCTGAATAACGTTTCCATTCTCTTCTAAAATACCAACCTAATTTATTAAATAATCGCACAAAATTGTTCTCATTCTTTTAATATGAATTAATAGGATAATAAATTTTATTTAAAATTTTTATTTAAAAATTCTGTATTTAAGATAAAATATTTTTTATAAATTTAACTAAATATATTATATAAATTAAAATAAATTATATTTTTATTATATTTCATTAGTTTTTATTAATTTATTATGTGATTTTTTAATTAATAGAATATTATTTATTAAATATATTTCTAATTGAACATTAAGTTAGAATAATATTATATTAATATGAATGGTATCATTAAAAGATATTCCAAAATATAAAATATTTGGATTATAAATTACAATTTTAATAATTTAAATTGGGATCATCAAAATATAAACATATAAAAATATTTCGTATTTGTTATTAATATTGTAATTACCTTCTAATGTTTTTAAGATATAAAACATATATCATGAATTATAAAATATATCATGATTAAAATATTTTTAGATATACAAACTAATTTAACTAAAATTTTATTGGGATTAAGTTATGAAGCGTGCTATTGTTCTATTTAGTGGTGGACAAGATTCTACTACTTGTCTTGTTCAAGCATTGCATCAGTACGATGAAATTCATTGTATAACCTTCGATTATAAGCAACGTCATCACAAAGAGATTATGGTTGCCAGTCAATTAATATCTATATTAAAATTAAAAATTCACAAAATTTTAGATATTACAATTCTCAAAGAATTAGCTATCAGTAGTTTAACAAATGAAAATATATCAGTACCTCATCATCAAGAACTCAAAGGAGAACTACCCAATACATTCGTACCAGGAAGAAATATCCTTTTTTTACTATTATCTTCAATATACGCTTATACAGTAAAGGCAGAAACAATAATTACTGGAATTTGTGAAACAGATTTTTCTGGTTATCCAGATTGTCGTGAAACATTTATAAAATCTTTAAATAAGGTTATTAATTTAGGTATTACTAGCAATATTCGTTTTGAAACTCCATTGATGAAACTTAATAAGGCTGAAATTTGGGCACTGGCTGACTATTGGAATCAATTTTTATTAATTAAAGAAAAAACACTAACTTGTTATAATGGAATAATAGGTAATGGTTGCGGTTATTGCTCTGCCTGTCATTTACGTTCTAATGGATTAAATGTTTATCTTAAAGATCGTTATAACATATTAAAAGAAGTAAAATTGAAAAATAACCTTAAATAAAATTGATATAAAAATTTACTCTTTTATTGTCAATTCTAAACCCCCACGGATATTATCTATTTTACTAGAACTAATAGAACTAAATTATATATTAAATAAATTTTTCTAAATTATTATTATATTTAATACTTGCATGTTTAGACAAATTATCCAGTAGCATTTTAAGTGTTACTTCATTATTGCTTTTTATAATAATACGCATTAATTCGTATGTCTTATCACTTGGTAAATGCGATGGAATTACTTTATCTAACATAATTAATACTATATTTCCTTGAGCATCTTCAGTTTGACCCCAAGAATGTTTGTTTTTATCAGTAATTGCAATGCTAAATGCTTTTTGGTTTATAGGATCATTGATATTGTGACCAATAAGCTTATAGTTACTTAAATGTATTCCTAACACACTTAATGTTTTTATTTTATCTTTAGAGTTTAATATTTTATATGCAATTAGTTTTGCTTGTTGATATGCTTTTTTCCTTTTTATTATATTGATAATTTTTAATTTAGCTTGACTCATAGGTTGTATACTTCTTTCTTTATGTTCATCTATACGTACTATAATAGAATTTTTGTCATCTAATTCAATTAGATTAGAATTAGTATGTAATATACCATTATATAATATATTTTTTACTGAATCACAATTGATTTCCTTGGGTATACTATTAATACTAAACCATTTAGTTTTGATTATTTTTACACCTGCAACTGACTCTGCAATTTTTAAAGATTCATTATTTTTAAGAGCAGCCATGCTAACTTTTTCATTAAGTTGAGTAAATAATTTAGTAATGTTTTGTTGTTTTATTTTTTTTATGATGTTATCGCGAACTTCTGAGATTGGTTGAATTGTACTGTGCACAACATCATCTAGAGATACTATTAAATAACCATTAGATAATTTAATTATATCAGATATTTGACCCTTATTTTTCAGTCCAGAAAATTTTATTTCTTTAGGTATACTGGAAAGTTCTATCCAACCTAAATCTCCTCCTTTAGGTGCAGAAATTGGGTCAACAGAGATAGTTTTAGCTAATTTAGAAAAAGACACACCTTGATTCAACTGATTTAAAACATACTTTGCATCAATTTCATTTTTAGTTTGAATTATTTTATATCTATTTTTACCTGGAATTAAATATTCTTCTTTATGATTATTATACCATTTTTCAATATCTGATTCATGAACAATTTGTTTGATATTATTTGAACTCAATTTAATATAGCTGACGCGAAATTTTTCAGGTATTAAGAAATCATTTTTATACTCTTTATAGTATTGTTCGATTTCATTATTATTCACATGTTGTTTTCTTGCTAATACACTAGTATTGATAACTGCTTGACGTATATTTCTTTTTTGAGCAATCATATCTGCTAGTTTTTTAATCTCATTTGGTAGCAAAAAATCGCTATTCATTATACCCTGAAATAGTTGTTGAGTTGATAATTCTTTACGTAATATATCCGCATATTGATCTGCAGTTAAACCTAACCTGTTAATAAGAGTATTATACTTATTATTATTGAACTTACCATCTACTTGAAAGATTTTTTGATCAAAAATCACTGATTTAACTTGGTCATCATTGACATATAAATGTAAATTATTTGCATAATCATCCAATAATAATTTGTCAATTAAATAAACTAACGATTGTTGATGTAGTCTATTTAAATAAAGATCATTCTTTATTGCAGTATAAAAATGGTTACCTAAAATTATTTTTTGATGATTCAGTTCATTGTTAAACACTTGTTCTAAATCAGCATTAGTTATTTTTTGACCATTAATTTTAACTATATAATCCTTCCTATCATTAATTATATAGGTACCAATACTAGTTAGAATAAATAGCGAGATTGTTATTCCTAAAATAATTTTAGTCATCAAAGAATTAGATAATACACGAAAACCGGTCATAATAATACAACTCAATATTAATTAATAGCATTTCTTAGTGTCTTTCCAGCACGAAAACCCGGTGTTTTACTAGCGGGGATAGTAATTTCTTGACCTGTCTGAGGATTTCTTCCTATACGGGCAGCGCGGTTACGTACAGAAAAAGTACCAAAACCAATTATAACAACCTCATCACCACTTTTCAAAGCTGAAGAAATCAAATCGGTAAATGCATTTAAGACACGACTTACTACTGTTTTGGAAATACCAGAGTCCACAGCAATCTTGTTAATTAGTTGTGATTTGTTCACTGTTAAAATCTCCGTCATCAATTTTGATTAAATCAGTAAATTTTTATTGAAAAAACCTTAATTTCACTTAATTATTATTAAAGTAATGACAAACAAATAAAATAAAATTTTTCTATAAATTTATAATGGTTTGTTTTCTAAAGCTAAATTCAATACCTCTTCAATACGTTTAACCGGATGAATAATTAAATTAGAAATTATATTTTTTGGTATTTCCTGCAGATCACGTTTATTATCGTCTGGAATAAGCACTGTTTTAATATAACCTCTATGTGCAGCTAATAATTTTTCTTTTAATCCACCAATTGGCAATACTTGACCACGTAATGTAATCTCTCCCGTCATTGCTACATCAGAACGTACTGGATTACAAGTTAAACATGAAACTAGTGCAGTACACATGGCAATTCCTGCGCTAGGACCATCTTTTGGTGTTGCACCTTCTGGAACATGAACATGAATATCACTACTTTCATAAAAATCTATGTTTATACCTAATTTTTTAGCACGAGCACGAACTACAGTCAATGCTGCTTGAATAGATTCTTGCATAACCTCACCTAAAGAACCAGTGTAGGTGAGTTTTCCTTTACCAGGAATACATGCAGTTTCTATAGTGAGTAAATCTCCTCCCACTTCAGTCCAAGCTAATCCCATTACTTGTCCTATTCTATTCTTATTATCAGCTTTACCATAGTCGAATCGTTGTACTCCTAAAAAATCTTTTAAGTTTTCAAGATTGATTAATACATGTTTTTTTGTTTTATCTATTAATAATAATTTTACAGTTTTACGACACAATTTAGAAATTTCACGTTCTAAATTACGAACTCCTGCTTCACGAGTATAATAACGGATAATACCAAGAAACGCATCATCTTCTATGTTAATTTCTTCTAATTGCAATGCGTTACAGCTGATTTGTTTAGGTAAAAGATATTGTTTCGCTATATTTAATTTTTCATCTTCTGTATAGCCTGAAAGCCTAATCACTTCCATGCGATCCAATAAAGGCGCTGGTATATTCATTGAGTTTGAAGTTGCTATAAACATCACATCAGAAAGATCGTAATCTACTTCTAAATAATGATCATTAAATGAAATATTTTGTTCTGGATCTAAAACCTCCAGCAAAGCAGATGCTGGATCTCCTCTCATATCAGAAGACATTTTATCAATTTCATCTAGTAAAAAAAGAGGATTTTTTACCCTTATTTTAGCCATTTTTTGGATTATTTTACCTGGCATTGAACCAATATATGTACGTCTATGTCCTCTAATTTCAGCTTCATCTCGAACTCCACCAAGTGCCATACGAATATACTTGCGACCAGTAGCTCTAGCAATTGATAGACCTAAAGATGTTTTACCTACACCTGGTGGCCCTACCAAACATAAGATCGGTCCTTTAATTTTATTGACTCTACTTTGTACTGCAAGATATTCTAATATTCTATCTTTAACACGTTCTAAACCATAATGATCTAAATCTAATATTTTTTGTGCCTTACATAAATCCTTTTTCACTTTGCTACGTCTATACCAAGGAACTTGAAGCATCCAGTCAATATAACCACGCACTACCGTTGCTTCTGCTGACATAGGCGACATCATTTTTAGTTTCTGCAATTCGGATTCAGTCTTATCACGAGCTTCTGTTGGCATTTTCGCAACTTCAATTTTTCTTTTTAAAGTTTCATATTCATCTGGAACTTCATCCATTTCTCCTAATTCTTTTTGAATGGCCTTCATTTGCTCATTTAAGTAATACTCACGTTGACTTTTTTCCATTTGTTTTTTAACGCGATGTCGAATTCTCTTCTCAACTTGCATTAAATCTATTTCAGATTCCATCATTGCCATAAGATATTCTAAGCGCTCATTTATATCTGACATTTCAAGAACTGATTGTTTATCCCCCAACTTTAACGGGATATGAGCAGCTACTGTATCTGCTAAACGTGCTGCATCCTCAATATTATTTAATGAATTTAGAACTTCAGGTGGAATTTTTTTATTAAGTTTAATATATCCTTCAAATTGATTCATTGCTGTTCGGACTAGTACTGCTTGTTCACGTTCTTCAATTTTCGGTGAAATAATATATTCAGCTTCAGCAATAAAATGATCACCATTATCAGCTAATGTCTTAATATGAGCACGTTGTAAACCCTCAACGAGAACTTTAACAGTACCATCAGGTAATTTAAGCATTTGTAAAATTGACGATACCGTTCCTACCGAGAAAAGATCATTAATTCCAGGTTCATCTGTTGATGCTTCTTTTTGCGCAACTAACATTATTGTTTTATCATGGTCCATTGCAATTTCTAAGCATCGAATTGATTTTTCCCGTCCAACAAACAATGGGATTACCATATGAGGATATACCACCACATCCCGCAAGGGTAACACGGGTATTTCAATACGTCTAGAACGCTCAGGATTCATGGAGCTCTCTCTTAATTCTAAATCTGCTAGATATTAACTACATTGTTTAAATTTTTATAAAATTTATTTAAAAATCTACAGGGTACTAATCATATGGGGATGATTGTTCGACATTCAATATTATAAATCACAAGAAAAATAAAAGTAAATTATCTTTTTTGATGTTTATAAAAAATAAAATCAACAACATATGTGACCATCTAAAATATTATTTAGATTCTGAGTTAATATAAATTAGTGTTGGTGCTGATTTTTCTTCTACTACTGATTGATCGATCAATACCTTTCCTACTCCTTTCATTGAAGGCAAGTTGTACATTATATCTAATAATATACCTTCAATAATTGACCGTAAACCACGTGCACCTGTTTTATGTGACAAAGTTTTTTTAGATATAGCTCTTAATGCATTATCGTGAAATTCTAATTTAACCCCTTCTAATTTAAACAAAGCTTGGTATTGCTTTGTTAAAGCATTTTTAGGCTTGTATAAAATTTCAATTAATACTTCTTCATTTAATTCATTTAAAATTGTAATAACGGGTAAACGACCAATAAATTCTGGAATCAATCCAAATTTAATCAAATCTTCTGGTTGACATTTGGAAAGCAGCTGATTTTCATAAAAATATTTTGAGTGATCTTTTATATTTGCAACAAAACCAATTTCTGAATTTACCTTAATACGTTGAGCAATTATTTTATCTAGACCTGTAAAAGCACCACCACAAATAAAAAGAATTTTTGAAGTATCAACTTGCAAACATTCTTGTTGCGGATGTTTACGTCCTCCCTGAGGTGGTACTGAAGCTAAAGTTCCTTCAATTAACTTCAAAAGAGCTTGTTGAACACCCTCACCAGAAACATCTCTAGTTATAGAAGGATTTTCAGATTTGCGGGAAATTTTATCAATTTCATCGATATATATAATACCATGCTGTGCTTTTTGTACATCGTAATTGCATTTTTGTAATAATTTTTGTATTATGTTTTCTACATCTTCTCCTACATATCCTGCTTCAGTTAATGTAGTTGCATCCGCTATAGTAAAAGGTACTTTTAAAAACTTAGCTAAAGTTTCAGCTAGTAATGTTTTTCCGCTACCTGTGGGTCCAATAAGCAATATATTACTTTTTCCTAACTCAATATTGTTTCTATTATTATACAATCTTTTATAATGATTATAAACAGCCACAGATAGCACTTTTTTTGCTAATTCTTGACCTACTACATAATTATCAAGGTAAGAACAAATTTCATGTGGTGTAGGAATTTTATGAATTTCTTTATTTAAAGATGCTTCTTTATTATTCTCTTCATAAATAATATCTCTACACATAAAAACACATTCATCACATATATAAACCGATGGCCCAGCAATTAATTTACGAACATCATGTTGTTTTTTATCACAAAAAGAACAACAAAGCATTTTATTTATATTGTCTTTATTCTTATCTTTCATCATTTAACTCATTTTTTATTATGATATATACTAGAAAAAGAGTGTATTAAATTATTTGTATTTATATCTCATAATTATATGTTTAATCTATTCACGAGCAGTTAAGATTGAATCTATAATGCCGTATTCTAGTGCTTCTTTTGCTGATAAGAAATAATCACGTTCTGTATCAATTTTTATTTGTTTTAAAGATTTACCAGTATGTGTAGCTAACAATTCGTTCATACATTTTTTTACTTTCAAAATCTCTTTAGCATGAATTTCTATATCGGTAGCTTGTCCCTGATATCCTCCAAGAGGTTGATGAATCATAATACGAGAATGCGGTAAGCAAAAACGTTTTCCTTTAGTTCCAGCAGCTAATAAAACAGCACCCATTGAACAAGCTTGACCTATACAAATAGTACTTACTTCTGGTTTAATAAATTTCATAGTGTCATAAATGGACATTCCAGATGTGATAACTCCTCCTGGGGAATTTATGTATACACTAATATCTTTTTCTGGATTTTCTGCTTCTAAAAACAACATTTGGGCAACAATCAAATTGGACATATAATCTTCAACTGGACCTGTTAAAAATATCACTCTTTCTTTAAGAAGACGAGAATATATATCATAGGAACGTTCACCATGAGTAGTTTGTTCAACTACTAAAGGTATTAAATATTTTTGCATTGTATAGTATCCATTAATACTTTCTGACACTAGTGACTATCTCCTAGGTTTTATTTATGTTTTTAATAATATCAATTGTATATCTTTTAATCAAAGCAAATTAGTTAAAGTTGTTGTTTAATTTATTTATTAATGTATTCAAAGTTATTGGTTTATCTATTACTTTTGCTTTGCTAAGTATTATGTCAATCACTTGTTTTTCGATTACCATGTTTTTAATATTATTCAGTATATTATCATTTTTTTTATAAAAATTAATGATTTCTTTTGAGTTTTTGTAGCAAGCAGTTTTTTTTAGCATCTCTTTAATATCGAATTTTTCAGCTTCAATATTTAAGTTGTATTTTTTTATCATGTTATTCAATAACAATTCCATAGTAACTCTTTTTTTTGCTTGATACTGTAATGATTTTTTTGGTATTTGGTCATTTTGTTGTTTTGTACTGTCATCTTTTTTTAAAGATTTGCGATTAATTAAATTAACTGCGTCTTTGATTAGCATCATTGGTACATTTATGATATTTAAATTAATAATTTCTTCGAGAATCTGATTTTTAATATCTTTATAAACAGCTGATTCTATTTCTAATTCAATATTTTTACGTATTTCATTACGAAAATTAGATATTGATGTATCTTTTATTCCTAAACTCCTAATTAATGTTTCATTTATTTCAGGAATAATAGGTGTTTCAATTTTTTTAATTTTTATATTAAAACTTACTGTTTTTCCTCTTAAAAATGTTGAATGATAATCAATAGGGAAAGTTGAATGAATATAAAATTCATCACCTACTTCATGGCCAATAATATTATTTTCAAAATCAGGTACCATATACCCCATTCCTAAGGGTAAGATAAAATCAGAAACAACTCCATCTTTGATTTTTATTCCCTTATCATTATAACTGACAAGATCTATTGTAACACGATCTTTGTTTTGCACTTGTCTGTTTTGTTGTATCCATTGGATATTTTTTTGTTGAATTGTTTCTATAGTTGTGTCAATATCATTTTCAGTGATGGTCACTAACGGTTTTTCAATTTTAATATTTTCTAATTTTTTGAAATCCATTGTTGGATAAATAGTGAACTTAACTGTGTATTTAAAATCTTGTTTTTCGATATATTTATCTGGAACGTAAATAGGTGAGCCAATTATATTAATTTTTCGTTCAATTAACATTTTAACAAAATTATCTTTCATCAAATTATTTAGAATATCTTGAGTTACATACTTTTTATATCGTTGCGATATAATATCAATTGGTACTTTACCTTTTCGGAAACCATTCACTTTAATTGTTTTTGATAAATTAATAAGCTCTTGCTTTATAGTTTCATTAATTGTTTCGTAATTTACAGTCATTGTAATTACATGATTTAAGTTTTTATTGGTTTCTGATAAAACTTGCATTTTATTACTCCATAGTATTACGCTCTTTATTATTTTATTTATTAAGTTACAAATAATTAATAATAAATCGTTTTAGATTGCGAATTAAAAAAATATTTGTTTTACGGAGAGAGATGTTTGTAATTGTTTTAAATAATGCAATACTAAAATTAGTTAAATATTATAGCGAAATCATAAAAGTAAGTCGAGTATAATAAAAGCGCTAAGCTCATAAAAAACGGCCTAAGGGCCGTTTTAAAAACAAATCACCTAAGCAAATTGAGTTTTATTATTACTACAATGAGGAGAAATAGGTACAGCATGCTGTAGTACTGACCATTCCTTTAATGTATATGTATGTAAAGCTAGTGCATGGATATTAGATAATAGCTCTGATGCAAGCTCACTATAAATAGCACGATGACGCACTAAAAACTTTTGACCTTTAAATTGATCACTGATAATGATTACTTTAAAATGACTTTCTGAACCTGCAGGGACATTGTGTCTGTAACTTTCATCATGCACTTCAAGATGAAGTGGCTTAAAGGCCAGGCGAAGTTTATCCTCTATTTGTTCGCGAATCATTATTTTGCTCCTTAAAGTAAAGTAGAAAGCGCTATGCAGCATATAATAATTAAATATTAGTAGCTTTAAAACTCTTTCAGTAAATTTGGTATTTATAATATATGATTAATTTGCTTAATTAGCTTTTTTGATTGTTACTTTGTTTTTTAAAAAATCATACATAAAATCTTGTAATGTTTTGTTTGTCAAAGGTAAGAAAAAGTTTCTTAGAACTTTCTTTAAATTATAAAATTGCAAAATAATTGCAAACCAAAATAAAATATTTATATACATATTATTATATCTCTTTTTTTTAAATTTCAAAAATGCAATAAAGTTATTTTTAAATGAAATAATGAGATAAATAAATTGTTAATATATTATATATGTATTTACAAATTATAAACCTTTATATTTATGTATTGTAAATATGCAATATTAATGTGAGTATAAAATATAATACTAAATAATAAGAATATACACTGAAAATAATGATAAAATTATAATTAATATTAATTAAGGTAGTATATAATTAACCATGATATTTAACAAAAATATTAATATTGCAATTCTAATAACAAATTGTAATTCATGTTATTTGAAGATAATAACCTTTATTAATGAGGTAATTTAATGATATTTAATAAGTATAAAATAATATTACAGAACTTGATGCTTATTTTATGTACTTCGTTATTAAGTGGATGTGAAAGTGCTGTATTAAATCCAAAAGGACAAATTGCATTACAACAACGTTCATTAATATTAATTGCATTTTGTTTAATGTTAATAGTTGTTATTCCAGCTATTGTTATGACGATATTATTTGCATGGAAATATAGGGAGTCTAATATAAATGCAACATACAGTCCAGACTGGTCTCATTCTAATAAGATAGAAATTATAGTATGGACTGTTCCTATAATAATAGTACTTTTTCTTAGTGTACTAAGTTGGAAATCGACTCACGAATTAGAACCAAGTAAACCAATTGTTTCTACAATTAAACCTATAGAAATTGATGTAATAGCTTTGGACTGGAAATGGTTATTTATATATCCAAAACAAAATCTTGCTACTATTAATCAAATTGCATTTCCAGTAAATACTCCAATTAATTTTAAAATCACCTCTAACTCTGTTATGAATTCCTTTTTCATACCTCAACTTGGAAGCCAAATTTACGCAATGGCTGGAATGGAAACAAAACTTAATTTAATTGCTAATGAACCAGGTGTTTACAACGGTATTTCTGCGAATTTTAGTGGTCCAGGGTTTTCTGATATGAAATTTAAAACTATTGTAACTAAAAACAACGAAGATTTCGCAAAATGGATAACTAAAGTTAAAAAATCTAATAACAAATTAGATAATATGAATATTTTTGAATCAATTGCATTGCCCAGTGAAAATAATCCAGTAAAATATTTTTCTGTAATTGATCCAGATTTATTCTTACATGTAATTGATAAATTTAAAATGAATCATACAATGAATATGAAGCATTAGTTAGTAGTTTATCAGTATTTAATTAAATTATGTATATTAAACTAAATCGCTTATTAAATGCAAAATAAGTAAGAAGAAAGGAATATTAATATGTTAGGAAGATTAACATTGAATTCAATACCTTACCATGAACCCATAATTATGGTAACGGTATCTTGTATTATATTAATTAGCCTGTTGATAATTTCTACAATTACTTATTATAAAAAATGGACATATTTATGGTCAGAATGGTTCACATCATTAGATCATAAAAAAATAGGTATAATGTATATCATTGTTGCATTTGTTATGTTATTACGCGGTTTTGCCGATGCAATAATGATGCGTGCTCAACAAGCATTATCTTCTGCTGGTGAAGTAGGAATTTTACCAGCACATCACTACAATCAGATATTTACTGCACATGGTGTCATTATGATATTTTTTGTAGCGATGCCTTTAGTTGTTGGGTTAATGAATATTATTATTCCATTACAAATAGGTGCAAGAGATGTTGCTTTTCCATTTTTAAATAGTGTAAGTTTTTGGTTTACTATTATTGGTGTTATTTTAGTTAATTTATCTTTAGGTATAGGTGAATTTGCTCAAACAGGATGGTTAGCATATCCTCCACTTTCTGGAAGTGATTATAGTCCAGGTGTTGGAGTTGACTATTGGCTTTGGAGCATTCAACTTTCTGGTATCGGTAGCACACTTACAGGAATTAACTTTTTTGTTACTATTCTTAAGATGCGGGCTCCAGGTATGAATTTATTTAAAATGCCAGTGTTCACATGGACTGTCCTTTGTACAAATATCTTAATTATCATTTCGTTTCCTGTGCTTACTGCTACATTATTTTTATTAACACTAGATCGTTATCTAGGATTTCATTTTTTTACAAATGATATGGGTGGTAATATGATGATGTATATTAACTTAATTTGGGTGTGGGGACATCCAGAAGTATACATACTAATTTTACCAATATTTGGTGTTTTTGCAGAAGTTACTGCAACTTTTTCTAGAAAATGTTTGTTTGGTTATACTTCTTTAGTATGGGCAACTATTGCTATTACTATCTTATCTTTTATTGTATGGTTACATCATTTTTTCACTATGGGCGCAGGTGCAAATGTCAATGCATTTTTCGGTATTATGACTATGGTAATAGCGATTCCAACTGGAGTAAAAATATTTAATTGGATATTTACTATGTATCAAGGACGAATTAAAATGCACTCAGCGATGTTATGGACTATTGGTTTTTTAATTACTTTTTCTATAGGCGGAATGAGTGGTGTTTTATTGGCTATGCCTGGTGCTGATTTTATGTTACATAATAGCCTTTTTTTAATTGCACATTTCCATAATGTTATTATTGGTGGTGTAGTGTTTGGTTGTATGGCTGCAATAACTTATTGGTTTCCAAAAATATTTGGTTTTACTCTAAATGAAAAATGGGGAAAAATTTCATTTGCATTTTGGATAATTGGGTTTTTTGTTGCTTTTATGCCATTATATGCGCTAGGTTTTATGGGTATGACTCGCCGTATTAGTCAAAATATAGATCCTCAATTTCATCCATTTCTACTAGTAGCGGCATGTGGTGTAGGTTTAATTGCAGTGGGAATACTGTGTCAATTAATTATGTTTTATGTTTCCATTCGTGATAGACATCAAAATAAAGATTTAACTGGTGATCCATGGAATGGACGTACATTGGAATGGTCAGTTTCTTCACCTCCTCCATTTTATAATTTTGCTACTATTCCATATGTGGATGATCGTGATGCATTTTGGAGTATTAAAAAATCGGGAAAAGCTTATAAAAAACCAAAAGAGTATCAAGAAATTCACATGCCTAAAAACAGCAGTACAGCATTTATTTTTGCTGTTTTAGGTACAGCATTAGGTTTTTCACTAATATGGTATATTTGGTGGTTAGCTATTATATCTTTTGGTGGTATGATGATTACTTGGATTATAAAAAGTTTTGATTATCATACAGATTATTACGTTCCTGTTAAAGAAATTGAAGAAATTGAGAAACGTCATTTTGATAAGATTAGCAAAATAGGTTTGAACAATGGCAATTGAAACTCTTAAACAGCATAAAGGTATAGAATCTAATAAAATTTTTGGGTTTTGGATTTATCTTATGAGTGACTGTATTATATTTGCGACTTTATTTGCAACTTATTCAGTCCTAGTTAATAATACAGCAGATGGTCCTTCAGGGAAGGATATATTTGAGTTGCCCTTTGTACTCATAGAAACTTGTTTGTTGCTGCTTAGTTCTATTACATGTGGGATGGCTTTAATATCATTAAGAAAACATAAAATTAATATTGTTATTTGGTTATGTATAACTTTTTTATTAGGCCTTGGATTTATAGGTATGGAGTTTTATGAATTTCATTACTTAATAAAAGAAGGTTATGGTCCTAATAGAAGCGCTTTTTTATCTAGTTTTTTTACTGTAGTAGGTACTCACGGGCTTCATGTGATTTCTGGTTTAATTTGGATGTTAGTTTTAATTATTCAACTATTAATGTATGATAAAAACGCAAAAAACATTACTCGTATTATGTGTTTAAGCCTTTTTTGGCATTTTCTGGATGTCATTTGGATTTGTGTGTTTACCATTGTTTATCTAATGGGGGATATGTAATGAATCATATCTTGAATGAAAATAATTTATCTCATATAAATATAAGATCATATCTTATAGGTTTCATTTTATCCATTATTTTGACCACTATTCCTTTTTGGATAGTAATGACTAGAAGTTCTTCTTATTATGTAACGCTTGGTATAGTTACGAGTTGTGCAATTGTACAAGTCTTAGTACATTTATTTTGTTTTCTCCATTTAGATAGTAAATCTGAAAATGGATGGAATATGATATCATTGGTTTTTTCTTTAATAATTATTTTGATAATTGTTTCAGGGTCGATCTGGATTATGTGGAACTTGAATTATAATATGATGGTTAGATAAAATCTGATTTTAATGTTTACACAATACTTACAGTTAATAAAGCCAAAGATAATCTTTGGGAATTTGATTTCAGTTATGGGTGGTTTTTTTCTTGCATCACAAGGTAGTATTAATTATAAATTACTAATAATGTGTTTAATTGGAGAGTCTTTAGTCATTGCTTCAAGTTGTATATTGAATAATATTATAGACCGTGACATAGATAAAAAAATGGAAAGAACTAAACATAGGGTTTTGGTAAGAGGTCTTATATCAACAAGAGCAAGTATTTTATCTTCATTGATACTAGGTTTATTAGGAATTTATCTATTATATTTTAATGTAAATTTTTTATCAACTGAACTAACAATTATAGGATTTGTTGTTTATGTAGTTATTTACAGTTTATATATGAAGCGTAGATCTATCTATAGTACTATAGTTGGTAGTATTGCAGGTGCTATACCACCTATTGTTGGTTACTCTGCTATTAGTAATAAAATTGATGCATGCACAGTAATTCTGGCATTAATTTTTAGTTTGTGGCAAATACCACATTCTTATGCTATAGCAATATTATGTCTTAAAGATTATCAAATAGCAAATATTCCTGTGTTACCTGTAATAAAAGGTATCGAGATAACTAAGAATCATATTGTATTTTATATTGTAATCTTTTTTATATCTATTTCGATGTTATCAATCGGTGGGTACACTAATTATAGCTATTTAATAGTTTCATCTATAGTGACTTTAATATGGTTAATTATTGCGTTATTAGGTTATAAGACTTCTGAAAATAATGTTTGGGCACGTCAAGTATTCATTTTTTCTATTGTTACTATTACAGTATTAAGTGTAATGATGTCTTTAGATGCAAGGAAATAAAGAATTTTATATTAATATATAATTTTGAAAAAAATAAAAAATATGAAATGAATAATAATAGTAAATTAAATCCTACTGAATTACGTGCTAGCTTAGGTCTTAGCATGATATTTGCATTACGAATGTTAGGAATGTTTATGGTGCTTCCAGTACTAACTACTTATGGCATGTTATTGCAGAACGCAAACAAAACTCTTATAGGTATAGCGATTGGTATATATGGATTCACTCAAGCAATATTTCAAATTCCCTTTGGTTTGATTTCTGATCGTGTTGGTCGTAAGCCATTGATTATTTTTGGTTTATCATTACTAATATTAGGTAGTTTAATTTCTGCTAATAGTTGTTCTATCTGGGGTCTGATTATTGGTCGAGCATTGCAAGGATCAGGTGCAGTATCTGCTGTAATAATGGCTTTATTATCTGATTTAATACGTGAACAGAATTTAAGCAAAGTCACTGCTTATGTTGGCATTAATTTTGGTATTACTTTTGCTATTGCAATAATAATTAGTCCTATAGTTGTACATGAATTTGGTTTGCATTTTCTATTTTGGATCATTACTTTTTTTTCTTTATTTTGTATTTATATCATAATGTTCATAGTTCCAAAAGAAACAAATCATGTGACGAATCGTGAAATAGGAATTATAAAAAATAGTTTTTTTAAAATTTTATATAACAATAAATTAATGCAGTTGAATATTAGTATTTTCTTTTTACACACACTATTAACATGTAATTTAATTGTTTTACCACATCAATTCGAAACAGCAGGCTTTCCTATATCAATGCATTGGAAAATTTATTTAATAACTATGCTGATAGCATTTACTTTTGTAATACCTTGTATTGTTTATACTGAAATAAAGAGATCTATAAAAAGAACGTTTTTAATTGGTGTTTTAATAATTATAATATCAGAAATAGTGCTGCAAATTGCTTTTAATAATTTTTGGATATTATTTATTGGAATACAACTTTTTCTTTTTGCCTTCAGTCTAATGGAAGCAATTATACCTTCTTTAGTTAGCAAAGAATCTCCATTAGGTTACAAAGGTACTGCTATGGGTTTTTATTCAACTTGCCAGTTTTTTGGTGTAGCTTGTGGCAGTAGCATTGGTGGTTGGATACTAGGTAATTATAATATACAAACAGTATTATTATTTTGTATTTTAATTTCTATATTTTGGTTATTGATTAGTCTTAATATGAAAGAACCACCTTATATAATGAGTACACGTATTACATTAAATAATAAGATGTTGTCTATACCTAACATCGAAAAAAAAATTAGGCTACAACCAGGTGTTGTAGAAGTATTAGTAGTTTTTGAAGAAAAAAATTTATATATTAAAATTGACAGCAAAATTACTAATAGAAGTAAAATCGAACAATTTCTTTTAAATTTCTAATTTCAATTGCTTAGTATATTTTAACTTAGTTTTTCTTAAAAGGATGTATGTATATTATAAGTTGTTACGTTATTAAAACCCTGCTCAATTAAATACAAAGCTTGTAGACGACTCATTATACCTGTTTCGCAATAAAGAAACCAAATTTTATTTTGATCTAGTGTTTTAAATTTTCTATTAAGATCATAAAAAGGAATTGATTTAACTTTAGCATTATTTAGTTTTAGTGGTTTTTTTTCTTGTTCATCAACAGAACGAATGTCAATAATATGTAAAAATTCTATACTGTTAGTTGCCAAAATGTACCTCTGTTTATATTTCAAAATAATACGCTTTGTAATTAAAGATATTAAAAATTTTTAGTAATAAAATGATAAAAATTTTATCTGAAAATTTCAGAGCTATATTAAAACAAATATAGTAGTATATATTAATATTTTAATTTTATTCTGTCATTTAGATAGTAACATAAAATATTTGATTGTATAAAATATGATATAGGACTAGTTTATAATTTTTATTGAACAATTGATTTTGATTATTAACAGCCAATTATAACTATATTAATTAAAAATCAATAAATTTATAATTGTGATAAAATTATTTATATTTGAGAATAATGAGTATTTCATGATTTTTGATCATAAAAAATATCCAACTCTATCATTGATAAAAACTGTTCAGAAATTGCGCTGTTTACCGTTAGAAATACTGACTATATTGTGTGCTGAATTGCGTCAATATTTATTAAATAGTGTAAGTCATTCTAGTGGACATCTTGCTTCTGGATTAGGAGTTATTGAGCTAACCGTAGCATTACATTATGTATATAATACACCTTTTGACTATTTAATATGGGATGTTGGGCATCAGGCATATCCACATAAAATTCTAACGGGAAGACGTGATCTTATCAATACAATTCGTCAGAAAAATGGTTTGCATTCATTTCCATGTCGGGATGAAAGTGAATATGATGTTTTAACTGTAGGACATTCTTCAACATCTATTAGTGCAGGTATAGGTATAGCTATAACAGAGAAATATGACAATAAAGGTCGTCATATTGTGTGCATTATTGGTGATGGAGCAATAACTGCTGGTATGGCATTTGAAGCGATGAATCATGCTGGTGATATTAAACCTAATATACTTGTAGTTCTAAATGATAATGAAATGTCTATTTCTAAAAATGTAGGTGCTATTAATAATCGTCTAGCACAGATTTTATCTGGAAGAACATATTTGAGATTTCGGGAAGGAAGTAAAAAAGTTTTAACTAATATCCCTCCAATAAAAAATATTTTCAAAAGAACTGAAAAATATTTAAAAAGCATTGCAGTACCAGGACTATTATTTGAGGAATTAGGATTTAATTACATAGGACCTATTAATGGACATGATGTATTAACACTCATTAATACTTTAAAAAATATGCGTAAACTTAAAGGACCACAGTTTTTGCATGTGATTACAAAAAAAGGTAAAGGATATGATCCTGCTGAAAAAGATCCAGTTACATGGCATGCTGTTCCTAAATTTGATCCTATAAGTGGAATATTGCCAAAACATTTAAAATCTTTACCAAGTTATTCAAAGATTTTTGGTGATTGGCTATGTGAAATGGCTTCTCAAGATTCTAAACTTATAGCAATAACACCAGCAATGAGTGAAGGTTCTGGCATGGTAGATTTTTCACGTGAATACCCAAATCAATATTTTGATGTAGCGATTGCCGAACAACATGCAGTGACATTCGCATCAGGTATAGCTATTGGTGGTTACAGGCCTATTGTAGCTATTTATTCTACATTTTTACAGCGTGCTTATGATCAATTAATTCATGATGTAGCTATTCAAAAATTGCCTGTAATGTTTGCTATTGATCGAGGCGGTATTGTAGGAGCAGATGGGCAAACTCATCAAGGTGCTTTTGATATATCTTTTTTACGCTGTATACCAAATATGGTAATTATGACACCGAGTGATGAAAATGAATGTCGTCAAATGTTGTATACAGGATACCAATATATGGAAGGTCCTACTGCTGTACGTTATCCTCGTGGTAGTGGTATTGGAATACCATTAACATCTCTAAAAACAATAAATATTGGCGAAGGTATTATAAAGCGTAAGGGCAAAAAAATAGCAATTCTTAATTTTGGTACATTATTAATAGAAGCTATCAATGTTGCAGAAGTATTAAATTCAACACTAGCAGATATGAGATTTGTTAAACCATTAGATGAATCATTAATTTTGCAATTAGCTAATAATCATGAATTTTTAATAACTTTAGAAGAAGGCAGTATTAAAGGAGGAGCTGGTAGTGGAGTAAATGAATTTGTAATGATTAAAAAATTAAAAATACCAGTTCTAAATATTGGTTTACCTGATGAATTTATTCCTCAAGGCGAACAAAACGAAATAAGAAGAGAATATAAGCTTGATGCTAAGGGTATACAAGAGCAAATTTACGAATGGTTGTGTGCGTAATTTATGGTTGTGTGCGTAATTTAGATTTAATATTTTATTTAAAGTGATCAAATCCTTTATTATATGATTCTAGGGGTTTTCCATTTTTAAAACAAACTAAACCTTTAGATTTATGTGTAATTCTTCCTATATAAGTATATGGTAAATCAAGATCATTAAATGCTGTATCTAATTTATGGATATTTTTTTCTGGAATAGTAAAACATAGTTCATAGTCTTCTCCTCCACTTAATGCCCAAGATAAAATTTGATTGAATTCAAAATTACTAGTAAGATCGTGTGATAAAGGAATATTATCTAAATTTATATAAGCTCCGCAACTACTATGTTGTAGTATATGACCCAAATCAGAAATTAAGCCGTCTGAAATATCGATTGCTGATGATGCAATACTTCGCAATGCTTTCCCTTGTTCAATACGAGGCACTGGACGTAAATGGCGTTTAATTAGTGATCTATATGATTTTGCATTTTTTATTTTTAAGTTATTTTGAAGTAATTGTAAACCAGCTGCACTATCACCTAAATTTCCAGTTACGTAAATTAAATCATTTAATTTTGCTCCTGAACGTTTAATCGCACAGCCTTTTGGAATTATACCATAAACATTAAAACCTAAACTTAATGGACCCCGAGTAGTATCTCCACCAATAAGTTCTATATTATAATAATTTAATAATTTAAAAAGGCTTTTACTAAAACTAAATAACCATGAATCATTTAATTTAGGTAAAGTTATTGATAATGTAACCCAGGTTGGATCTGCTCCCATTGCAGCTAAATCGCTAAGACTCACTGATAAAGCTTTATAAGCTAAATCAGAAGGTTTAATATTATTTAAAAAATGCACGTCAGCTACAAATGTATCATTACTAACGGCTAAAATTTGGTTTTTTGGTATTTTTAACAGTGCACAATCATCACCAATTCCTAATTCAATATAATTACTATAATTATATGTATTTTTTGTATGATTAAAATATTTTTTTATTAACTCAAATTCACCAGAATTCATGTTTGATAAATCTCTTAATTATTTATTTTGTACGATTTAATCGAATATTCATAGCGGCTTTATCTAACACTCCATTAATGAATTTATAGCTATCTTCACCTCCAAAAATTTTTGCTAATTCAATGCCTTCATTAATTGCAACTTTATATGGCATATCATTACATTTGCTAATTTCATATAATGCTATACGTAAAATAGCTTTTTCTATATTACCTAATTGTTTTAATTCACGATATAGATATGGTTTCATAAGTTGATCTAAATAATTATTGTTTTTTGTTACTCCAAGCAATAATTTATGAAAATAAACAATATCAATATCAACTATATTTTGTTCATTTAAAACATATAATTCTATTTCTGATATATCATTTTTAGATAATTGCCAAGAATAAAGCGCTTGTACAGCACATTCACGAGCACGACGACGAGCAATAACATTCATAATGTGATATCTCTCTTATCTGTTAATTAATTTTTAATGATTTTTAATAAATTAATCATTTCAAGAGCAGCTATTGCCGCTTCAGCACCTTTATTCCCAGCTTTAGTACCAGAACGTTCAATAGCTTGATCAATATTTTCAGTAGTTAATAATCCAAAAGCAATAGGGATACAGCTACTTATTGAAATTTTAGCAATACCTGAACTGGATTCATGAGCTATATACTCACAATGAGAAGTATTACCACGAATAATAGTACCTAAGGCAATTATTGCGTCATATTTATCCGTTTTACTTAATACATTAGCTATCAGTGGTAATTCATAAGCACCTGGTACCCAAACGATAGTTATATTTTCATGTTTTACTTGGCCAAGGCGTTTTAGAGAAGATATTGCACCATCTAGAAGATTATGATTAATGAAGTTATTAAAACGTGAAACAATAATAGCAATATTAGCTTCAGGAGCTGTAATGGTAGCTTCGATTACTTTCATGTTGATCCTTTATTGATTAGAATATCAGTTAATTGAATGTTTAAATTTCATTTAATATAAATATATAATATTTAATATATTATATAGATTTCTGTTCTTCTGGTATTAAAGTCATACGGATATCACTACCTATTTTACATATATCAGTAAATGAAAATTTTGGTGTACTATTTAAATCAATTAAATTTGGTAATTTACAAAATCTTATGCTACTGTCACCTAGTATTTTAGGAGCAATATAAATTATTAATTCATCTATCATATTATCTTGAATTAATGCACCAGCAAATTTCGCACCAGCTTCAACTAATATATTATTAATTTGATTTTTACCTAACAGTAACAACATTTCCGACAAATTAATTTTTTGCTTATTTACAGGTAATATCATTTGCACTACGTTATTTGGCCAACATTGATTATCATGACTTTGGCGTATTAACCAAGTTTCACCAGGTTGATTAATTATTTTATGCTTAGGTGTAACCTGATTTTGTCTGTCCATAATTACTCTTATAGGTTGACGTAATAATTTTTGATCGGGTATAAATTCTATATCTTTCTTTAATTGTGGCCAACGTACAGTAAGAAAAGGATTGTCAGCTAATATTGTATTACTGGTACTAAGTATGGCAGAACTTTGTGCTCTATAACGCTGAACATCAAGACGTGAATGATGTGAAGTAATCCATTTACTTTGACCATTATTCATTGCAATACAGCCGTCTAAAGATATACCAAATTTTAACTGTACCCAAGGAAATCCAGTAACCATTCTCTTAAAAAATCCACGATTAATTTCTTTACTTTCTTTCATCATTAACCCATGACTAACTTTTATGCCAGCTTGCTTAAGAAAAATAAAACCTTTTCCTGATACTTTGGGATTAGGATCTTGTGCTGCAACTACTACTCGATCAACTCCAGCATCAATTAATGCCTGACAACAAGGTGGTGTCAATCCATGATGACTACATGGTTCTAAAGTTACATATACAGTAGATCCTCTAGCTTTATCACCAGCTGCATGTAAAGCATGTATTTCTGCATGATTTCCACCTGCTTTTTGATGCCATCCTTCACCTACGATATTACCATGCAATACTATTACACAACCTACGTTTGGATTTGGAGTAGTAGTAAAACAACCTCTTTTTGCTAACTTTAAAGCATGTGCCATATATAATTCATCTGTCAAAATATAATCCTAATTAACTTAATATTTTTCTTTAGTGTCATTAATAATAAATCCAAATGTATAATATAAAAAAATAACATGATTAATTTTTAATAAATTTTTAAATAATATATAATTAAACTTACTGGTTGTTTTCTATTACATTAAATATTCAGCGGTATCACTTAATTTAAATTTATTACCTATGTTTTTATTATATTTATACTATGGAGTGATTTTCTAAAAATTATTCTCTTAATAAGCTAATTATTTTAATATTAAAATAAATCATTTATTGTAAATATTTATAATTTAGTAAAACGTTATTAAATATATTGAAATTTAGAGTACATAATATATTAAAAAATTAAATAATCAATGATTTATATTTTATCATATTAATAAGTTAATAAGAAATTAAATTATTTTATATAGATTTATTGATCATAAACACAAAAATTTCAGTATATTTTATTAATTCTATAATTTTTAAAATTTCTTATTGATATAAAAATACTCGATTATTTATACTATGTGCTATCAATGCTAACGATAGAAAAACATAAATTGATGATAATGTCCCAAATATTAAACCAATCAACATAGTTAATGAAAAACCTGTTAATAATGAACCACCAAATAATAATAAAATTATTACCATTATTGAAGTAATCAAAGAAGTTATTAACGTACGTTTTAATACTTGATTTAACGAAATATTAATTATTTCATAATAAGAAAAAGATTTTATATGCCTTGTGTTTTCTCTAATTCGATCTGAAATAACTATTTTATCATTCAGTGAGTAACCAATTACAGACATTAATGATGCGAGGATAGTTAGATCAATTTCTATGTGAAATAAAGATAAAAATCCACAAGTAATAATCAAATCACTAAATAAAGCTACCACTATACCAAATGCAAGATACCAATCAAAACGGAAACCAACATATAACAAAACACTTGCTATTGCACATAAAAGAGCTATCACACCGTTTTTTATTAGGTCTATCCCAACACTTGGTCCAACAAAATCAATATGATTGATTATTATTTTTTGTTTTATATTTTTATTAATTGCATTAATTAATTTACTAGATAAATCATCGCTGTTTTTTGAATTAAAATATGAGTGAATTTTTATCATTATACTCTTGCTACCTGCAGTGCTTACTATAGGTTTATTAAAACCAGATTGTATTAAAGTACTACGTATTAAATTAAGATCAACTGCTGTTTCTAAATTAATCTCTATTACAGTACCTCCGGTAAAATCAACGCCCCAATTAAATTTAATCATAAAAATAAATACAAAAGAAAATATAATAAGCAATCCTAAGATGAAAAATGCTAATTTATTCCAACGCATAAAGTCAAATATTTTATTTTTTTCATTAAATTCATTAATATAAGAAATTTGTGACATTAGTGTAATCCTATATAGATAAATTTTTAATATTTCTATTGCTGTAAAAAAAATCTATAATGGATTTTGTAAACACAACTAAAGTCAGCATTGATGTCATTATACCAATGATAGTCATTATAGCAAATCCTCTGACAGAACCAATACCAAATATGTAAAGGATAATAGCCTTGATTAAAGTGGTTATGTTTGAATCTATTATACTAGATAAAGCATTCTTATATCCTTTATTAATTGCTTTAGCAATAGCACATCCATTATAGATTTCTTCTTTAATCCGTTCATTGATTAAAATATTAGCATCTATAGCTACTGCTAAGCTTAACACAATACCAGCAATACCCGGCATTGTGAGTGTTACGTTTGGAAGTAATGAAGTAATAGCAATTATAATAATTAAATTAATTAATAAAGTAGTGACAGAAATTAATCCAAATTTTTTATAAAATAATATCATGAAGATAACACAAGAAAATAAACTAAATAAACAAGCTTTTATTCCTTGAGAAATGTTTTTTTGTCCCATTGTAGGACCAATGGTGCGTTCTTCTATAATCTGAATTGGAGTGACTAAAGCACCTGCACGAAGTAATATTGCTAGTTGACGGGCTGAATTTAAGTTTTTAATTCCAGTTATACGAAAATTATTGCTTACTTGAGATTGAATATTAGCAATGTTAATAATTTCTTCATTTTTCATTAAAATAGAACTACCTTGAGAATATTTTTTACCACTATCTTTATATTCTATAAATAAAGTTGCAATAAATTTTCCAATGTTGTCTTTGGTAAAATTAGACATTATATCTCCACCTTTGCTATCTAGAACAATATTAATTTCAGGATTATTATCTTTATCAAGACTGGCAGTTGAAAATGTTATATGATTTCCTGTCAATATTACATGCTTATACAACAAAACTGGTTGTCCATTACTTGTATATTTAATTTCAGAATCAAAGGGTATTATATTATGAGATATTAGATTTGAATGCATGCTAGTATTTACTAAACGAAATTCCAATGTTGCAGTTGTTCCTATGAGTTTTTTAGCGCTAGAAATGTCTTGAATACCAGGTAAATTAATTAAAATATGTTCAAATCCTTGACGTTGAATTGAAGATTGAGATATACCAAGTTGATTAATACGATTTCGTAATATAATAATATTTTGTTGGATAGCATTTTCACGTAGTTGATTTATATAAGACGTAGATATGTTGATGTTAATGATATTATGATCATTGATGTTAAATAATAATTCTTTATGAATTGATTTTAAATAAGTCAAGGCTTGATTACAATCATAAAAATTATTAAAAATAATTTTTATATTAAAATTTTTATCACTATATATTTTATTATATAAGATGTTTTTTTGACGTAATTCACCTATTAAATTACTAGTTTTCTGATTTATAATATTTTTCACTAGATTTTTTATATCTACTTCAATTAATAATTCTACTCCACCACGAAGATCAAAACCTAACTGCATTGGTTTTGCCGATATCCAGTTAAACCAATTGGGTGTAGCCGGAATTAAATTTAGTGAAGTAATATATTTATTTTGTATTCTTTTTTTAATTATATCATGTGCTAAAAGTTGTGTATTTAAATCGTTGAGCCGTAATGTAACAATTCCATGTTCTAATGAAATAGATTTATATTTAATTCTATTTTTTTGTATTACTTCTTTAATAGTACGAAAAACATTTTGATTTACAAAATCACCGTTTTTACTAATAACTTGTACAGAAGGATCTTCCCCATATAAATTAGGAATTGCATATAATAAACTTACAATTAATATAGTAAATACAAAAATATATTTCCATTTCCAAATTGGATAACGATTTAACACAATGATCGCTCTTAACAAATTATAATTTTTTTATAGTACCTTTTGGTAAAATAGAAGATATAAAATCACGCTTAATAATTACTTCAGTAGTGTCATTTAATAATATAGTAATATAATCACATTTTGTTATTTTTATTACCAACCCAACCAAACCACCGTTAGTAATCACTTCATCTCCTTTACTGATTGAATCTATTAATTTTTTATGTTCATTTACACGTTTTTGTTGAGGACGTAAAATCATAAAGTAAACAATTATACTAAATGTTACTAGCATAATAACTAAAGAATAATAATTTTTCTGAAAACGTTCTCCTGATGCAGCAAATACATCAGAAATAAAAAAATTCATTAAATATACCTCACTAATCAAGTATTATTTTTAATTAAAAAGAAATTTTTTTGTCCAGTTTTTGATAAAATTTACTAATAAATTGTTTCAGTTTTTTTTCTTTAATAGCTTTACGTAAGCCAACCATCAAACTTTGATAATAATGTAAATTATGAATAGTATTTAATCTTGCACCTAATATCTCATTACATTTATCTAAATGATGTAAATAAGATCTACTATAATTACAGCAAGTGTAACAATCACATGATGTATCTATTGGTTTAATATCAGACTTATACTGAGTGTTACGTATTTTAATTACTCCATTATTTACAAATAAATAACCATTACGTGCATTTCTAGTAGGTATCACACAATCGAACATATCTACACCGCGCATGACGCATTCTATTATGTTTTCAGGCTTACCAACTCCCATTAAATAACGTGGTTTATGTAATGGAATTTCTTTACAAATATGATCAACTATATTATACATTTGTTCTTTTGGTTCGCCTACTGATAAGCCTCCTATGGCATATCCATCAAAACCAATTTCCAATAGATTCTTCAAAGAAATGCTACGCAAATCTTCATACGTAGATCCTTGAATAATACCAAAAAGCAAATTTTTGTTACCTAAACGATCAAATTGGTTACGACTTCGTTCAGCCCACCGTAAAGACATTTCCATAGAAATTTTAGCATCATTCCAATTAACAGGGTACTTTATACATTCATCAAACACCATTAGAATATCTGAACCGATATCATTTTGAATTTCAATAGACTTTTCTGGATTTAAAAAAAACTTACTACCATTAATTGGATTTAAAAAATATACACCTTCTTCTTGAACTCTATTAATTTTATTAAGACTAAATATTTGAAAACCGCCAGAATCAGTTAATATTGGACCTGGCCAATTCATAAAATCATGTATACTACCGTGCAGTTTTATAATTTCTATACCGGGACGCATAAAAAGATGCAAGGTATTTGACAAAATAATTTTTGTACCAGATTTTAAGATTTCTTCAATCGTAATACCTTTTATAGCACCGTAAGTACCAACTGGCATAAATGCTGGAGTTTCTATTACACCACGATCAGATATTAAGTAACCTTGACGTGCATGATTATCTACGAATTCTATCTTAAATTTCATAATGCTTTAGCCTCATAATCAGCTAAATATTTTTTTAATTACTAATTAAATTTTTCTTGTGGTGCCATAGGATTTTTAGTTATAAACATTGCATCACCATAACTAAGAAAACTATATTTGTTATGAATAGCTGTTTGATATGCATTCATAGTATGCTGATAACCAGCAAAGGAGGATACCAACATAATCAAAGTGGATTGAGGTAAATGAAAATTAGTTATCAAAGCATCTATAATTTTATACTTATAACCAGGATAGATAAAAATATTTGTATAGTCAAAAAATGGTGAAATTATTTTGTTTTCATTTATTTTAGCAGCACTTTCAAGCGAACGAACACACGTAGTACCAACAGCTATAATTTTTTTTCCTTGATTTTTACAGTTAATAACTGCATCTGCCACTTCCTGTGATACTTCCACGTATTCAGGATGCATATTATGATCTTTGATATTTTTAACTTTAACTGGTTGAAAGGTACTAGAACCAATATGTAATGTAATGAAAGCTATATTGACACCTTTTTCTCGAAGTTTATTTAATAAAAATTGATCAAAATGTAGTCCAGCAGTAGGGGCGGCGATAGCACCAGGAATAGTACCATAAACAGTCTGGTACAATTCTTGATCTAAATTAATATCAGGACGTTTAATATATGGTGGTAACGGCATATGTCCGATATTATTAATAATATCGATTACATTTCGATTATCTTCAAAAAATATTTTAAACAACCTACCATAACGCATTATCGATATTGCTTTTACAGTACTTCCATTTTTTTCTAATTGAATCTCCATACCTGGTTTTAATTTATGTGATGCTTTCACTTGTGCTAGAACACAGTTATTATCCAATATCTGTTCTATTAATATTTCAATTTTTCCTCCACTAAGTTTTTTCCTTCCAAATATTCTAGCTGGAATAACACGAGTATTATTTAATATTAATAAATCTCCTGGATTAATTCTATTTGTTATATCACTAAATATGCCATGATTTATAGAACCAGATAATCCATTAAGAAATAATAATCTACATTTTCTACGTTGTTTCGTAGGAAAATATGCAATAAGAGACTTAGGTAAGTCAAAATTAAAATTTTTTATTAACATAAAGATATTATATTTATATTAAAAAATATATTCATCTTAAACCTATAATACGATCGGTAATACCAGCAATAATTAGAACTGTAATTGTTGGTAATAACCAGGAAATTTCATTTATTAATGGCCAATGAATTAGTAAATTAATTTTACTTTTCAAATCAATGAATTTTAAAGCATCTAAAGTACTAAAAATTAGGCTAATTAGTATAGTTGGTATAAATACTCTTGTATTATTGTACCACCATGTTAATGTAAAACTTAAGACCACTAGTATGATGCAAGGTGGATAAATAATAGTTAATATTGGAATAGAAAGTTTTATTAAAAAATCTAACCCAAGATTTGATATCAACATTGAAAATAAACTCAAAAAGCAAACTAATGATTTATATGATAATTTAAAGTATTTAGTTACAAAATCTACCCACGCACAAGTCAAACCTACTGCTGTCAATATACAAGCAATAAAAATTAATATAGCAAGGAAAACACTGCCTATATATCCAAAAGTATTATTCACGTAAACATTTAAAATGGTTGCACCATCTGCATGTTGATTGACTAATCCATTAGTGCTAGAACCTAATTTTAAAAGACCTAAGTAAACTATTGTTAAACCAATGCTAGAAATTAAACCTGCCATTATAGTGTAATATACCAATACTTCTGGTTTTTTTATTCCCCTTGATTTAATTGCATTAACAATCACAACACCGAATACTAATGCACCTAATGTATCCATGGTTAAATAACCATTAAGGAAACCAGTACAAAATGCAGATTTTTGATAATCTTGAGTAGCTGTAGCTAAAGTTAGGGAAGTATTATCATGATGACAAATAAACACAGACAAACTAAGAATAATTAATGCAATGATTTTCACTGGAGCAAGAAAATAACCGATAATATCTAGTAATTTACTAGGATATAGAGATAGAACAGTTACACATAAAAAATATATTATACTATATAATAACAATGGTGTACCATTGTGGTTATTAACTAAAGGTAAAAAACCTACTTCAAAAGAAATTGTTGCTGTACGAGGTATAGCAAATAAAGGTCCGATAAGTAGATAACATATTGTTGCTAATATTAAGCCAGCTATTTTTCCTATAGGAGAGCTAATTACTTCAATACCGCCACCTGATCTTGCTAATGCAATTATAGTACAGATTGGCAAACCAACCGCAGTAATCAAAAAACCTATAGCAGCAATCCATATATATTCACCAGATTGAATACCAACCATAGGAGGAAACACTATATTTCCGGCTCCAACAAATAGAGCAAAAGTCATAAAACCAAGTGCTAAAACATCTCTCAAGGATAATTGATATATCATAATATTTATAGTATCAATATTTGTGTTCAAATTAAAAATGATCTTAATTGAAATGTATTATTTTATAAATCAAGTAAATTTTTTAAAATAAAATATTGTAATGATTTTTTACAAATAAATAACAACAGCATATATTTAGTTGATGCATTGTATAATTATATTAAAACTTATAATTTATGATAGTATATATAGCATTGGAAACTGTTTAAAATGATATAATAGTATATCATGAGTATTGAAATAAAAAATACCTAAGACTATAGTATAATATTAACTATATTTTTATGGAAGCATTTTTCTAATAGGAAATATATAAATTGAAAAAAAATATTGGTTTCATTGGTGTAGGTAATATAGCACAGTCAATCATTAAAGGATTATCAAGAAGTGAATATATTGCTCCTTCTCAAATATGGATTTATGATCATAAATTAACAACCAATAAAGAAGTTAGTCTTAAATATAAGGTTAATTATACTGAAAGTAATATACAGTTAGTTAAGAAAGTTGATGTTTTATTTATATCATTAAAACCTCATGTAATTCTTAAAGAATTGCAAAATATTTCTAATAGTATAAAAGAAAATACAATAATAATATCATTAGCGGCTGGCATTACTATTAATGCAATAGAATCGGTAATTGGAGTTAATCGTAAAATTATTAGAGCAATGCCTAATATTAACTCTAGTATTTGTGCAGGTATGACATCAATAACACCAAATTCATTTTTAAATAAATTTGAAATAGATTTAGTAGAATCTATATTTAGAAGTTTTAGTGAAACTCATCTTGTAGATGAAAAATTAATTCATTCTGTTATAGGAATAAGCAGTTCCGCTCCAGCATATGTTTTTATCTTGATAGAAGCTATGGCTGATGCAGCAGTATTAAGCGGTATGACATATTCAAAAGCATATCAATTTGCTTCACAAGCGGTTAAAGGATCTGCTCAGATGTTATTAGAGACCAGAAAACATCCAGGAGAATTAAGAAACATGGTATGTTCACCAGGAGGTACAACTATAGAGTCCATCAAGGTATTAGAACAAAAAAACTTCCGGTCAGCTATAATAGAAGCTGTTTATAAGTGTATATTAAAATCTAGGGAATTAAGTATGTAATATAAAATAAATTTTAATTGATATAAATTAACTTACATGTTATTTAATATTGCATACTGTCTTCTCTATTTTTTATACAAGATATGTTAGCAGTTGCCCATTTAATGGCATTAGAATAATCGACAGGAAATTGTGATATCAAAGAATTTAAAGCTGTTTTTAAACGAGATTGGTTGTAATCATGTAAATTTAAGTGACCCACTTTTCTTCCTTTAATTACCTTTTTATTATACCAATGTAAATGTAATATAGGTTGTTTGAACCATTCAAAATTTATTAAAATACCAATAAGGTTGATCATTACTGAATATCCAAATACAATAGGACTTGGAAGAGCTAAATTCAGTACTGAACGTAAATGTAGTTCAAATTGACTGATAGATGCTCCATTTTGTGTCCAATGTCCACTATTGTGGACTCTTGGTGCTAACTCATTAATTAATAATCCTTCTGAAGTAATAAAACATTCCATTGTCATCACTCCGATGTAATTAAGTGTTTGCATTATTATCTTAAGCATATTTTCTGCTTGTTTTTGATAAAATGGATTAACTTGCGGCACTGTACTACTAATCAGTAAAATACCTTTTTCATGTAAATTGTTAGTAAGAGGATAGAAAACAGTTTCACCTTCTTTATTACGTGCACCTATAATAGAGACCTCTTTAATAAAATTAACCTTTCTTTCAACAATGCACTTACCGTAACACAAATCAGGTATTTCATGAGTTTTTTGTGGATTTACATGCCACTGACTGTGACCATCATACCCTCCAAAACGACTTTTAACTATCACTGATTCACCCAAAACATCAAATATATTTGGCCAATCATGTCTGTTTGACAACGCTTGCCAAGGTACGGTACTCATTTTTAGTGAATTTAACATCTTTTTTTGTTCTAATCGATCTACTATAAGTGGAAAAATATGTCTATTAATAAACGAAATATGATGTCTTAAGTTTTCTATAACACTATTTTTTGGCCAATATTCTATTTCAGCAATAATTACACTATTTGATATTGGAATATGATTTAAATCACTATTAAAATTAACAGGATAAACCATAATACCTAGCAACTCTCCAGCTTGACGTAGCATACGACTAAGCTGACCATTACCTAACACAATAATAGATTGCATTAATTTTTCTTTTCCCTCGGATTTGGATGATTCAATATCTTATTAGTTTGTTTTTGGCGCCATTTAACAAGGTTTAAAGATAAATTTTTATTATTAACTGCAAGTATTTCTACGGAAAATAAAGCAGCATTTACAGCACCTGCTTTACCAATTGCTAACGTAGCAACAGGTATTCCACTTGGCATTTGTAATATAGAATAAAGACTATCCACACCATTAAGATAAGTAGTTGGTATTGGTACTCCTAATACTGGAATTATAGTTTTTGATGCTAACATTCCTGGTAGATGAGCTGCACCTCCAGCACCTGCAATTATAACCTTATAGGAATTATTTAAAGTACTTTCAGCAAAACTAAATAATCTATCTGGAGTTCTATGTGCTGAAATTATTTCGGTATGGAATAAAATTTCAAATTCATTTAAAATTTCCCCGGCATATTTCATAATAGACCAATCGCTTTTTGAACCTATTATAATCGCTACATCCACTGATGAATCTTTATTAGATAACATAATAAATAACTCTTAATTAAAGATATAAAATCTGCTACTTAGATTAGATAATAATAAGAAAAATTTTTGTTTTAAATCTTTTTACATTTATATTAAATAATTGTTTTATAGTTTCTATTAAACAATTATCCTATCTCCTTATCAAAGTTAGTCATATTATTAATATGTCTTTGTTACGATACAAAGTAAACTGAAATAATTTAAAACTGTTAATAAATAACAGTCTGAAATTGCCTATGAGAATAATTATCTTAAATATTTTTAAATGATTAAAAAATTTATTTTAATAGCTCATTCTATTATACTAAAGTAAAAATTGATAATTACTTCAGATAATAAAATACATTAGTTGCATAATCAAAAAATATTCTAACGAAATTATTCACTAAATTTTAGTAGCAATACTATTGTATAATACAATATATTAAAATTCTATCAATTTTATTTTAATTTATTCATTAATTATTAAAGTTACATGTATTATTGTATTTATAACTTAGCTTATTTAATAAGTTCTATGATATAAATGAATTGATACTAAATATTAAAATTTGACAGCGGAAATAGGTTAGATGCTAAAAATTTATAATACTCTAAGCCATAAGAAAGAAATTTTTAAACCTATAAATAAAGATAAGATTAATATGTATGTTTGTGGAGTGACAGTATATGATTTTTGTCATATAGGACATGGAAGAACATTTGTAGTTTTTGACGTTATTTCACGTTATCTACGTTATATAGGTTATAGATTAAATTATGTTCGTAATATAACTGATATAGACGATAAAATCATAAATCGTGCTAATAAAAAAAATGAATCTATTAAAAATCTTACAAATATAATGATTAAAAATATGCAAAATGATTTTGCATCTATAAATATACTACCACCAGATAGTGAACCAAGAGCTACATGCCATATTTTAGAAATTATTAATATAATAAAAAAACTTATAAATAATGGTTATGCATATATTGCTAATAATGGTGATGTAATGTTTGATGTTCAACAATATCATGATTACGGTAAGTTATCTGGTCAAAAATTAAAAGAATTATGGATTGGTAAACAGAATAAAACTTTAGAAATTAAACGTAATTTTATGGATTTTGTATTATGGAAAATATCGAAACAGAATGAGCCTTATTGGAATTCTCCATGGGGTCATGGTCGTCCTGGATGGCATATTGAATGTTCTGCTATGCAGAATAAAGAAATTGGATTAAATTTAGATATCCATGGAGGTGGATCAGATCTAATATTTCCGCATCATGAAAATGAATTTGCTCAGTCTGTGTGTGCTTACAAAGATACTATTATCAAATATTGGATACATTGTGGTATGGTAATGGTAAATAACAAAAAAATGTCAAAATCATTAGGTAATTTTCTGACTTTACGTGAAGCGTTATTTGATTCTGATTCAGAAACTTTAAGATATTTTTTAATGTCTTCTCATTATCGCAATCAATTAAATTATTCCGTTAATAATCTATCTCAATCTAATATGTCATTAAGAAGTTTATATACCGCTTTGCGAGGTACTAATATAATAAATAACAGTGATATCTTAAAAGGTAATGAAATAAATAAGAAATTTGAAAATCGCTTTTTAAATGCCATGAATGATGATTTTAACATACCAGAAGTATATTCCATAATGTTTGATATGGCTCATGAAATAAATCGCCTAAAAAACAAAAATATGAAATTAGCTAATAGAATATCTTTACAATTACGTAACCTAGCCAGTATATTAGGAATATTACAGCAAGATCCAGATTTATTTTTGCAGAAGAAAAATACAACAAATACTGACATATCAGATGAAATTAATAGATTAATAAAAATTCGTAATATAGCTAGGAATTTAAAAAACTGGAAAGAAGCTGACATTGCACGTAGTAAGCTTGATAAGCTTGGAGTTATTGTAGAAGATAATTTATACGAATCTACGTGGAGATACAAATAAATTCGACTAGTAATTGTGAAATTTTTCACATGCGTGTAAAGTATTTTGAATTAACATAGCAATTGTCATAGGACCAACACCTCCTGGTACAGGAGTTATAAAAGATGCTCTATCAAAAGCTGTTTCAAAATCTACATCACCAGCTAATTTACCGTTGTTAAGACGATTTATTCCTACATCAATTACTATTGCGCCCGGTTTAATCCAGTTACCAGGGACAAATTTTGGTTTACCAACAGCTACAATTAAAAGATCTGCATTTTTTACATGATAAATAAGATTTTGAGTAAAACGATGTGTAACAGTAGTAGTGCAACCGACCAACAGTAGTTCCATACTCATTGGTCTACCTACAATATTTGAAGCACCTATAATTACAGCATTAAGACCGTAAGTATTAATATTATAATATTTAAGTAAAGTTACAATACCATGTGGAGTACATGGACTTAATTTAGGTATTCTTTGGCATAAACTTCCTATGTTATAAGGGTGGAAACCATCTACATCTTTATCCGGCTTTATTCTATCTAATATTCTAAAATAATTAATATTCTTTGGTAAAGGTAGTTGTATTAAAATACCATCAACTGTAATATCATCATTAAGTTTATCAATTAATTGTAATAATTTAGATTCACTAATATTGGATGGTAAGGCATGAAAGAAAGATAAAAAACCAACTTCTTTACACACTCTACGCTTATTAATAACATAAATTTTTGATGCTGGATTATTGCCTATAAGTATAATGGCTATACCTGGCAATCTTTTTCCTCTTTTAAGACGGTTTTCAACTTTTTTTGCTATTTGCAATTGTAATTCTTGTGCAACTATTTTACCATTAATGATCTTTGCTATCATATAATATATCTACTATAGTTGTATTACACTTAAGAAAGTAAGAAATAATATATATTTTATAGTACCATAAAATATCATTTCATAATACTATAATTAGATTTTAATCATATACATTATTGAAAACACTCAACCAAATAATTTTAAAAGTTTATTGATTTATTTTGATTAATGTATTTTAATACAATTTTATGCGCCCTTAGCTTAATTGGATAGAGCAACGGCCTTCTAAGCCGTAGGTTACAGGTTCAAATCCTGTAGGGCGCGTTTCATTCAATAAACTAGTTTTATTCAGTTATATTTTTTGAGTAATTTAAGTAAAATTATTTGATATTTAATGTTGTTTTAAGCACTCAATGTAATTGTTAATATATTTCGAGCAATTACTAATTTTAATAAATTTCGTAAAACTTAATATTTTCTTTGAATTTATGATATATATTTATATCATAAATACTTTATACCATCCATAATATGGTTTTTCATACTCACTATTATTGATTCCATTATAAATATTACAATTTGTATTGAATGTTATTTATGATTCTTTTACTTAATAAATTATAGAATAATAAAGGAATCTTTATGAAAAAAAGTAAAGCAATATATCCTGGAACGTTTGATCCAATCACATTAGGACATTTAGATATTATTAAACGTGCTGCAAAAATTTTTCATTATGTTACTATAGCAATAGTAGCTAGTTCTAATAAATCACTTTTATTTACATTAGACGAACGAATAAATTTAGTTAGAAAAGTTACAAAACATTTATATAATGTTAAAGTAGAGATATTTAATAGTTTAACAACTGATTTTGCAAAAAAACAAAAAGCAAATATATTAATTAGAGGATTACGTGCAGTTACTGATTTTGAATACGAAATGAAATTAACCTATATGAATCAATGCCTAGCACCAACAATAGAAAGTATTTTTTTTATGACTTCTAAAGAGCTTTCTTTTATTTCATCTTCTTTGGTAAAAGAAGTAGCTTATTATGGTGGAGATGTATCAAATTTATTGCCAGTTTCAGTTAACCAAGCATTAGTTACAAAAATGAAAAATCAATTATAATTGGCATTTTGGACACCAATAAGTACTTCTTCCTCTGTATTTTTCTTTAATTATTAATGTTCCACAAACCAAACATGGTTTGTTAATACGTCCATATACTTTTAATTTTTTAATAAAACTGCCTGGTTCACCATTAATTTGTACAAAATCACGTAAAGTAGTTCCTCCGCATTTAATTGCATTGAATAAAATTAATTTAATATTTTTAACAAGGAATTCTATTTCTTCTTTTCTTAAATCGAATGAAGGACGCATAGGAATAATACCTGTTGCGAATAAAATTTCATTTGCGTAAATGTTACCTATACCAACAACAATTTTATTATTCATAATAGATTGTTTAATACTGGCTTTTATATCATGTAATTTAGTTAATAAATAATTGTTATTAAATTTATTACCTAATGGTTCTACGCCAAGGTCATTTAGTAAAGTATGGTTCGATAAATCATTAGTCCAAAGTAATGCTCCAAAGCGACGCTGATCTGTATATCGTAATATGCTATCATTTTCCATCAGTATATCGATATGATCATGTTTTTGCGGACAGATATATTTATTATGTAAACTTAACCTACCAGACATCCCAAAATGGATTATAATCCATCCAGATTGTAGTTGTATTAACAAATACTTACCCCTACGTTTTATATTTAATATAAGCTGATTTCTTAATTTTAAGATTTCTTCTGAAATTGGCCATCGCAAATATAAATTGCGTACTACTATACGAGTAATGATTTGATTAATTAAATAAGGCCTAATACTGATAAGATAAGATTCTACTTCTGGAAGTTCTGGCATTAACTATCTCGTAATAATTTAGAAATTATTTAATCTTAACTTCTTTATAAGAAACATGTTTCCGAATAATAGGATCAAATTTTTTTAATTGTAATTTTTCAGATTTATTGTTTTTATTTTTTGTAGTAGTATAAAAATGTTTAGAACCAGAAGAAATGAGTTTTATTTTTTCACGATTACTTTTTGCCATAGTTAATACCTGAATTAATTTTATTCAAAAAAAGATCTATACCTTTTTTATCTATAATACGCATACCTTTCGCAGATACCCGTAAAGTAATAAAACGTTTTTTACTTTCAATCCAAAATCGATGATAATGTAAATTTGGTAAAAAACGACGTTTAGTCGCATTCATAGCATGAGAACGGTTATTACCAAAAAGTGGATGTTTACCAGTAATTTGACAGATTTTTGACATATCCAGTATCCAATTTGATTATTTAGCAGATTTTAATCTACTGTTAATAATATATTAATTAAGGTACAACATCAAATAAAATTCTACTTTTTATAGAGATCAACATTAAATGATGTATTTGATATCAGCTATCTTTACTATACTATAGTATTTTAAAAAAATCAGATAAAATAGAAAACATCAATTTTCTTAACATAATTTAAATTTTCGTATTTACGGATCAAAATATAATGAAATTAGTTAGTAGAAAAATCCTTTTAGGAGTTAGTGGAAGTATAGCTGCTTATAAAATACCCGAATTGGTACGTCGTTTACGTGATCATGGTGCAGAAATTCGTATAATGATAACAGAAGCGGCTAAATATTTCGTAACACCACTTAGTTTACAGACAGTATCAGGCTATCCAATATCTGAATCTTTAAATTGTCAATTTAATAATTCTACACTAAATCATATTAATTTAGCTAGATGGGCTGATTTAATCATATTAGTTCCTGCAACTGCTGATTTAATTGCACGTATTACAGTGGGTATGGCAAATGATATCGTTACTGCTACATGTCTTGCTAGTATTACACCTATTGCAATAGTTCCATCTATGAATACATATATGTATCATTCTCCTATTACACAAAACAATTTAAAGAATTTATATGATCGAGGTATATTAATTTGGGGTCCTGAGTTTGGATCTCAAGCTTGTGGAGATAATCATTTAGGTCGTATGTTAGAACCTATATCAATTGTGTATTACATAATAAAATGGTTTTTATCTAAACATGACCTTAAACATTTAAACATTATGATTACTGCAGGTCCAACACATGAATCAATAGATCCAATACGTTATATTACTAATCAGAGTTCAGGCAAAATGGGATTTTCTATTGCATCAGTAGCAGCTAAAAGGGGCGCTAATGTTATACTAATTAGTGGACCAGTAAATTTGCCTACTCCAGAATGGGTTAACCGTATTAATGTAATCACTGCAATTGAAATGAAAGAACAAGTAATGAGTATTATAAATAAACAACATATTTTTATTGGTAATGCAGCTGTATCAGATTATAGAGCAGAAAAATTTTTTAATAAAAAAAAAAAAAAGACAAAAAAAGAAAAAATTAAATTAAATTTTATAAAAAATCCTGATATAGTTGCCAGTGTAGGTTTCCTACAAGAAGGAAGGCCATTTGTAGTGGGTTTTTCAGCTGAAATTAACAATTTAAAAAAATATGCTAAGAAAAAATTAGCTGATAAAAATCTTGATTTAATATGTGCTAATTATGTTACTAAATTAGGACAAGGATTTAACAGCGATACTAATACAATTTATCTATTTTGGCATAAAGGAGAAAAACACTTACCAAATAATAATAAATTATTACTTAGTAATCAATTACTTAATGAGATTATTTATTTATATGATAAAAAAAATAGATATGAAAATTCTTGATTCTCGTTTAGGTAAAACATTTCCATTACCTAGTTATATAACACCTGGTTCTGCTGGAATAGATTTACATGCTTGTATATATTCTACCCTAAAAATTACACCTAATGATACTAAATTATTACCTACAGGAATATCAATTCATATTTTAGATCCTGAAGTAGCAGCAGTTATTTTACCGCGTTCTGGTTTGGGACATAAGAATGGTATTGTGTTAGGTAACTTAGTAGGATTAATAGATTCTGATTATCAAGGAGAATTAATGATGTCTATATGGAACAGATCTCAGAAAAGTTTTTTTGTTAATCCAGGTGATAGAATAGCGCAATTAGTCTTTGTTCCAATAATAAAAATAGAATTTAATATAGTAAATAATTTTACTCATAGTACACGAGGAAAAAGTGGGTTTGGTCATTCTGGAAAATAATTAATACATAATCAATTAATTTGATTAATTTAATAAATTTATCATTTTAATATAACTTGAAAAAACAGATGCCATTATATCAATATATATTATTAAGTAATAATATTATATCATTTATATAATCTGTCTTTATCAAGATCCTATATTAATGATTATTAAGGAACCTATTGATGAAGACAAATAACCTTAAATTCCTTAATTTGGTATTACTAGGTGGCAAAACGGAGCAAAAATTATATGCAGCATGTAAAGCGGGTTTTGACCAAGTTGAGATTTGGCGAGAAGATATACAAAATAACTCTAAAGGATTATCTTCAATTACAAAACTTGCAATTCAAAAAGGAATAGGTTTTACAAACTTGCAAGTATTACGAGATTTTACTGGTATACCTAATGGACAATATATACAAAAACGTAAAGAATTACGCCAATTTATTCATATTGCACAAGCAATTGGATGTGATGCAATTCAAGCACCTGCTAGCACTAGAGAAGATTGTTTAGTAGATAAAATAGATGATGATCTACGTTGGATGGCATCTGAAGCAATTAGATATAAAATGAAAATTATGTATGAGCCTATGGCATGGTGTAGCGTTGACAATACATTACCGCTTGCATGGGAACGCATAAAACGGTTAGATCAACCTAATATCGGTTTAGTTGTTGATTTATTTCATGTTTATGCTTTAGGAGGAGATGCTCTACAATTAGATGATATTCCAGTAGATCGTATTTATGAAGTACAATTATGTGATATAGCTGAAAAACCACCAAAAGATAAAAACAGTCTGATCAATATAGCACGCCATGAACGCCAACTTCCAGGAAAAGGAATAATTCAAATTGATTGTTTTATAGACAAACTAAAAAGTATTGGATACCGAGGTCCAATTGGAATTGAAGTTTTTAATGATAAACTTAAATGCTTACCTCCTGAGGAAGTCGCGCAGCAAGCATGGACGGCCTTAAACAATTATTGGCCGTAATATTAAATATTATTTTTATTAATAATTATAATCATAATATGCATACAATATTAAAAAATCATTTTTAATATTGTAAATAAAAAATCAAATTATTCAATATTTTGAATTTGTTCACGAATTTGTTCAATTAATACCTTTAGTTCTATCACACATATAGTTATTTCTGAACTAATTGATTTTGACAATAGGGTATTAGACTCACGACTAAGTTCTTGCATCATAAAATCAAGTCTTTTACCTACTGCACCTTGCATTTTTAAAATATTAAATATTTCCTTAATATGCGTATCTAAACGATCTAATTCTTCTGTTATATCAATACGTTGAGCAATCATTACTAACTCTTGTTCAAGTCGGCAATGTTCTAATTGTAATTTAATATGTTTTAATTTGTCAAATATACGTTTATGTTGTAATTTCAACACTTCAGGTATATATAAACGTATCTTATTTATTTCATTTTTTATGCTATATAACCTTTCTTCAATTAACAATTTCAATTCGTTACCTTCATTTTCACGTGTTTGAATTAAATTGTTTATTGCTTGATTCATTGCATTTAATATTTCAGAATCAATAATAACATTATATTGTTCTGATGCAGATATTACACCTGGCCAACGTAAAATTTCTAGTAGATTAATAACGCCATTTACATTATTTTGTATTTTAATCCAACGAGTAGCATCTATTATTTGTTTTACTAATTCTTGGTTTATATTTAATTTATTATTGTATGTACAATTAAATTCAATACTTAAAGTACCTTCAATTCTGCCACGTATAAGACGTTGTCTAATACTTTTTTTAATTTTAACTTCTAATTTTCTAATATATTCTGGTAAATGGATGTATATTTCTAAATAGCGTTGATTAACTGAACGAAACTCCCAGTTAATAACACCCCAATAACTTGTTGTTTTATAGCTAGCATAAGCAGTCATGCTTTTAATCATAAGTAATGCTCGTAATGAAAATTGTTCAGTAAATATTATGTTTTATATAGTTTCAATAAAATAATCTCAATTAAATTATTATTTAATTGTAAAATATTAGATGCTAATTAATTATATTATCATGTTATTTATAAATCATTTAAATAAGTAAATATTTATCGGCAATATTTTTATTAGAAAACTGATGTATCAGAAATATTAATGAAATTAATATTTCAAATTAACTATTTTTTATAGTTATATCAGATAATATTATTATCATTGTATTATTTGTAAATAAATACACATTAATATTTTATTTAAAAATATGCTTATTTGAATAACAACTAACTAGATAAACAATCTGATAATTTTTATTAATTATACATAATCTTATATTTTAAATAATAACTAAATACAAATTTAATGGGATTTGACATGAAAGAATGGCAATATAAATTTATTGAATTTACTTTAAAAAAGCAAATAATAAAATTTGGAAATTTTACTTTAAAATCAGGTAGGAAAAGTCCATATTTTTTTGATATAGGTTCTCTATCCAATGGATATGATTTATCTAAACTAGGATGTTTTTATGCACAAGCATTAATAGATAGTGGAATTAAAATTGACGTTCTATTTGGTTTAGCATATAAAGGTATTCCAATTGTGACAGCTATGTCTATAATTTTAGCTAGAAATCATAATATTAAAATACCTTTTTGTTTTAATAGAAAAGAAATTAAAGGTTACGGTGAGGGAGGAGTATTAATAGGTAGTAATTTATATGGCAAAGTGATGCTAATTGATGATGTAATCACAACAGGAATAACAATTTATGAATCCATTAAAATTATTAATAGTTATGAAGCCAATTTAACTAGCATCTTAATTGCACTTGATAGAGAAGAACATAAATTTACTAAAACCAATGATATAAAAGGAATTGAAAATGATTATCAATGTAAAATTATATCTATCATAAGTCTTTCTAATTTAATAGAATATCTAAAAAAAGAACCAAATATGTCTAATAATCTAAAACATATTTATTCTTATCAAGATAAATACGGAACATGATAATTTACGTTATAGCAACTTAACTATTATTTAATATATCATATATCTATACATATTTATTGCTTTTAGATATATAGATCAATTAAGTAATTAACAATTAATTAAATAAATAATTGAATTAATTGTTAATATTTTACTATATTAGTTTTCATTACTAAATGGTTTTAAACATAATTATTTTTTTCTTTAGTCATATATCCACGAAGTTGTCGACCAACTATTTCAACAGGATGTTGTTTAATTAGTTCGTTTATATCATTCAATTTTTCATTATCAATGATATTATCGTGAATTGATTTACCTAAATCAGTAGGTTTTAAGTGTGTTATAAATTCTTTTAATAAAGGGATTGCTGCACATGAAAATAAATAATTACCATATTCAGCTGTATCAGATATAACTAAATTCATTTCATAAAGACGCTTACGTGCAATAGTATTTGCAATAAGAGGCAATTCGTGTAAAGATTCATAATAAGCGGATTCCGGTAAAATACCAACATTAATCATAGTTTCAAATGTTAGTTCGATACCAGCTTTTATTATTGCAACCATGATTGTTCCTTTATCGTAATAATCTTGTTCTTTGATTTCTTCTGTATGATTGTAATCAGATCTTTCAAAGATGGTATCCAGAGTTTTTTCACGCCAAATATGTAAATTTTTATCATTATTTGTCCAATCGTTCATCATGTTAGATGAAAATGTTCCAGAAATAATATCATCCATATGCTTATGAAATAATGGCTTCATAATTTTTTTTAAAGTTTCAGCAAGATAATACGCTCTAATTTTTGATGGATTGGATAATCTATCCATCATTAAAGTAATACCACCTATTTTCAAAGATTTAGTAATAGTTTCCCATCCAAATTGGATAAATTTTACTGCATATGAAATATCAAAACCTTCAGATATTAATTTATCAAAACATAATAATGACCCTGTTTGTAACAAACCACATAAAATAGTTTGTTCACCCATCAAATCAGACTTAACTTCAGCTATGAAAGATGATTCTAAAACACCTGCTCGATCACTACCTATAGCAACAGCCCAAGCTTTAGCAATATTTATTCCTTCATTTCTTATATCATTTTCTGGATGTACTGCAATTAATGTAGGTACACCACATCCTCTAATATATTCTTCTCTGACTTCAGTGCCTGGACATTTTGGAGCAACCATAATTACAGTAATATCACTGCGTATAATTTCTCCAACTTCAACAATATTAAAACCATGTGAATAACCTAATACAGCTCCATGTTTCATCAAAAGCTGAACAGATTTAACTACTGTAGCATGTTGTTTATCTGGAGTTAAATTAATTACCAAATCTGCATCTGGAATCAATTCTTCATAAGTTCCTACTTTGAAATTATTATTGATTGCATTAAACCATGATTTATTTTTATTATCTATAGACTCTTTGCGTAAAGCATAAGCAATATTTAATCCGGAATCACGCATATTTAAACCTTGATTCAATCCTTGAGAACCACAGCCTACAATAACAATTTTATTATCTTTTAAATATTTAATTCCATTTATAAATTCATTTTTATTCATGAAACGACATTTACCTAATTGTATTAACTGATTACGTAAATTCAACGTATTAAAATAATTAGACATAATTACCCCATGTATTTTTATTATTTATTGAAATTTATTGAGATGAGAAGTTGTTAGACAAATTAATTATTATGGATCATTTATAACTTTAAAATTATTAAATAAGTTATTAAATATTAATGAAACAATTAAATATTCTTTATTTATATTTATATAATAATCAATTAATTATTTTTATTCGATAAAATAATATAAACACACAAAATTTATTGTGAATTGCAAACAAGTTTCAAAAATATATTTGTTATTATTTTTTATAAAATCACATAGATAAAATAATCAAAATATTATTATTAATAATTTATGAAAAATCATTATTAATGTGATCTTTGCATAATTCATCTATAATTTCTTAAAAAAAAGTGAAATGCTGGATTATTTGTTTCTTCATGAAAATTATAACCTAAAGTTATAAGATGTTTTTCTAAATTACAATTACTATTACTTGGTTGAAAAGCTGCTAAAACACGTCCATAATCAGTTCCATGACTACGATAATGAAATAATGAAATATTCCAATTATTACTTAATACTTGAAGAAATTTTAATAAAGCACCAGGTGCTTCTGGAAATTCGAAACTAAATAAACGTTCTTCAAAATTTTTCAAAGGTTTCCCGCCTATCATATAACGTATGTGTAATTTAGCTATCTCATTGTCAGAAAAATCAATTATTTTATAACCTGCATTTGTCATGTGATCAATTATTTCATTTCTTTCTTTAAAACCATTAGTTAAATGCACTCCAACAAAAATATAAGCTCTATTAGTGTCTAAGTAACGATAACTAAATTCAGTTATAGAGCGATTACCCAAATTCTGACAAAATTTTAAAAAACTACCATATTTTTCTGGAATTACAGCAGCGAGTAGTGCTTCTTTTTTTTCACCTAGTTCACAACGTTCTGATATATATCGTAAGCTATGAAAGTTCATATTAGCTCCTGATAAAATATGCACTAAACGTTCCCTTATAATATTATTTTTTTTTATATATTTTTTCATACCTGCTAAAGCAAGTGCTCCAGAAGGTTCAGCGATTGCACGTATATCTTCGAATAAATCCTTCATTGAAGCACATATAGAATCACTATCTACAGTGATTAGATCATCTAATAAATATTCTTTACATATTCTATATGTTTCTTTACCAATACACTTTACTGCTACTCCATCGGCAAATAATCCAACATTATTTAAATGTATTGGATAACCAACTTCTATTGCTTTTTTTAAGCAAGCTGATTCTTCAGATTCTACTGCTATTATTTTAATTTGTGGAATTAGTTGTTTAAGTAAAATTATTATTCCTGCAATTAAACCGCCCCCTCCAACAGGTACAAATACCCTATCAATATGAGCATCTTGTTGCAATAATTCCATTGCTAAAGTAGCTTGCCCAGCTATTATAGCCGGATGATCAAATGGAGGAATAAAAGTATATCCATGTTGTTTAGACATTTCTATGGCTTTAAATTTTGCTTCATCAAAATTATTTCCATATAGAAAAACTTCACCTCCAAATGAATATACTGCATCAATCTTAATATCCACTGTTGCTTTCGGCATTATAATTAATGATTTTATTCCTAGTTTGTTAGCAGAATATGCAACTCCTTGTGCATGGTTCCCAGCTGAAGCGGTAATTACTCCACGTGCTTTTTGTTCTTGATTTAATCCTACAATCATTGCATAAGCACCTCGTAATTTAAAACTATGTACCGGCTGATAATCTTCACGTTTTACTAAAATTGTATTATTTAATTTTAATGATAATTTTTCCATTTTTTGCAAAGGAGTTACTTTTGCTATTTCATATACTGGTGATTTTAATATTGCACGTAAATATTCAGCTCCACATATTACGTGATTAGATGATGATTTTGATAAAAACATTCATTTATTAACCTAATCATAATTTCTTAATTTATTTTTATCTCGTACTGCACCTTTATCAGCACTAGTAGCTAATGATGCATATGCACGAAGTGCATATGAAATTATGCGTCTACGATGAAAAGGTTTAAATGCTTCTTTACCTCGTAATTTTTCTTTTTGATATCTACTGAATAATTCATCTTTTGATACCAATAAACTAATCTCTCTATTAGGAATATTTATGTCAATTAAATCTCCATCATGTACTAATGCGATAGTTCCCCCATTAGCTGCTTCAGGAGAAATATGACCAATAGAAAGACCAGATGTACCACCAGAAAAACGACCGTCAGTAATTAATGCACAATTTTTACCAAGTCCAATAGCTTTTAAATATGTAGTTGGATATAGCATTTCTTGCATGCCTGGACCTCCTTTTGGTCCTTCATAACGAATAACTACTATATCTCCTGAAATTATTTTACCATTTAGTATAGCTTTTACTGCATCTTCTTGACTTTCATATACTTTAGCCTTACCTCGAAAAATTAAAATACTCTTATCAACACCTGCAGTCTTAACAATACAACCATCTTGAGCAAGATTACCATATAGTATAGCTAAACCACCATCTTGAGAAAAAGCAAATTCACGTGAACGAATACAACCATACCTTCGATCATTATCTAATGAATCCCAATAGTGATTTTGTGAAAATGCTTTTAAATTATGTAGACCTCCTGGTGCTGCTCGAAACATTTTTTTTATTTCATTATTTTGAGTTACAATAATGTCATATTCATCTAATGTTTCACGCAGACTAAAACCTAAAATATTATGTACTTGGTGATTTAATAATCCAGCACGATCTAATTCACCCATAATACTCATTACTCCACCTGCACGATGTAAATCTTCCATGTGATATTTTTTAGTATTAGGTGATATTTTACATATATGAGGTACTTGACGAGAAAGAATATCAATATCCGAAATATTAAATTCAATTTCACCTTCTTGTGCAATAGCAAGTAAGTGCAAAATAGTATTTGTAGATCCCCCCATTGCTATATCTAACATCATAGCATTTCTAAAAGCATATTTATTTGCTATACTTCTAGGCAATACGCTATGATCGTTTTGTTCATAATACTTTTTTGTTGCATCAACTATTAATTTACCAGAATTAATAAATAAATTTTTGCGATAAACATGTGTTGATAATAATGATCCATTTCCTGGTTGAGATAAACCTAGTGCTTCAGTTATACAATTCATTGAATTAGCTGTAAACATACCAGAACAAGAACCGCAAGTTGGACATGCTGAACGTTCTAAGATTTGTTTATCTTGATCAGTTATATCTTCATTGATTCCATAGATCATCGCATCAACTAAATCTAGTTTAGTATTTACAATACTAGGAATATTATTTTTACCAGCTTCCATAGGACCACCAGAAACAAAAATTGCTGGTATATTAAGACGTAATGCTGCCATTAGCATACCAGGTGTAATTTTATCACAATTAGAGATACATACCATAGCATCAACACAATGTGCATTTATCATATATTCTATAGAATCAGCAATTAATTCACGAGAAGGCAAAGAATATAACATACCGCTGTGGCCCATAGCTATACCATCATCTATTGCAATAGTATTAAATTCTTTAGCAACACCACCACAATATTCAATATGTTTAGCAACTAACTGACCAATATTATGTAAATGAATATGACCTGGAACAAATTGGGTAAATGAATTCACTACAGCAATGATAGGTTTATCAAAGTCATCATCATTCATTCCTGTTGCACGCCATAAAGCACGAGCTCCTGACATATTTTGATCTGTTGTAGTCGTAGATCGATATTTAGGCATAAATTTTACCCTATTAATGAATAATATCATTGTTTTTATTTTAATATGGATTATGTATTTAACTAGTACTATCATTTTATAATGAGTAATGTTATTAAACATACAAAATATTCTTATGTTTTCATAAGATTTTAACTACAAAATAAAAATAAATATTAATTGAAAAATATCTTATATAAATCATTAACAATTTACATATCAGAATCATTATAAACAATATTAATACAATAAAATTCTAAAACATTACAAATATAATTAATCAAAATCAAAAACAAATTTTAATAAATATAAAATAACTATTTTTACAATTAAAAATTAAAATAACTATTTTTTAAATATTAAATCAAAATTATTGTATTCTTAAAAAATAAAATTGAAAACTATTAATCTAATCATCACCATCATTATAATCTTCTGAATTATCACTTTGCAGTTGACCTCCTGATAAAGTATGGAAACGTTTAGGACGCTTAATAAAAGTAATATATTTTAACCAAACATGTTCTGCTTCTGTTTTCGGTTCACGTAATCCTTTGCATACTTCAATAAATAAACGTTCTTCCTCATTTATTGGTTCACGTTTGGATAAACTTAATTCATTAAAAGAAAAACCGTATAATTCAAGAAGTCGTGCTTCTTTTATTGTAAAATCACCATGACGAGCAAAACCATATGGATAATTTTTATTATCGAAAAAAAGATGTTCACTAAAAAAACTTTTTACCATAATATTCTTCCTAAATTATTATCTAATTAAAATATTGTTCAAAATAAAATTTAAATATAAAACTATTCCATATGAATATTTTAACAGTTTATAATTTTATGTAATGATTAGTTTTAAAGAATTCACATAAAATAATATTATGTAACTAATAAAGTTAGAAAGAAGTGTGTTGTTACAAAGGGAAATTTTTATGCAGGGGTGGAGGGATTTGAACCCCCAACAGCCGGTTTTGGAGACCGATGCTCTACCAATTGAACTACACCCCTGTAGGCAGGAAATGAAATAGGAAATGAAATAAAGAATTATAATTCAACAAAAGCAATCTAAGAGATTTTAGATTAGCATACAAAAATTAATGCCTGGCAGTTTCCTACTCTCACATGGAGAAACTCCACACTACCATTGGCACCACGACATTTCACTTCTGAGTTCGGCATGGTT
>NZ_PDKU01000006.1 GCF_002933355.1 Candidatus Pantoea edessiphila
AGGCATTTTTAGATTGTAAGAACATTGAGAATTTTATAAATATTAGATAACTTTTTTAATTAAAATACATTTAATTAAAATACAGTTACTTAATATTTGTTAACTTGTTCCAAATTTTTAAAGAACTTAAAGAGTCAAATGTAACCATTTAAATTTTTGGCGTCCCCTAGGGGATTCGAACCCCTGTTGCCGCCGTGAAAGGGCGATGTCCTAGGCCTCTAGACGAAGGGGACCACACAATTCATGTTGTTTTTATATTCGCTTGAATTTTTCTGAATACTATTCCTTTTTTATAACTTAGTCAAGTATTTATTAAATAAATCCTTGTTTTCTTATTTGTTGAAAAAAATTAGTAAAAATTTTTACTTGCTCCCAATCAGTATATTCAATATCACATTGAGAATTTGTTTCTCCGCCTGTTATGAACATAATGATTTTAATCATAGCCCTATCTAGCCAATGATATCTTGAATATTGTAATGCACCAGCAAAAACAGCACAACAATCAGGTTTCCATGGAGAACTAACTAAAAATTTATAAGTATACGAATTAGTATGTGGAGAACTTTTTTCATATTTACGCGCTGTAAGATTAACAGAAAAAAAACCACTAATTAATTTCTTTAAGGCTAAAAGGTTACTTTTTATAAATATATCAACTATAGGGTTGAAATAACCATAATAAATCGAAGCACCAATTAAAATACGATTATATTGTTTCCAATCAAAATTTATATGTATAGCATCTCTAATATTTACTAAATCACACAACTGATTAGTTCTCATATGATCTGCTATATAGGAAGCGATTTTTTTTGTCTGTCCATTACGACTATAAAAAATAATTAACGCCTTCATTATAATCCTTGTAAAGAAACATTAGTATTGTATTTTATAATTTATAAAAATAAAATTATGTAATGTCTTGTGTTCTTATTCTTTAAGTATAATCTTAAAAATAAGAAAAAATATCTTTAATATTTATTTTTTTAAAATTATAGCGTCTTTCTGCGATCAAAGTTTAAATTTACATATTTTTTATCAAACTTACTTTGATTAATTTTATTTATAATTCATTATTAATCATTTGTTATTTTAGGGTTTTTCTTTTAATGATTGGTATTTAAAATAGTGATGAGAAAAAAATAAACCAACTTCAAAAAGTAAATACAGAGGAATAGCAAGTAAAATTTGAGATAAAATATCTGGTGTTAATAACATACCAATAATAAAAGTAGCAACAAAAATATAAGGCCGATTTTTTTTAAGATTTACCGTATCAGTAATACCTATCCAGCATAGTAATATTATTACCACTGGTATTTCAAAAGAAATACCACATAAAATAAATAACCATAATGTGAAATCTAAATAATTATTAATATCTGTAGCTAAAGTAACTCCCTTAGGTAAAGTATTAATAAAAAAATTAAATACCATGGGTAAAATAATAAAATAAGCAAATAAAACACCACAATAAAATAAAAAAGTTCCAAAAAATGCTATTATTATTAATAAATTACGTTCATGCTTATAAAGAGCAGGAGCTATAAAAGCCCATATTTGGTACAGAATTATTGGAATTGAAAGAAAAATTGAAACAATAGCTGTAAGCTTAATGGGAGTAACAAATGGAGAAGTGACATCTGTCGCAATCATTTTTGCACCAGCAGGCATTTGCTTCAGTAATGGCAGTGCTACTAAACTATAAATATCATTTGCAAAATACACAAGTGATAAAAAAATTATAATAACTGTTATGATACAAATCAGCAGACGTTTACGGAGTTCTATTAAATGATCAATTAAAAGTTGATTATTTTCTTCAACAATCATTATCGTTTATCACTTTTATCAAAAGAATCATTCTTATAAGAACTAATGTTCTTGTTTTTATATGTTAAGTTTTGAAATTCTGAAAGAATTTTTTTATTAAAATTTATACTCTTTTTATTTATTTTATGAATTATTGTTGATAATTTATAAATGATTCTATTAATATTTTCAAATATCTTAATTGAACTAATACTAAAATTTAATCGTTCAATATCATTCTTGTTTGTGCAATTTTTTATTATCAAATATTTGATATTATTGATTTCTTCTAATATGTTATTGATTTTGAATTCCCAATGGTTTTTATCGTTTTGAATCATACCAATATTCTCTCTTAAATTTGATCTAATTAGAGAAATAATTTTATATTTTATAGTTGTTAATAAGTTGTTAAAAATTTTTATTAGACATTGAGTAGATTGTATAGTAATAACTAATTTTTTTGGTCCTAAGATAATTAACCCAATAATCAGTGTTAATGTTAATTCTCCAAAACTAAAATTTAGCACAAATTATATCCTAATCATTTTTTTCATTATTTGTTTTTTCATCTTCACATAAATTTTTTGATCTATCTATCATGATATTTTTATTAATTTCATCATCTCGTTCTTTTGATATATCATGATCATCATCTTCATTCATAGCTTTCTTAAAACCACGAATAGAAGAACCCAGATCTGAACCAAGATTGCGCAACTTATCAGTACCAAATAATAGTACAACTATCATAGCAATAATTAACAATTGCCAAATACTAATTCCTTCCATTAAGTACCTTCTAAATATATTAAATAATTAAATATTTTTAATATAAAAATAATCAATTTAATTTGATATTAATTATATTAAAACCAATGAATATAAAATAATAAATATGATATTTGATAATAAATTAAAATACAAAAAAAATAATACAATAACTTTTATAATTTAAAATCATATCTAAATATGGAATATTACTAATAATATCAAAAATAAAGTTAATCATAATTCTAAAAAATAATTTAGTTATTTTGTATGTTATTGAATATGAATATAAAAATATATATAAAATTATTTTATATATTATTTAAATAATTATTTTTATTAAAAAAATAATTATTTACTAAAAGTATATACACTAAAAATCGGTAGTAGTACTTATGATAAGTTTAATTATTTGTAAATTGTATTTAATTAAATTAATTTACAAATTGATATTATTTTATTGATATTAAGATACAATCTATTGGTTAACTTAAATAAATAAATCTAAAAATATTAATCAATAAAACACCACTATAAGTATCATTAGTGATACTATCATATTAGCACGTATATAATCTGAATAATAATAGACATTATTCATTTAATATGAGTTTTAGTCAAGAAAGTTCTATATTTTATAATTTTTTCAATTTATCCTTATACTATTATAAATTCTATCTAGGCTATTTCCTATAATGCTGATTGACTCAAAAATCACTGATTTTTATAGGATGCTAATTCTAAAACTAAAATTAAGATAATGTTTTTTGAAGTTTGTTATGAGAATTTAAAAGTGTTTATTAAGGTTAATAAATTTTTAAGTTAATTTAAATGTAAATTATTTTAACCATTGAATTTTTCTTATAACGGATTGATGAAATCATTCATAATTTTTATCTTTCTTTTATTGTTTTTATTAACAGTATCCTTAATATAATTTTCGATTATTTTTATTTTTAATAACTAACTGATTTGAAAACAAAATTTTATTTAATGACTTTGTTTCATTATTATTTTTTACATTAATATATTTTTTTAAATAAAAATTGTCAAATTAAAGATTATATTTTATGTCGAATAATTAAAAATTTTCTTGAAAATTTGAACTAATAAAGATATGGAATTAATTGGATAATATCAATCTATTTTTTAGTAATATATAAAATAAATATTATTCATGAATATAAAAAAGATGAAAATTTTTAATTTATTATGAGTTATAAGTAATAAAATTATATCAATGTTTTATTATGATACCAATTACTTAAAGTAAAATATAATCATCACTGTTTAATGTAATATAGTGTTAAAATACAGCTTTAATGATGAAAAATTAAATATTTTAATATTATGTGAATTTATTTAAGATAGTATCATACTTTACGTAAAATCATTGCTGCTTGAACCATATTTTTTAATGATTGACGTACTTCAGTCCAGTTGCGAGTTTTTAAACCGCAATCAGGATTAACCCATATTCTGTCTACTGGAATATATTTAGACGCTTTCTTTAATAATGATACTATAGATTCTGTACTTGGTATAGTTGGTGAATGAATATCATATACTCCAGGTCCAATGTCATTAGGATATTCAAATGATTCAAATGATTTCAATAAATCCATATTCGAACGTGATGTTTCAATTGTAATAACATCTGCATCTAAAGCTGCTATAGAATGCATTATATCATTAAATTCACAATAACACATATGAGTATGTATTTGAGTATTATCTTTTACAATCGATGAACTAATATGAAAAGCATTAATAGCCCAATCTAAATAATGTTTCCACTTGGATTTATGAAGAGGCAATCCTTCTCGTAAGGCAGGTTCATCGATTTGGATAATTCCAATTCCAATTTTTTCTAAAGATTCAACTTCATCCCTTAGTGATAGGGCTATTTGCTTAGCTATAATATCTCTTGATATATCCTCTCTTATAAATGACCAACAAAGAATAGTTATAGGACCTGTCAGCATTCCTTTTACTGGTTTTTTAGTTAATGATTGTGCATATTTTGCTAATTCTACAGTAATATCTTTTGGACGGGAGACATCACCTATAATTACTGGAGGTTTTACACAACGGGAACCATAACTTTGTATCCAACCATTTTGTGTAAAAACAAAACCATCTAAATGTTGACTAAAATATTCAACCATATCATTTCTTTCTGCTTCACCATGAACTAGTACATCTATACCTAAAAGTTCCTGTTCTTTTATAGTATTTTTGATATTATCAAAAATATAATTTTGATATTGTTTTTTATCTATTTTTCCTTTTTTAAATTTTAGACGTAAACAACGAATTTCATCAGTTTGTGGAAAAGACCCGATAGTAGTAGTAGGCCATGTTGGCAAATTAAATCTTGTACGTTGTTTTTTAATACGATCTTTATATGAAATTTTGCGTTTCATGTTCTTTTTTAAAATACTTTCAACACGTTTTTTTACAACAGGATTAACAACTCTTTTTGAAAAACTATGAGTTTTAATAAATGCACTCCAATTTTCTAATAGTGATTTATCATTATTATTTAAAGCATCTCTTAATAAAGAAAGTTCTGTACATTTCTGTAATGCAAATGAAAACCAACTTTTTACTTCTTCATCTAAGTTTTTTTCAAAATTTAAATCAATTGGAGTATGTAATAATGAACATGAAGTACCAATCCATAAATTTTGACGTTGATTGATTAATGGTAGTAAACGATCGAACCAAAGATTTAAATCACTACGCCAAATATTACGTCCGTTAATTACACCTAGAGATAAAATCCATGATTCTGGAAGTTGATTGTTTACAGACTGGATATTATCTTTTCCATAAATTACATCAATATGAAGACCTTTGATAGGAAGTTGACGAATTAATTCTATATTTTGGCCTATACTATCAAAATAAGTAGTTAGCAATAAATTATTTTTTGATTGCAATATATCATATGATATTTTGACGGCTTTACGCCATTCTTCAGTAAGTTCTAACGATAGTATAGGTTCATCAATCTGAATAAATTTAACGCCCCTTTTCACTAGTTCAAATATAATTTCTTTATAAACTAGTGAAATATTTTCTACTAAAGTAAGACGATTGAAATCGTCACCTCTTATTTTGCCTAACCATAAATAAGTAAGCGGACCGAGTAGCACAGTTTTTATATTATAATTTAATAATAAAGCTTCATTGACTTCATCGAATAGTTGAGTCCAGGTAATTTTAAATTTTTGATTCTTTTCTAATTCAGGTACTATATAGTGATAGTTAGTATTAAACCATTTTGTCATTTCAGAAGCAAGAGCAGATTTACCATTGCAAGAAACACCACGAGCTATGAAAAATAACGTATCTAAATCTACAATATTATTTTTATTTTGATGACGTTTTGGTATATTCCCTAGAAGTAAACTAGTACTTAATACATGATCATACCATGCAAAATCACCTACAGGTATAAAATCTATGCCAGCTTCTTTTTGTTGTTGCCAATGACGGCTACGTAATTTATAACCTACTTTTAATAATTCTTTTTGATTGATATTACCAGACCAATAATTTTCTTGTGCCTTTTTCAGTTCTCGATGTAAACCAATACGAGGAAAACCAAGAGTATGGTTTATAATAGTCATTTTATTTCTCCAAAAAAATTTATTATATTTTAAATTTTCAATAAATATACAAGATATAAATCTTGTTATACATATTTAATTAAAATTTATCTTTTAATTGGTAACTTATGAGAGAGGAGTTATGTTTATTGTTATTAAATTTTATCAATATTTCTTATATATTTTAGAACTTCATTAGACTATAATATCTAATGTTTTAATTAATCAGTATTATTATAAATAATTTAATTAAAAATATTATATCGAAAATTTATATAATAAGAATAATTAAAAAATACTATAATAATTCACAAAAAAATGCTTTTATTTTTATAAACATAGTAGCTATATATTTATAATTATTAAACATCCTAGCATAATAATTTGAGTTTAATTAATAAGATATATATCTTATGTTATAGCCAATTTTTATGTTTAAAGTAAAGGTAGGGTGCTACTCCAACTATAATCATTAAACAAATTGCTGCTGGGTAACCAAATGTCCACTTTAGCTCAGGCATGAATTTAAAATTCATACCATAGCTTGATGCTAAAAGAGTAGGTGGTAAGAACATTACTGAAACAACTGAAAATATTTTAATTATACGGTTTTGTTCAATATTTATTAATCCCATTGCTGCTTGCATTAAGAAATTTACTTTTTGAAACAACGATTCATTGTGAGGTAATAAAGATTCTATATCTCTAAGTATTTCACGAGCTTGTTCTAGTTGATTTGTAGGTAAACGACCTTTTCTTAATAAAAAATTAAGTGCTCTTTGAGTATCCATAAGACATAATCTGACTTTCCAGCTTACGTCTTCTAATTCAGCTAAACATGAAAGTGATGAATCATACTCTTCACCTTGTTTCCCTTTCATTACAACTCTACTGAGTTTTTCTAATGCACTATAAATACTTTCAATTTCATCAGCTAATTGTTCAATTTTAGTCTCAAATAAGTCTAGTAATAATTCAAAAGCATTTCCATCAATTAATGTTTGGTTACGTGCTCGCATACGATATAAACGAAAAGCTGGCAATTCTCTTTCGCGTAAAGTATATAATCTGCCTTCTCTAACAATAAACGCGACCGTAGAATTACCGGCATGATCTTCAGCATCTTCATAAAAAAAGAAGGAATGAATATGTAAACCATCGTGGTCTTCAAAAAAACGAGCTGATGCTTCAATATCTTCTAATTCTGGTCGAGTTGCTAAACTTTGTCCTAATTCAGATTGTACTAATGTACGTTCATTTTCTTCTGGTTCAACAAGATCTACCCAAATTGATGATATTAATTGATCATTTTTATTTTCAAGTTCTAGTCTTGTAAGACGACCAGCATCTAATCTAAATGCATTTAGCATACTAATCTCACATATTGAATTGAAATTTTATTAATTAGATTACATAATTTTAAAAAATAACAATTTAGCTAATTGTCTTTATAATTGTTAATTAAAAAAATAAGCAAACTATTTGTATTATAAGTATAAAAAATTTTAAATGCCTATTAAATATATTTTGTTAATAATCATTAATTTATAAATGAAAATAATTTATTTTTTAGATTGTTACATGACCATTGAATCATTCTAATATCTATACTGATGATAAATAATATATATTACAAACTAAAAATTTTATTATTTCAATAGTTAATTTATTTTTTATATGTATATATTTTTTCTATGCAATCAAAAGGTAACTCTTTAATAAAACGAGATGGACGACAATAAATTTCTTTACCATATAGGCGGCGAGTTTTAGTATAAGTTAATGTAAGTTTAGATATAGCCCTAGTAATTCCAACATAAGCTAATCGACGTTCTTCTTCTATCATATTATTTTCACTCATGGACATCCTAGTTGGTAACATTCCTTCCTCCATACCAACAATATAAACATGATAGAATTCTAACCCTTTTGCTGCATGTAATGTCATAAGTTGTACTACATTATTTTTACATTTGTTAATTTGATTTTTATCCTCTTCTAATATAGAATAAGCCAAAAAAGCTTGTAATGGAGTTAAATTTTCATCATCATATCTAAATTGTTGAGTTGCATTTACTAATTCTTTTAGATTCTCAATACGATCGTGAGACTTTCCTATTTCTTGTTCATACATTGACCATAATCCAGAATCTTTAATAACCTTATCTGTTTGCATATATAAGGACAAACCGGTAGTAGTTGTTGTTAAATGATGTATTAAATCAAAAAAACATACTAATGATAATGATGCACGTTTTGTTAATGATTTAGATTCTATCAGAATATTAGCAGCCTGCCACAAAGTTAATTTTTGTTTTTTGGAAAATTCACGTATGATATTCATAGTACGTTCACCAATACCACGCTGTGGAGTATTAATTATCCTCTCAAAAGCAATATCGTCATTATTATTATCAATAATTCGCAGATATGCAATTACATCTTTGATTTCCTGCCGTTCAAAAAATCTCATACCGCCATAAATTATATATGGAATTTTCTTATATAATAGTGCTTCTTCTAAAACACGAGATTGGGCATTACTACGATAAAGAATTGCACAATTACTTTCATATAGTGATTTTATAGAATTTGTTACGAAATTAGCTTCGTCCATTTCATTAACAGCACAATAAATATATACTGGAGCACCATCTTTACTATCAGTCCATAATTTTTTCCCTAAGCGAACACTATTATTAGCAATTAAAGTATTAGCTGTTTGCAAGATTTTATTAGTAGATCGATAGTTTTGTTCAAGTCTGATAATTTCTGGATTAGGAAAGTCAATTAAAAACCGTTGTATGTTTTTAACTTGTGCACCTCTCCAACCATAGATAGACTGATCGTCATCACCTACTATTATTACACTACTATTTTTACCTGCTAATACACGAGTCCACTCATATTGAATATTATTAGTATCCTGAAATTCATCTACTAAAATATTGCTAAAACGTTTTTGATAACTTAAAAGAATATTAGGTTGATTTAGCCATAGTTCATAACTACGTAAAATTATTTCTGCAAAATCAACTAAGCCTATACGATTACATGCTTCTTGATATTCTTGATAAATATGAGCCCAAATTCTATCTTTTAAATTACTTTGATCAATACTATTTGGACGTAATCCTGCATCTTTTTTACTGTTTATATACCACATAGCTCTATTAGCTGGCCATTTCTTTTCATCAAAATTCATATTTTTTATTAAAGATTTAATAAAACGTAATTGATCTTCACTATCTAAAATTTGAAAATTTCTAGGTAAATGAGCTTCTACATGATGAATACGAAGAATGCGATGAGCTAAACTATGAAAAGTTCCTATCCACATTTGATTTTTAAAATCAATTAATTTATTTATACGGTTTTTTATTTCCATAACAGCTTTGTTAGTAAATGTTACAGCTAGAATTGAATTTGGAGAACAATGATCTATTGAAATTAACCAAGCAATACGATGAACAAGTATTCTTGTTTTACCACTACCTGCACCTGCTAATATCAATAAATTACTTCGTGGTGCTGAAACAGCCTCACGTTGTTTATTATTTAAACCTTCTAAAATTTTATTACTTTCCATTATTGCATTGCTAACAAATTATTAAAATTTATGAAAAAATGAATTATATAAAATATATTATAAATTATTTGTATAAACATTTATTATTAATTTATAGAATTTATATTCAATGTAATATAAAACATATTTACTTATTATTCTAATGTTGAAATTTATTTATAAAATAACAGTAATAAAATATTACTATGTGATATATATTTGACCATCAAATACATGTGTAGCTGGTCCTGTCATATAAATTGATTGACCCTTTCCATTCCATGATACATATAATGTACCTCCAGGTAAATCTACACGTATCTGTGGTGCTTTTAATATACCTTGTTTAATACCATATGCTACAGAAGCACATGCACCACTACCACATGCATAAGTTTCCCCAGCTCCTCGTTCATATACACGTAAACGGATATGTTCAGAATTTACTACTTCCATAAAGTTAACATTTATTGATTCTGGAAAATAATGATGTTTTTCTATTATAGGTCCTAATACATTTATTTTAGTGGTTGTTATGTTTTTTATTGGAATAACACAATGTGGATTGCCAATAGAAACTAAGCCAAACTTAAAATATTCTCCAGCTATTTTCATAAAAAATTTTTTAGATTCATCTATTTTAAACGGTATTTGATCAAGGTCAAATATTGGTTCATTCATATCGACACGCACCATATTATCATGAATTATTTTTAAGATCATAGTTGTCGTTTTAGTACTTATTTGAATCCTATTTTTGTCTGTTAAACCTTTCAATCGAACAAAAAGAGCAAAACATCTAGCTCCATTACCACATTGAAAAACCTCACTACCATTAGGATTAAATATCCTATAATTAAAGTCAATTTCAGGTTTATAAGATGGTTCAACAACTAACAACTGATCAAATCCAACTCCTAAATGACGATCAGACATTTTATTAATTAGTTTTGGAGATAAAGTAAATTTTTGATTGATATTTTCTAATATCATAAAATCATTCCCTAAACCATGCATTTTAGAGAATCGAATTTTTTTCTGTTCCATATATGTACTATACCTATAAATAAATTATCAATAATTTTATCTATGTTAATCAGTAATTACAAATTATAAATTTAAAAATTAGTGTTTTTATAACTTTCTGTAATAAATCATAAAACATAAAATATGAAACTTTATTCTTAATACTTAAAATTTTAATTAAACATGTAATCCCTTAAAATTTATAGTAAATAGCCAATTTTATAAACGTATAAATTATTTATTAATTTAAAAATTTGTTTTTGTAGACACAAAAACAGTTAAAAATAATTATTTTTTTAAAATAAAACATGATTCTTTAAACTAGAGTAGTAATATAAATTCATTAAAATAAAATTGGATTTATAATATTACAATTTATCTTTTATAAAAGAATTTATTATTTAGTTTTTTTATATGTCAAATTAGTTATTTAGCTTGTTTTAACTAAATTTTATAGTTTAAGTTATTACAATATGATTGATTGTATAATCCGGTTGATTGTTAAAAAATGATTATTTAATTATATAAATCATAATAATATTTACTATTTAGTGATTTGAGTATACGATTAAAACTATATGTTATAAATATTAATCAGTATTTATATACATATTAAACTTAATAATTCTTAATATATATATTAAATTTAATTTAAAAGCATTCTGAATTCGATTTATTAAGAATAAAATAAATAAGCTATCATAAAAAATAATTGATTATATGTCACATAGAAAATATTTAAAAATTGCAACTAGAAAAAGTCCTCTTGCTATATGGCAAGCAACGCATATAAAAAATCTTATTAATAATATACATCCACATTTGAGCATTAAATTAGTTCCAGTAATTACTAAAGGCGATATTATACTTGATAAAATAGTATTAAATATAGGTGGTAAAAGTGTTTTTGTTAAAGAACTTGAACAATTAATACTAAAACGTCAAGCTGATTTAGCTGTACATTCAATAAAAGATCTACCTGCATATTTCCCTGAAGGTTTAGGTTTGGTTTCTATTTGTAAAAGAGACATTCCACATGATGTTTTTGTATCTAATAACTATTGCTCTATTGAAGACTTACCAAATGGTGCAATTATTGGAACCTCAAGTCTTCGTAGGAAATGTCAAATTATTTCCTATCGTCCAGATTTGTTAATTCGGTCAATAAGAGGTAATATTGGGACAAGACTCAATAAGTTAGACGAGGGAGAGTATGATGCAATAATTCTTGCAGCTGCCGGATTAAAGAGACTAGGTTTAGAAAATAGGATTAGTCAAATATTACCCACTAATGTTTTATTACCAGCAGTTGGTCAAGGTGCAATAGGTGTTGAATGTTGTTTGGATGACAGCTATTTAATAAATTTGCTACAATTATTAAATCATGAAGATACTGCAGTATGCATCAAAGCAGAACGTGCTATGAATACTTATCTTCAAGGAGGATGTGAATTACCTGTTGCTAGCTTTGCAATTCTAGAGGGCAATGATATATGGTTACGAGGATTGATTGGAAAACCGGATGGAAGTATGATAATTAAAAAAGAAGTACGAGGTTCTAGATTAAAATTTGAAGAAATAGGAATTTCACTAGCAAAAAAACTGCTTATTTCGGGTGGAAAAGATTTTTTTGAACAAATTATTTTCAAATACAATATATAAATGACTATTTTAATAACTCGTCCTGAAATAACTGCTAAAAATCTTATTTCAAATTTAGAACAATTGGGAAAAAAAGTTTATAATTTGCCATTAATAGAATTTATACCAGGAAAAGATCTATATCGCTTACCATATTTACTAAATAATTTATTGAGATCTGAAGATCTGGTTATTATGCTATCACAACAAGCAGTATATTTTGCTAATTTAACATTAAAAAAATTTAATGCATCATGGCCAGTCAACCTAAATTATTATGCAATTGGCTATGCAACAGCTTTATCCTTTCAAATCACCAGTAAATTAAATATAAATTATCCTAAAATTAAAGAAAATAGCGAAGAATTAATTAAATTATTTATATCAAAAAACCTAAAAGATAAAAAAATCATAATATGTGGTGGTAATCCGAGTAGAGAGCTTTTAAAAAATACTCTTTTAAGTTTTAACATATCAGTATTTTTTATAGAATGTTATAAATCCATAAAAAAAGAATATAACGGATATACCGAAGCAAAACGGTTACGTAAGCTTGGAGTTGATACTATAGTAGTAACTAGCGGTTACATGTTACAACAGCTATTTAATTTATTTTCAGATATTGATCGTCAAGAATGGCTACTTGATTGTAAGTTATTAGTAATCAGTGAGCGTTTATCAAAAATAGCTCAAGCATTTGGATGGAAAAATATTTATGTTACTGAAAAAGCTAATAACGACTCTATATTAAAAACACTCTTAAAAAAATAAACAATGGTCGGCGAGAGAGGATTTGAACCTCCGACCCACTGGTCCCAAACCAGTTGCGCTACCAAACTGCGCTACTCGCCGTAACTTGGGTGACTAGTGGGATTCGAACCCACGACAACTGGAATCACAATCCAGGACTCTACCTACTGAGCTATAGTCACCATATAACTAAATTATCATAATTCTATACTGTATTTAGAAAAATAGCAACGCGCCTGACAGGATTTGAACCCGAAATCTCTGTCTTCGGAGGACAGTGCTCTATCCAATTGAGCTACAGGCGCAAATTTTAATAGAAAATCATGTTGTGTTTTATATTATCGTAATATATTTTTATTTACTGTACTTGAAAAGTGTAATCAAATATTTATTAATTAATTTTTATATATAAGATAATAAACAATAATTAATAATGATTTTAATATAAAAAATCATTTTATAACTAGTAATTGATAATATATCACTTAAATAGTTTCTTAAATGAATTATAAAAATAAATATAAATATTTTTATTAAATATATTTTAAGAACGTCTCATCATATCAAAGAAATCGTCATTAGTTTTAGTCATAGCTAATTTATTGATCAAAAATTCCATCGCATCTATTTCTCCCATTGGATGTATTATTTTACGTAAAATCCACATTTTTTGGAGTTCCTCTTGTAAAGTCAACAATTCTTCTTTGCGAGTACCAGAACGGTTATAATCAATCGCTGGAAAGACTCTTTTCTCAGCAATTTTTCTTGATAAATGCAATTCCATATTTCCAGTACCTTTAAATTCTTCATAAATAACCTCATCCATCTTAGAACCAGTGTCTACCAATGCGGTTGCTATTATTGTTAAACTGCCACCTTCTTCTACATTTCTTGCAGCTCCAAAAAAACGTTTTGGACGATGTAACGCGTTTGCATCTACACCGCCAGTTAATACTTTTCCAGAAGCTGGAACTACAGTATTATAGGCTCGTGCAAGACGTGTAATAGAATCAAGTAAAACAACCACGTCTTTTTTATGTTCTACTAGACGTTTAGCTTTTTCAATAACCATTTCAGAAACTTGGACATGACGAGCAGCTGGTTCATCAAAAGTTGAAGCTATAACTTCACCTTTAACCAAACGTTGCATTTCAGTAACTTCTTCTGGTCGTTCATCAATCAATAAAACCATTAATACGCAATTCGGATAATTGTGTGCTAGACTTTGAGCAATATTCTGTAACAATATGGTTTTACCAGCCTTAGGAGGTGCTACTATTAAACCCCGTTGACCTAGACCAATTGGTGATGCTAAATCTAGCACACGAGTAGTTAAATCCTCAGTAGAACCATTACCTCGTTCCATGCGTAGACGATGATTTGCATGTAACGGAGTAAGGTTTTCAAATAAAATTTTATTACGTGAATTTTCAGGTTTATCATAGTTCACTTCATTGACTTTTAATAAAGCAAAATAGCGTTCTCCTTCTTTAGGAGGACGAATTTTACCTGATATAGTATCACCTGTGCGTAGGTTAAATCTACGAATTTGACTAGGAGATACATAAATATCATCTGGACCAGCTAAGTAAGAACTGTCGCCAGAACGAAGAAATCCAAATCCATCTTGTAATATTTCAAGTACTCCATTACCAAAAATATCTTCACCACTCTTTGAATGTTGTTTTAAAATTGAAAAAATGATGTCTTGTTTTCGCATACGAGCTTGATTTTCCAACCCCATTTTTTCGCCTAATTTAATCAATTCAGAAACAGGTGTATTTTTTAATTTGGTAAGGTTCATATTGATGGATTCTTAAAATCGAGGAAGGGAGTTAATAATACTAGCAATATTCTTTATGATAAACATGACAAATGACCTACGATAACTGATCTATCATTGATAGATTATTCATATAACATTCTCAAAACAAAGTTATCGAAAACGTTTAGAGTCAAATTTTTCAATTATCTGCATTAAAATGAAAAATTAATCTATTAAAAAATAACTTAGTCAATTCAATTACTATCAAGTGAATAAAATACCTAATAATACAATAATCTCTAATGTTAAAATCTTTTATTATAATTATTTATTTAAATTATCATCTAAAAATTCTTTTAACTGAGACTTAGATATAGAACCTACTTTTGTTGCTAGGATTTTACCATTCTTAAATAAGGATAGTGTTGGAATACCACGAATGCCATATTTTTGTGCTTTATTAGGATTGTCATCAACATTAAGTTTGGCAACAATTAATTTGCCATCATATTCTTCTGCAATTACATCTAGAATTGGAGACATAGTCTTACATGGACCACACCATTCAGCCCAAAAATCTACTAATGCTGTCACACCATCTTTTAAGATTTTTTCATCAAAATCACTATCGTTAAGATAAATAATCTTATTATTGCTCATTATTTAATACTCCGTTAAGTATATCTAAAAGGAAGAATAATACTGTTTATTATTTTTTATTGAATATTAAAATTAATTGATCTTGATTTTTTAAATGACTAAATCAACGGTAAGATGAATTTTCATTTATTACGATTGCTAACAGGTATGGTTTTAAAGTACTCCAAAAAGCTGTTTGATACTTACCGTAATAAATAATAATAAAAAAATCAAGAAAAACTGCTGGTTTAAAATATTTTTAATTTTTAAAAAATATGGATCAAATATTTTAGTAAAACACCAGTATTATATTTATGTTTGAAACTTCATCTTAGCCTAATTATTGCTAAAAGAAAAGCATCCGTTAATTAAACTTCAATTATCTAACCATTAGTACACATGAATGTTATATGATAATGAAGTAAATCAAATAATTAATAGTAATAAAATATAATGTTAAAACACCACAAATTATTGCAATCAATATAACACAAATTTGAATTATGCATTGCTTTAAAATGTGGTATTTCATTAGAATTAAGACAGTATATTAATTATTTACAATAATTGCAAGTCATCCACTTTATTAAAGTTAAATTAGTTTATCAAAATAGATATCTAAAATACAATCTAAAAGAAAACTAAATTATTATTCTTTAATATCAACATTATCAAAGTGATGTTTACCAAAAGGATCAACTGTATAACCAATCACTTTATCACTTATTGGTTCAAATATCTTAGCGTGTTTTATTACTAAGATAGGTATCTGATTGTGCATAATCATATGTGCATGTCTGTAAAAATCAATTCTTTTACTATGGGAAATAGAGGTACGTGCTGAATTAATTTTTTCATTAAATGGTTTGTAACACCAGTTAGAATAATTAAAACCATATTTTGTAGGATCACATTTAAATAAATTAGAAAAGAAATTGTCAGGATCTCCGTTTTCACCACTCCAATTCGTTACAATACTTTGATATTTATCATTTTTTTTATGTTTTAAGTAATCATGCCAACTATAATTAATGATTTTTGTTTTCACTCCAATTTTTGCCCAATCAGATTTAATCATTGAAGCTATAAGTTGGACTTCAGTATTATTACATTCTTGCTGGTTTGTAGATAATGTCCATAAATCAATTGAAAAACCATTTTTTAAACCAACTTTACTTAAAATATTTCTAGCTTTTATAGGATTGTATTCATAATTTTTAATTAGTTTATTATATCCCCACATAACTGGAGGAATAAGACTATCTGAAATTCGGCTATTGTCTTTATAGATAGAATTAATAATTGCTTCTCTATTTATAGCCATAGCTAGAGCTTTACGTACTTCCAACTTGTTAATTGGTTTACTTGTTGTGTTAAAAGATAGAAAACTAACATTTAATCCTATTTGATTTGCTATTTTTATATTTTTGTTTTCTTTTACATTTTGCAAATCGGAACGATTTGGATAAGCCATAACATGGCATACTCCTTGTTTGATTTTAGCATAACGTAAAGAAGGATTTGGTATGATAGAAAAGATTAAATGATCAATTTTTGGTTTGGTACCCCAATAATTAGGATTTACTTTGTATATTATACGTACATTCTTTTTATATCTTAACAACTGAAATGGTCCTGTACCCACAGGATTTGTATCAATTTTTTCTGGAGTTCCTGTTTTTAATAGATTATCTGCATATTCTTTAGAAAGAATAGACGAAAAATCCATAGCTAAATTAGATACAAATGGCGCCCATGGCTTAGAAAGAAAAAATTTTACTTTATAAGTATCAATTTTTTCAATTTTATTTATTAACTTAGCCATACCCATGTTTTCAAAATATTTATATTGACCTCCAGAAACTTTATGGTATTTATTTTTTTGATAAAGTTGACGTTCAAAACTAAATATTACGTCATCAGCATTAAACTCACGTGTTGGTTTAAAGTATTTAGTTGATTGCCATTTTACTCCTTTTCTTAGATTAAAAGTATATACTTTACCATCTGAATTTACATCCCAAGATTCTGCTAACCCAGGTTGTAATTCAGTTGTTCCTTGTTTAAATTCAATTAAACGATTATATATTGGAACAGAACTGGCATCGTAAGTAGTATTAGAAGTAAATAATTGTGGGTTAAAACCTTTTGGTGAACCTTCAGAACAATATACAAGAGTTTTTGCTTGAACATTAGTAAATGCCAATACAAAAATTACACTTATACACTTTAAAATCATTTTAGAATTCATTAAATTTAAATAATCAATAATATTTTTACTGAAACTAGCATTTTTTTTGCGATTTAAATTTACGAGCATTAACTGATCTCCATTAGAGATATATGTGTTATCACATTAATTTAGAATGCAATTTACCTAAACATCAATAATTTTATATTTTTACGTCTTACTTTAAATAAATAGACAATCTTTCTAACAGAATTTTTATTCATTAATTTAAATAAAATAATCTTGTAAAAATAGTATTGTTTAAATGAAATTAAAGATAATGAATTAATTTTTGTCAAAGAAAATATGTTTAAAATTGATCTTAATAAGGATTTTTATATGTTTTTTTGTTTATTATCACATTTGAATCATTTTTATTGCAGTCATCGATAATATAAAATTAAAAATTTTTCTAGATTTACATTATTTTATGTAATTGTTAAATATCTATAACGCAAATGCTATTAAATGTTTTTAATATTGATACATGATTAATAATAAACATGTATCAATTAATAAACAAAAAATAAGCGGAATTATTTAATAACTTGCTTAATTATATTTTATTTTTATTAATAATTTTGATTTGATTCAAATCTTTCTGTTGCTTTGTTCCAATCAACTACGTTCCAAAATGCTTTTACATAATCAATACGTCTATTTTGATATTTAAGGTAATAGGCATGTTCCCATAAATCTAAACCAATAATTGGGTTACCATCAACACCAGCGATTGCATTGCCCATTAATGGATTATCTTGATTCGCAGTAGAAACAATTGATAAATTGTTATCTTTGTTTATTAACCATGCCCAACCAGATCCAAAACGTGATAGGGCAACTTTTTCAAATTCTTTTTGAAAAATCAACAAATTACCAAAAGTATTTTCAATAGCTATTTTTAAATTTCCTTTTAAAATAGTATTAATTTTCAATCCTTTCCAAAAAAAGGAATGATTAGCATGACCACCAGCATTATTACGTATGGTTTCTCTTATTTTAACAGGTAATTTATTTAATTTAGTTATTAAAATATTCACTGGTAAAGAAGAAAATTCTGATCCTTCTAGTATAGAATTAGTATTATTTATGTAAGTTTGATGATGTTTAATATGATGTATTTCCATTGTTTGTTTATCAATAAATGGTTCTAAAGCGTCATATGAATACGATAGTTGTGGAAGTGAATAACCCATTATTATATCTCCATTAAGTATAATTTTTATTGATTTATATTTATTAAAAGTATCATCAAATTATAGATTCTATAATCTTTCAACAGAAATGATTGATCTATCATAAGCAATAATGTTTTCAAATTTAAAAATTTTCATTAAGATGTATTATAATGAATTGGTGATGAAAGGTTCATTGACTATAACAATACATTATAAACCAAAGATTATTATATTTACAATAATATAATCATTATTACCAATGATCACTTATTTGAAAAATAACTAAAGAATAATATATCATATTAACCTTTTAGGATGAGTATAAACTGTATAGCAACCTGATTTAGCAAAACCAACTAAAGTTATATTACATCTTTCTGCTACTTCAACTGCTAATGCTGTCGCTGCAGAAATAGCAAAAATGATTTCAATTAAGCACATAGCTGATTTCTGTATTATTTCATAACTAGCACGACTAGATATTAAAATTGCACCATTATGTATATCTTGAATTTTCATAATGTGACCTAACAATTTGTCTAATGCTACATGACGACCTACATCTTCATATCCGCAAAGAATGTTCCCATCATGTTGAACCCATGCTGCAATATGAGTACAATGCGTTTTTTTCCCAATTGGTTGGTAATTTTTTAATTGTTTAATTGCAGAATCAATATTCTTAAGTTCAATTTTTTGAGTAAAAGGTAATTTTTCAATATTTGTAGAGTAAATATCAATTTGATTTAGTTGTTCAATGCCGCATATTCCACATCCAGTTCTACCAACGAATCCTCTTCTTTTCATTTTTAACCTTTCAAAACAACGTGAAGAAATTTGAATTTGAATTTCAATACCATTATCATTAAATATTTTATCTATACCTAAAATATCACTGTAATAATCAACAATACCTTCAGAAAAAGAAAAACCAATTGCAAATAAATCTAAATGTTTTGGTGTGACCATCATAACAACATGGGATATACCATTATAAACTAATACAGTTGGCACTTCTTTTGCTAATATATCAACACTTGATGTAAAATTAATAGTATTGTTTTTCCATATTTTTTTTATTATCGTATCAACATACATCATATTTATAATAAAAATTTTAGTTATTTACATTAATGTAATTAGTTTTTTAATAAAGTAATGAATTATATCTTATAAAATGGATTTTTTTACTACAAGTAAAAAAATTATATTCCTCTAATTTTTATTCTTTAATAATGATATATCTGCAACTTTAAGAAAAAGAAATCTTAATTTTGATAATAAAATTAGACGATTAACATATATATTCATATTACTTGTATTAATTATGACTTTATTAAAAAATTTATCTATGACGTTTTTCAATTTAGATAGTTCAATTAAAATTTCTTTGTATAAGTATTGATTAAAATAAGGTTCTAATTTAACTGTTAATGTTAATATATTATTTGCTAGTACAATTTCTTCTTCTTGATTTAATAAAGATAAATTTATATCACTATCTGGTAGTTTTCTCTTAGATTTTATTAAAAAATTAGCTACGCGTTTATTTGCTATTATTAATGAATTTGATTCTTTAAGTGATAAAAAGTAGGTTAATGCTTTGATACGTAAATCAAAATCTATTGGATATAGTGGGCGAACAGATAAAACAGCTTGACAAATATCAACACTGTACCCATCTCTAAGATATAATTTTTGAAGACGGCTGAACATAAAATTTAAAAAATCACTAACGGTATTACTATTGGTCAATTGATCCTTAAATTGATCTTTATATAGGACTACAGCTGCTTCAGCAATATCATGTAAACTTAATGGTAATTGTCTTTCAAGAATAATACGCAATATTCCAAATGCAGCACGGCGAAGAGCTAAAGGATCTGCACTGCCTTTAGGAAACTGATTGATGCTAAACATACCAATTAAAGTATCTATTTTATCAGATATCGCTAAAGTACATCCTATTAAACTAGAAGGTATTACATCTGTAGAATTGCAAGGTTTGTATTGTTCACCTAATGCAAGTGCAACATCTTCGGTTTCACCGTTGTAACGTGCATAATACATACCCATAATTCCTTGCATTTCAGTAAATTCAAACACTATACTACTAACTAAATCACATTTTGATAGTAAAGCTGCACGCATAGAATTTTTTATGTCAGCACCTATCTTAACAGCAATAAATTTACATAAATTTACAACTCTTTTTGTTTTATCCTTTAAAGAACCTAATTGTCTGTGAAATATAACTTTATCCAAAAATACTAAATTATCTTCTAACCATTTTTTTCGATCATGATCGAAAAAAAATTTAGCATCTACTAAACGGGAATTTAAAATTTTCTCATTACCAATGATTACACTATTCATATCATTAGATTCTATATTGCTAACAAAAATAAATTTGGATAATAATATACCTTGACTATCATATAATGGAAAATACTTTTGTACATGCTTCATAATATGAATTAATATTTCTTTAGGAAGATCTAGAAAAAATTTTTCAAAATTTGCATATAATACAACTGGCCATTCAACTAGCGATGTAACTTCTTCTAATAAATCATCATTTGTATCCACTTGACCACCTAATTTATAGGCAATCAATTCAATATTATTTTTAATGATTTTTTTCCTTTCCTTATGATCTGCAATAACCTTACCAAGGTCTAAAATAATTTGAGGATATTGATCTGCATTAGCTAAAGTAATCTTACTTTTACCCATAAAACGATGGCCATAAACAATTCTTGTAGTTTTAATTCCTAAAATAATACCTGGAACTAATTTATTACCAAATACTACAGTAATATTACGAATGGGACGAATAAACTTTATGCTACTTTCTCCCCATTTCATGGATTTTGGTGATGATATATTTTTTAATGATTTTTCAATTATCAATGGTAATAATAATTGTACCTTTTCACCTTTCAATACTTTACGATAAATCAACCATTTACCTTTAATAGTATGCAGAGTTGCAACTTGATCAATAACTATATTATTATTTTTTAACCACTTCATGGCTACTTGGGTCAAGTTACCTTTAATATCAAAAGCATCAATTAATGTAGGACCACGTTTTTCAATTACTATATCAAGTTGATATGGTTGTAAATTTATTGTTTTTATTGCTAATCGTCTGGGAGATGCAAACCAGAAAACTGTTTCAAAAGTAAAGCGAAAATTATTAAATTCATTTATGATATTATCATAAAATAGCTGTGCTAAGACACGAAGTTTTTTTGGTGGCAATTCTTCTGTGCCAATTTCTATTAATAAGGTTTTTCCATTCATTATCACCTCTTGATTTTTTTTATGTTACATAGTGGAAAACCTAATTTTTTACGAGAAAAATAATAAGCCTCAGCCACAGCTTTAGTTAAATTCCGGATTCGTAAAATATAACACTGTCGTTCAGTTACTGAAATAGCTTTACGTGCATCTAATAAATTAAAATGATGAATTGCCTTTAAAATACATTCAAAAGCTGGTATTGGTAAAGGTTTTTTAAGCTTAAGTAGAAACATAACTTCTTTTTCATACTGTTCAAAACGTACTAGTAAAAAATCAATATTAGCAAATTCAAAATTATAAGCCGATTGCTCTAATTCATTTTTATAAAAAATATCTCCATAAGTAATCGGACCATTTAAACCACTGCTCCATATTAAATCATAAACATTATCAATGTTTTGTATAAACATTGCAATTCTCTCTAATCCATAAGTTATTTCACCTGTAATAGGGTTACAATCAAGGCATCCAATTTGCTGAAAGTAAGTGAACTGAGTTATTTCCATGCCATTGAGTAATACTTCCCAACCTATTCCCCAAGCTCCTAAAGTTGGATTCTCCCAATTATCTTCTACAAAACGAATATCTTGTATAGAAGTATTTATACCTATTTCTTTGAGAGAACTTAGATATAAGTCTTGGATGTTATTTGGAGAAGGTTTAATAATAACTTGAAATTGAAAATAATATTGTAAACGATTTGGATTTTGACCATAACGTCCATCAGTAGGTCTACGTGAAGGTTGAACATAAGCAGCTGCAATAGGTTCAGGACCTAATGCATTTAAACAAGTTATTGGATGTGAAGTCCCAGCACCTACTTCTATATCTAATGGTTGAATAATCATAAGGCCATGACGCATCCAATATGCCTGTAAAGTAAAAATTAAACCTTGAAATGTTTTTATATCAAATTTTTTCATTCTAAATTTGAAATCAATTAAACGTTAAACACAAAAATATTACTTACCTATGCAAAAATTGGAAAAAATTTCATTTAATAAATCTTCAGAAGTAAATTCTCCAGTAATTTTATCAAGTTCTATTTGAGCAACACGTAGATCTTCAGCTATAAATTCATTATTAAAAATTTGTAACATTTTTTGCTTACTTTTTATTAAATAATTATGTGCTATTTTTAATGATTGCAGATGACGTCTTCTAGCAATAAAATTACCTTCTACAGTGTTTACAAATCCTGCTGTTTCCTTAAGATGTTTAAGTAAATATTGTATTCCAGCATTAGTTAATGCTGATATATGGATTATCGTAAAACTATTTAATTTAGTTAAACCTAAAGCTTCTTTAGTAAGATCTGCTTTATTTCTTACTATAGTAACGGATATTTCTTTTGATAAGCTTGATAGAAAATCCAGTAACATTTTCACAGATTTAGCATTATTTATTTCTGTTCCATCTACCACAAATAAAACATGATCAGCTTTTTCAATTTCGTATAAAGCTCGTTTAATGCCAATACATTCTACTTCATCATACGCTTCGCGTAAACCAGCAGTATCTAATATATGTAACGGCATACCATCAATGTTAATATGTTCGTGTAAGACATCACGAGTAGTTCCAGCTTGACTAGTTACTATTGCGGTTTCTGTTTTTGTTAAAGCATTAAATAAACTAGATTTTCCAGCATTTGGATGTCCAGCGATTACTATTTTCATTCCTTCATTTAATAAAAAACCTTGTTGTGCTTCAGAAAGTAATTGTTGTAAGTTTTTTATAATTATACTAAGTCTTTTTTTGATTGTATCATTAGATAAACTACTGATTTCCTCTTCAGGAAATTCAATTTGAGCTTCTATATGAACTCTTAATTTAATTAGATCTTTTATAATTTTATTTATGCGATTTGAAAATACACCTTGTAGAGAATTGATCGCAGAACGTGCTGCTTGCTCTGAACTAGCATTAATCAGGTCTGAAATTGCTTCAGCTTGAGCTAAATCAATTTTACTATTTAAAAAAGCACGTTCAGAAAATTCCCCAGGATTTGCAAGACGTACTGTAGGAAAAGTTAAAATACATGTTAATAATAGATCTAAAACAACTGGTCCACCATGACAATGAAGCTCTAATACATCTTCCCCAGTAAAAGAATTAGGATTTGGAAACCATAAAGCAATACCTTTATCTAATATTTTGTTATTAAAATCACTAAAAGCTAAGTAATCAGCATAACGCGGCTTAGGAACTTTACCTAGTATTTTTTTTGCTATTTCTGAAGCTTTATTTCCAGATATACGTAAAATTCCTACACTACCCTGTCCAACAGGCGTTGCTTGAGCAACAATAGTATCATTTATATTCATGGGTTATGAGCTAAACTTATCATGAGTATATTAAAATGTTTTCAGTAATATAGAATATATAATTTTGCATTTTTATTATAAAATACCATATTTTTTTAAACTACGATATATCATTTGTTGTTGTAAGATAGTTACTAAATTACTAATAATGTAATATATGACTAAACCTGATGGAAACCATAAAAAGAAGATTGTAAATATTATTGGCATATACATCATTACTTTCTGTTGCAATGGATCACTAACGTTTATTGGAGACATTTTTTGTATAAACCACATAGTTCCACCCATCAAAATTGGTAGAACATAATATGGATCTTGTGTTGATAAATCATGTATCCAAAAAATAAAAGGAGCTTGTCTTAATTCCACTGAATTTGAAAGCATATAATATAAAGCAAGAAAAATAGGCATTTGAATTAATATCGGTAAACAGCCACCTAAAGGATTAACTTTTTCTTCCTTATATAAATTCATCATTGCTTGACCCATTTTTTGTTTATCATTATCAAAACGTTCACGTATAATCTGAATTTTAGGTTGTATCATACGCATTTTAGCCATTGATATATATTGAGCTTTAGTAAGTGGATACATTAATCCACGAACAATAAACGTAATAATTATAATAGAAAAACCCCAATTGTTAACAAAACTATATATAAATTTCAATAATTTGAATAATGGTTTTGCAATAAACCATAACCAGCCATAATCGACAGTCAGATCAAGATTAGGAGCAACAAGAGCCATTTTATCTTGAAGTTCTGGACCTAGCCAAACAGTGCTAGCAATATCTTTTGTAGTTCCAGGTGGTATAACTAATTCTTCAGATTGGAAACCTATAGCTACCGTATTATTATTAATATTATTTGTGTAAATAGTATTAAGATTTCCAGTAGTATTGAGTATCAAAGCTGTTACAAAATATTGTTGAAGCATTGCTATCCAACCGGTTTTTGTTTTTACATTTAAATTTTCATTTTCTACTATATTATCAAATTTATATTTTTTATATTTTATATCATCTGTGGAGTAAGCAGCTCCACGAAATGTATGCAAAGCAAAATTGTTATTAGCTTGCTTGTATTTTGGTAGTTCTAATGTTTGTTTTAACTGACCAAAGACTGATAATCTAATATATTTTTTGGTAAAATTATGAATTTTATAACGAATATTAATGAAATATTCTCCTCTTTTAAATGTAAAAATCTTATCATAAATTACCCCAAATTTATTTTTATAAGACATTGATACTTCTAATATATTTTTATCTTTTGACATTTTAAAATATTGTTTTTTTGTAATAAACATAGGTCTTATTTGTTTATCTATATTATCTGGTCCGTCAATACCATTTAAACCTGTCTGTATCTGATAAAGAAAATCTTTGTTAGTTTCAAGTATTTTAGTAGGTTTATGAGAACCAATTTTTTCTGGAAAAGCTAATAATTCTGCTTGATAAATATCTCCACCATAATTACTGATCTTTAAAGATAACACATCAGTTTTTACAAAAATATTTTGATCTTTTTTATTGATCAAAATATTTTTGTCTTCGTCTATATTAATTTTACTGTTATTAGATGTATTTTCATTATTAATTTGTTGATCATTAAATAGTTGTAAGTTATGATCTGTTTGCCAAGTTTGCCAAAGGATAATGAACAAGACTAAGAAAACAATCAAAAAAAGATTACGTTGTGAATCCATCTTTAATATTCTCTAGTATAAAAAATTTTTAATAATACAGGTAATAGCTACCTGTTGTAATATGGTAATACTTAAATGCACATTTAAATATTATTTTGTTTTGTTTAATCTTCATTAAAAATATTAAAAATATATTTAAAATAGTTTAAATAAAAATTGCAATATGGTTGTATAAATGAGCTAACAAAAATCTGGTAAATATATCTTATTATTAATAAGATAATTGATAGTAACGCATCCATAGTTTATCCAGTTTTTTCAATAAAGCATAGTTATCTAAATCAGAAACTCCTTTTTTTGTTACTACCACAAAATCCATTAGTGGTAATTTATACTGATTTAAACGAAAACTTTCCCTAATTAATCTTTTAATTCTATTTCGTTCATGGGCGAGTTTAATATGTCTTTTTGCAACAGTAAGCCCAATACGTGGATATTTTAATTTATTATTACGCCCGAATATAGTGGCCTGCGGACAATAGACACGTTGAGACTCTTGGAATACGAGAAAAAACTCACTGGAATTTAATAAACGTAATTTTTTAGGAAAAGATAAATTAATCATGATATAAATCATATCAAAATTTTTTAGAAATGGTTAAATAAATTCTTCCTTTTGCACGTCTATGAGCTAAAATCTTACGACCATTTTTAGTAGACATACGAGCACGAAAACCATGTGAACGATTACGTTTTATTAAAGAAGGTTGGTATGTTCTTTTCATATTCTGTTTCACCTTAAAATTAATTACAAAATGTATTTTTTATAATGACGAATTATAATGTTTTTTTAATTAATTCAAAAGATATAATATTTATTTTTTATATCAATACAAGGTATATTTTAATAAAAGATGAACGATATTTAAAATATTTATAATTTACAATTTTATGTAAATTAGTTAATATATTTCCCAAAGAAACATAATTAATATATTTTGACATATTAAAAATTTGTATGGGAAACAATTATGAATAAACAATTTTCCTATTGCAAATATTTTTTTGTTATTTCTATTCACTGAATTTTAATTTCATATCAATATAATACTAGAACCAAAATAAATACTATAATATATTTTACTCTAATTACTCTAAAAATTTAGATTTATTTTAATGAAAAGTTTTTACTTATGCAGATAGTTTATTTTCTATCATTAACTTTTAATAAACAGTCAGAATATTGGAGTGTGAAGTGTCAATTACGCTTTGGCAACGATGCCTTATCCGTTTGCAGGATCAACTTCCTGCTACTGAATTTAGCATGTGGATTCGTCCATTACAAGCTAAACTAAGTAAAAATACTCTTGCCTTATATGCTCCAAATCGATTCGTACTTGACTGGGTTAAAGATAAGTATTATAAAGATATAAGTGAATTAATGAAAGAATTATGTGGAATTAATGCACCTTTATTAAATTTCGAAGTTGGATTGTGTAATATAGATAACGTAGAAAATAGTATTACAAACAATATTGGAATATCAATCAATTCGATAAGAGGTTCTGTTCATAATAAATTAAATTCTTCAATTTGTAATAATATTTTACTAAAATCTAATGTTGTTTATCATTCAAATTTAAATCAAAAATATAATTTTGACAATTTCATTGAAGGTAAATCTAATAAATTAGCACGCACAATTGCATATCAAGTTGCAAATCATGGAGTTGTTAAGTATAACCCATTATTTATATATGGCGATACTGGTATTGGAAAAACACATCTACTCCATGCTATAGGAAATAAAATTATTAACAAATTATTAGATATAAAATTAGTTTATATACATTCAGAATTATTTGTTCAAAACATGATAAAAGCAATAAAAAATAATGCAATAGAAGACTTCAAATATTACTATCGTTCAGCTGATACATTGATTATTGATGATGTACAGTTTCTTTCAAACAAAGAAAGATCCCAAGAAGAACTATTTCATACCTTTAATGTATTATTGGAAAATAATAAACAAATTATTCTTACTTCAGATCGGTATCCTAAAGAACTTTATGGTGTTCAAGATCGCTTAAAATCACGTTTTGATTGCGGTTTAACTATAGCAATCAATCCTCCTGAGTTGGAAACTCGTATAGCAATATTAATGAAAAAAGCTGGTGAAAACGATATTATCCTATCAAATGACGTGGCATTATTTATTGCGAAACATTTAAATTCTAACATACGTGAATTAGAAGGTGCTTTAAATCGTATAATTGTGAATGCTAATTTTATAGGGTGTGTAATTAGTATTAATTTTGTAGAAAAAATCTTAAAAGACTTATTTTCTTCACAAGAAAAGATAATAACAATTTATAATATTCAACAAAAAGTAGCTGAATATTACAAAATAAAAATAACGGATATGATTTCTAAAAAAAGATCACGCTTATTCACTCGTCCTCGACAAATTGCTATGGCAATAGCTAAGGAAATTACTAATCATAGTTTACCTGATATAGGTAGCGCTTTTGGTGGGAGAGATCATACTACAGTAATTCATTCTTGTCGTAAAATTCGTCAATTATGCAAAAAAGATTTTGATCTTAAAAAAGATTTTTATAGTCTTATTAAATTTTTATCTTCTTAAACATATAAACTTTATGCAACTAATTATTGAAAGAGAAAAATTAATTAAACCTTTACAACAAATAAGTAATTTATTAAATGGACGTCCAATACAACCCATTCTAGGCAATATATTAATAGAAGTAAATAATAAATTATTATCTCTTACGGTAACTGATTTAGAAATAGATATGGTAACTCATATACTATTATTAAAATCAGATAAACAGGGATCTACCACAGTACCAGCACGAAAATTTTTAGCAATATGTCGAAATCTTCCAAAAGAATCAATTATTAATATCTTTTCTAAAGATAATCATATATTTATAAATTCTGGTAATAGTCGTTTTTCTTTATTAACTTTACCTTCTACTAATTTTCCTAATATAGATAATTGGCATATTGAGATTGAATTCAATCTAATACAAGGTAGTTTAAAACAACTTATTGCATTCACTCAATTCTCAATGGCATATCAAGATATACGTTACTATTTGAATGGCATTATGTTTGAAACTTCTAGTGAAGGAATTAGAGCAGTAGCTACAGATGGCCACCGTTTAGCAACTTGCTTTATTAAAACACATAATAAATTACCAAATTATTCCGTAATAGTACCTCGTAAAGGTATAACTGAATTAATGAGATTGTTAAATGGAGAAAACACAAATCTAAAAATACAAATAGGTTCTAATAATATTAGAGTATATACTAACGAAATTATTTTTACATCAAGATTAATTAATGCCTCCTTTCCTGATTATCATCAAGTATTACAAAAACACTTAGATAAAAGTTTAGAAGTAGACTGTATTTTATTAAAGCAAGCCCTTTCTCGTGCAGCTATTCTTTCTAATGAACAATTTATGGGTATCCGACTGAACATCAGTAAAAATCAACTAATAATTAAAGCAAACAACCCTGATAATGAAGAATCAGAAGAAAAATTAAAAGTTATTTATAATAGTGATAAATTGGAAATTTGTTTAAATGTTATATATATTCTAGATATATTGAATATATTAAAAAATGGAGTGGTACGTCTATCATTTAAAGATTCTATGTCTAGTGTACGTATACAAAATATTGCAAATGAAAATATTTGTTATGTAATTATGCCAATGCGTATGTGAATTTATATTCATTTATTTCTTAAACAAGAATGATTTACCAAAAATATAAATAGTTGTATTGATAATTTTTTAAAAATATTAATAAATAAAATTTTCATTATTTACTCAAAATTAACGAGAAACATCAATGTCTAATTCTTATAATTCTTCTAATATTCAAATCCTGCGAGGACTAGATGCTGTACGTAAACGTCCAGGTATGTATATCGGTAATACAGATGATGGAACTGGCTTACATCATTTAGTATTTGAAATTGTTGATAATGCAATTGATGAATCACTTGCTGGTTACTGTAATGAAATTAAAGTAATAATACATTGTGATAATTCAATTTCTGTTATAGATAATGGACGCGGCATCCCCACTGATCTGCATGAAGAAGAAGGGATTTCTGCTGCTGAAGTTATAATGACGGTATTACATGCTGGTGGTAAGTTTGATGATACTTCTTATAAAGTATCTGGAGGTCTTCACGGCGTTGGCGTATCAGTTGTTAATGCTTTATCACAAAAATTAGAGCTAACTATATACCGAGAAAAAAAAATATACCAACAAACTTACTTTTTTGGTGTACCTCAATCTCCTTTAAAAGTTGTTGGCAAAACTGAATTAAATGGCACTAAAATACATTTCTGGCCTGACTATAAAGTTTTTACTAACATAAATAAATTTGAATATGTTATTTTAGCAAAACGTTTACGTGAATTATCTTTTTTAAATTCTGGTATTTCGATTTATTTAATAGATCAACGTGACAATAAAAATGACTGTTTTCTTTATAATGGAGGAATTAAAGCTTTTATAAACTATTTAAATAAAAATAGAAATCCAATACACCCTAATATTTTTCATTTTGCTAGTGAAAAAGATCATATTAATGTAGAAGTAGCAATGCAATGGAACGATAGTTTTCAAGAAAATATTTATTGTTTTACTAATAATATTCCACAACAAGATGGAGGAACACACCTTGCAGGTTTTCGTACAGCAATGACACGTACATTAAACACTTATATGGATAAAGAAGGTTATATTAAAAAATATAAAGTTACTACTACAGGAGAGGATGCACGTGAAGGTTTAGTTGCTATTATTGCAGTAAAAATTATGGACCCAAAGTTTTCTTCTCAAACTAAAGAAAAACTAGTATCTTCAGAAGTAAAATCTGCAGTAGAACAACAGATGAACGAACAACTTCTAGATTATTTATTAGAACATCCTAATGATGCAAAGATTATAGTTAATAAAATAATTGATGCAGCCCGTGCTCGAGAAGCTGCACGCCGTGTACGTGAAATGACTAGACGTAAAGGTATATTAGAATTAGTAGGTTTACCAGGTAAATTAGCAGATTGTCAAGAACATAATCCAGCATTATCGGAAATTTATTTAGTGGAAGGAGATTCTGCAGGTGGTTCAGCAAAACAAGGGCGTAATCGTAAAAACCAAGCGATATTACCTTTAAAAGGAAAAATTTTAAATATTGAGAAAGCGAAATTTGATAAAATGTTGACTTCGCAAGAAGTAATAACATTAATTACTGCTTTAGGTTGTGGTATTGGTCGCAATGAATATAATCCAGATAAACTTCGATATCATAGAGTAATTATAATGACTGATGCTGATGTTGATGGTGCTCATATTCGTACTTTACTTTTAACTTTTTTTTATCGTCAAATGCCAGAAATCATTGAACGTGGTCATGTTTATATTGCCCAACCTCCACTATATAAAATTCAGAAAGGAAAAAAAGAATGTTATATTAAAGATGAACTCGAAATGAATGAATATCAAATGAAAAATGCACTTGATGGAGCTATGTTATATTTTAAATCTGGAATTTCACCTATAACAGGAAAAGATTTGGAAAAACTGGCGTATAAATTTGATAAAATGACACAAGCGATGAAAGCAGTAGATCGTTCGTTTCCTCTTAATTTATTGCAAGCTTTTATTAATCAAGATAATATTATTGACTTTGGTAATAAACATGGGGTTAATCAGTGGTTACTAAAATTGGTTATATATTTAAATAAATATTCAAAAGATGATAGTCATTATACATTTAAAATTATTAATAACAATGAAAATAATATTTATGATCCTGTGTTAAATATTTGTACGTATGGTATTAATCAAGAGTACGTGATCGACAAGACAATTTTTGATACTCAAGAATATAAAAAAATTTATGAAATGAATAATGATTTTCGTGATCTTATACAAGAAGGTGCATATATCAAAAGGGGAGAAAATTATCAATTAATTGATAATTTTGAACAAGCTATTAATTGGTTAGTTAAAGAATTTAATAATAATATATCAATCCAACGTTATAAAGGTTTAGGAGAAATGAATCCTGAACAGTTATGGAAAACTACTATGAACCCAGATAGCCGTCGTATGTTACGTGTAACAATTAAAGATGCTGCAATTGCTGATCAGTTATTTAGTACACTTATGGGTGATGCAGTTGAACCTAGACGAATATTTATTGAAAACAATGCATTAACAGTTACCAATATTGATATTTAATAATCTTGTACAGTTTATTTTTATAAATATTAGTAAAACTCAACATAATAAATAAATATACTAGATCTGTTAACTATCATCCATTAATGCAATATAGTATTATTGTTTAATAGACATTATGATTTTATATAAATATTTTACATAAAAATCTTATATTATATTTATTCATATTCACATATTATTATTAACATCAGGTTTCTTAATGCCAAAAAAAATTTTAACCCCTAAAATTATAAGTTTAAGTTCATTTTGTCAAAATCCAATTAATTCTTTAAAAGATAGTGATACAGGTATTTTAGCTATACTACAAAATTATACGCCGGTTATGTATGCTATTACACCAGAACGTTTAACACAACTATTAGCTTTAGAAAATCGATTTAAACAAAAAAATAATATTTTAATGAAAAGCAGTTTTTATAATAATTTAAACCTAAATACATTTACACCCATAGGTAAATATGCGATGTATGATGGTTGGAAACCAGACTCTGATTTTATACGTCAAGCAGCCATCTGGGGTATACCATTAAATAAATCAGTAACAAATACTGAACTATCAGCTTTTACATCATATTGGCATGCGGAAGGTAGTTTGTTTCATCATGTTCAATGGCAACAAAAATTAGCACGTCATTTACAAATGACCCGTACCAATAATTTTGACAAATCAAAAAATAATATTACGCAATTACCGAATTCAAATTTTAATATTCCTGAAGGTTTTCGAGGGTAATCTAATGAAGACACTTAGTGATCTTTTAGATAGATTACAAAAGATAATACCTATAGGTACTCAACCAAAATTTACTAAAGCTGAAGATCTTTTAGCATGGAATCAAGAACAAGGCCTTTTAAATTCCGCAGCTATCGCACGCGAAAATAAAGCAATGAAAATGCAGCGTATTATGTATCGTTCTGGAATTCGTGAATTACATATAAATTGTTCGTTTGATAATTACAATATAGAAAATGAAGGTCAGCATAAAGCTGTTAAATTAGCAAGACAATATTCTGCTGAATTTGATCACAGTATAGCTAGTTTTGTATTTTCAGGACGCCCTGGAACAGGTAAAAATCACTTAGCAGCAGCTATCGGCAATGATCTAATTTTGCGTGGAAAAAGTGTATTAATTATCACAGTAGCAGATTTAATGTCTAATATAAAAGCCAGTTTTCATGAAAATAGCGATATAACTGAAGAACAATTAATTAATAATCTGAGTAAAGTTGATTTATTAGTCATTGATGAAATAGGCATACAAAGTGAATCAAAATATGAAAAAATTATAATCAATCAAATAGTAGACAGAAGGTCTTCATCGAAGCGACCAACTGGGATGTTGTCCAATTTAGATCATACAAGTATGAATATTCTTTTGGGAGAAAGAGTTATGGATAGAATGCGTCTTGGTAAGGGAATATGGATATATTTTGATTGGGAAAGCTATCGTAGTCGTATCAAAGGTGATGAATATTAAAAACTATTTGATTTAATCATGCATAATTGAATTATTCAACAGTAACTGATTTAGCTAAATTTCGTGGTTGATCTATGTTCCTACATTTAATTAACGCAACATAGTAAGAAAGTAATTGCAACGGAATAGTATAAAAAATAGGTGCAGTTACACTTTCAACATAAGGCAACTGAATTATCTTCATATTATATTCATTATTTTTAAATCCTATATCTTGGTTAGTGAAAATATATAATAAACCACCACGTGTTCTTACTTCTTCAATATTATATTTTAATTTTTTTAAAAGTTTATTATTAGGTGCAATTACAATTACAGGCATTTTATTATCAATTAATGCTAGTGGACCGTGTTTTAATTCTCCTGCTGCATAAGCTTCAGCATGAATATAAGATATTTCTTTGAGTTTTAGTGCTCCTTCCATTGCTATTGGATAATGATCTCCTCTACCTATAAATAACGCATGATTTTTATCAAAAAAATCCTTAGCTATTGCTTTTATCAATTTATCTTTAGTTAAAACCTGTTCTATACGATGTGGTAACATTTTAATCGCTTTAATAATATTATGTTGAAGTTCTAGTTGCATACCATTCAAACTTCCTAACTTGATTACTAACATTAATAAGACTGTTAATTGAGTACTAAAAGTTTTAGTAGATGCTACACCAATTTCTACGCCAGATTTAGTTATAAGATATAAATCCGATTCACGTACTATAGAAGAACATAATACATTACATATTGCTAAAGAACCTATATAATTTAATCTTTTTGATAAACGTAATGCTGCTAAAGTATCAGCAGTTTCCCCTGACTGAGATAGAGCAATTAATAAACTATTTTTTCTCACTTGAAGTGTACGATAGCGAAATTCAGATGCAATTTCAACATCACAAGGAATCTTTGCTAAAGATTCAAACCAATAGCGTGATACCATGCCAGAATTATACGATGTACCACAAGCGACAATCTGAATATGCTTAACCTTTTTTAGAAATATTCCAATATTGACACCTAACTCACTAAAATCTATTTCTTTATTTGTACAACGGCCGATTAATGTATTTTTAATTGCTATTGGTTGTTCGTATATTTCTTTTTGCATATAATGGTTATAAATACCTTTACTAGTTATATCATGACTTATATTTGATTTAATTAAATCACGATTAACAATTTTTCCTCTGATATTAAAAATGCTAATTTTATTTTGGCTAATTTCTGCAATATCACCTTCTTCTAAGTGTATAAAACTATTTACTAATGGTAATAAAGCTAACTGATCAGAAGCAACAAAGTTTTCTCCTGTACCACAACCAATAACTAAAGGGTTACCCACTCTTACAGCAACAAGTATAGATGGATTTCTACTATCCATAATAACCATACCAAAAGATCCACGTATTTGAGGAATTGTTTTTAAAACCACCTCAAGTAAAGATCCTCCTTGTTGTTTTTGTTTTAAATGCAATAAATGCGCTATTACTTCAGTATCAGTTTCAGAAGTAAAATAATATCCGTAAGATATCAGTTTTTTTCTTAATTGCTCGTGATTTTCAATTATACCATTATGAACAACAAATATATATTCAGATATATGTGGATGTGCGTTAATTTCTGAAGGAATACCGTGGGTTGCCCAACGTGTATGAGCTAATCCTATTACACCCATTAAATTTTCTTTTTCTGTCTTTTTTATTAAGTTTTTAACTTTACCTAAACAACGTAAGCGCTTTACATTACCATGTTTATCAACTATAGCTAAACCAGCTGAATCATATCCACGATACTCAAGACGTAATAAACCTTGTAATAAAATTTTTGTGATATTACATTTTGCTACTGCCGCTATAATTCCACACATGATAATATTTTTCTTAAAACACTTTTAAATTGACTATTAAACGTCTGTTTAGAAATATCATTTTTTTAATGGACGTTTCCAATGTTTTTTATGAATTTGTTTTTTGATATTTAATACTAAATCCGCATCTTTAACATCCTTTAAAACAGTTGTACCAGCAGCGATAGTTGCATTTTCTGCTATGGTTACTGGAGCAATTAATTGTGAATCTGAACCAACAAATACATTATTACCTATAATGGTTTTCAATTTGTTTGTTCCATCATAATTACATGTTATTGTACCGGCACCAATATTAACATTAGAACCAATTTCTGAATTACCTAAATAAGAAAGATGCTTCGTTTTAGATGAACTACCTAAAGAAACATCTTTTATTTCAACAAAATTTCCTATACATACATCTCTTTTTAAATTAGCTTTCATGCGAAGATGAGAAAATGGTCCGATATTGCATCTTATAGATAATTTTGAGTTTTTAATTATAGAATAAGGATAGATATGACAATCATCACCTATGTAACTATCCTTAATAATACAACCAGCCCCAATTTTAACTCTGTTACCTAGAACTACATTTCCTTCAATAATAACATTAATATCAATTTCAACATCAACACCGCATTTCAGCGTTCCTCTAAGGTCAAAACGATTTGGATCTCTTATGGTAATTCCGTCAATTATCAATTTTTGTACTTGCTTCAATTGATAACTACGTTCTAAATGTACTAACTGTAATTTATTATTTATACCTGTAATTTCATATAATTCTACTGGACATATTGATTTAGTAAAACAATGCTTCTGATAGGCAATTTTGATGATATCTGTAAGATAATATTCTTTTTTAGTATTATTATTATCGATTTTTTTAAACCAATATTTCATATCTCCCACATTAGCAATCATAATGCCTGTATTGATTTCTTTTATATTAAGCTGATGAAAATTAGCATCTTCATGCTCAATAATTTCTGTAATAACTTCATTCTTTCTAACAATTCTACCGTATCCGTTTGGATTATCTGATATTGCTGTTAATAATCCAATGCCATTTTTTATTTTTATGTTGCATAAATTTTCTAATGTATCTTTAGAAATCAATGGTACATCACCATATAATACTAATATATATTCGTTATCTTTAAGATATGGTAAAACTTGAGCAACTGCATTTGCAGTTCCTAGTTGTTCATTTTGTAATACCCAGTTTATTAAAGGTTCATTTAATTGTCTTTTAAGTAAATTACCTTTGAAACCATATACAATATAAATTTTTTTTTCATTAATATACTTAGCTATATCAATAACGTAACTTATGATAGGTTTTCCTGCTAATGTATGAAGAACTTTTGGTATGTCAGAGCACATACGAGTGCCCTTGCCTGCTGCAAGAATAACTACATTGATTAAATTATTTTGCATAGTCTAACTTAAGTTGAAATAACTGTTTATATTATATACGATTTTAAATTATTTAATTGATTTTCTAGTGAGTTCAATAACACGTAGTTGCGCAATAGCTTGTTCTAATTTAATAGAAGCCCTTAAATAATTAAAATCCTTATCTCTATCTTTTATTGTTTGTTTTGCTTTATTTACAGCTTGTAAAGCACGTTTTTCATCTAAATCATTAGCTCTAATTGCAATATCAGCTAAAACTAAACTATGATTTGGTTGTACTTCCAATATGCCTCCAGAAAGATAAATAAATTCTTCATCTCCTTCTTTTTTTACTAAATAAATCATTCCTGGTTTGATAATAGTTAATAATGGTGAATGTCCAGGAAAAATTCCTAATTCTCCTTCAATACCAGAAATTTGAATTTTTCTTACTAAACCAGAAAATAACTTTTTTTCTGAGCTAACTATATCTAACTGATAGGTTTTAACCATAATGAATGGTACTCTTAAAATTATAGTGTTTTTGCTTTCTGTATGGCTTCTTCAATAGTCCCAACCATATAAAAGGCTTGTTCAGGTAAAGAATCGAATTCGCCTTCTATTATACCTTTAAATCCACGAATAGTATCTTTTAACAAAACGTATTTTCCTGGAAAGCTAGTAAATACTTCAGCAACAAAAAAAGGTTGCGATAAAAACCTTTCAATTTTACGAGCACGTGCCACTAATTGTTTATCTTCCTCTGACAATTCATCCATACCTAGTATAACTATAATATCCTTTAATTCTTGATACCTTTGTAAAATAGATTTAACTCCAGTAGCTACTAAGTAATGTTCTTGACCAACAAAAAATGGATCTAATTGACGACTAGTAGAATCAAGAGGATCTACTGCAGGATAAATACCCAAAGAAGCAATTTGGCGACTAAGTGTAATAGTTGAATCCAAATGAGCAAAAGTAGCTGCTGGAGCAGGATCAGTTAAATCATCTGCAGGTACATAAATTGCTTGTACTGACGTAATGGAACCAATCTTAGTAGAAGTAATACGTTCTTGAAATAATCCTATTTCTTCTGATAGAGTTGGTTGATAACCTACAGCAGAAGGCATCCTACCTAATAACGCTGATACTTCTGTACCTGCTAAAATATATCTATATATATTGTCAATAAATAATAATACATTACGTCCTTCATCACGAAATTTTTCAGCTATAGTAAGACCTGTAAGAGCAACTCTTAAACGATTACCTGGAGGTTCATTCATTTGACCATACACTAAAGATACTTTATCAATAACATTAGAAAAGATCATTTCTTGATAAAAATCATTCCCCTCACGAGTACGTTCACCTACACCAGTAAATACTGAGTAACCAGAATGTTCAGCTGCAATATTACGAATTAATTCCATCATATTTACTGTTTTTCCTACTCCAGCACCTCCAAATAATCCAATTTTTCCTCCTTTTATGAATGGACATATAAGATCAATCACTTTAATACCGGTTTCTAATAATTCTTGAGAATTAGATTGATCTATATAGGTAGGTGCAGATTGATGAATAGAACGATATTCCGGCATACTACCATCTTTTTGCTTAAAATCACCTTTCATATCTATTGGTTCACCTAAAACATTCATGATACGACCTAAGGTAGCTTTGCCAACTGGAATTTGAATTTGTTGATTTAAATTTACTACTTTTAAACCTCTTTTTAGACCATCTGATGAACCCATGGCTATAGCACGAACGACTCCCCCACCTAAATGTTGCTGTACTTCAAGTATTAACTTAGTATTATCGCATTTTACCTCAAGAGCATTATAGATCAGCGGAACTGCATCTTGAGGAAATTCTATATCAATAACAGCGCCAATAATCTGGATAATTTTTCCAGTTATCATTTTAAATCCTCTAGTGAATTATAATTGTTTTATTAAACTGCAGAAGCTCCTGAAACAATTTCCATTAATTCTTGGGTAATATTAGCTTGGCGAACTTTATTATATAATAAATCCAAATCACGTATCAAATTACCACAGTTATCAGTCGCAGCTTTCATTGCTATCATCCTAGCAGCTTGTTCACTAGCTAAATTTTCTAATACTGCTTGATAAAACTGTGATTCAACATATCTACATAATAAATTGCTTAATAGCAATTTTGAATCAGGTTCATATAAATAATCCCAATTAGATCTTGTGTGGTTTTTTTCTTCAATTGATATTACTGGAATTAATTGATTAATATTTGGTATTTGGTTAACTGTATTGCGAAATATATTGCTAACTATATATAATTTATCGATATTACATTCATCATAAGCATGTAACATAACTTTAATTAATCCAATTAATTTAGATAAAGAAAAATCATCTCCTATATTACTAACTTGAGCAACAATATTGATATTAGATATAGAATTAAAAAACAAAACTCCTTTAGAACCCAGAATTGCTAATCTACTTTTTATATTTCTTTTTTCATAGGATTTAATATGTAATAGTAATTTTTTAAATAAATTTATATTTAAACCACCGCACAGTCCACGATCAGTTGAAATTACTAAATAACCAACTTCTTTAATTGCACGTTGTTTTAAGTATGAATGTTTGTATTCTAAACTACCTAACATAACATTATTGATAATCTTTGTTATCATTTCATGATATGGACGGCTAGATAATACACGTTCTTGAGTTTTTCGCATTTTAGATGCAGCAACCATCTCCATTGCTTTTGTTATTTTTTGAGTATTCCTTATACTTTCTATTTTATTATGTATTTTTTTTATACTAGCCATTGATATATTATGAATTCCTATCTAATCAATATTTTATAATTAAAAATTAATAAAAAAGCATTACCATGATTGATTTTTTGTAAATGTATCAAGAATATCCTTTAATTTTAAATGAATATCTTCATTATAGTTACCATGCTGATTAATTTCTTGTATTAAATCAGCATAATTTATTTCAGCAAAATTAATTAATGATTCTTCAAATTTATTTATGTCTATAATTTCAATATCATCTAGATAATTGTTTACAGCTGCAAATAAAAGCAAACTTTGATTTGCAATTGACATTGGAGTGTATTGTTTTTGTTTCATTAATTCAGTAATTTTTTGGCCGTGCTTTATTTGTTTTTGAGTTATTTCATCTAAGTCAGAAGTAAATTGTGAAAAAGCAGCAAGTTCACGATATTGAGCTAATGCAGTTCTAATACCAGATGATAATTTCTTTATAATTTCAGTCTGTGCTGCATTGCCAACTCTTGATACAGAGATACCAGGATTAACAGCAGGACGAATACCAGAATTAAATAAGTTAGATTCTAAGAAAATCTGACCATCTGTAATTGAAATTACGTTAGTAGGAACAAATGCTGAAACATCTCCTAATTGCGTTTCAATTATGGGCAAAGCTGTCAAAGAACCCGTAAGTCCTGTAATTTTTCCTTTCGTTGTTTTTTCTACATAACTAGAAGTTACACGAGATGCTCGTTCCAACAACCTTGAATGTAAGTAAAAAATATCTCCAGGATAAGCTTCTCTACCAGGAGGGCGACGTAGTAGCAACGAAATCTGCCTATAAGCAATTGCCTGTTTAGATAAATCATCATATACGATCAATGCATCTTGACCTCGATCACGAAAATACTCAGCCATTGTACAGCCTGCATATGGAGCAAGATATTGCAGTGTAGCAGATTCAGAAGCAGAAGCTATAACTACTATAGTGTTTTTTAGTGAATCATGTTCTTCTAACTTACGGATAACACTAGAAGTAGTTGACATTTTTTGACCAATTGCAACGTAAACACATTTTATCCCAGAATTTCGCTGATTAATAATAGTATCAATGGCCATTGCGGTTTTACCAGTTTGACGATCACCAATAATTAATTCACGTTGACCTCGTCCAATAGGAATCATGGCATCAATAGATTTATAACCAGTATGCATAGGTTGATTAACTGTTTTCCGGTCTATAACACCTGGTGCAATCACTTCAACAGATGAAAATCCATCATTAATAATAGAACCATTACCGTCTAAAGGAATACCCAATGTATTTACTACTCTACCTAATAAGCCATTACCTACTGGAACTTCAAATATACGCCCTGTACATCTAACTTTCATTCCTTCAACAAGTTTATCTGAAGGACCCATAACTACCGCACCGATACAATCACGTTCCAAATTTAGTGCTATGGCATAAATATCATCTGGTAAAGCAATCATTTCTCCTTGCATAACATTGCTTAAACCATATATACGAATAATACCATCAATTACAGAAATAATAATACCTTCTTCATGATATTGGGTTTTAACATTAAAATCAGCAATACGTTGTTTTATTAATTCACTGATCTCTGTAGAATTTAGTTGCATATGTTTAGAGCCTTTAAGATTTCAAAATTTTTGTTAAATTAGATAGACGACCACTTATACTATTATCAATTACTAGGTCACCTAACTTAATAACAAAACCAGATATTAAAGAGATATCAATTCGATGATTCAATGTGACTTTACAAGATAAAAATTTTTCCAATATATTTTCAATATCTGTTAACTGTTTACTATTTAAGTTAATAGCAGAAATTACACTAACTTTTGCAAGTGATTCATGTATGTTTCTTAGTTTAATAAACTCATCTAATACAGTAGGTAAAATTTCTAAACGTCTATTTTCAGCCATTAATTTTATTAAATTTTTAGCTGATTTATTTAACTTTTTACCACATATTGCATTAAATATAGTATACATATCTTTAGGTGATAAACCTCTAGGAAAAATTTTTTTTATTTTTTTATCAACAACTACTTTTGCAATGAATGTCAATGTTTGTTGCCAATATTCAATATCTTTATTTGCAAGAGAAAAATCAAAAATAGCTTTAGCGTAGGGACGAGCTATTGTTATGAACTCAAACATAACTTAATTCCTTATTTTAGTTCAGCTATTAATCTATTTATGATGTCCTGATGAATATTTTTGTCAATAGAACGTTCTATGACTTTTTCAGCACCAGCTATTACTAAAGTAGCTAATTGTTTATGTAACTCTTTACAAACAATATCTCTTTTGAGATTAATTTCATTTTGAGCATTATTTATAATACGAATACGTTCTTTATTAGCTTCAATTTTAGCTTTCTCTAAAATTTGTATACGATTTATATTAACTTGATCTATAATACATCGAGCTTCTTCCTTTGCTTTTTTTAAATAATTATCTGCATTAGCTAATGCTAAATCTACATCTTTTTTCGCATTATTAATAGATATTAAACTTTTGTTGATGTCTTGTTGTCTTGTTTCAATTGCAGTAATAATTGGTGGCCATATGTACTTCATACAGAATGCGACAAATAAAATAAAAGATATAGTTTGACCAAGTATAGTTGCATTAATATTCAATTTGTCAAATACCTCTAATCTAAATATTAATTAAGTATACATCTGTGATCTTCATAGATGTTTAGTGATTTTGTTCTCAAAAATTTTTAAACCTAAATAAAAATTTATTAGATCTTATTATGTAAGAGCAAATAATAAATACAGTGCTATGCCAATAGTTATCATTGGAACAGCATCAACCAAACCCATTACAATAAAAAATTGAGTGCGAAGTACAGGAATCAAATCAGGTTGACGTGCCGCTCCTTCTAAAAATTTACCTCCAAGAATACTTATACCAATTGCAGCTCCAACAGATGCTAAACCCATCATTATCGCAGCAGATAAATAAAGAAAGTCAATGCTTAATTTTCCCATATCAATCCCCAATTTATTGTTAATAAATAATTACATTAACGAATACTATAAGTTAGTATATTAATGTTTTTCAGATGCCATAGATAAATATACAATTGTAAGAACCATAAAAATAAAAGACTGTAACAAAATAATTAATATATGAAATATAGCCCATGGCACATTAAAAGACCATTGTAACCACCACGGTAAGAGGCCATTGATAAGAATAAAAATCAGTTCACTAGAATACATATTACCAAACAATCTAAGACTTAAAGAAACTGGTTTAGAAATAATGCTAACGCTCTCTAAAATTAAATTAATAGGAATAAATATAGGATTATTAAAAGGATATAAGGTAAGTTCTTTTGTAAAACCATAAGCACCTTTTATTTTTATACTATAAAATAATATTAGAGCAAAAACACCTATCGCTAATGCTGTAGTAATATTTATATCTGCAGAAGGAACTATACGAAGAGCAGGTAATCCTATCCAATACTTACTAATATAAGGTAGAATATCAGTTGGAATTAAATCCATTAAATTCATTAAAAAACACCAAACAAAAATTGTTAATGATAGAGGAGCAATAAGCTTACTTTTACCATGATAAATATCATTAATATTTTTATTAATGAAAATAATAATTAATTCTATTCCTGATTGTAATTTTCCTGGAACTCCAGTTGTAATTTTTTTTGCAGCAATATAAAAAACCATTGAAAATAGTATTCCTAACAATAAAGAAAAAAATATTGAATCAATATTTAGTACCCAAAAATTTTTAGAAAAATTAATAGAATCAGGATTTATTAATTTAAAATTATGCATATCCAATTGAAGATTCATAAGATGATGACTTATATATTCTTGCGAATTAGAAATTTTATTTATAGCCATAGTGGCTTTTATACCTTATGTTGTTATTAATACTGATTTAAATATTGTTAATAAAATTTGAGAATATCATTTAACCTAAAAAACAACATCTTTATAAAACTGTTAAATAAAAATTTAATGTAACAAATATAGTCGGTATCTGTTTCCTCAAAACCTAGATGCCAATAAACAAAATTTTTTTAACAATTGATTATTTTTTTCAAGTAACTTGTTTGAAATGATAATTTGTTAAATCATCATAATTAAATTAATTTTTAATAACATTAGATTTTAATTAATTGTTTATAGTGTTTAATCTTTCAATTCAAATATACTTTGATAATTGCAACGTTTGTAACATTCTTTACAAGAACACTATATTATCAAATGAAGTATATAATATTAAACTCAATACAACAATCAATAGTAATATGTTTAGATTTTTGTATGATCTGTAAATATGTACTGTTACTATATTAACATCCTAGATGTAATAACTAAATAACCTTTTTAAAATAATACAAAAATTTCGTTTCTCACTGTAAATTATTATAATAATATATCATTATAATTAATGATAATATATAATTAATTCTAGAAAAATAAAAATAAATTATAAGTCTAAAAATTGATAAAATAACTACCTTGTTTATTTACAGCTTATTTGTATCAATAACAATATAAAAAAACATTTACTGTTGTAATAAAAATACTTTTAACATATAAATAAGATCAAAATTAAATAATTAAAATATTATTTAATTTTGATTAATTATGGATAACTTCCTGTTTAATTTTATCAAAATTATAAGAATTTTTTTTATGTTTTTTTAAATAAATTAATAAAATAGATATTGTCGAAGGAGTAATTCCTGAAATATTTAAAGCTTCACCAATTGAATTTGGCTTATAATAATTTAATTTCATAGCTGCTTCATTAGAAAGTCCTTTGATTTTATAATAATCGATATTACAAGGAAGATGTATATTTAAATTTTTTTGTTGACGGTTAATTTCTTCTTGTTGACGTTTAATATAACCTTCGTATTTTATTTGAATTTCTACTTGTTCTGCTGCTTGTTCATTCAGTAATTTAGGACCGAGTTCTTTAATTTTCATTAACTTTAAATAAGTTATTTCCGGACGACGTAAAAGTGTTTTTATATTAGTTTTTTTAGTGATTGGACTGTTAAGCATAAAATTTATATCCTTAACAAAATTAGAGTGAGGGTTTATATTTATACCTCTAAGACGTTGATTTTCCTTTTCAATTAATTCTTGTTTTTGACTAAAATGATTCCACCTATCATCATTTACTAAACCTAAATCACGTCCTATTTTAGTTAATCTCAAATCAGCATTATCTTCACGCAAAACTAATCTATATTCAGCACGTGCAGTGAACATACGATAAGGTTCTTTAGTTCCTAGAGTACAAAGATCATTAATTAACACACCAATATAAGATTCAGTACGAGTAGGTATCCAAGCTTCTTTATTTATAGATTTTCTTGCAGCATTTAATCCAGCTATTAACCCTTGTGCAGCTGCTTCTTCATAACCTGTAGTTCCATTAATTTGGCCAGCAAAAAATAATCCTTCAATATTTTTGTTTTCTAAAGTCTGCTTTAAATCACGTGGATCAAAAAAATCATATTCTATAGCATAACCAGGTTTTACTATCTTTGCTTTTTGCATGCCTTTTATTGATCTGATAAATTCAATTTGTACATCGTAAGGCAAGCTTGTAGACACTCCATTTGGATAAATTTCATTACTATTTAATCCTTCTGGCTCAAGAAAAATCTGATGTGAAGTGCGATCTGAAAAACGTATTATTTTATCTTCAATAGAAGGACAATAACGTGGACCTATACTTTTTATTTTGCCATTATATATTGGACTTTTATTGATATTATTACGTATGATATCATGAGTGTGATCATTGGTGTGAGTTATCCAACATGGTAATTGTGGAGGGTGTTGCAGTACATTTCCCATAAATGAAAATATAGGTAATATATCATCACTATATTGTGGAGTTAAAATGTTAAAATCTATAGTACGAGCATCTATACGGGGAGGTGTTCCTGTCTTTAATCTATTGACGTTAATTCCTAAATTCCGTAAACAATTAGCTAAAGGAATAGAAGGTAAATCACCAGCACGTCCTCCATCATAATTAACCGATCCCATATGTATTTTTCCATTAAGAAAAGTACCTGTTGTCAATACAATAGTTTTTGTTTTAAATTTTAATCCATTATGAGCTATAACACCAACAGCCTGATTATTTTTAATAATTAAATCATTGATTTCAGCTTGCAATATCGTAAGATTAGACTGATTTTTTAATTCATTAAGTACAACCTTACGGTAAAGGAAACTATCAGCTTGTGCTCGAGTTGCTCTGACTGCTGGTCCTTTACTTGAGTTTAATATTCTAAATTGAATACCAGAACAGTCTATCGCTTTAGCCATTAAACCACCTAAAGCATCTATTTCTTTAACTAACTGTCCTTTACCTATACCCCCAATTGAAGGATTACAAGACATTTGTCCTATTGTATCAATGTTTTGGGTAATCAATATAGTTTTCTGACCTATACGAGAAGCTGCCATTGCAGCTTCTATACCTGCATGACCACCACCTATGACTATAACATCAAAATTATCTTGATGAGACATAACAATAATACTCCATATTTATTGTTTAGAACATTATATTATACTTGAAGACAATAAAGTGAAAATATTTAATTTAAATAAATATAAAAAATATTTATCATATAGAAATATTTAATAAAATGAGTTACAATCTTAAAAAACTAAATTTTATTTAAGAAAACAAGGATTTATTTAATAAATACTTGACTAAGTTATAAAAAAGGAATAGTATTCAGAAAAATTCAAGCGAATATAAAAACAACATGAATTGTGTGGTCCCCTTCGTCTAGAGGCCTAGGACATCGCCCTTTCACGGCGGCAACAGGGGTTCGAATCCCCTAGGGGACGCCAAAAATTTAAATGGTTACATTTGACTCTTTAAGTTCTTTAAAAATTTGGAACAAGTTAACAAATATTAAGTAACTGTATTTTAATTAAATGTATTTTAATTAAAAAAGTTATCTAATATTTATAAAATTCTCAATGTTCTTACAATCTAAAAATGCCT
>NZ_PDKU01000007.1 GCF_002933355.1 Candidatus Pantoea edessiphila
ATTTCACTTCTGAGTTCGGCATGGTTTCAGGTGGTACTATCGCGTTATAGCCGCCAGGCAAAAATAAACTTATAATTTTAAAAATTAAATTTATAACAAGCTAAAGTTTTATATATTCTCAATATTTATTAAAAATGACTCTGGTGTTGTAAGGTTAAGCCTCACGGGTCATTAGTACCGGTTAGCTCAACATATCACTATGCTTACACATCCGGCCTATCAACGTTGTTGTCTTCAACGTCCCTTTAGGATTCTTTATTAAAGAATCAGTGAGAACTAATCTTGGGACAAGTTTCGTGCTTAGATGCTTTCAGCGCTTATCTTTTCCGCACTTAGCTACCGGGCAATGCCATTGGCATGACAACCCGAACACCAGTGGTGCGTTCACTCCGGTCCTCTCGTACTAGGAGTAACCTCCCTCAATTCTCCAACGCCCACGGCAGATAGGGACCGAACTGTCTCACGACGTTCTAAACCCAGCTCGCGTACCACTTTAAACGGCGAACAGCCGTACCCTTGGGACCTACTTCAGCCCCAGGATGTGATGAGCCGACATCGAGGTGCCAAACACCGCCGTCGATATGAACTCTTGGGCGGTATTAGCCTGTTATCCCCGGAGTACCTTTTATTCGTTGAGCGATGGCCCTTCCATTCAGAACCACCGGATCACTATGACCTGCTTTCGCATCTGCTCGAATTGTCATTCTCGCAGTTAAGCCAGCTTATGCCATTGCACTAAACTCACGATTTCCGACCGTGATTAGCTGACCTTTGTGCTCCTCCGTTACTCTTTAGGAGGAGACCGCCCCAGTCAAACTACCCACCAGACACTGTCTGTATTCCGGATTACGGAATCACGTTAGAATATTCAATATCAAAGGGTGGTATTTCAAGGATGGCTCCATATAAACTGGCGTCTATACTTCATAGCCTCCCACCTATCCTACACATTAATATTCAATATTCAATGCCAAGCTATAGTAAAGGTTCACGGGGTCTTTCCGTCTTGCCGCGGGTACACTGCATCTTCACAGCAAATTCAATTTCACTGAGTCTCGGGTGGAGACAGCCTAGCCATCATTACGCCATTCGTGCAGGTCGGAACTTACCCGACAAGGAATTTCGCTACCTTAGGACCGTTATAGTTACGGCCGCCGTTTACCGGGGCTTCGATCAAGAGCTTTTCTAGTTTATAGATAACCCCATCAATTAACCTTCCGGCACCGGGCAGGCGTCACACCGTATACGTCCACTTTCGTGTTTGCACAGTGCTGTGTTTTTAGTAAACAGTTGCAGCCAGCTGGTATCTTCGACTAACTTAAGCTCCAAGAGTAAATCTTTTTACCTATATGTTAGCGTGCCTTCTCCCTAAGTTACGGCACCATTTTGCCTAGTTCCTTCACCCGAGTTCTCTCAAACGCCTTAGTATTCTCTACCTGACCACCTGTGTCGGTTTAGGGTACGATTTAGTATCACCTGATGCTTAGAGGCTTTTCTTGGAAGCATAGCATTTATCACTTTAGTGTTATTACACACTTAGTCATCACGCCTTGGTGTTAATGATGTACCGGATTTTCCAAGAACATCCACCTACACGCTTAAACCGGGATAACCGTCACCCGGATGATATAGCTTTCTCCGTCCCCCCTTCGCAGTACTACCAAGTACAGGAATATTAACCTGTTTCCCATCGATTACGCCTTTCGGCCTCATCTTAGGGGTCGACTCACCCTGCCCCGATTAACGTTAGACAGGAACCCTTAGTCTTTCGGCGAGCGGGTTTTTCACCCGCTTTATCGTTACTTATGTCAGCATTCGCACTTCTGATATCTCCAGCATATTTTACAATACACCTTCAACGACTTACAGAACGCTCCTCTACCCAATAATATAAAATATTATTGCCGCAGCTTCGGTATATGATTTAGCCCCGTTACATCTTCCGCGCAGGCCGACTCGACCAGTGAGCTATTACGCTTTCTTTAAATGATGGCTGCTTCTAAGCCAACATCCTGGCTGTTTAAGCCTTCCCACATCGTTTTCCACTTAATCATAATTTAGGGACCTTAGCTGGCGGTCTGGGTTGTTTCCCTTTCCACGACGGACGTTAGCACCCGCCGTGTGTCTCCCGTGATAATATTCACCGGTATTCGTAGTTTGCATCGGATTAGTAAGCTTGGATAGCCCCTTAACCGAAACAGTGCTCTACCCCCGGAGATAAATTCACGAGGCGCTACCTAAATAGCTTTCGAGGAGAACCAGCTATCTCCCGGTTTGATTGGCCTTTCACCCCTAACCACAAGTCATCCGCTAATTTTTCAACATTAGTCGGTTCGGTCCTCCAATTAGTGTTACCCAACCTTCAACCTGCTCATAGTTAGATCACCGGGTTTCGGGTCTATATTTTGCAACTCAAACGCCCAGTTAAGACTCGGTTTCCCTACGGCTTCCTTATAAAGTTAACCTTGCTACAAAATATAAGTCGCTGACCCATTATACAAAAGGTACGCAGTCACATCATTACAATGCTTCCACTGCTTGTACGTATATGGTTTCAGGTTCTATTTCACTCCCCTAGCCGGGGTACTTTTCGCCTTTCCCTCACGGTACTAGTTCACTATCGGTCAGTCAGGAGTATTTAGCCTTGGAGGATGGTCCCCCCATATTCAGACAAGATACCACGTGTCCCGTCCTACTCTTTGAGCATATAAATTTATATATTTTTATATACGGGACTATCACCCTGTATCGTTGGACTTTCCAGACCATTCTACTAACAAACAAATTTATTTTAAGCTCTGGGCTGTTCCCCTTTCGCTCGCCACTACTAGGGGAATCTCGGTTGATTTCTTTTCCTCGGGTTACTTAGATGTTTCAGTTCTCCCGGTTTGCTTCGTCAAGCTATGTATTTACTTAACGATGATACAATTAAGTATCAGGTTTCCCCATTCGGACATCGCCGGTTATAGCGGTTCATATCACCTTACCGACGCTTTTCGCAGATTTGCACGTCCTTCATCGCCTCTGACTGCCAAGGCATCCACCATATACGCTTAATTACTTAACCTTACAACCCACAGGCATTTTTAGATTGTAAGAACATTGAGAATTTTATAAATATTAGATAACTTTTTTAATTAAAATACATTTAATTAAAATACAGTTACTTAATATTTGTTAACTTGTTCCAAATTTTTAAAGAACT
>NZ_PDKU01000008.1 GCF_002933355.1 Candidatus Pantoea edessiphila
TTTAAAAATTTATCAGACAATCTATGTGGGTATTCGTAGATTTAGTGTCAACGATTTTTAATCATAAGACTATAAATATCTATCGAATAAACACGTAATTTATTGCGTAGTTTAATCTGTAGAAACAAATTTTAGAGATTCTAATTGAAGAGTTTGATCATGGCTCAGATTGAACGCTGGCGGCAAGCTTAACACATGCAAGTCGAACGGTAACACGAAAGAGTTTACTCTTTTGGTGACGAGTGGCGGACGGGTGAGTAATATCTGGGGATCTGCCCAATGAAGGGGGATAACCATTGGAAACGATGGCTAATACCGCATAAAGTTGTAAAAAACCAAAGTGGGGGACCTTTTAGGCCTCATGTCATTGGATGAACCCAGATGGGATTAGCTAGTAGGTGTGGTAATGGCTCACCTAGGCAACGATCCCTAGCTGGTCTGAGAGGATGACCAGCCACACTGGAACTGAGATACGGTCCAGACTCCTACGGGAGGCAGCAGTGGGGAATATTGCACAATGGGCGAAAGCCTGATGCAGCTATGCCGCGTGTATGAAGAAGGCCTTCGGGTTGTAAAGTACTTTCAGTAGGGAAGAAGGCAATATAGCTAAAACCTATATTGATTGACGTTACCTAAAGAAGAAGCACCGGCTAACTCCGTGCCAGCAGCCGCGGTAATACGGAGGGTGCAAGCGTTAATCGGAATTACTGGGCGTAAAGCGCACGTAGGTGGTTTATTAAGTCAGATGTGAAATCCCTGGGCTTAACCTAGGAACTGCATTTGAAACTGATGAACTTGAGTTTCATAGAGGAGAGCAGAATTCCAGGTGTAGCGGTGAAATGCGTAGAGATCTGGAGGAATACCAGTGGCGAAGGCGGCTCTCTGGATGAATACTGACACTCAGGTGCGAAAGCATGGGGAGCAAACAGGATTAGATACCCTGGTAGTCCATGCCGTAAACGATGTCGACTTGGAAGCCGTGTCCTTGAGACATAACTTCCGTAGCTAACGCGTTAAGTCGACCGCCTGGGGAGTACGACCGCAAGGTTAAAACTCAAATGAATTGACGGGGGCCCGCACAAGCGGTGGAGCATGTGGTTTAATTCGATGCAACGCGAAAAACCTTACCTACTCTTGACATCCAGCGAACTTGGCAGAGATGCCTTGGTACCTTCGGGAATGCTGAGACAGGTGCTGCATGGCTGTCGTCAGCTCGTGTTGTGAAATGTTGGGTTAAGTCCCGCAACGAGCGCAACCCTTATCCTTTGTTGCCAGCGAATTAGTCGGGAACTCAAAGGAGACTGCCGGTGATAAGCCGGAGGAAGGTGGGGATGACGTCAAGTCATCATGGCCCTTATGAGTAGGGCTACACACGTGCTACAATGGCGTATACAAAGGGAAGCAATCTCGCGAGAGTAAGCAAATCTCATAAAATTCGTCTTAGTCCGGATTGGAGTCTGCAACTCGACTCCATGAAGTCGGAATCGCTAGTAATCGTAGATCAGAACGCTACGGTGAATACGTTCCCGGGCCTTGTACACACCGCCCGTCACACCATGGAAGTGGATTGCAAAAGAAGTGAGTAGCTTAACCTTCCTTAGGAGAGCGCTTACCACTTTGTGGTTCATGACTGGGGTGAAGTCGTAACAAGGTAACCGTAGGGGAACCTGCGGTTGGATCACCTCCTTATTTAATACGTAATAATTAAGATGCTTTTCTACGAAGTACCTACATAAATTGTTTGATA